>NZ_JBZYDM010000001.1:0-554950 GCF_058933345.1 Halomicrobium sp. HArcht3-1 | reverse complement strand
GCTCGCCGGGATCGCAGGCGGTCGCTGACCGACGGAGCAGTTGCCGCCAGATCCGGGTTGGCACCCGCTCGAACGACCGCCACAGCGTCGAGGGTGCCGGGAATGCCGCTCGCGCCAACTGCAACAGGCCACGAACGCGATCCATCTCACTCGCCCAATCGACGATTTCGCGGTACGTCGCGTCCATGTGAATCCGCAAAAAGTGCAGCGTCAGGTGCTTCCAATCCGCAAATCCGTTGCCAGCCGGGTCACTCACCACCGCCGTGGGGCTGGCGGCACAGCGCTTTTGAGCTAGCGATGCGGCTTGCTTAACGAAGCGGAAGAGTGGCATTGGTACATTCACTCTTTCCGCTTCGCTTCCACCTTCAGAGCGACGCTATCCTGCCGCCATCTGCGGATTCAACAGAGCAGATTTGTGTAAGAAGCCGCTGCTCAGTTTGATCACTGCGGTTAGTTTGTACCGCTGGTCGACGAGTTCAGGTCGTCAGATGTATGCAACCCGTCCGCAATCTACATAGTGAGGATTCACAAAAGTAACATCACTCATATTTCCCGTCGTTGCTACTGCTATGTCTCCTCTGCAGTTTCCACAAACGAATTCCATTCCTCAACAGTATATATAAATAGACCTAGAAGTTGTTTAGTAGATCGTCAGAAGTACTGCGATGTCAGTCACTGTTGAACAAAATCGATGAGAGATTTACTTTCACTTTCACTGCGGACGGCTCGCCATTTAGTCTCCACACCGTGATCGTCTACCCATGATTGCCGACGCTCGTGCTCTCCGGCCCGAACAACTACCGCGCGATCTCCACCATCGCGACGGCCAGATCGACCATCTCTCATCAGTTCTCGATTCGACCGGTTCCACGCGCTCCGAGGACGTGTGTATCTACGGTCCCTCTGGGGCGGGCAAGACGACGATCGCGAAGTACACGCTCGGCCTTTTGGAGCGCGAAGTACTCGACGTTCGGTGGGGCTACGTCAACTGCATGGCCGAATCTTCGCCGGCTGCTGCCCTCCACGAACTACTTCGTGATGCAGGACTCGGGGCCGATCTTCGTCGGGAAGGGACCCACAAGGCCGACGCACTGAATCGGCTTCGTGAGCACGACGATCAGATCATCTGCATCATCGACGAGGTCGACGTGCTCGACGATCCGTCGCTGTTGCTCTCGCTCTATCAAATCCCCCACGTCGCTCAGATACCGATCACTACCAAACAAGACGAGTGGCTTGCCGGACTCGACTCCCGCGTCGAAACGCGTTTCCGACGAGCGGAGAGCTTGCATTTGGAGAAGTACAGCCACCGCGAACTGGTCGATATCCTCGACGCCCGGGTCGTCCACGGCCTGATCTCAGCCCGCGTCGCCGACAACGCCGTCGAACACATCGCTGATCTGGCCGCTGGCAACGCACGAAGTGGGGTCGCTCTCCTGAGGCGCGCTGCGAAGCACGTCGAAAAGAACGATCTGAATGAACTGACCACCGAGGTCGTCGACGCGATCGTCGAGGACGCCGAGGCGGACCTCCGCGAGCGTCGGATTCGCTCGCTCGGGACACACAAGCGACTGCTGTACGAGATCGTCCGCGAAGCGGGCGAGATCGACAGCGGCACCCTCCATGCCCGATATGAGGATCGATCCCTCTCACCGAAGGCGAGATCGACACGCCGGAAGTACCTGAAGAGCCTCCGACGGTACAACCTGATCGCATCAGATGGAACAGGCCGATCGACAACCTACCACCACGTCGAGCCAGACGGAACGATCCGGTCAGCCGCCACGAACAGGGTGTCATAGAACAGACCTCATAGCCGCTCACTGTTCAGTAGAGGGAATACACATCTCCCTCAGCGATTGAACTACCTGGTACCGGTCAATACTGTCGTGCGAGATTCAGAGTGTGGACATTTCCATACTTCTCACTCGTCGAAGAATGGTCGTCCTGCTAGATGAATAAGATGAGTTCGAAACAGGTGCTAATCATCCTCGATACTGCACCTCTTTCACTCGTTGGCATCGCGTGACCCGACCAGTGTCAGGAGATCCTGTTCCAGTTCACCGCCAACAAACTGGACGTGGCCCGTTTCAGTCTCGTAGTCGATTATCCCAGCCTCCTCCAGTTTTGGGAGATGCGTATGGTGAAGTGCGATCTGGACACGTTGTCGACGTTCGTCGGATACTCGCGCTGCGTCCTCGTCTCGAATCCTATCTGCAACGCAGTCGACGAGCGCATCGTATTCCAATGTCTTGTTGGATGCGCTGTTCAGTGAGGCGAGGATAGCCCGTCGGTGTTCGCTCCCGACGGCCGACAGAATGGTATCGGAGGAAATCGGTCGCTCTCGTTTTGCAGGCATGGAAAAATCGTCGACTCCCTCCAGATCAGTTACCTCTCGCTCTACATTCTCATCCATACTCACATAGCGGAGCCCCAGCTGTCTGGTTCTATCCCATGATACACAAAGGAACGTGCCGATCCACTTACGCCTCGGATTCGGGGGTGAGGAGTGCATGCCGTGTGAACGCACCGATGGCGCGACGTAAGCGCTCTGTCACTGCTTGATCAGATATCCCGAGTTCGTCTGCGAGTTCCTCGGTCGTACAGCCTCGTGGAATGTCGTAGTAACCCATTTCAACGGCAAGTATCAGCGCATCTCGTTGTAACTCACTCAACCCGTACCACGGACCAACTCCGGGGCTCGTGGGATTGTATACCCGGATAAGCTCCAGCGATATGTGCGCGTCCTCGCAACACGTCTGATACTGACTCAACGCCTCACGGTGGGAGAACCGAATCTCGAAGTCCCACCCTTCAGCTGTTCCGGTCGCACTCAGAATTTGCCCCTCACTGTCCAAGATACACCGAAAGAGATGATCCTGGCTCGCATCCCAATCGAGTCTGAATAGCGTCCGCTCTTCGAACACGTCCACCTCCGTGACGCTGTTGACAGTCGGATAGCGTTCGACGACATCGAGAAACGCGTTTTCGACCGGTTCGTAGACCCAGAAGAGCGGCACGGTAACGTCTCCACTCGGAACGAGCGTTTCGAGTTCGATCGCCGACGCCCTATCAAGATCGAGTATCTGCCCGAGTTCGAAGTCGTCGGGTGGAATTCGAAACTCCGCAATCACACTCATGCTCTCTTGTGAGAGTAGGTTGGGTAAGGTCCTCCAAAAGGAGATGGCATGGTGCACCATGGCCGAACAACATTCAGTCAGCCCTCTCTGCTCGCGGAATGCGGTATTCTATTTTCTGACCGTGTTTTGGCTCTGTCTCGAAGCCATGATACACCAGCCACGTCGATTATCCGCTTGTCGGACGAAGACTCCCACATGGCGACCGTCATGGAGTTTACGAGTCCAGCAGCGGAGTTTCCACTGGGCAGCGTCTTCGAGAATCTGCCGGGAGTGACAGTCGAACTGGAGCGACTGATTCCACACGAGACGCTGATCATCCCGTACTTCTGGGTGCGTGGCGTTGAAATCGAGGACATCGAAGCCGCGTTCGACCCACACCCTGGCGTGACGGACATCCGATTGATCGATAGCGTCGAGGACGAGTATCTCATGCGTGCAGAGTGGGAACAAGAGTACTTTGGCGTTCTCAGTGCCCTGGCCAGGGCCAACGTCGCCGTGCTCACTGGGGTCGGAACGAAAGACAAGTGGCGATTCGAAGTGCGCGGAGAGGATCAGGAAGCAATCGCCGAGTTTCGAGAGTACTGCCAGGAAAACGACATCCCTATAGAGATCACCGCTGTCCACGCAATGCTTCCGATACAGGGGGAGGGCTACGAGTTGACTGAAGCCCAGCGTGAAGCGTTGGTATTGGCGTACGAGCGCGGCTACTTCGACAGCCCGCGCGAGGCATCGCTCGAAGAGATCGCCGACGAGCTCGGCATCACCCAGCAGTCGCTTTCGTCACGACTCCGACGCGGGCATCGACGCCTCATTGGAGCGACGTTAGCCGATTCGATGTGACCGTTCTGGTAGACGCTACATTTAAACCTCCTGTATTATCAGTAGCCCTGTTCAACCGATTCAGACCGCTAGTATAGGTAGAAATGAATGTAGTTGTGTCTGGAGTCAGTGTGGAATCAGTCGAGTATCAGCAGGACTGTGAGACGGTTCGTACCCAGTTTGATCAGGAGAAGACACCCGCAAGCATGGCTGTTATCGCAACGCTGGCAGAAGTGATGGATGTAGACCCAACTGAACTGGACCCGCTCTATTCTACGATTGACCCAGACGCGTTGGATGCACTCGTCCGCATTCGCACCGGGACGGACGGAGATGTCCACGTTACCTTCACGCACGAGGATCACGCGATAACCGTGTACAGCTACGGTGTGGTCAGTATCACACCCGGACACGAACCAACAGCGGAGAATTACGGGAGGAACGCGGGAAGATGACGTCTGAGGAGACTCCCATCACCTCGAAAGCGGAATTGAACACCGAGCTAAAGGCACTCCTTTTCAGGGCTTATGAGAACGGACTCGATGTAGAAGGCGCATTCGAATGCCGGAATGGAGTCGAACATCCTGACTGGGACGTTGTCGTCACTGAGGTCGAAAAGAAAGAGCACTCGGAGTGACCAACTACGAGGAAATCCGGGAAGGGGCAGGTAATCACTTCACTGCTGAATGCGCGCTGTACATTCATACGACTGGCTGTACGTCTGTGAACGATTTCGCCATCCAGGGTGGCGAAGATCTTTACGAAGTCACAGCCGGCAGTATCAGCAAGACTCTCTCAAGATCCACGCGGATTGGAAAATTCTCTGCCGGTCAATACGCACACCTACTGAACGGATGTTTCACCGCAGAATATGGGGAAATCAATGCGTTGTGAAGCGTTGTATACCACCCTCGCCACGAACACTACATAGCGCGTTTCCGTTCGTCTTCCGTTCATCGCTCGTTCTCGTCCTCTTCGAGAGCTCTGGACATATCTTTCCGCCCGAAGTTGCGCTGATATAGGCCGATTTCCGTTACCGTTCGGTCCCGCTGTAGACCTTTTACGTATCGTTGTCAACCGACGAGTATGTCGAAAACACCGACGCGACGACCGGATCAGACTGTCAGTGAGAAGATCGGCGGCGACAAGGTCACTGTCCAGCTCTATAGCGAGCATCGCGACTGGGAAGCGGTGATCGTGGTGAAACGAGGCGACGATCGCTGGACGCTCGGGATCGACGACGAGGCAGTCGCCCACGTCGAGGAGACGACGGCCGCGGTGATCGACCTGGACGGCGAGGTCGACGCTCCAGACTGGGTCGAGCAGGTGCTGCTCGGGATGGAAATCGACAGAATCGAAGCATGACGTGCCACCACCGTACGTCGGAATCCAGACCCGATCAGGCACTGCCCGAACTGGATTCCGGCCTAACCCTGCTCGAAACGTCTCATCCCCACTCGACGGCACTGCACCAGCTAGCACTCGACACGATCCAGCAGGTCAACGGCGTCGCGTACTGGGTCGATGCTCGGAACACCAGTTCCTCGTTCACGCTCCACGAGGTTGCACCGCATCGACGGCTCCTAGAGCGGCTACGGCTCGCCAGGGGCTTCACCGCTTATCAGCATTTCATGCTGATCCGGCGGGTCGTCAACAGAGCTTCCGCACGGACCGGGTGCATTGTCGTCCCCAATATGGCGTCGCTGTACCGGGACGACGACGTGCCGGATCACGAGGCGACGGCGATGCTCGACGCGGTGCTGGCCGCGCTTGCAGAGGTGGCCGACGTGTACGACATCCCGGTTCTCGTGACCGATACCGCGGACGATGGCCTTACTGAACAGGTCGCGTCGGAGGTCGCGACCTCGTACGAATGTGAGCGGACAAAGTTGGGCCACCGCTTCGTCGGTGAGGACTACGAGACGACGGTCTACTGGGAGGACGGGTACTGGCAGACCACCATCCCGTACTGGGTCGACTTGCTCGGTGTCGCCGAAGAGCAGGCCGACACGGAGGGGATCGGCCCGATCACCCCGGCCACGCTGGGAGGTGCCTGATGGGGCGAACGAACCCTACCTATCGGGACTTCCTCGGTCGGTTCGAGGATCGCTGTCAGCCGTTCCGGCGGGCGCTCCGACGGGAGGCAAAGCCGGCCTATGATCGGGTGTTCGAGCACGCCCAGCAACACGCCGACGCCGCCGGCTATCTGAACAGTACCGATCCCGAGCTGGCGGTGCTCTTCTCCGTGCTGGTCGCCCAGCAGCGGGAGATTCAGGAACTCCGTGCCGAGGTGGAGAAATGCCGCTCCTGACCTGCGAGTTCAGAGACGACGGCGTTCGGGAGTGGCACGTCACTGCCGACGGGATCGAGCGGCGAGTCAATCCTGACTACGAGCCCGCTCTCTTTGTCGCGGGCGATACCCTCGACGGCCTCAGAGAGTCACTGCAGGCTGATCCGAAAGTCACCAGCACGCGGTACGAGGACTGGTTCACGTCTCTCGGCGAAGACGAGCGGTCGACGGTCCTCCGTGTCGGTCTTGAGCGGGTGACGGAGGCCCGAACACTGGCACACGAGATTCGTCGCCTCCACGAGATCGGCGAGTTTCACCCCGGCGTGTTCCGGCTGTACAACGTCGATCTCGCGCCGCAATTCCGCTACTGCGTCGAGACTGGCACCTCGCCAGTGCCTGACCAGGACCTGCGTGTCACACATCTCCGTCTCTCCGAGACGGCACTCAGAGACGAGGACGTGACTGATCTGACTGTCGACGGTGATCCGCTCGGAGACGATCCCGGATCGGTCCTCACGGCGCTCGACGAGCGACTGCGGGCCATGGACCCCGATGTACTCTGTTGCTCAACCGCGCGAATCGTTCCGTTCTGTCACGAGCAGGCACAGGACCGCGGTCTCGATGACTTCCGTCTCGGTCGGGCCGACGGTTACGAGCAGTTGGCTGGGGCCAGTACCTACGAGAGTTACGGGCAGGTCGGTCACTCGCCAGCCCGGTACCGTGTTCCGGGCCGAGCCGTCGTCGACGAGGCGAACTCGTTTCTCCTGGACGAATCCGGTATCCCCGGCCTGCTCGACCTCGTCGAGCGGTCGTGGCGACCGTTGCAGGAGACCGCGTGGGGGTCGATCGGGACGATCCTGACAGCGATTCAGGTGCGGCTGGCACTTGAGCGCGATGTGCTGATCCCGTGGAACAAGTGGGAGCCCGAGCAGTTCAAGACGGTCAGCACGCTCCACGAGGCTGACCGTGGCGGGTTCACCTTCGCGCCGGATGTAGGAATTCACGAGGACGTTGTGCAGGTCGATTTCGGGTCGCTCTACCCGAACATCATGTGCGAGTACAACATCAGCCCGGAGACGGTCTGCTGTGACTGCCACGATTCCGATGACGTGCCCGGCATCGGGTACAGCATCTGCGACCGAGAGGGATTCATCCCTGACGTACTCCGGCCGATCATCGACGATCGCGATGAGATAAAAGGGGCGATCGCGTCGACGAACGATCCCGAGCGCAAGCAGAACCTACAGGCTCGGTCTGATGCGCTGAAGTGGATTCTGGTCAGTTGCTTCGGTTATCAGGGGTATCGAAACGCCAAGTTCGGCCGCATCGAGTGCCACGAGGCAATCAACGCCTACGCCCGAGAGATTCTGCTGGACGCCAAGGAGACGCTGGAAGCGGGTGGCTGGCGGGTGGTTCACGGCATCGTCGACTCGCTGTGGGTGCAGCCCGTCGACGGCGAGGAGCAGACACCCATCTCGGAGTTGTGCGAGCGGATCTCCGCCGAGGAGTCCATCCCGCTGGAGTTCGAGGACCGCTACGACTGGATTTGTTTCGTCCCGCTGGCCGACTCCGAGGCCGGCGCGCTGACGAAGTACTTCGGCCGGGTCGCTGGTGAGGACGAGATCGTGACGAAAGGGATCGAGGCGGTCCAGCGGAGTACCCCGACGTTCATCGAAGCGTTGCAGCGGGAACTGATCTGGACGCTCGACCGCGAGCGATCGCCCGAGGCCGTCTGTGAACGGTTATGCCGCGGCATTCGAGCCATCGAGGCTGAACGCCCAGAGCCAGCAGACCTCCTGATCAGAAAGCGCGTCTCGAAATCGGTGGGGGAGTACTCCCAGCGGACCCAAACCGTCGCTGCGCTCCGGCGGGCGAAGAATCAGGGTCTCGCCCGCCATCCCGGTCAGGATGTCGAGTATCTGGTCGTCGACGACAGTCGGCGGTCGAAAGAGCGCGTCCAGTTGGCTCACGAGTCGCTCGGTCAATATGATACCGAGTTCTACCGTGAGCTGGCTCTCCGGGCCGGTGAGAGTGTGCTTCGGCCGCTGGGATGGGATCGGTCGGACTATCGGCGCTACGTTAGCGGAATCACGACGCTCTCTCTGGAGGGATTTCGGTGAACAGTCAACAGAAGGACTGGGTCAGTCGGTCGATCGTGACGGGTGAGCAATGATCACCAACGCAGAGGTCTTCCGACCGGCGTATACACCACGAGACCTGCACCACCGTGAGGGACAACTCAATCACCTCTCGTCAGTTCTCGACCCGATGAGGGTCGGTCGCCCCGCGGATGTCTGTGTCGTCGGTCCCAGTGGTGCGGGAAAGACAACGATCGCGAAGTACACGCTCAGCCAGTTAGAGCAGGAGGTACTGAATCTACGCTGGGCGTACGTCAACTGCATGGCAGACAACACGCCTGCAGCGGTTCTCTTCGAGATCGTTCGCGAGATCGGTCTCGGTGCCGACATCAAGCGCGAAGGAACTGCGTCATCGGAGGCCGTGCGCCGTCTGCGTGAGTGTGACGATCACATCATCGTGTTCCTCGACGAGGCCGGGTCGCTTGAGGAACAGCCGCTGCTCGCTCTCTGGAACGTCCCGAACGTCTCGCTCGTCTGCATCACGATCGACGAGAACGAGTGGTTCACAGAACTCAGCGCGAAGGCGAAATCTCGGATTCAGAGCGCCGAAACTGTTCGGATGAACAGGTACAGCCACAGCGAACTGGTCGACATCCTCGACGGTCGTGCTGATCACGGACTGGTCAGTTCGCGCCTCGCAGACGGTGTCATCGACTACATCGCAGACCTGGCCGCTGGCGACGCTCGCCACGCGATCGCACTCCTTCGACAGGCCGCCCTCCACGTCGAGCGACACGAGTGCCAGCAGCTCACCAGGCCAGTCGTGGACGCCGTCGCCGACGATGCCGCGAGTGAAATCCGGGATCGGGACATCCGGTCACTGGGGTCGCATCATCGTCTCTTGCTACGGATCATCCGCGATGCTGGCGAGATCGACAGCAGGACCCTCCACGCCCGCTACGAAGACCGCGCCCAGTCGCCGAAGGCACGGTCGACTCGTCGACGGTATCTGCGTACCCTGGTCCGGTCGGATCTGATCGAACGCGACGGGAGTACGCAGGATAGTCGATACCGAGCGCTCTGTTGATCGCGAGGTCCGCCGTTTCGGTCACATTCGGTCACTGTTCGGTCAGCCCGCATCGACCGTTTCAGCGCCTGATTTGGCACAATTGATCGATATCGGTGGTTGTCGGACCGATTCGGTCACCCGCCCGCCCCAGCCCTTTTACCACACGTCTAGTCGATGTAGACATGTCGCGCTCACAGCGGCCCGAGCAGGTGGCCAGCAAGCGAATCAGCGACGAGGACGTGCTCGTCCGGGTGTCCCGTTCCGACCCAGCGTTCGCCGCTCGGATGGAGATCGAGGCTCGGGAGGGTGCCTGACGATGCCTGACGCCGTCTTTCCGTTCCCCGGTGGGAAGAGTCGCCTCGCGTCGTGGATTCTCGATCAGGTTCCCCAGCACGAGTGTTTCGTCGAAGTCTTCGGTGGCGCTGCCGGCGTCCTGGCGAACAAAGATCCCGACACGAGTACCGTGGAGGTGTACAACGATCTCGACGAGGATCTGGTGCACTTCTTCGAGGTGCTCCGAGAGCAGCCCGACGAGCTGGTGCAGTGGCTCTCCTCGGTGCCGTACTCGCGTGCGGTTCATTCGGACTGGGCCGAGTCGTTCTATCAGGGCTATCGTCCGAAGGACGACGTGAAACGAGCCGGCCAGTTCTTCTACCTCCGATACGCTCAGTGGGGCAGTGCGTACGACGCCTACAACGGTTTCGCAACGAGCAAGGTCTCGAATCAGGCGCTCAGCTTCGCAAACAAGATCGATCGCCTCCGGGAGTTCGCCGACCGGTTCGACGAGGTGGTAATCGAGAATCTTCACTGGCGTGACCTGGTCGACAAGTACGACAGCGAGGAGACGGTGTTCTACTTCGATCCGCCCTACGTCGGCACTGAGGACTACTACCCGACCAGCGAGATCGATCACGAAGAACTGCTCGACGCGCTCGGTGATCTGGACGGCTACGGTATCTGCTCGTATCAGGAGCTACCCGAAGGCAGTGAGGATCTGGCGGTGGTAGCCCGTGACAGCAAGAACTACATCAACAGCGGGACGAGCGGTTCGGCGAACGAGACGCGTGAGCGATTGCTACTGAATTTCGGTCCATCATCGGTCGATTCCTGAGGTTACGAGTTCCGGTCGATCCACTCACAGAAGGCTGTGAAGTCTTCCGCACCGGACTGATCAGCGATGTTCCGCAGGGTCCCAGTATGGACACTGTCGTGCATCGGGACGCTGACGACACGGATATCGTCCTCGTTCGTGGGGTGTTCGTAACGGAGCTTGACGTGGCTCCCTGTTCGGTCGACGACATGGAATCGGTTACGCGTGAGCGCCTTCACGATCTCACGACCGGAGAAATCTGTCCGCGGCATCGACTACTGCATGAAATCCGGAAGTTCGTCGTTGTCCTCGCGCGCCGACTCAACCTCATCGGGATCGATCCCCAGCTCCCGGAGCACTTCGCGCTCCTCTTCTGGCGTATCGATCGATTCGCCCTCGCCACGGTGAAGCGCGAGTGCATCGTCAAGCATCTCCAAGGCGTGCTCGCGGCTATCGCCCTGTGTCGTGACGCCCGTCTCGACGTGAGTGATCACCCAGCCGCCGTCTTCGCGCCACATCCGAATCTCGTCTTCGTGGTCGTTGTTGGGGTCACGAGTCGAACTGGCCATATCTCGAATAGTGCAATAAGTGGCATAAGCGTTCGGCTGCCCGTGCATCAGATCGATCACGGCGACCTGTCGCGTATCATGTCTCCTCGAACCGGTCGACCAGTTCGGCGCGGTCTTCGTCGTCAACAGCATCAATGTCGTCGATCGCTTCGCGGAACGCATCGACTTCCTTGTCCGAGAGAATGCCGGCGATCTCCAGCAGCGATGGCCCGCAAACGAGTCGCTCGATAGCCTCCGAGACGGTCTCGTCTTCGTGCTTTCGCGCTCGGATCGCCTCGTATACGTCTTCGTCGAGGCTGACCTCCTTCCGTCCCATCTCTCAAAACGAGCGGCTCCGGTCCAGAAAACAGTATCGCCCGTTACTTGAGTACGTCCGGCAGTTCGCCGCCCTGTGAGCGTGCTGTCTCCGGATCAACGCCGAGGTCGCGAAGTTCCTCATCGGTCGGTTCGTGCCCCGCTTCGCCCTTGTGGAGGGCGACCGCTTCATCGAGCATCTCCAGGGCGTGCTCGCGGGTCTTCCCCTGGGTGGTGACGCCGGTCTCTACGTCGGTGATCACCCACCAGTCGTCCTCACGCCACATCCGAATCTCGTCCTCGCGATCGTTGCTCGGGTCACGAGTCGACTCACTCATTATCGTCGTTGTGCGAGATCAGCAGTATAAGGATTCGGCCCAGATAGATCGGTTCGCAGCGTCTCGACGGTCCGAACCACGCACAGCGAGAGCGGGCTTGCCGCAGTGACGCACGGTCTCGGAATCCAGTACGTGACCCTCAATCGAGCAGGGCATACAGCGTGTCACGAAGCTGGTCATCGGGTGTGTAACTGTCGCGATTCGCCTCCTGGAACTCGCGCCGTTGTCGTTCTGTGACTGCAACGAAGTCGACGCCAGAATACACACCGCGATGCTCGCTGGCGGTCACCGAGATCCCGTGGTCGTACGCGACGCGGACGTTCTCATCCGGCGCGAACTCCTCGGCCAGATACTCCGGCGGGAACACCGTCTCGACGAAGGACTGCTCTTCCGTCTTCGTTTCCCCACCCCAGGTACTCAGGATGATCGGGTCGTCGTGGACCGCATCTCTCCCCACGTCGATAATGTACACGTCACCGGACATGTCCACGTGACCGGTGATATAGTCCAGTCCACCCGTGAGAGCGTCCTCGGACATGCGATGACCTACGCTCGTGACAGCGTATAAGAGTGCGTGCCCACAAACTGCTCTAACGCAATGGGCGGTCTGGACGACCCGCCTGACATCCCACCGCGGCTCGACGTTCGCCTGCTCAAATCGTACGACCAGCGCTCCGTGACAGACCTCTGGTCCCGTCGGACCGGGATGGCGCTCGCGAATTCACTCGAGCAGGTCTTCGACGACGAGAGTGCCGCGTACGGGCTCGTCATCACCGAGGTCGAGACGATCATCGGCTTCGGCATCGTCCACGTGTTTCCCCCGGCCGGTGTTGCGGACTATCTCCTGGCCGACAAAGCGTCGCTGCCGATCGGCGAGCAAAACGCCGTGATCCACGCGGTGGGGGTCACCGAAGAGTGGGAAGGTCGCGGTGTCGGTAGTGCGCTGCTGTACTCGCTCCTGGATCTGGTCTGTGAGGCGCATGCTCCCGATGTCGCGTTCGGCAATGCGTGGCTCCGCGATCAGCAGCCGGATTCCGCGACGCTGTTTGAGAAGTATGGCTTCGAACGGGTCACGACCGTCGAGAACGCCTTCCAGCAGTCGGATGGTGAGCGTACCTGTCCCGATTGCGCACCCGAGCCATGTACGTGTTCAAGTGCGATCTACGCAAAAGAGCTGCCGTGATCCGGGGCTCGTGTTTGCGAGGATTCGGTGTTGGTCGGTACCGGAGACTGCAGTGTGCCAGTGCTGCCTGGACGCTCAGTCTTCTGCTGTCGCCACTTCTCGCCTGTTGTCACAACGCGCGGTTTTATCTCCTTGATCGTTCTGCGGGCTAGAAATGACGGGGATCGTGATCTTCACCGCGGGACGGGAGGACGCCTATCAGGACTACCGTCGCTCGGTACAGGACGGCTACGAGCAAGCGGAACTGGACGAGTTTCTGCCCGAGGACTTCACCGCACGGGCGAGCGACGACGAGCCAGTCCGGGTCTGGGGAACCTCGGTCGCGAACAAGTGGCAGCGGGTCTCACAGGGCGACATCGTGCTGGTGTACCGCGAGGGCGGCTTCATCGCACAGGCTCGTGTGCTGTCGAAACGCGACGACCTGGAACTGGCCGAGCACCTCTATGATCTGGAGGGCAATCCGTGGGACCTGGACAACCCATGGCAGTACCTCACCTTCTTCACCGACTTCGAGGAGATCGACATCGACGTGGAGCCGTTCAACGACCTCGTCGGCTACGAGCGAGGCTACCGGCCCCAGGGATTCACTCGCGTCGCGGACAATCGGATCGACCGTGTTGCGGAGGCGTACGAGTCAGTCGAGACGGCCGTCAACGAACTGACCGACTCCGGGTCGCGGGTGCATATCGTCGACGATGGTGGGGACGATGGCGGTGGCGAAGCAGAGGGGGACTTCGGCGAGCGCCTCGTCGCGGCCAGCGAGAACGGCGACGCCTACGACGAGTTCGAGCAGCTGGTCGCCGAAGCATTTTCGCGGCTCGGGTTCGACGCCCAGTGGATCGAGGGCGGTGACGACACGGACGTACAGCTGACCGAGCCGGTCGAGGCGATCGTCGAGGTCAAGGCCCGCGGCAACGGCCAGCTTCAGTCGCCGGATGCCAGCCGGATTCGCGGGCATCAGGAAAGTCGTGGGGCTGAATACGCCGTCGTCGTCGCGCCAGGGTTCACGCCCGCTGCGATCGACGACGCGAACCGGGACGGACTGGTGCTCGTGAGTGCTGACAAGCTTCGGGGACTGGTCGAACGACACGAGCAGGTCGGGCTACGGCCGGAATTCGTCGCGGAGGTGCTGTTTGACGCGGGTGCCTTCCAGGACGACCGACTGGACGAGATCGACGAGCGTATCGCGGACCGACGGGCCGCTGCCAGTGAACTGGTGTCGGTGATGAAAGCGCTGGAGCGCGGTGCGGGTGCGTACACTGCCGGGGAATTGCGTCACGTGCTGACCGGGATGTTGGATGGTGGGGTCCCGGACGAGGAGCGGATTCGGTCGTCGCTGGTTCTGTTGGCCCATCCGA
Organism: Halomicrobium sp. HArcht3-1; assembly: GCF_058933345.1. NCBI lineage: Archaea > Methanobacteriati > Methanobacteriota > Halobacteria > Halobacteriales > Haloarculaceae > Halomicrobium > Halomicrobium sp. HArcht3-1. The sequence continues at coordinate 540,722 of NZ_JBZYDM010000001.1, read as the reverse complement.
GTCTCGGGATCGTGGAGGCGGGTGAAGACGGGTATGAACTGACGACGACGGCCGAGCAAGGGGTTGAGATGCTGGAGCGGTTTGGGGCAATAATTGAATAGAGACTTACGGTATAACTCTCGGCTAACATGATCGAATTCGAAGTACTCAATTTGCAACTGTGGTGAATGAACTGCTGGCTGGAATCTAATATCATTTTGTGGGGTAATTCTTCAAGGAACTCAGATTCAATTAGGGACTTGATAGGACTCTCTTAACCTCATTCAGAACCTCTTGCCTTGGTCTATCAGCGGACAGGAAATGTACCTCATCTCTATCTCCAAAAGCATCTTTATATACGGATCGTACTTGAGAGAGAAATTCAATCTTCTCGAACTTATCTTTCGATTCTTCTTTTCTGTCTAAAGCGACCTCTGCAGGTAGGTCTAAAACAATGACTTGAGTTGGTTCGATGGTCCAGTCTCGGTGAAAATCCAGTATCTCTTTTGGCGAAAAATCCGACTGAACGGCCTGATAGGCAACTCTTGAATGATAATATCGGTCCATGACGACGCTCCCCGTCTGAAGCTCAGATTTCAATTTAGTTTGTTGATTTGCGTGAGCAGCCATGTGAAGGAATAGGTCACAAGCCGGTTCGACATCCTCGTTCAAACCTCTGCGTGCTACTTTGCCCACCCAAGAGTCCTCTGGCTGGGTCATATAGGTATAGCCGCGATCTTCACAGATGTGTTCACAGACAGTTGTTTTGCCAGCTCCATCAATTCCCTCAATAACAGCAAACTGGTCACTGGACTCCATAACTCAACCACATTCATGACATATATAATTCTACTGTCCCTTAATTCGTAGACTGTTCACGTAACAGAATACCTATTCAACGTCAAGAGAAATTCTTGGCGCAGCCTCATAGATTGATCTTAGCTCTTCTGTGGAGCGCCCCTCAGAATTCCTAAATCTACGTCTTGCCCTACCCTCCGAATTGAGGATTTTGTCGTATTTGTAAAATTCACACAAACAATTCTGGATATCTGCGAGAGAGAGTTCTATTTGAGAGCCAGACTCGTCAGATAGATAGGGAAATTCAAGGCCTAACCGATCAAATTCTGCTTGCTGATTTTCTCTGAGCCAACTCATTATTTTGAGATCATCAACTTGGGTAGATTCCTTGATTAGGCGTTTGATCCCCTTCTGAGCCCCGGGTCCAGGTGACGACCAGTCATCAGGCGAAAACGGAAGAACCGATTGGCCGCTATAGCAGTCTACAGGATACAGAAGATCAACGAGAACTTGATAGGAGAGAAAGTTTCCAAACCCTTGTTGTGACCGTATCTTTTTGTAAGCTTGCTTGGCAGACTCGGTCGACAACAGTTCGCTAAAGAAGGATTGGTTGGAAGCAATTTGATTGAACAGTACTGCGATATTTTCAACCTTATCGGATGATCCCATCTGATTATATCCAGCTACCATGTAGGCTCCAGTAAATACTGTTTCATTTTCCACGTCTCTTCGGTGCTTGAGGCTATCCTCAAACTCTTCCTTATCAAAGTCGGCTATAGGTTGAAATCCAATATCTTCATGGGTTTCGAGTCGTCCAATCAAACGGTACATCATGATATTAAATATCTTATCTTCACGGGATGCATCTCTTTCTAAGATATTCTGAATTGCGTATTGTGTTCCCGGATCTAACTGTCGATATATGTTGGTAAATCTATTATTTTGTAATATCTGATCATCTGTCCATGGTGGTGATTTATTTTCGATAACTCGGCGATGCCAGACGTTTTGACGCTTATGTATAAATTTCCAAAACAGATCAAGTGACTCTGTATTGAATTCACTCCGAATTTCGTCAGGGGTCAACATGGATTCCGACATAAATGTTATGCTATAATGAGCCTCTGGGCGACATTTGAATCTTACGGGAACGACAGAATCTTATCTGGAACTATTGGCTAATGTGTAGAAGGATTAATTACTATGCATCCACACGAACCCAGATACATGAGTGGATCAATCGATCTAATTGAGCTCCAAAAACGTCAGCACGACCATGACCGAGAGCATCACCAAGATATTTTCAATACATCTTATCCCGACAGGATGAATCATTACGTTTTGCACTTCTCAAAATACGTAGGACGACTTTCTGAGCAAAATTCTAATGATCAGGAGGTAACTAAGCATCTTGAGAAAACTCTAGCAGATAGTTTCATTGTTGCGTTAGCTGCCGCTAATACCCTAAATTTAGACATTCACCAACAGATTCAAGCACGCCATGGGATCGATGCCAAGACCACAAAACGACTTGCTGAAGAATTGAATTACTTAGATAAAATGGATAGCACAAAAGAAGTCCGGGGATGGCTCTTCACCAACTTAGCTGTGCCTGCTGGTGAAATGGCAAACGCAATGGAATCACTTGATCATATGGAACCCATGGCTGTCCGTCAAGTTCTCGAAGAAGAAACCATGAATATTGTTGAAGATCTTCTGATCGCATCGGATTTGATCAGTGTAGATTTGGGATCTTTGCTTGAAGAACGATGGAACGAGATCGAAGAAGAATCAATTTTATAACTCAGTGACGCTCGCAGATCATAAAACAAAATCCGCGCTTGAGAGGCTCTTGCCCCATGTAGAGGTAACGGGGGGCTCCTTCTCCAATGACCTACCTCCATTGGATCAGCTTTCTGCTAAAAGGGCCAGATTAAAACTTCGGGCTGCCCGAGCTGAGGCTCGCAAAACAGCACTAACCGATCTAACAGATCACTTTGATTCTGGAGAGCAGTATCCGATCAAGGAGACAGCAGAAGGATATAGAGAATGGCCGGAAGGGTACACAGGGAGCCTAACGCATAAAGGTCCAATTCTGCTCGCTGCAGTAGTCGAAAGTCGATTTACAGAGTCACTCGGAATTGATCTTGAATTTAACAGTGAGGGGGGCAAAGGGCTCTCCCATGTGGTGAATGAAGGAGAAAATCCAGATCATATAGGTTCTAAACCTACAGCTTTAGGTATATTCTCAACTAAAGAGTCAGTCTACAAATCATATTATCCATTCATGGAGTCTGATCTTGGTTTCGATGATGTACAAATCAAATGGACAGAGTCATCTGCATTCCTCGACCGTGGTATTGCTATATGTCCTGATTCTACAGAGTTTAAGATACAATGCCTCTATCTTGACGAGTGGATTGTGTCCGCTGCACAATTAGAAGGCAATAAATAAAGTCACTCGGTGGTTTTGTATCGATAGATTTGGGCCTTTTGAGCCATAATTGCCCAGAGATCACCGTAAGCTATAACATTCTTTCGGTCAATTTCACTTACACGAATGGACTCTCCATCCGAAGCTCAAGATATAGATGAGGACCTAGCAGGTCTTGAGGATGAGCTTCGGGAATGGTGGGATCAAAAGAATTCTGGACTAAGTGGGGCTGATGATGATTCACTGGGCGATACCGATCTGTGGGGAGATCTTCCTGAAATTGATTCTAAAACTGCTGCACAAGCGGCACCGATCTGCGAAGAGCATCTAGATATTGATTTCGATATGTCGATGATTCAGGAAGGAGGGTATGAATCAGTTGACAACTTCATTGACGATCTTCTCCCACAACTCAGAGAGAAGGTAAGTGACACTCAGACTCAGGACGATGACTAAGAATAACGAAAAATCTCAGACGCTGGGTGAGAGATTAAAAGACGAGCGTGAATATCGGGGCTTCTCAACACAGGAGATTGCGGATTACTTGGCCCTCTCACAAACAGCGGTTGAAGAAATTGAAAGTGGGCAAAGAGAGATTGGATCAGATAGTTTAGAAGGGCTAGCTAATCTTTACGAGCTATCTGTAGACAAGCTGTGTGGTGATCAAACGAACGATGAAGCTGATGAGGCATTCGAAGTACTTGAGCGTAGTAATGAGGACTTGTCTGAAAATGATAGGAATGAGATTCAAAGATTTTTGAAATATCTAAATTCTAGGCAAAACGGCGGTGACTCTCATGACTAATTATCGAAGCGAAATCCTGGAAGCTGCTAAAGAGGCGGGTCAGTTTAAAGATCGCCACCTAGAGGAAGGGGAGTTCGATCTGTGGAAGATTGTTGATAAATTAGAAATTCCAATATTTTTCAGGCCACTTGACAATCTGTGGGGTGGAGCAATTACAGTTGGAGATCAGCAGGGTATCCTAATCAAAGCGGATTTACCAAAACATCTTCAGCGGTTCACACTGGCACATGAACTTGGACACGTTGTGTTAGGCCACGGTGATCAGGTAGATGACGAATGCAGTGTGAATATGAGAGTTTCAACTGACAGTGAGCGGCCGATCGAAGAAATAACTGCTGACGCATTTGCTTCCGAACTACTCGCTTCGAGGGATATCGTCATACAACACGCTCGACGAAACGGCTGGGGACAAGAAGAACTCCAGACTCCGAAATACATTTATCAGCTATCAAACCGGCTGGGATTAAGCTTCGAAGCGACTCTCTGGACATTAGTAGGCCATGATCTACTCTCACAAGAAAAAGGAGAAGAGTTCAATGATAATCCAGATCTTCCTAAGGAATGTAAGAGCTTCTTTGTCCCCGATAGCATTCCTTGGAACTCCTATGCGGACATCTGGTCACTTTCCGAAAAAGAAAGTAGCATTCGATTGAACGCCGATGAAGAGGATATATTTGTGATTGAGCTTGAAGAACTGGCTTCCTCAGGATACCGTTGGGAATTCCCAGAAACGTCTCCGGCAGAAAAAATACATGATGGCCAATCCGCGGGGGAAAAATACGGGTCCTCTGGATCGAGGAAGTTCGCGTTCATGTTTCCAGATCCGGGAAACTATAATATCCAATTCAGACATATGAGGCCGTGGAATAATGAAGTGATCGAGGAACTGAAATTCTCGATCGATACTCGAGGTGGGCAAGAGATCGGACTTCCTCGAAACAGAAAAGAAGCTTTCCTTCAGGGAGGGATGGCTTGATGTTGGAGGCAAAAGTTGATCGTAGGACGGACTTTCATGAAGTTCAAGACCAGGGTCCGTTCAAAACTTGCTTATCATATGCGACCTCTGCCGTTCATAGGATCAACAAGAATATAGAACATTCATTGTCAGCAGAGGCCCTTCATTACACCGCGTCTGAGGGCGGCTTTAGATCTGGTTGTAACATGATGGAGATCCAGGAGGCACTTTTTGAGACAGGCCAGCCTGAACGACATCACTGTAAAGAAATAACTATGCAGAATCACCTCCAGTGGTCGCCTCCCAGTGGTGTTGAATACTACCAATCTGATTCATCGTTCGAAAACGCTTCAATCGAAGTTGTGCAGAGACTTATACAAGAAGGTAGATATCCCATTTTGGGAATAGCAATTACCGATGAGTTTCGTGACCCCAAGCCTCCTTGGGTGTTGTATCCGGGTGAGATCGTAGGCCGTCACGCCGTCGTTGGGGTGGGACTTGGGGAATTCGATGGAAATCTGGTGATATTAGTCCGAAATAGCTGGGGCAGTGAGTGGGCAGACTCAGGATATGCTTGGCTTGACCGATCATTCCTTGAGGATCATCTTGAGGGACTACTATTGGTAAATCGAGGGGAAGATTGATGACCGAACTCATTGAAGCAGATACTCGATTAGAAGCTTGGGTATTAGCCACTAAACCTCTTCTTGATACAGATTATAAACAAGACATAATTCTACACATTGAGTCACCTAGTGAAAGCCATAGCCTTGAAGATGAGATCAACGAAAAGCTTGATCATCATTACGATAATGCAGATATGGATCCAATCAATACTATTGCAGAAACTATATTTCCGGCCTCGCTCTACCGTGACAAGAAATTCTCAATCGAAGATGTCTATGATGAATACTTAGACCAACTTGATATCATTCTTCAGAGGAGCAATGGTTATAATTGGGGTACATATTTCGAGAGGATGATTCAGCGTAAAGACCCCGAAACTGGAGAAGATTTCAATCCACTGCAAAAAACAATAGAGAAACTAGACCGAGCTAACAGCCCTGGTGGGCACCCTTTCAAGGCCTGCTATGAGATCAATCTTCAGGGAACGTCTTCTGACATTGCGTTGTATCACGGTGCATCTGACCGCCAACAAACCCGAAATTTACCCTGTCTCTCACACCTTTCGTTCAAGCTATTTGACGAAACAGTACACCTAACAGCCTTTTACCGGTCACATGATTACCGGTTCAAAGTTCCGGGAAACCTTTTGGGCCTCGCACGTTTACAGGATTGTGTAGCTAATGAGGTGGGAGCAGATCCTGGCCAATTAGTTATTCACTCAAGTAAGGCGTCAATCGCTTCAGGCTCTCCCGAGGGAGAATTCCGTACGATTGTGGATCGATTATGGAAGAACATTAAAAACTCATCAATAGATGATTTTTAGCCGAAAGGCACCAAGAAGGAAGAAAACTGTAGTATTACTCATCTCTATAATCCAAAGGAGCGGTCGTGATGATGCGAGAATTCTTGATAATTAGTAAAGGACAACAGTGATGAGGCAATCAAGAATCAGGAGGTTGGTTCAGGCTCGTCTCGAAGATCAGCCTCGCCCTGAAGATACTGTTCACCCTTCTCGGTGATTCTGTACCATGGTCCACTCGGATCAGCGACTTCAATTAATTCAGCCGCTTCAAGCTTCGGGAGCCTGCGCTTGATTGTGGAGTAGGAGATATCGTACCCATCGCTACTGAGATTGATCTCCAGCCCGCGTTTATTCAGCGCGACACCAGTCTCTGCGAGATATTCGAGGATGATGTCGTCTCTCCCCGTCATCCAAGTACTCCGGTGTCGGCGAGGCACAACGGCGAAGCGCTCCGAATGGGGTTAACTGGGGGGGTTTTCGCCGTTTTCAACCAATATCTTTCCATATTAGACCAATATATTGGGCAAGACTTATTACTTGTGACCAATATTTTGGTCGTGAGGCCGGTGCGATGCCTCTCGGGGCTACGACTACCGCGAAAACGGGGTCGATGCCCGTGCTGGAACCACAGGCATCGCGTTGGCCGCACCAACGCATGCAAACCGACGCACTCCAGGGACTTAGTAGGTCCCAACGGACCGACGCACAGTCTTCGACCGCCGGCCAGTGCCCCGTCTGCGGGACCCCGCTCGACGGGATCGCCTGCGACGGGCCGACCGGCTACACGGCCGACCCCTGCGGCCACTTGCTCGGCCAGCTGACCGTCAGCGCACTCGCGCGTGATTCTCCATGACCACGAACCCGACGCAGCGACAGTCGCACCGCCCGTGCATTCAGCCACCGATTCGGTCACATTCGATCACGATTCGGTCATCCGTCAGTCGCCCGAAAACCGACCGGACAGCGACGCTCCGCCGATCCACCTCGAACGAAACCCCGGTTCGGTCACCTGCCCGCCGCAGTCTTTCAAGCCCAGTCGTTCAGGCTTCTGGTATGCACGGAGGCCAGCGATGACGACGTGGTTCGACCGCACGGGCTTCCAGCGTGATCTGCTGCACGCCATCGTCGCGCTCGAAGCCGACGACGAACTGCCCTACGGCCTCGCGCTCAAGGAGTGGCTGGGCGAGCGCTACAGCGACCCCGTGAACCACAGCCGGCTGTACCAGAACCTCAACACGCTGGAAGCGGCGGGCCTGATCGAGACCGAGGCCGTCGACGACCGGACGAACGCGTATCGGCTGACCGACGCGGGCCGCGACGCGTTCGAGGCTCACGCCGAGAGCATGGCGGCGATCTCGGGCCGCGAGTCCGACGCTGCGCCGCAGGCCAGGGCCGACGGAGGCGATGGACGATGAGTGGTGTTAACGCCCTAACGACGTTTAGAGGCCGGATCGACTAATTGGATTGATAATCCATTATTAGACATTACAAGCTAATCGTTGGCTTATCGGTGGTACCAATAGACCCCAGCAATATTACAACACCATGGTATCTCAGGTCGAGTCTGGACCACATCACTGCAGAATAAAAGAAACACTCCGCTCGGTAAACTCTGAGACACCACTAATTGAGTATCTGGACGGGGAACTTGATCCCGAATCTATAGATTGTGTTGCTTGGACGAACCCAATTAAAGAGTTACAAGGAGAACTCACACTTCGATTCCCCTCCGCTGACGGTCACCACTACGTAACGTTTTCTGAATCCAAGGGTCTAATTGGTGTGTATCTTGGCCCACACGGAGCTGAAAACCGTCCAGCATCAATATCTCACGCTACTGTTGAACAACTATTGGAGTCTACAGACGATGTGGCACTTCTGGCTACAAAAGAGACATCTCTATCTAATTCCATCGTCTCTGATCTCGTCTAAAAAATAGTGTTTTGCGAGCGGTTCAGTTACGGCTCGACTACTACCAGAACTCCCAGCGATGCGGACCGCCGACGACGTTGTCGGCGATCTCGTCACGGATGAGGTCCTGGAGGTCCCCTGTGGACATCGACTTGGCACGGGAGAGTTTACCTGGCGCATACTGCTTCACCAGGCTCAGAAGGTAGTCACGGTCGCCCGTGAGTACCTTGTAGTTGTTGTTGATGATGACCGCCGGGATTCGAGTCGTCTTCGCACCGTCGATTCGCCCATTGGCCTTCATCTCTTTCGCGTTCTCTCGCGTGTAGCCATTGCTGTAGTCGATACCATCTGCAATCTCGTTGACCGTCGACTGACCGTTATTGGTCAGGAAGGTCTCGATGTCGTCTTTGACTGTCACTGTATAGGGCGGAGATTTGGGCTCTCCGTTTGCCACTGTACTACCGCCCGTGTTCATCGAAGAAGCTAATATGCCGCAATGCAATGACCTGTTGAGGCCACCACCTCGACAGCGCTTCTCGTCGCACGGGGGACGAATTCGGCCGCCACCAACGGCCGAATTCACTCATCGCCACTTGCCGTTCAATGAATTCAGTTTAGCCTTGTCCTTACGTATACGTACACTGTCTATGATAATAAAGAGGGGCGCTATTGTCGGGATCTGGATGGTTCCATAAGACTAGACAGGAGAGGGAAGCTAGACGATTTTGGCATTCTAGAGCCTCTAGAATATCCACCCTGATAAAATTAATGATACTTCAGCCATAGTAATCACGCTTATCAATAAGCAATAATCTAGGAGAAGATATGCCACTCCAAACCACATTCCGAATTCACATCGCCCCACAGGGATACGAAGACGAACGGATCTACAAGCCTGCAATAAATAGTCGAGCGGACAAGGTCTATTTATTAGTTACAGATGACGACGATCAGTCCAGAGAATGCCGAAAAACGGTTCAGGAAGAGTTAGACGATGCCGAGATTGAACACGAAACTGTCGACTGTAACATCTTCGATGTTGATGAAGCAATCCAGAAATTCTCGCACGTGATCCAACAACACCCAGATGACGATGTCAAAGTGAACATTTCGACTGGAAGCAAAATTACTGCTATCAGTGGGATGCTGGCTTGTATGATGTCAAACGCAACACCATATTATGTCAGAGCAGAGGACTACGGAAACGAACCCGTTAGTAAGGGAGTCAAAGATGAATTCGAGTTACCCGCTTATCCCATTGATCCTCCAGAGCGTGATTTTGTAGAAGTACTATCTTTCCTCGAACAGCAAGACGATGCGGATGAAAAAGTCAAGATCAGAGACTTGAACGAATTCGTGCAAAAAGAAAATCTAGACGTCGTACAAAGTGCTGACCGGGAAGACAAGGACAATATATACGATATTGTTAATGACGAAATAATAGATCCGTTGGTAAAAAAGGGATTTATTCGGAAGCAATCGTATGGCGGAAGCAAGTATTTGAGTCTCACAGAGGAAGGAGAACAGACGCTGGAATTCTCTCGACATTTAGTGGAGGAGTGACTGATTCGTCAAGCTTCAGTTTCTTCTAGATCTTCGGCGTCAAGATCCCCAGCGAGATAAGCCCGGCCGCGGTCGGTGATCTGGTAAAGACCATTATCAACACGCTCTACAAGATCATGCTCTCGGAGCTTCTTCATTCGTTTACTAACATAGTTTCGGGTGTAGTCGGTGTTTTCTGCTAAGACACGAGGGGTTAGGACTAAACCGCTTGATTCTAACGTCTCTAAAATCCGATCATCACCCTGAGTCATCCACGATACCCTCGGTCTCTGCATTTGCAATTCGTGCCACTACTATCGACATAGTTACACCGATGGCAAACCTCTAGGAGTGTTTTCGGGTTCCTGCAGTCAACCATATGATGGAATAGAATTAAGTACCCAGCCAGTAAGTGGTGATTCAACGGAAGCACTTCGCGGACCCGTCGCTGGTCGTCGGGTCCACTCTGAGAATCTGCGGACCCCGCTGTTGGAGCCAGCGGGTCCGCGTGTGTTCCTACTTCTATTGTTGGCCCGGACCACCAAAAAGCCTTTGCTTCGGAGCAAACAAAGTGATAGCAGACCCATGTCATCAAGAGGGCCAGATCCTAAAGCTACGGATGAAGAGTTGATCGATTCCATAGACTCTGCAGAGAGTCCTTTCGCTACAGCTGGTGATGTCGCAAGCGAAGTTCCTCTTTCCTCAGAGCGTACGCGCCAGCGGTTGAATCAGCTTGAAGAAGACGGTCGTATTGCAAGAACGAAAGTCGGCGGTAGTGCAGTCGTTTATTGGATCTCTGATTCGCCGTCAGGGTCCAAGTAGGCCTTTCCTCTACTAGTAATCCACCAGACGCGTGCTCGGCCGATCTTTCGCGTTTCAACTAATCCATCCTCTGCCATTCGTCTTAGACGCTGGTCAGCAGCTTGGCGGCTCACACCTGTTTTTTCGGCAATATCGCTTGTACCGAGGACTGGCGAGTACGCAAGAGCTAGCGCCTCAAGAATCGACTCTCGATCAGCAGTAGGATCTGGCCCCGGTTTCTCGGTCACTTTGCTGGGCCTTCACTCGCATTCTTCATTAGTCATGCTGAGACTTTCCTTTGCTATGGGACAAGAACTAAATATGTGGCTCCAAAGCAAGAGATAGGTGGCCGGCTGGCACCGCCACCGGTCCCGCGACCCATGAACGACGGAACGCCAACCCACGACCAGAGGCATCGCTCTCGAAGCAGCCCAACCACTCGACAGCCACCGATTCGATCACATTCGGTCACGATTCGGTCATCCGTCAGCCGTCCGAAAACCGACCGGACAGCGACGCTCTGCCGAACCACCCCGAACGAGACCCCGATTCGGTCACCCGCCCGCCGCAGCCTTTCAAGCCCAGTCGTCCACGCTCCTGGTATGCGAGCAACAGGAGGCCACCGATGACGACGTGGTTCGACTGCACGGGCTTCCAGCGCGATCTGCTGCACGCCATCGCCGTGCTGGAAGCCGACGACGAGTTGCCTTACGGACTCGCGCTCAAGGAGTGGCTGGGCGAGCGCTACAGCGACCCAGTGAACCACAGCCGACTGTACCAGAACCTCAACGCGCTCGAAGACGCGGGGCTGGTCGAGACCGAGGCCGTCGACGACCGGACGAACGCGTATCGGCTGACCGACGCGGGCCGCGACGCGTTCGAGGCTCACGTCGAGAGCGTGATGGCGATCTCGGGCCGCGAGGCCGACGCTGCGCCGCAGGCCCGCGCCGACGGAGGCGATGGGCGATGAGCGAGGTCGACGCCCGTGACGACGCACACAGCGCCCCGACGGTCGACGCGTGCCAGTGGCGGCTTCGCTACGAGGTCGGCGAACTCACGCACTTCTCCGAGTGGACGGCCGACTTCCCGACCGTCGAGAACTACTACGAGCAGTTCCGCCGCGAGGACCACATCAGCGCGGCCACTATCGAACGCCGGGAGGTGCTGCGATGAGCGACCAGGATGAGAGCGAGCGGGTCGACGACGACGCTCGCCGCCGGGCGATGGCGGCACAGATCGAGTCGGCCGCTCGCGCGATGGAGGAACACATCCAGCGCGTTGCTGCTGCAGTCGATGGCGAGGAGGAGCGTTCGGAATGACGGTTCAGTCGCCCAGCAACTCACGGGTCTCCTCGTCGGTGGGTTCGTGGCCGCCGTCGCTCTTGATCGCCGCTACCACGTCGTCAAGCGCGTCGAGTGCTTCTTCGCGCATCGAACCCTGTGCGCTGATCTCTACCTGGATGTCGCGGGCCGTCCACAGCCCGTCCGGGTTCTCCAGAAGTCGAATCTCGCGGCCTTCGCGAGCGTCGCCAGAATCAGCGCGAGCCATATCTACGCGAAGACGATCAAGCGCGAAAACTGTTCGGAGTCAGTTACGGATATTCCTGCTCGATCCGCTCTTTTCCTCGTTCGGTGATGAGATAGTTCGCTCTCCCACTCTCGTCATCATCCATTACCTCGATACTGCCATCTCGGTCAATCTTCACACGGTCCAGATCACCGGATTCTACGAGGTCAGAGAGCTTGTTTTGCAGGGTTCCGTAGGAGAAAGTGACATCCTCTTTCACGATCATTCCGCCGAAAATCTGGCGCGGCTGAAGCGGAATGTCGTAGTCCGACATGAACTTCAGAATCTGCAACTCCGTGTTGATTCTCGGCACGTTGCCATCATCAGACGGTACCATATTGGGTCCATTGGTTCCACGAGAGAAATTATTGCTGACGTAATAAAATGCTTACTAAGTCATAATTGTGTTTGCAAACACAAAGCACTAAGTGCTTGTGTGAAACATTGGACTGTCGAGGACAGCGCGATGCCTCTCGGGGCGTCGATCCGTCTGAAAAGCGGGTCGATGCCCGTGTCACCAGCACAGGCATCGTGTGGGTCCTATCAAGACCACATGACAACGAACGCACGCCGGGGAGAAAAGTACTCCCCTCTGAACGGCGCGAAGGCATCGACTACCGGCCAGTGCCCGGTCTGCGGGTCCCAGATCGACGGGATCGCGGCAGACCGTCGACGCACTGCCCGGCCCTGTGGCCACTCCGTGGCCGACCGGTCCAGAGAGGTTCTCCAGTCATGAGTGAAACCACCGAGAGCGAGAGTATCGACACCGACAAACTACGACACACGGCTGCCGCGCTCAATCGGCTGGCGACGCAGCTGGAAGAGGGAGCGACTCTGGAAGACATCGACGACGGCCAGATTGATCCTGAACTCCGCCGGGCGTTCGTCAGTTGCGACCGTCGCCACGAATACGACGATCTCGGGGCGCGCTTGCGGGCCACGACAGAGGAACTGGAAGCCTCCGAAAACGTCGAGACGGCTACAGTGAAGACCGATGCGATGGACAAACCGGCGTACGTTCGCGCCGTCGTCTCCCCGATCAAGCGCGGTTCCGCACCACTTCAGCCGGTGCTAATCGACTACGATCTGTTCATCGGGAACGCCTATCCGCTGGCGGATGTCGACGGTATGGTCTACTCGATTCGGCCTCACCGCCGGGTGCGTCTCAATGTGTAGCTCAGAACAGTTGCTCCTCGACGAGCGCATCGAGGTCGAGGGCGTCGAGTTCGTTCTCAGCTGCGGTCTCGATCTGTTCACGGCGGTCGTCGTCAAGCTGGCGTCGTCGCTTATACTGGTCCTGAAGACCATCAAGTTCCCCGAAGCAGTCCGCACACAGTGGCACGAGCCAACTCGTCACTGGGCGGTCGAGACCACGCTGACCAACGAGGTAACCGACCCAGTCGACACTTGGACGGAGAGTGAATTCGGTCGAGTCCGTTCCGCAGCGAGCACAGCTATCAGCCATATATCACCTCAACTCGGCGGCATGCAGGTAAGCCTACGCATTGGACGACTGACCGACCGACTCCGCGCGACTACCCAGACCAATGAGTGACACCACCGAGAGCGACGAGCGCATCGAACGGCCAGAACGCGACTGCCCCGACTGTGGTGGGACACAGATCCTCATCGAGAGCGATGATGTTGGTGAGGAGTGGGCCTGTACCAATCCGAACTGTGGGCGCAGTGACCTGGACGACGGCGTGGCCAACACGATAGACCACCTCCCCGAAGACCACCTGTTCGAGGCACGACTCGACGACGACGGCGTCCACACCCAGTTCGGCTTCGGGGAATCCACGTCGCGGACGCTCCTGCGGATCATCCGAGCGGGCATCGCCGCCGACGAAGCGATGCACCGGCTGGACGACGACGAACGCGAGAAGATCGAGGCGCTGGCGGACGCACTCGACGGCCATCTCGGTGGTGAGTTCGCATGACCCTCGACTGGCCCCCGGCCTTCGAGCGAACTCCACGACGGGAACGGACGCGCAAGAACGATTTCCGGGTCAGCCTGACCCGCGCCTTCGACGAGCTGGAGGCCGACCTCGACCGCATCGGCGTCGACGACTACCGCTACGGCTTCGACGCCAAGGAGCGCAAGCGCGACGGTCGGCCCTACGCCGACGCGAACCCCGACGATCCCGGCTTCGTCCTCCGATGGTCGATGGACGGCGACCAGTTCGCGCTGGCCTGCGACCGCTACGTGCGCTTTCTGAGCAACGTCCGGGCGCTGGGTCTCTACCTCCGCGAGAAGCGCAAGATGGAGAATCGCCCGGTCGTCTCCGGCGAGAGCGAGTTCGCCAACGCCCGCCTCCCGAGCGGCGAGGAGGAGGCGATCACCGCATCCCCGCCGCCCCACGAAGTGCTGGACGTGGCTCCAGACGCCCCCGACGGCGTCGTCGAGGCTGCGTTCCGCGAGAAGACCAAGGAAGCCCATCCGGATCACGGGGGTAGCGCGGAGGCGTTTCAGCGACTCCAGCGGGCCAAGGAGGCGATGCTCGGTGACGAGTAAGTTCTGCATCGCCGAACCAACTGCGGGTACGACGCTCGACGACACATGATCGCCGAACAGAATGATCGAGTTCCGACCCCAGTGCTGCCCCGGCGTGGAATGAGTCCGTCGGAACCCACGACCGGGTGTGCCGAGTTGGTATTTAAACCTTCGTCAGTCCTCGGACTTGCCTTCGAGGAACTCGCGGCCAGCTTCGGTGATCCACCACGCCCGGCCTTGGCCGAACTTCTTGGAGTCAACGAGGCCACGATCATCGAGGTCTCGAAGTCGCTTGTAGACTCCAGTTTTGCTGATCGGCAGTTCATCCGCCAGTTCAGGAGCCGACACGACTGGATCTTCGTTTGCTACGAAAAGCTCCAGAATCTGAGAATCAGATACCACGGGCTTTCGACCTCCAGAATCCGTCGGCTCGCCCGGTTCTCCCATACAGGCTATATCTCACCGTCATTGTTAAGCTCTCATATATCCCACACTAGTATCTCTGGGAACCTTAGGGTTTCTGTGGTTCTTAAGATCTCCGCAATAACTAAGTTACTCCGCAATAACCGAGCTGTCGAGGACAACGCGATGCCTCTCGGGGTGTCGATCCGTCTGAAAAGCGGGTCGATACCTGTGTCCTCAGCACAGGCATCGCGTTGGCCGCACCAACGTATGCAAGCCAACGAATTCCGGGGAGAAAAGAACTCCCATCGTACGACGGCGAAGGCATCGACTACCGGACGGTGTCCAGTCTGTGGCGCGGCGATCGACGGACTTCCCGGCCCTGCGGCCACTCCGTGGCCGACCGATCACTCGCGACGATCCAGACCGATGAGTGACACGGCTATCCGGTGAGGAATCCAGTACTGCGGCCGGACCCACAGGTGGCGCTTCGGTTCGAGTCCGAAGGGGTCCCTCGACAGCGCCCGCGGCTCGATTGGAACCCGTGACGCGGTCGCTGTCACCAACAGAGACCCATGTACGAAATCACAGACCGCCGTGTTGGTTGTTTCGTCCGACGAGTCACTGGAGGTGTCGCCACGTGACCGGTCGTCGCCGACCGGAACCGGGGGAGCTTCGCCCCCGCGAGGCAGTCGACCGCTACCTCCGACGCCGACGCTCGGATAGCACCAAGAAGAGCGTCCACGGCTGGGAGTACCGGCTGAAGCTCTTCGTCGAGTGGTGTGACTCCATCGGCATCGAGCGCGTCGGCGACCTTCGCGGGTACGACCTCGACGAGTACTTCGAACTGCGAAGCGCCGAGATCGCGCCGGTTACCTTGGAGGGCGAGATGTGGACCCTCAAGATGTTCTGCGAGTTCCTCGAAGATATCGAAGCCGTCGACGACGGGCTGGCCGACCGGGTCCGCATCCCCGACATCGATCCCGAGGAACGATCGAGCGACACCAAACTCGACGCCCAGGAGGCCCGTGCGCTGCTGGAGCACTACCGCAACTCCGACTCGGACTACGGGACCCGACAGCACGTCTTCCTCGAACTGGCCTGGTTCACGGGTGCCCGACAGGGTGGCCTCCGGGCGCTCGACGTCCGGGATGCGGAGCTGGGCGAGAACCCCTACGTGATGTTCCGTCACCGGCCCGATACCGAGACGCCGCTGAAGAACAAGCGCCGCGGCGAGCGCCCGGTCGCACTCTCGCCAGAGGTCGCGGCTGTCGTCAAGACCTACCTCTCGGAGTACCGCTACGACGTGAACGACGACCACGGCCGCCAGCCGTTGCTGGCGAGCGCGACTGGTCGCCCGACCAGCAACACGGTCCGTTTCTGGAGCTATCTGGCGACCATTCCCTGCACGTATGGACTCTGTCCCCACGGGAAGACGATCGAGGACTGCGACTGGACCGCCCGGCGTCACGCCAGCAAGTGCCCCTCGTCTCGGTCGCCCCACCAGATCCGAACCGGGACGATCACCTGGCTACTCAATCGCGGGTGGCCGCCACAGGACGTGGCAGAACGGGTCAACGCCTCGGTCAAGACCATCGAGGACCACTACGACAAGGCGACGCCCGAGGAGCGTCGCGAACGACTGCGCGAGCGGATGGAAGACCGACGCCGATCGCTCATCGACCAACTAGAGTTTCAGAAAGATGATGATTAACACGACGATCCGAAAACGGACGAGAGACCATGCACAGGACCCTGCGAATCGGGATAAACCAGAATCGCGCCGGCCCATTTCCACGACTTGCAACCGTGAGCGTAGCGAGCGGTCCGTGGCGTGTAAACAGTAAACGCCAGCGAATTCGAGCAGGGAGGTCACAGCCCACACAACGCAGTGAGCAGGACCGTGTTCGCGTCATTCGATAGTTTGCGCTAGCCCAGTCCCCATGTTTCGAGATTCTCCGATGTGTCGGGTGGTCGGAGCGATGGCTGTACCGGAGCGTTCCACAGTCATTTTTCAATAGTGGGACCACATAACGCAACAATGTTGCTCGTGCCCGCCCCGACGATAGCACCCACGGGTCGAACGGCTGGACACACCCCTGTCGACACTCCGGTCCGGCAGCCGTACAACCATGCCGAAACCCTTGATCGACCGTGAGCGACGACGATAGCGTCACCGCGAAGCCCGCCTCGCTCCTGACGAAGACACAACGGGCCAGGATTTGCGCGGCGTTCGCCGAGCAGGACGAGCACCAGCGTCGGCGGGACCAACAGCAGATCCGCGAACGGATTCGAGCCGGTGTGACCGATTTCGAACTGCTCGCCGACTACCCCGACCGGCAGTTCGAGCTTGCCTTCGACGACCTCGACGACGAGGCGATGACGGCCGCGCTTGCTGACGTCCGACTCGTGACAGAGCGGCTGCGAGCACTCCACGACATCGAGCGCGAGGCGGTCGTGGGACGCGCGAGCGAGCGCGCAGGTACGCTGTCGTCAGATATAGAGGGAGACAGTATCGACGGCGTCGAACTCGTTCCGGCAGCGACGTACCGCAAGCAGGGCCGCGCGGCCGCCGAAGCCGAGCGAGAAAACCGCTGGAACGAGCGCGTTGACAGTCTACTGAAGACCGCCGCTGTCGCTTCGTTCCCGCTACTGGTGGGCTGGTTCGCTGACACCGTGACCGAACAGAACCTGGTCGCTACACGGGCTGAAGTGAGCATCACGATGGCACTCTCCGCGCTGGTCGTCCTGACAGTGGTCGCGAGCGTCTTTCTCATCAAGGGCGCACAAGCACTGAAATACGATATCATCCCGGCTATCCGGCGGTTCCGGCGGAATCCAACCGCTGTCGTCAGCGGTGCGACGGCGGTACTCCGACGGCCCGGCGCAAAACTCAGGGCAATCTGGGACGAACTGTGAGCCCGCCATCTCGTCGTGGGTCAGACCGGGACCACTTTCAGGACCAACTCGTGGACGGTGACCGTCCACGTCATCGCGTGAGTGAGAGCCGTCACCACCAGATTCTCGGTGCGTTCGTAGGCGTAACCCCACACCAGTCCGGGGAGGACAGTGGTGATTCCCCAGCGCAGCGCACCGAGCGCACCGACACTCGGCGTAACCAGGCCAACGAGGACGTGCATGAGTCCGAACAGAAGCCCACCGGCTACCACGACGCCAGCCACGTCGAAGGCCCGGCGGAGCGTCCCCTGAATTATCCCTCGATACACGAGTTCTTCTGCCGGAGCAGCGAAGATGAACATCCCGACGAACGCGGCCGGCCAGAGCAGCGGCCTCGTCGAGAGGTCGACGTGTCCAGCACCCGCCGCTGGCTCAGGGTGTGGAAGGCCAAGGGCCGCCAGCACAGGGGGAAGGACGACGCCCTGCGCAGCGAACACGAGCGGGATGAGGACGATCCAGGCGGCGTCTTCCAGCGTGGGAACACGGAGCTTGCAATACTGGCCGAGATCACCGCGCCAAACGAGAAACGCGGCGGCGAAGACCGCGAAACCGACCTGGATAGAGCGGAGTTGAAGGGCCGAAACAGCGGGGACCGTCAGGACGCCGGCGGTGCGGAGCACGGCACCGGCGACCACGATGCCGACGACACCAGTCACGAACGCGACGACGGCAATCCCAAGGGCTGCCGCACCTGCACGGAGCCGGGAGGAGAGCGATGGGCTACTGTCGGTGCCCCGGTCGGTCAACACGCTCATTGGTCACCTCCCGACGCCGGCCAGGTGTGAGGGCGGTCGGAGGCGATACTGTTACTCCCGGAGTGCGAGCGGAGTCGTGATCGAGTCGTCGACATCGCAGGCCGATCCGATGAGTGAGACGGATATAATCCCTGACGGCCGTTTACGGGCAATATACGGCCGCACACCCAATTTCAGACGGTAGTCTGTATGGCGGTATACGGGCGTATACCCGGATTGGCTCGTCTGGCTTCTGGAGTAGTCGCCGTCTCGCCGTGGCGTGCTATCTAATCGATGGCGGCCGAAACGAGTCGCAACGATGGGAGGATACCGTGACCGGTCGACCCATCAAATGTGCTTTTCTATAACAAATACTGAACGGTCTACGGTCGATAGAATACACGAGCGTTCAAAAGAACCACAGTGCGAGCAGCGTGGGCGACGATCTTCCTGCGTTCGACAGTTACGCGACCCACTTTCTGACCGCGAACAGCTTCGTGAGCAGCGACTCGACTCCCTTCTCTGGTCGAGAGAACAGCCGCTCAGAACTCGATCCGGTCGCCGACGGTGATCGTCCCGGAGTCGACGACGTTGGCGTTGAGACCGCCACGGTGGACGAGTGCATCCTCGGCGCCGGGCGTCTCGGCGAGCGATTCCATGTAACTGCAGGGTTCACACAGACGGACGCCCACGAGCGTCGCCCCACCGACCCGAAACTCCCGGTCGACGAGGTGGTTCAGCGGGACACCCGCCGTCAGGATGTTTCGGCGCGTCTCCCGTGGATCGACGGACGTGTCGTGGTCGCGAGCGGCGGCGTCGAGCGCCTCCCGTTCGATGAGCGAGACGTCGGTGCCTTCGGGCAGGGTCGCGTCGCGGTCGTAACTCCCGCGGTCGTGGAAGTATCGATCCCCGCGGAGACCGCGGCCGGCGACGGCCTCGACCGAGTCGAGCGATACCATCGGCTCGCCAGCGTCGGGCGCGATGTAGATGCCCTCGACGGTGCCGTCGGCTGTCATAGTTGGCAGTCGTCGGGACGGGTCAAAACGGTTGTGCGCGTTTCGGCCGGCCCAGGACACAGCCCCACTAGTCGAGCAGCTCGTCGAGCATCCCGTCGATGGCGGCGAACTCTTCGTCGGTGACCTCGTGATCGACACCGTCGTACCGGCGCTCGGTCACGTTACCAGCGAGCGAGCGGAAACAGTCGGCAGTGGTACGGGCGCGGTCGGTGGAGACGTATGGATCGTCAGCGCCGGACCCGACGAACACGGGTGTGCCGTCGAGCGATCCCTGATAGCGGCCGCAGTCGACGGTCGGTCCGAGCAGCGTCCCGCTGAGGACGGCGAGACCCCCGTAGCGAGTGGGATGTGTGGCGGCGTACTCGGCGGCGACGGTCCCGCCCTGTGAGAAGCCGGCGAGGAGGACCCGTTCGTACGGGACGCCGAGTCCGGTCACGACGTGGTCGAGGACGGCGTCGACGGCAGCCAGCGCCGAGGAGACGTGTGGCTCGTTCCGGTCGCGCGGTGCGTCGGTAGCGTCGGGATACCAGCGACTCCGCTCGGCGTTCGGTGCGACGAACGTGACGCCGTGGCGCGCGAGCGGGTCGAACAGATTGATGATACCCTGAGCGGTCGTGCCACGGCCGTGGAGCGCGAGGACGACGGCCTCGGTCGCGCCGCGTGGCGCACCTGCGGTGACGATCGGCTGGTCGCCGTGTGGGCCGGGAACGTCACCCGTAGGGCTGGAGTCACCCATCTCGTGTGTCACCGTCAGATCGTGTCGGGACTGCGATCTCGGGGAGTTGCCCTTCGATCATCTCGCGGTCCTCTTCGGCCCACGGCGGCAAGACGAGCGAGCCGCCGAGGTCGCGTTCGGTCTCGTCGACGGTGAGACCCGGCGATTCGGTCGCGAGTTCGATGAGGATGCCGCCGGGTTCGCGGACGTAGATCGAGCGGTAGTAGTGGCGATGGCGGATGCGCGAGACGCGGATGTCGCGCTCGCGAAAGAGGTCGTGCCACTCGCGCAGGTCGTCGTCGTCGACCCGGAGTGCCACGTGATGGATCGTCCCGACCCCTTCGCGGCCGAACTCGCCGTCGCGGTCGAGGAGATCGATCGTCGTCGCGTGCTCCCCGTCGGCCCGGTAGCGGATGCGGTCGTCGGATTCGGCGACCTGTTCCAGCCCGAGCGTTTCGAGGACGCTCGCGGTCTGGTAGGGATCGACCGGGAGCGTCGTCACGCCGTGGATCCCACGAATCGCACGGTCGGTGGGAACGCCGCCGTGGTCCCATGGAGTGACCGGCGAGTCGGTGGCGACGAGTTCGATCCGGGTGTCGGCGGGGTCCTCGAACCGGAGGAGGGCATCGCCAAAGCGTTCGCGGCGCTCGGTCGCGACGCCGTGGTCGGCAAGCCGGTCGTCCCAGAAATCCAGGGCGTCGGGCGGAACGGCAAAGCTCGTCGCCGTGATCGACGAGCGGCCACGCCGCCCTGGTGGCTCGTTCGGGTACGGAAAGCAGGTGTAGATCGTCCCGAGTTCGCCCCCGCCGTTGCCGTAGTAGAAGTGATAGCGAAGCACGTCCTCGTGGTTGACCGTCCGCTTGACGTGGCGCAATCCAAGAACCTCGACGAAGAAATCGAGGTTCGCCTGTGGGTCCCCAACCATGGTCGTGACGTGGTGGATTCCCGGCGTGTCGGTGAGCATCGAACTGATCGACGTAGGTGCGCCGCCGTGATAGCTTCGACGCCAGAACACGCACTGTCGTGAGGAATGGTAGCAGTAACCACAGCTTGTGTCTCGGTTCGACTGCCTTACCGCAAGCGAACGACACGAGAGAAATGTCGGAGGTTTTCTGGACGTTTCTGTAGTATTTCGAGCTTAAATTCTATAATTTCCTATTATATCCCATACATTTTTCACAGCTACGGGAGAATATGTGAGACGGCCACATGCACGCCCCACCCCGCATGCGGTCAGGATTTCGACCATGCAAGACCACATTTCCCCCCACCTCACGCGGCGAAACGTGCTCCGGGGTCTCGGTGCGGCCGGCGTCGGTAGTCTCGTCGGCACCGGGACCGCGAGCGCACAGCAGGGCAGCACGCTCAACATGGCGCAGGTAAAAGGGCCACTGGAGTTCGACCCGATCGTTCTCAACGACGTGCCGTCGGATCAGGTCTCAGGACGGGTGTTCGACGGACTGTATACCTACGACCTCGAAACGAACGTCGTCCCCAAGATGGCGACCGGCGAGCCGGAGATCTCCGACGATGGGACGACCTACACCGTCGAGATCAAAGACGAAGCGACGTTCCAGAACGGCGATACGGTCACGGCCGAGGACGTCAAATACACCTTCGAAGCGCCGGTCGCCGAGGAGACCGAGAACGCCTCGGAGGTCAACATGATCGACACCGTCGAGGTCGTCGACGAGAAGACGGCGCGGTTCCAGCTGAAGTTCCCCTTCGCGTCGTTCATGAACACACTGACGTTCTCGATCGTCCCGAAATCGGTGCGCGAGTCGGACCCGGAAGCGTTCAACAAGCAGAACCCCGTCGGCTCCGGCCCGTTCGTCTTCGAGGACTGGCAGGAAGGCAACTTCGCCGAACTCTCGGTGTGGGACGACTACTGGGGCGAACCGAAGCCCGAACTGAGCGGCGTCCGGTTCGTCCCGATCGAGGAGCCGACGACCCGGGTCACGAGTCTCCAGACGGGCGAAAACGACGTGATCGAGGGCATCCCGCCACAGCTGTACCCGCAGGTCGAGTCGATGAACAACGTCAGCATCGAGGAGGTGCTCGGCATCGGGTACTTCTACCTCGCGTTCAACTGCAACGAGGGGCCGACGACCGATCCGATGGTCCGTGAGGCGATCGATTACACCTTCAACATGGATCAGGCGGTGTCGAACTTCATCGAACCCGCCGGCGTCCGGCAGTACAGTCCGATTCCAGCGCCGGTCGCCGAGCGCTGGGAGTTCCCGGTCGAGGAGTGGCAGCAGATCCCCCACGACAAGGATATCGATCAGGCCCGTTCGATGATGCAGGAGGCCGGCGTCCCGGACGACTGGAACGCGAAGGTCATCGTCCCCCCGGACGACAAGCGTGAACAGATCGGTCTGACCGTCGCCAACGGCATCAAGGAAGCGGGCTACAACGCCAGCGTCCAGCGCCTCGACTGGGGTGCCTTCCTCGATGCGTACATCAGCGGCAGCGCGGACGACTACAACATGTACACGCTGGGCTGGGCGGGCGTCCCCGACCCCGACGCCTTCACGTATTACTTCTTCGCGAACACGGAGGACGTCGTCGGGGTCACGGACGGGACCTTCTACGACGCCGAGGACAGCTCGGTCAGCGAGAAGATCCTCGAAGCCCGACAGTTGCTCGACATGGAGGAGCGCAAGCCCCTCTACACCGAGGCGATCACGACGATGCTGAACGACCGTGCGCACCTGCCCGCGTACAACCTGAAGAACAGCTTCGCCGTGAGCGCCAGCGTCGAAGACTTCGAGGCGCACCCGGTGTCGAGCTTCGGCCTGGCGACCAACTACGCGACCACCAGTCTCGGCGGCGCACAGTAACCACACCACTCCGAGCATGCAGGACACACCACCCGGACCGACACTGGGACCGACGAATCGGCATCGAACCACCGCGGCGGCGCGAGCGGCCGGTCGGGCCATCGGGGGGTCGAGAACTGGACACAGTCGGTCCCCGCCGCTGCACGGGGACACGCGGGAGGTGGAGTGAACCGTGGGTCTCCCGCGGTATACCGCCAGACGCCTCCTGCAGGCGATCCCGGTGTTGCTCGGCGTGGTGACGATCACGTTCCTGCTGACCGACGCCATCCCCGGCGATCCGGTGAGCATCATGCTCGGGCCATCGCCAAGCGCCCAGCAGGCCGCCGAGATCCGCGCGAAGTTCGGTCTCGACGAACCGCTGTACATCCGATGGGCGACCTACGTCTGGGATGTCCTGCACGGTGATCTCGGTCGGAGCCTCTACTACGGCGTCCCCGTTTCCCAGAAGATCATCGAACGCCTGCCGGTGACGCTACTCCTGCTGACATCGAGTTTCGCGTTCGCGCTCGTCGCAGCGGTACCACTCGGCGTCATCTCGGCCAAACGCCGGAACAAGCCCACGGACCACGTCTCGCGCGTCGTCGCGCTGATCGGTGTCTCGACGCCGTCGTTCTGGATCGGGCTGATGTTGATCATCATCTTCGCGTATCATCTGGGCTGGCTGCCCGCGACCAACCTCATCATGCCGTGGGCCGATCCCGCGGGTCTCCAGAACGCCGACACCCAGTGGGACGTGCTCGTCCTCTCGGCGAAACATCTGGCACTGCCGACGCTGTCGCTCGGGACGCTCCAGATGGCCGCCATAACGCGCATCGAGCGCTCCGCGATGCTCGAAGTGCTCTCGGAGGACTACGTCCAGCTGGCGCGGGCCTACGGCGTCGGCGAAGGGACGATCCTGCGCAAGCACGCCTTTCGCAACGCACAGCTTCCGGTGATCACCATCGTCGGTCTCCAGCTGACGCAGGCGCTTGGCGGGGCGGTCCTGACAGAGACCGTCTTCTCGATCAACGGGATGGGCCGGCTCATCATCACCGCGATCAACAATCAGGACTTCCAGCTCGTGATGGGGACCACGCTCTTCTTCGGCCTCACCTTCGTCGTGGGCGTGATCCTCACCGACCTCTCGTACGCGTACGTCGATCCGCGAGTGTCCTACGGGGAGCGTGACTGACGATGGCGACGGACACCGGCTCCGACGAGGTCTTTCAGGTCGGACGCAGCGAGACCGCCGATGTCGACGAGGAACACGAGGCCACCGTCGGCTGGCGACACACCATCGGCGAGATTCGCCACGACCCGACGGCACTCGCCGGGCTACTCATCATCGCCGTTAGCTCGGCGGTCGCGCTCGTCGCGTTCGTCGATCAGGTGGTGTTTGCCTTCCTCGCACAGTTCCAGTTCCTCGCGGAACTCGGCGTCGAGAAGTACTGGCTGGCGAATACGTTCTGGGTCAACCCCGTCAACGACCCCAACACCGTCGAGGCGCTCCGCCCGCCCGTCGGCTTCGAGAACGTCTACGGACAGGGGACGTGGGATCACCCACTGGGCACCGACCACCGTGGTCGGGACATCCTCGTACGCCTGTTCTACGGCACCCGGATCGCCATTCAGGTCGGCTTCATCTCGACGGTGATCGGTCTCGTCGGCGGCACCGTCGTCGGTGCGGTCTCGGGGTACTACGGCGGCTGGATCGACGACGCGCTGATGCGGGCCGCCGAGACGCTGTACGCCATCCCGTTCCTCATCCTGGTCATCGCTTTCATGACGGCCTTCGGCCGGGACCTGACCTTCGCGATGATCGGTGTCGGCATCGCCTCGGTTCCGACGTTCGCCCGCCTCATCCGCTCGCGCGTGCTCAGCGTGCGCGAGGAGGATTACGTCGAAGCCGCCCGCGCCGCCGGGGTCCGGGACCGCAACATCATCCGACGCCACGTCATTCCCAATAGCTTCACACCCGTCCTCGTCCAGGCCACGCTCCAGATCGGCGTGAGCATCCTCATCGTCGCCGGCCTCTCCTTTCTGGGGTACGGCGTCCAGCCCCCGATGCCGTCGTGGGGCCAGATGCTCGCCCAGTCGCGCGGATTCATGCTCGCCGACCCGTGGTTCTCCGTGTGGCCCGGCATCGCCATCCTCGTCACCGTGATGGGGTTCAATCTGCTGGGCGACGGACTGCGAGACGCACTCGATCCCAGACTCAAGAACTGATGACAGACCCACTACTCGACGTGACCGATCTGCAGACGCACTTCTTCACCGAGGCCGGCACCGTCAGGGCCGTCGACGGCGTCTCTTTCGACGTCGGCGAGGGCGAGGTCGTCGGTCTCGTCGGCGAGTCCGGCGCGGGCAAGTCCGTCGCCGCCCGGTCGATCCTTCGACTGATCGACCACCCCGGTGAGATCGTCGGCGGCGAAGTCCGCTTCAAGGACGACCTCCTCGTCGGCTTCGAGGAGACCGACGACGGCCACCGCCGCGAGCGCGACGAGATGCTCTCCCAGTCTGCGATGCGCGAGGAGATCCGCGGCCGCGAGATCGCGATCATCTTTCAGGACCCCATGGAGAGTCTCAATCCCGTGTTCACCGTCGGCGGGCAACTTCGGGAGTTCATCGAGATCAACCGCGACGTCTCGGCCTCGGTTGCCCGTGAGATCGCCGTCG
Organism: Halomicrobium sp. HArcht3-1; assembly: GCF_058933345.1. Lineage (NCBI taxonomy): Archaea > Methanobacteriati > Methanobacteriota > Halobacteria > Halobacteriales > Haloarculaceae > Halomicrobium > Halomicrobium sp. HArcht3-1. Next base: position 514,685 of record NZ_JBZYDM010000001.1, on the reverse strand, counting down.
ACATGCTCCGCGAGGTCGGCATCCCCGAACCCGAAGCACGCTACGACGACTACCCCCACCAGTTCTCGGGCGGGATGCGCCAGCGCGTGCTCATCGCGATGGCACTGGCCTGCGAGCCGAGCCTCATCATCGCCGACGAGCCGACGACTGCGCTGGACGTTACAGTCGAAGGCCAGATTCTCGACCTCGTCGAGGACCTCATGGACAAGTACGACACCAGCTTTCTGTGGGTCACCCACGACATGGGCGTGGTCGCCGAGATCTGCGAGCGCGTGAACGTGCTCTATCTCGGCGAGGTCGTCGAGAGCGCCGACGTGGACGACCTGTTCTACGAGACGCGCCACCCCTACACGCAGGCCCTGCTCGATTCGGTGCCCCGGCCCGACGCCACCGTCGAGGACCTCGACCCGATCCGCGGAGTGATGCCGGAGGCCATCGATCCGCCCTCGGGCTGTCGCTTCCACCCGCGCTGTCCGTACGCCCGCGAGGCCTGCGTCGAGGTCCACCCCGACGACCGCGTCGTCGCCGACGACGGCGAGGCCCACCGGGCCGCATGCTTCCGTAACGACGCCTTCGAAGTAGGCTACTGGCAGAGCCAGCCCATCACCAATCTCGCGCGTGACGCGGGCGACGTACGCCACGGTCCCGGCGAGGACGACCTCGCGGGAAGCGAGCGAACGGCGACCGACGGCGGAGGTGCGGCCGATGAGTAGTCCGGCCCAGCGCGGCGACAGCACCGACGAGGGGCCGGGAGCCGATACTGGTCCCACGAACGTCGAAGACGACGAGGCGCTGCTCCGACTGGACGGGCTGACGAAGTACTTCAGCGCCGACAGTGGCTTCCTGGGCGGCGTGTCGCCGGGCTTCGGCGAGGGGCTGATGCCGGTCACGGTCGAGCGAAACTACGTCCGGGCGGTCGACGACGTGAATCTGACGGTCCGCCGTGGTGAGACGATGGGACTCGTCGGCGAATCGGGCTGTGGCAAGAGCACGCTCGCCCGGACCGTCCTGCGCCTGCTCGATCCCACCGATGGCCGCGTCTACTTCAAGGGCCGAGACCTCGCGTCCATGGACAAGGGCGAACTGCGCGCCCAGCGCGAGGACATGCAGATGATCTTTCAGGACCCGCAGTCCTCGCTCGACCCGCGCATGAAAGTCGGCCCGATCGTCGAGGAACCGATGGAGGCCCACGGGATGCTCGACGAGGCGGGCCGCGAGGCACGCGCTCGCGAACTGCTGGGGAAGGTCGGTCTCGACCCCCAGCACTACAATCGCTACCCGCATGCCTTCTCCGGCGGCCAGCGCCAGCGGGTCAACCTCGCGCGGGCGCTGTCGGTCAATCCCGACTTCGTCGTCTGTGACGAACCGGTGAGCGCACTCGACGTTTCGATTCAAGCACAGGTCCTCAACACCATGCAGGACCTCCAGGAGGAGTTCGGACTCACCTACCTCTTTATCGCCCACGACCTCTCCGTGATCCGCTACATCAGCGACCGCGTGGCCGTGATGTACCTCGGCCAGCTCGTCGAGGTCGCAGACAAAGAGGAGATCTTCGAGAATCCCCAGCACCCTTACACGCGCGCATTGCTGGAGTCGATCCCCGTCCCGGACCCCCGCGTCGACCACCTCCGGGGTGTCCTCGAAGGCGACGTGCCGAGTCCGATCAATCCGCCGTCGGGCTGTCGGTTCCGCACTCGCTGCCTGGAGTTCATCGCACCGCCGGAGTACGACCTCTCGACCGCCGAGTGGGAGGCGATCCGCGACTTCTCGCGGGCCGTCGACCGCCGGAGTTTCGAAGCCGAATCGAGGCCGGCGGTCCGTGATCGGTTCTTCCCCGACGTGACGCCGAGTGGCGAGGCGGGCGACATCGTCGACAGGGCGGTCGACCTCGTGGTCGACGACGAGTGGCAGGCGGCCGAAACGCTGCTGGCCGAGTCGTTCGAGGACCGCAGCATCTGCGCACGGGAGGAGCCAAGCTACGACGTGCCCCCGGAGTACGGCACCGGCCCCCACTACGCGGCCTGCCACCTCCACCGTGAGGAACTGGACGAGCCACACTGACACCGCGGGCCTGCACGCCACTGGCGCGCCCCCGCCCTACGTGAGCCGGATCGTCGTCTCCGCCGCTGGACGGCGGCCGTCCAGCGCCACGAACGCCCGGATCACGTGCTCGCCGGGATCGGCCAGTTCCCACCGCGTCGGCTCGTCCGTACCCGGTTCGGAGGTGCGCTTGAAGCGACCCCGCCACGTCCGCCGGATCGTCTTCGTCTCACGGGGTCGGAAGGCGAAGGCACCGCGGCCTGTGGACGCTCGGCGAGACTCGTCGCTCGCTTCGAGCGTGTCGTCGACGCTCCAGCCCCAGAGCCGCCGGCCCGGCGTCGCGACCGTCACCGGCACCGGGAGGCGATTCTGAAATCGAATCTCGATCTCGACCGGGTCGCCAACGTCGTAGCGCTGGGCGTCGGTCGACACCGAGACGGCGATCGCCCGGCGTGCGAGCCACTGCGGGACGAACTTTCCGAGGACGGCACTGATCCAGCTCCCGGTGTCGTCCAGCCCGGTGCGGTCTCGCTCCTCCTCGCGTGAGATCCGCGACGCCATCACCACGACATACGAGACCGAACGTCAAAGGTGCGGCGGCGCGGCCACCGCCGAGGACCGGCAGGTGTCGACGGCGGTCCCCGATCTCGATGGACGTAAACCGCTCCGCAGCCACCCCATCGACATGCGCCAGTTCGTCATCATCGGCCACGACGCGCCCACGACGCCCGACTTCTCGCTCGACGACCTCGCGGGCGCGGCGGGACGCCTCGACGTGCTGTGTCGGTGCGTCTCGGCGGCGTTCTTCCTCAGTCACGACATCCGCGAGGACGTACAGGTCCACCTCGTGCTGGGCGACGCGTACACCGTCACCGTCGACGGCAGCACCGTCCGACGGCTCAACCCCGACGAGCGCTCGACTGCGGCACTGCTTCGCAAGGCGCTCGAAGAACGGGAGGAAGCCATCGGGCACATCCCAGTCGAAACGTCGCCCGGCGTCTCGCTGACCCGCCGCGGATTCGCCGGGACGCTCGACGACGTTGCCAGCGACGGGACCGTGATCCAGTTACACGAGGAGGGCGACCCCGTCGTCGACGCCGAACCCCCGACCGACCCCGTCTTCGTCCTCTCCGACCATCGCGATTTCACCGACGAGGAGACCGAGGTACTGACCGAACACGTCGACCGCCGTGTCTCGCTCGGCCCGAAGCCACTTCACGCCAACCACGCCATCACCGTGGCCCACAATTTCCTCGACACCGACGGCTACGAGACGTATTGAGTATCGCACAGAGAGAGGTGGGTTCTGTCCGTTTGTAGGTCTCGAAAGTCCTCGTCCGCCAGGACGTAGCTGGTGGCACTTTCCACGCACCTGGCGAATGAAAGGGCGAGCAGAGTTCCGGGAACCCGGACCCGACAAGCACCACAACGAGCGCAGCGAGTGAGGAGCGCAGTCCGGGTCCCGGGACTGGAACTCGGCGAGGGCTTTCACTGCCGCTCTACGGTACCGTTAGCTCACAGTTCAAAACATCCGATTCCTAGCCCCCGAAACCGTCTTCATTGGGGCCGGTCGTTGGACAGGCGTATGGACGAGCGCAGGCGGCAGTTCTTGCGCGGTGTCGGGGCCAGCGCAGCCATCGGGACAGCGGGCTGTGTCGGACGATTGCGGACGCTGACCGGCGCACCGGACTCCCCGCCAGCCGAGACCGCGACGGCGCAGTTCCGCGGCGAAACGACCAGACGCGGCGTCGACCCCGACACGACGGTCCCCGAATCAGTACGGGTCGACTGGCGACGCGAGGGGCTGAACACTGGCGATCACACGGCGGCGAAGGCCAGTCCCGTCGAAGCGCCGGACGGCGACCTCGTCGTCACCGGCGACACGGGCGAGGTCTGGAAGGTGTCGCCAGCGGGTGAGATCCGCTGGCGGACCGACGCCACCGACACGACGCGGGGCTTTCACGGGACGCCGGCGGTCGCCAACGACGCCGTCTACGTCGGCGCCTACGACGGCGCGCTGTACTGTTTCGACCTCGAAACGGGCGATCAGTACTGGCGTTCGCAACTGGGCGACGCCATCGGGTCGAGTCCGGGCTATCACGACGGGCGGGTGTACATCGCCGTCGAGTACTACACGCCAAGCGGCGGTCTCTTCGCACTGGATGCCATCACCGGCGAGGTCGTCTGGCAGGACAAGCGCATCACGAACCACCCCCACTCGACGTGTGCCATCGACCGCGAGGCCGGACGGCTGGTCGTCGGAGACAACGACGGAAAACTCTACGCGTGGTCGTACCCCGACCACGAACTCCTGTGGACCTTCGAGACCGGCGGGTCGATCAAGGGACCGATCGCGACGTCCGACGGCGGCGCGTTCTTCGGGTCGTGGGACGACCGTATCTACCGGGTCGCACTCGACGACGGCAGCGAAGTCTGGTCGGTCGACACGGGCGCGAACGTGATGTCCGGCCCATCGGTCGACCCGGCCACCGGGACGGTGTACATCGGCGACCAGCACGAGTCGCTGTACGCCATCGACGCCGACCGTGGGACCGAACAGTGGGCGGCCGACGTCGGCGGCTGGGTGATCGGCTGTCCGACGGTGACCGACGGGCACGTGCTGGTCGGCTCGTACGCCCCGAAACTGGTCGCACTGGACCGGACGACCGGCGACGAGGTCTGGGCAGTCGCCGGGAACGGGAAGCTGTCCGGGACGCCACTGGTCACCGACGACGCCGTCTACATGACCGAGCGGGCGTCGGATGCGTATCTGGACGGCGACGGTGGTCCGAGCGGGGCGCTGTACCGCATCGTCGCCGAGTGAGTGCCGTCCGCAGCGTGTGACGGCAGGGCCGCAAGGCCTTTTGAGGTGCCGGCGAACGACAGGACGTGACCGACGCAGACGGCCCAACACTCGACCGCCGAAGCTTCCTCGCGACCACGGCTGGTGTCGCGACCGGCGCGCTCGCTGGCTGTGGCGCGCTCAGCCCCGACGAGGACGCCACGACGACACCGGTCGACAGCGAGCGGGCCAGCGAACTGGCCGAACGGTTCGCACCGGCGCTGTACTTCGACGCGGGCGAGCGATGGTTTCCGACCGACCCCGGGCAGTACGCGACCGAGCGCGACGGCGAGACGGTCGTCGACGGATTCACCGCACTGAACGACTACACCGAGCGATTCAAAGAGAGCGGGACGCCCCCGGCTCCGACGCTGTGGCACAACGTCGTCGCCTACGACGACTCGCCGCTCGCGGTCGTCCAGTACTGGGCCTACAGCGTCTTCGATCAGTTCACGACGAACTTCCACTGGCACGACTGGGAGGTCCTGCACGTCTTCGTCGACACCGAGAGCGACGACCCGGTGCTGTTCGTCGCCAGTTCCCACTCGCGGAAGATTCCCAACAACGAGTTTCTCGACCCCGAACGGACGGTCCCCCGAATCCTCTCGGAACTGGGCTCACACTCCAGTGCCCTCTCGATCAACGACGTGCCGGCGCGATTCCAGCGTCTCCCAACCGGCGACGGCATCGCCGACATCACCAACCGCGTCATCGACGGCATCGAAGCGCTCGCATCGCTGCCCATCGCGTACGGCCTCCCACGGGACGAAGGTGGTCGACTGCCGTTCGCCGTCCCGGAACTCGACGGCGTACCGGTGTACGACCACGAGCGCCTGCCCGCCGTCGAGCAGACGGACCTCGTCCCCGAGGCGCTGACGGTCCGCTCGTTCGACGCGCTCGGCTCGCCGCCGACCGATCTGCCAGCGCGTGAGACGGGACTGGTCTTCGAGCACGAGGAGCGGTCCGACACCGAAACGACGCCCGACGTGACCTACGCGCTGCGCCCGGCACGCGAGATCGAGGAGATCGCGGCCTTTACCGGCCCACAGTTGAGCTTCGAGTTCGCGATCCCGCAAGCCGCCGAGGACGCAGTCGCCGGCCACATCACGACGGTGGGCGCACCGTGGGAGCAGCCACGGTACAGCAATCCCGCGGCCGACATCACGGACCCGACCCACCGACAGGAACTGGCCGACCGCTACGACGCCATCGGCGAGCCAGCACCGGTCAACGACATCGTCACGACGGTCTCGTCGGTGATCGAGGACCAGACTGCCCCGGACGGCGGCGGTGTGACGACCGAGGCGTCGACGGCGGAGGCGGTCGCCCTCGTCGAGAGCGATCCCACCGTCGTTCCCACGTTCCTCGGCGTCGCCGTCGCACGGGGCGTCGAGACCGGCGAGCACCGTCTCACCGTCAACGGCGCGGGCGTCGCACCACACAGCGAGCGCGTGACGGTCGAAAGCGAGGAGGACGACACCACCGACGCGACCGACGGCGACGCCACCAGCACCGACGGCAACGCCACCAGCACCGACGGCGACGCCACCAGCACCGACGGCAACGCCACTGACACCGGCCCCACCGGAACGGTGACGATGGCCGGCGTCGACGGCGAGATTCCCCTCGTCGCCCGCGAAAACGCGACGAAACTGGCCGTCGATCCGTCGGGGACCGACGCCGATCTGACCGACCTCGCGGTCGAGGACGACTTCGGCGGCCGACTGTACGACGCCCCCATCGACGGTCCCGACGCCGTCTACGTCCACCGCGGCGGGGCCTACACCAGCGAGGTCCGCGACGCCGACGACGAAATCGGTGCCTTCCGGATAAATCCCAGCGACGAGGATCGCGTCGCGATCGACCGACCGGACACCGGGAAGGCGTCGCTGGCGACGTTTCTCGCGACGATCAGCGACGAGATCAGGGGCGACATCGAGGACATCGATCTACAGGGTCGAGCCAACGCCCTCGGTGGTCTCACGCAGGCGCTCGAATCAGTCGGCAGCGCCGCCGAGCGCGCGGCGACGCGAGCCAGTGACGGCGACCGTGAAGGCGCGGATCGACAGCTTCGGACCGTCTCGAACGCCCTCGAACAGCTCACGAGCAATCTCGACCGCGCCGCCGACGCCCTCCCTGACCCCATCGAACGCTCGGTCGACCAGCGGCTCACACAGGTCGAGCGCCGAACCGAGCAGGCTCTCGCCGCCGCGAAGCTGTAAGCGAGGTTGTCAGTCGCCTACAGCAGTTCGGCAGGTCGCCACGCAGTCGACAATCCGGGCCGACCGTCGCTTTTTTTACCGTCACAGATCCGAAGGTCGGTCATGACCGACGACCTCGCCTGGGAGACACTCGACAGCCGCGTGGCCCACAGCTGTGAGGGGTTCGACATCGTGACCGACGACGTGCGCTTCCCGAACGGGGCGGAAGCCGAGTTCGACTACCTCGCAGAAGGCGAGAGCGTCGTGATATTGCCGCTGACGCCCGACAACGAGGTGGTCGTCATCGAGGAGTGGCGACAGGCCGTCGGCCGGGTCAACCGCGGGCTTCCCGCCGGCTCGATGGAAGACCACGATGACGACCCCGAAGTGGCCGTCCACCGAGAGCTTGCCGAGGAGACGGGCTACGAGGCCGACGCCGTCGAGCACCTGACGAGCGTCGAACCGGCCAACGGCTTTGCCGACGCCGTCTTCCATTACTTCGTCGCCCACGACTGCGAACCGACCGCCCATCAGGACCTCGATTACAACGAATCGATCAGCGTCGGGACGACGACCGTCGACGACCTGCTCGACGCGGCCCGCACCGGCGACCTGCGAGACGGGCGCTCTGTGACGGCAGTGCTGTACTACGCGCTGTTCGAACAGTAACGCCATACAGAACGGGTATCGACGCCGGCGCGCCAGCCGAAAGCGACTGTCCTTACGAGGACTGTTCGTCTTCTTTCAGCTCTTCGAGTTCGCTCTCGACCTCGCTGTCGGCAACGTCGGGGGTCTCGACGTCCACGTCGCCGTTGCCGTCACCACCGGCCAGTTCCGCTTCGAGGTCTTCGGTGTCGGCACTCTCGGTCGTGCCCGTCTCGTCGCTTTCGGGTTCGCCCTTGCCCATCTCGGCTTTCAGCGTGTCGAGTTCGGCGTCGACCTCGCCTTTGGACTGGATCTCTTCGAGTTCGCGATCTAGTTGGTCCTGATCGCTCAGGGCGTCCTCGAAGACACCCTCCTCCTGCAGTTCGTCCATGGCCTGCGAGCGGGCTTCCATCTTCTCTGTGCGTTCCTCCGCGCGCTCGATGGCACGACCCACGTCTTTCATCTCGTCGCCCGCGCCGGTCATCGCCTCGTTGACGCGTTTGGAGGCCTCTGCGGCCTCGTAGCGGGCCTTCATCGTCTCTTTCTTGGTCTTGAACTGCTCGATGCGCTGCTGGAGCTGATCTTTCTGTTCGACCAGTGAGTCCTGCTGACTCTGCAACTGGCTGATCTGGCTGTCCAGTTGCTCGATCTGGTTCATCTTCTGTTTCTTCTTTTCGAGGGCTTTCCGGGCGAGGTCTTCGCGGTCCTGCTCGACGGCCTGACGAGCCTGTTCGTTGTGCTTCTCGACGTTCTCTTCGAGCCGGCGCTTCTGGATCTCCAGACGCTTCTTCTGGGTCGTCAGGTCGGCGATGCCTTCCTTGACGTCCTGTAGCTCGTCACGAAGTTGCTCGTAGGAGTAGTCGAGCGTCTCGTTCGGGTCCTCGGCGCGGTTGAGGACGGCGTTCAGTTTCGACCGAATAACGTACGATGCGCGCGAGAGGATTCCCATACCCCGTGTTCGGGGGCCGTGACTTAAAATTCTTACATCCGCGCGTCATGTGTGACGTCGTGGAACGAATCCCGATTCCAGGGCCACGAGCGGTGCAGGCAGTCCTCGACGGGACCGCCGACGCCGATAGTGTGGTCGTCGCTTGCCCGCCCCACCCACAGATGGGCGGGGCACGCAGTGACCAGCGATTACAGGCCGTCAGCGACGCACTGGGCGAGCGCGGCGTCGCCTGTCTGCGCTTCGACTACGGCCCATGGGACGAGGGGCGGGGTGAACGCGCCGACGCACTGCACGCACTGGAGTGGGGCCACGACCGCTTCGAGACCGTCGGACTCTTCGGCTATAGCTTCGGTGCTGCCATCGCAGTGCTCGCGGCAGCCGACGCTAACCCCCAGCCAGCGGCGGTCTCGATACTCGCGCCGCCCGCGCGCCTCGACGACGGCAGCGAGGTCGCCCCGGCAGTCGACCGGATCGGAGCGCCGCTGCAGGTGGTCTACGGCGAGCGCGACGGTACCGTGGACTGGCGACCGGTCGTCGAGCGCGCACGTGAGCACGGCGCGACGGTCGACGAACTCGCCGCCGACCACCACTTCGTGGGACAGGGCAAACGGGTCGGTGAACTCGTGGCTGCCTTTCTGACAAACGCCCTCTGAGGGGCGATCGATCTGTCAGTTCGGTCAGTGACAGACTGTCCCGGTGTGAGGGATTCCCGAAACGGTTTTCACCACAGATAGCGCACCGTCGGTATGCCGACGGAACCCGAGACGGAGTACGACCCGGAACTGGGTCGGAAGTTCATTTTCGTAACAGGTGGCGTGATGTCCGGGCTGGGCAAAGGGATCACTGCCGCGAGCACCGGCCGACTACTGAAAAACGCCGGCTTCGACGTGACCGCGGTCAAGATCGACCCGTATCTCAACGTCGACGCCGGGACGATGAACCCCTTCCAGCACGGGGAGGTGTACGTGCTGAAAGACGGTGGCGAGGTCGATCTGGACCTGGGGAACTACGAGCGGTTCCTCGACATCGACATGACCTTCGACCACAACATCACGACGGGCAAGACCTACCAGCACGTCATCGAGAAAGAACGCGCCGGCGACTATCTGGGCAAGACCGTCCAGATCATCCCGCATATCACCGACGACATCAAGCGTCGCATCCGTGAAGCGGCGAAGGGCAACGACGTGTGCATCATCGAGGTCGGCGGCACGGTCGGGGACATCGAGGGGATGCCGTATCTGGAAGCACTGCGTCAGTTCGCCCACGAGGAAGACGAGGACGACATTCTCTTTACGCACGTCACGCTCGTCCCCTACTCGAAGAACGGCGAACAGAAGACCAAGCCCACCCAGCACAGCGTGAAGGAACTGCGCTCGATCGGTCTCCAGCCCGACATTCTGGTGGGCCGATGCTCGGACAAACTCGACATCGAGACCAGAGAGAAGATCGCACTGTTCTGTGACGTGCCCACCGAGGCGGTGTTCTCGAACCCCGACGTGGCCGACATCTACCACGTCCCGCTGATGGTCGAGGAGGAAGGCTTAGACGAGTACGTGATGGACCGACTCGACATCGCCGACGAGGCCCTGCCCGAAGGCGAACGCGAGAACCGCTGGCGGGAACTGGTCACGCAGGAGACCACCGGTGAGGTCGACGTGGCGCTCGTGGGGAAATACGACCTCGAAGACGCCTACATGTCCGTCCACGAGGCGCTGAAACACGCCGGCTTGGAGGCGAACGTCGACGTGAACGTCCAGTGGGTCGACTCCGACGAGATGAGCGACCACCACACCGACCGCCTGCACGACGCCGACGCCATCGTCGTTCCCGGCGGCTTCGGCTCTCGGGGGACCGCAGGGAAGATCGAGGCGATCCGCTACGCTCGCGAGCACGACGTGCCGTTCCTCGGCCTGTGTCTGGGCTTCCAGATGGCCGTCGTCGAGTTCGCCCGCAACGTCCTCGATCTGGCGGGCGCACACTCCGCCGAACTCGACGAGGACACCGACCACCCCGTCATCGACATTCTGCCCGAGCAGTACGAGGTCGAAGACATGGGCGGGACGATGCGCCTCGGGGCCCACGAGACGGAGATTCAGCCCGGGACGCTGGCGGCCGACCTCTACGGCGGCGAGTCCTGTACCGAACGCCACCGCCACCGCTACGAGGTCAACCCCGAGTACATCGACGACATCGAGTCCGAAGGGATGACCTTCTCGGGGCGCGCAGGGAACCGTATGGAGATCCTCGAACTGCCCGACCACCCTTACTTCATCGGCACGCAGTTCCACCCCGAGTTCCGTTCGCGACCGACCCGCGCCAGCCCACCGTTCGTTGGTCTGCTCGAAGCCGTGCTCGACGGGACCGAAACCACCGATGGCGACGCCGCCGACGCGGAGGTGAGCCACTGATGGTCGACGTCGAGTCGTTCATCCCCGAAGCCAAAGAAGAGATCGCCGAGCAGATCGGCGATAAGAACGCCGTCATCGCGCTGTCCGGTGGCGTCGACTCCTCGACGGCCGCCGCACTGGCCTACGAGGCCATCGGCGATCAGCTAACCCCGGTGTACGTCGACACCGGCCTGATGCGCAAGGGCGAGACCGACGAGATCCGCGAGACCTTCGACTACATGGACTCGCTGCGGATCGTCGACGCGAAAGATCGGTTCCTCGACGCGCTTGGCGGCGAGACCGACCCCGAGGAGAAGCGCCACATCATCGGCGAACAGTTCATCAGGGAGTTCGAGACCGTCGCCAAGGACGTCGACGCCGACTATCTCGTCCAGGGGACGATCTACCCCGACCGAATCGAGAGCGAGGGGACAATCAAGTCCCACCACAACGTCGGCGGCCTCCCCGAGGTCGTGGACTTCGACGGCATCGTCGAACCGATGCGCGATCTGTACAAGGACGAGGTCCGCGAGGTCGCCCGCGCGCTCGACCTCGAAGAGATCATCTCCGAGCGGATGCCCTTCCCCGGCCCCGGTCTCGCCGTGCGGATCATCGGCGAGGTCACCGAGGAAAAACTCGAAGTCGCCCGCGAGGCCAACCACGTCGTCGAGGACGAACTCGAAGAGTACGAACCGTGGCAGGCGCTGGCCGCCGTCATCGGCAAGGCCACGGGCGTCAAGGGCGACAACCGCGTCCACGGCTGGGTCGTCGCCGTCCGCTCGGTCGAATCGCGCGACGGCATGACCGCTCGCGCACAGGAGATCGACTGGGAGACCCTGCAGCGCATCCAGTCCCGCATCACCGGCTCCCACGAGAACGTCGCTCGCGTTGTCTACGACGTGACCCACAAACCACCGGCGACCATCGAGTACGAATGAAGGTAGTCATCGCCGGCCCGGACGAGGACGAAATCGGTGCCGCAGTCGAAACCGAGGGCCACACCGTCACGAAAGCCCCACTGGGCAATCGCCCGGGACTCGAAGAAGCGGGCATCCACGACGCCGAGGTGTACCTGCTGACAGACCTCGAACAGGCCACGTCGATCGCCGTCGCGAAGGACCTCAATCCGGACGTTCGCGTCGTCGTCTACGCGGAAGGGTCGCTCCCGGACTTCGCCAGTCGCCAGACCGATCTGGTCGTCGATCCGAACCTGCTGGGTCCCGACGCGGTCGCTGAAGAACTGGACTGACAACTCACCCGTCGCTGCTCACGATTCGTCGATAATCGCTGCTCGCTACGTCTCGCCGGGAACCCGTGGGCTCGGCGACGACGCACTGAGGTACTGCCGCCCATAGAGGGCGAGCAGCCCGAGGACGAAGAGTACCGAAAGAAGTTCTGGCGAGTACTCGATGACTGTCCCGACGGTACCGGCGGGTTCGACGAGGGTCGGGAGGTTCCCGAGTGCATGCGCGACCATCGGGAAGACGAGGCTGCCGCCAGTACCGTTGTAGAGCCACGCGTAGACGACTGACTGAACGACGAGCGCGAACAGATAGGTCGTCCAGAACGTCGACGCATCGTAGGCGGACAGATCGTAGAGGTAGAACATCGGAAGGTGCCAGAGTGCCCAGACGACGCCGATTCCGACCGCAGCAGTTAGTGCGGTGTAGCGCTCCTGAAGCCGTGGCTGTGCGAACCCTCGCCAGCCGAACTCTTCGAGGGAGCCGGCGAAAAACAGCACCAGTACGAAGTTCGCGACGTAGTGCCACCACGGTGACGGCATGAACGCCACCGATCCACCGCCGAACAGATGCAGGACACTCTGGGCGAGACCACCGTCGAAGAGGAACGGGAGCACGATGGCGAAGGCATACCACCGGAGTTTGACGCGCCACTTCGTGACCTGACCGAGCCATCGGCGAAGGTCTCCCCCACTCGCCCACGTCACGATCCCGGCCGCGATCAGCGGTCCCCAGATCCGGACGATTCGGACGAGGATACCCGGCGAATCACCCACTGTCACGAAGACGAGCACGTCGAATCCCCACGACCACAGGAACGCGAGCAGGAGGAACGATGCGACAGGGTTCCGACCGACCAACCTACGAATACGGGGCACCATGCGTTGGAGCAGTGTCGCCATCTGTGTTATCTGTTATTGTTGTTCAGGCGCGGATAGTCGGATCGAAGGAGCCATCATCAGAAGTAGCGACTGACGAAGTCACGCGAGAGCGGGTATCGCCACGGCGTTCCGAAGATCGCCTTCCCCGTCGCGATCGCCGCGAACAACCACGTCAGCACCCACGCGAGGCCCGCGAGGAACAACAGGACCACCCCGAGGAGACCGAACAGGCCGTCGAGTGGCCCGGGCAGCGGCGACCACTGTACGGCCTCGCCGCCGATCGTCATCGTATCAGCACCGAGGAAGAACGTCACGACAGCACCGATCACAAGTATCAGCACCGATAGATGCCAGTTCAGGGCATTCCGCGCGTTCTGTCTGGTAAAGTCGTCGTCAGCGATGGCGTATATCAGGCCGGCACCAACGATACCCGTAAATAGAGCGAGCAGGTGGACCGCGATACCAGTGAGCGAGCGTTCAGTTAGCAGTTCGGGACCACCATTCGAAGCTGTCGTGTTCGATGTCATGGTATTGTGATGAGTCGTGTTGGCTATCGGTTGGACGGAAGGATGTCGAACGGGCCGTATCGCGATCGCACCCATCGGGCCGCCCGTTCGATGAGCAACAGCAGGATGCTGACACCGAGAACATCGAACGCCGTTCCCCAGAGCGCGATGTCGCTCTCGACACCGGGGTGAACGCCGGCCATCGTAAGCACGCCACCGAGTGCGAACAGCACGAGGGTCAACTGTAGCCCGGCAAGCACGAGCGTTCGAATGCCGACAGTGTCCCGCAGCGTGAGGAAGCCGCGGGTGGAGAGCCGATCCAGCGGCGACTCGGCAGTCAGTGCGCGCTGTCCCTCGGGCGACAGTGGCCAGTTCGAGTCGGGATGATTGATGTAGTACAGCGTGACCGACTCGGGATAGGCTTCGGTCGCGACGACGTCGATCTCCTGTAGCTCGTCCAACCGATTACGGACCGTGGCTTTGCTGACATCCGGTTTCACACGTGCCCGTAATTGATTGATCGAGAAGAACGGTCGCTCCGACTCGATCATCGTCTCGACGACGTGTTCCTGGGTCAGCGTATTGTCGAGGTTGCGATCGATACGTCGGTCGATCCAGTGAGGGAGGGCAGCCACGGTAGCCCGTGCTTGCGCCGGGGGGATTATAAAATGGCGACCGGATTTCGCGGCCGCAAAACGCCGATTTGCGGCCGCGAAACGTTGTGTACGCGCAATCGGTCGTGAACTGTCGACAGGGTTTTTCCGCTCTACTGCCGTCGTAGGCATATGGTCTTTGCCAACCGTTTCGGAAATCTCCGCATCCTGTTGGTCGTCCTGATCGGAATCGCGACGATCGGTTACGGAGCGTACAGCTACACGACACAGTCGGCCGCGCTGGATGACGCAGTCACGGTCGATGCGACCATCACGTCCACGTCGATCGAAAAACTCTCGGGAAAGGGAGTGGAGTATCGCCCGAAGGCGACGTTCTCCTACGCTTACGAGGGTGAAACCTACACGTCCTCGAACGTGTATCCCGGCCCGCTACCGAGGGAGTTCGGTACCAAAGACGAAGCCAGAAACGCACTCGAAGGGTACGACAAGGGCGAGACCGTGACCGCCTACGTCCGACCGGATGCACCCGACCGCGCGTTCCTCACGCACGAGCGAAGCAACAAACCGCTCTTTGTGGTCGGATTCGGGGGCCTGATGCTCCTCGGAGCCGTCCGATCGCTGTTCACGAGCTGACGCGGTTCGTCTCACGTTCCACAGGATGATGACGAGACGACGGTCTTCCGTCGGCAACGATAGGACCATCACCGTGAGACCGCATCCCGATTCCGACAGTCCCGGAACCATCGAGGACCGGTACGAGCAACGGACCGCTGCGATCGAGTGGCACTCGTGTGGGCCGAAGACGATGGTCAACACCTCGCAGATCCCGAAAACGACCTTCCACCGTCGCGTTCCGTGCTCTGTGAGCGTCGGGAAGTTCGATAAGAAGACGACCGGTCAGTCTCCTCGCCCGCTCAGACGGTCTTTGCGACCCGATCGAGCCGGTCGCGCCCGCCCCGCTGGAACGGCCGTCCGTGACCGATGCCAAGCACCTCGAATCCGGGTGCGCGTTCGGCCAGATCGACGAGGCTCGCCTCGATGGCGTCGGTGTCGTAACTGATGAACCACGGTGACGGCGTGAGCGAACCACGCGACTCACGCACCAGATCGCCGAGTATCCCGACCGACGCCGCGTCACTCACGTAGGCGACGTGTCCGGGGGTGTGGCCCGGGGTCTCGAAGACGGTGAAACTGCCGACGGTGTCACCGTCTGCGACCGTCTCGATCTGGCCACGGGGCGGTGTGACGAACCCCCCGAGCGCGCGCTGGAACAGTCCCTTGTGGTTGGTCCACGGCGGGCGTTCGCCGCCGGTCACGAACGACACGTCGCCCTCGCCGACGTAGATCGTCGCACCCGCGTCGTCGAGTGTCGAGAGTGCGCCGACGTGATCGAAGTCGTAGTGTGTGAGGAGAATGCGATCGAGATCGGCCAGTTCGTAGCCGGCATCGGCGATGGCGTCGTGAAGGTCGTCACCGTGCCACGGCATCCCGGCGTCGATCAGCGTGACACCGGACGCCGCGCCATCGGTCGCGATCGACTCGTCGAGCAGGTAGGCGTTGACACCGCCCAGATCGATCCACCAGACGCCGTCGGCCAGCGCAGTGACCATACGATCGATTGGTCCGGGACGCGCAAATGCGTTTGGCCTACGCCTCTCCGTCGTCGGCCGGTTTGGTCAGTCGACCTACCTGCTCGGTGACGATTTCGCTCGTGCCGAGTCGCGCCGCTGCGGCCGAGCCTGGAAGGCAAAACACCGGCGTCTCGTCGGCGATCCCGGCCGTTGCCCGTGTCGCGATCACGTCGGTCCCGACCGTCTCGTAGTATCGACGCCGGAACAGCTCTCCGAACCCGGGGAGGGCCTTCTCGAACAGCGGGTGGACGGCCTCGATGGTCACGTCTCGGCTCCCGACACCGGTCCCACCGACCGTGACGACGGCGTCCACGTCGCTTCGCTTGACGAGAGCGTCGACCGCCGCCTGAATGCTGTCGTGGTTCCGGCCCAGTAACTCTCGCGTGACGAGGTCGTGGCCGTCGAGGGCATCGACGACGGCGTCGCCGACCGAATCAGTGTCGACCGTCCGATCGTCTGCGATCGTGACGACGGCGACCCCGGTCGATGGCGTCGGCGCGCCCGTCCCGTCGTCGGTCGACCGGGTGGTCGAATCGTCGTCATCAGAGTCGGTTTCCGTCGACGGATCGGCCGTCGATTCGTCTCCGTCTTCGTCGTCACGTCCCCGGGTCCGTCGATCACGAGACTGAAAGTCGACCATACCCCGGTGTCGTACTGGCGATAATAAAGGGGTTGTGCCGCGCCACCGATGGTGATTGATTCGGTGTCTCGACCGTGGACTGCCCGCATCGATAGTCGAACCGTCGTGCGCGTGGTTTGTATTAGCAAATCAAAACGATTAAGTTACGCAGATAGAGAGTTGAACGTATGGGAGAGGCGTTTCACGTCGTCTGTCACGAATGCCCCGAGGAAGGGATCTACGAGAGTCGACAAGCAGCGGTGTCGGCACGAGAGTCACACGCCGAAGAGACCGGTCATCGGACGAGCATGCTCGACGTTGGCTGTTGCGCGCCGAAGCCGTAGGATCGATACCGGGTGTCCGCAGTTCGGGGGTCAGACTGCGGTCGAGAATCCAGCACAGATTTACAGCAGGCAACCTGACCATCAGGTATGGACGCAGTACAGTTTGTCGACCACGGCGGCCGAGGGGTCATCAGCTACGGCTCGTATCCCGACCCGACGGTCGGCGACAGCGAGGTTCTCGTCGATATCAAAGCCGGCGCGCTGAACCACCTCGACGTGTGGAGCCGTCGCGGGATTCCGGGCATCGATCTCGAACTGCCCCACGTCCCCGGAAGCGACGCCGCTGGCGTCGTCACGGCGATCGGTGACGATGTCGAACGGTTCGCCGTCGGCGACCGCGTGGCCGTCACGGCGGGCGTCAGCTGTGGCACCTGTGAGTTCTGTCGCGACGGCGAGCCGACGCTGTGTGTCGACTACGAAGTGCTGGGCGAGCACCGGCAGGGCGTCCACGGCGAACGCGCCGCGGTGCCGGCCGAGTCGCTGGTCGCGGTTCCCGACGGTGTCGACTGGCCGACAGCCGCCGCGGCACCGCTGGTCTTTGGCACCGCGTGGCGCATGCTCGTCACGCGCGGCGAGATCAGTCCCGGCGAGACGGTCCTCGTGCTGGGTGCGAGCGGTGGCGTCGGCCACGCAGCCGTCCAGATCGCAGCCCACGCGGGCTGTCGGGTGCTGGCGACTGCGAGCACCGAGGCAAAACGCGAGACCGCGCGCCGTCTGGGTGCCGACCACGTGATCGACTACGAGCGGACGGACTTCGCCGACGCCGTCCGAGCCGACACGGGCCAGCGCGGCGTGGACGTGGTCGTCGACCACGTCGGCGCGGCGACGTGGGAGCAGTCGCTCCGAAGTCTCGCCCACGGCGGGCGACTGCTCACCTGTGGCGCGACGAGCGGGGCGACACCCGAGACGAACGTCAACCGAATCTTCGGCAATCAGCTCTCGGTGATCGGTTCGACGATGGCCGGGCCGGGCGAGTTCGACGACGTGCTCGCTCGCGTCTGGGACGGCACCTTCGAAGTCCTGCTGCGGGACACGCTGCCGATGAGCGAGTCGGCACGCGGCCACGAACTACTGGAGACCCGCGAGGGCTTTGGCAAAGTCGTCGTCGTTCCCGACAGCGAGTACGAGGCTGGTATCTATGAGTGACACCAACGACAGCGACGAGACGGGCTACGTCCACCGACCGAGCGGCGAACCACCGAGTGCCGACGACGGCGAGCGCGAGTTCGACTGGCGGGGGTGGACACTCGTCGCGACCATCGTCTTTGCCTTCCTCGTCGTCCCTCTCGCGTTGCTGGGACTGCCAGCGGCCCAGTCGCTCGTCGAGTCGCTCGGTCTCACGCTCCGGGACGCCTATCTCGTCCTGCCGCTCGTCCCCGCCTTCCTGCTCGGTACCGTCGCCGTCTGGTCGGCGATCAGAGCACGCGCAGACACGTCGTGAGCGCGGGCGGAGCCGGCGGTAACGACACGCCAATGCTTATCATCGAAAGCGGTCTATCGGTAGGTCGAATGGAGCGACTGCATCCTCGACCGCTTGTCTTCGTGGACGGGGAGCAGTCGACACCGCTCGTTACCAGTTCGGAGCCGATCTTCCTCTCGCTCGTGCTGGCCGCGGCCGTCGTCGGCATGATCGTCGCCTTTCTCGTCTGGCTCCACCGTGACAGGCCGGGCGCGCCACCGCTCGCGGTGTTCGTCATCACGGCGAGTCTCTGGTCGATGGTCGAGGGACTGGAACTGGCTGCCGCGGGCATCGGCCCGATCCGAACGCTCGCACAGGCAGAACTGGTGTTGTCGACAGTGATCCCGCTGGCGTGGCTCGTCACCGTCCTAGAGTACACTGGCAGGGAGTCCTGGCTGACGCGACGACGGCTGGCGGCGCTGCTAGTGGAGCCACTGGTCTTTACCGTCCTCGTCGTGACGGCCGACGGTCACCCGCTCGTCTGGCAGGCGACGGGGACGGCGACGCTGGGGATGACGAGCGTGTTCGCGCCGACCTACGGGGTCGCCTTCTGGGGCCATCTGGCCTACTCGCTCACCGTGGTCGCCGCCGGTGGCGCGTTACTGGTACGCGTGCTCGTGCGCTCGAATCGAGTGCATCGCTGGCAGAGCACCGCGCTGCTTGGGGCCATCGCCGTCCCGATGATCGTCCACTCGCTTTTCGTGTTCGGTCTGCTTCCCTCCGGGTTCGATCCGACGAGTCTGGGGTACGTCGCCGCCGGTGTGGTCCTCTCGGCGGGCATCCTCCAGCGGGATCTGCTCGACGTGTCGCCGGTGACGCGGGAACTGGGTCGTGAGGCCGTCCTCGCCGAACTGGACGACCGCGTGTTGATCCTCGACGACGAGCGCCGGATCGTCGACGCCAACCGTGCGGCGGCGACGCTGTTCGACCTGCCCCACGAGGACCTGCCCGGCGAGTCGCTCACCGATCTGCGTCCCGAACTCGCGGCCGCGCTGCCCGAGAAACCACAGCAGGACCGGTTCGACCTGCCGCTGGAACACGACGGCGAGGTCCGATACTACGACGTTCGCGTCTCGCCGCTGTATCGCGCCTACGGTGTCGTCTCCGGCCTGCTCGTGAGTTGCCACGAGGTGACCGAGCGTCGCCAGCGCGAGCAACGACTGGACGTGCTCAATCGGCTGCTCCGGCACAACCTCCGCAACGACCTGAACCTCGTCCGTGGAAACGCGGAGCTACTCGGCCCGTCCGTCCCCGACGACCAACGCCACCGGATCGACCGGATCACCGAGACCGTCGACGATCTGGTCGCGACCAGCGACAAGATCGGGCGGGTCACCGACACACTGGAGGACGACCGCCGGGCCGAGATCGACCTTCGCGAGGAACTGGCGGCGGTGGTCAGCGACGCGCAGGCCCGTGCCCCGGCGGCCGAGATCACCGTCGACTGTCCCGAGGGTGTCCGCGTCGAGGCGGGGCCGTCGCTGTGGGACGCCCTCGAGGAACTGGTGACCAACGCAGTCGAGCACGGCGGGGACGCGCCGTCGGTCACGGTCCGGGTCACTGACGACGCCGCCGACCGACGGGTCAGGATCGACGTGATCGACGACGGCCCCGGGATCGGCACACAGGAGATCGACGCCGTCACCAGCGGCGAGGAGACCGATCTGCGTCACGGCTCCGGCGTCGGTCTCTGGCTCGTCGCGTGGATCGTCCGCAGCTACGGCGGGACGATCGACTTTTCCGTCGAGGACGGGACGACCGTCACCGTGCGATTGCCGCGGGTCGACGGGTCGGCGAGCCTCGGCGACGCGACACCCCACCTGACCGACTGACGGCGAGTCAGCAGAGTTTTGTTCACCCTCGATGTCGTGAACCCATGGGATACCACGTCGTCGATCCCGCCGACCTCGACCCGGAACCCGATCGTCCGTCGGAGATGCGGTACGTCAGCGAGGCCGCCGACCTCGATCACCTCGGCCTGCGGACCTACCGCGTCGAACCCGGCGAGTCGATCCCGCTGTCGGGCTTGCACTACCACGACGAACAGGAAGAAGTGTTCTACGTCCGCGAAGGACAACTGAGCGTCGAGACGCCCGAGCGAACGTACACCGTCGACCCCGGCCAGTTCTTCGTCGCCGAACCGGGCAGCCCACATCGCGCACACGTCGCCGACGACGCCGACGAGGAGTGTCGCCTGCTCGGGATGGGCGCGCCGCCACAGAGCGACGGCCACAGCTACGAGGCGTAGTTTTCGTTCACAGAGACGTGTGAGCGTACGGCGGCGTTATCGCTCTCGGTTGCGTTTTCCGAGGAGACCGTTACTCGCGTCGCTCGCAACGCCCCTCGCCGCTCGCGGGTCGTGCCTCCCCGCTCGCAATAACGAGACTCGCTCCTCGTTTCACTCGTCGCGCGTCTCGCTGTCTCGCCGCATCGCGATCTCGAACCACGGACACAGGCGCAGTTGGCGATAGAACTTCGGGTTCTCCTGTAGATCCTCGTAGGGCACCCACATCAGGCCGCCGACCTCCTCGGGGTCCCGATCAAGTGAGGTGTCGGTCAGCGTCGCCTGCAGGACCGCACAGACCTCCCACTCGACGCCGGCGTTCTCGTAGTAACGCTTGTACTCGAAGCGGTCGGTCACCTCGAGGTCGTCGTACTGGTCGGGGGTGATGCCCAGTTCCTCTTCGAGGCGCTCGCGTGTCGCCGCCTCTTGTGTCTGGCCCTCGACGGGGTGGGACGCGACGGTGCCGTCCCAGTGGGTGTCCCAGAGGCGCTTGTTGTGGGCACGCTGGGCCAGCAGGACGTTGCCGTCCTCGTCGAACAGCAGGGCGGTAAAGGCCCGGTGGCGAATGCCGTCGCCGGTGTGGGCGTCGAGTCGATTGACCGTGTCCTGCGGTTCGTCGTTCTCGTCGACGGCGATCACGTCCTGAAGGGCGTTCTCGTGGTCCACATCGTCCATGCCTGATTCATCGGGAGAGTCCGCCTTACCCCCTTCGACTGCATCGCTCATACCAGTCGCTCTCAGCAGGCACTCTTTGGTTCTTCGATTGGCTGGTCCGATCAGGAGCGGAGCGTCTCGTCGGCCAGCCCGTCGAACTGGATGGAGCCGGAGATGTCGTGCTGGGAGGTCCCGCTGAGGTCGATCCCGGCCGTCTCACAGCGTGCGTGGACGCGTTCGAGGAACGTAGACGTT
Source organism: Halomicrobium sp. HArcht3-1 (assembly GCF_058933345.1). Taxonomy (NCBI): domain Archaea; kingdom Methanobacteriati; phylum Methanobacteriota; class Halobacteria; order Halobacteriales; family Haloarculaceae; genus Halomicrobium; species Halomicrobium sp. HArcht3-1. The sequence continues at coordinate 493,130 of NZ_JBZYDM010000001.1, read as the reverse complement.
ATGTCGGCGCGCTGGCTCCGATCGCGCCGATCCAGCCAGAGGTGGGCCGTCAGGACGACTCCGGTGTCGCCGAGGTCAGTCACCCTGACGGACGGGGATGGGACCGACCGGACTCGTTCGATCCCCGAGGCGACGGCTTCGATCGTCTCGACGGCCCCCCGAAGGTCGGCGTCGTAGTCGATGGTGAACACACAGGCGACCGCCTGCGGATCGTCGCCGGTGACGTTGGTGACGACGCTGTTGGTGAGTTCGTTGTTCGGAACGAGGACCGTCTCGTTCTCGGTCGTCTGGACGCGCGTCACCCGGAGGTCGATGTCGCGGATCAGCCCCTCCGTGCCGTTCCACTGGATCGTGTCGCCGACGTTCAGATCCGGGTCCTGCACGATGAACGCGCCGGAGACGAAGTTCGACAGCGCGTCCTGTGCGGCCAGTCCGATCGCCAGCGTGATCCCGGCGACCAGCACCGTCGATCCCGAGAGTTGCCCGCCAAAGCCCGCGACGTCGAGACCGACGAGCAGCGCGACCGCGATGACGAGCAAATGGAAGCCACTCGATACGGCACTCATCACCGTCGGATCGAGTTGTGAGCGCCCGAGGAGTCGCTTGCCGACCGTCCGCAGCAATAGCCAGCCAAGCGCGTACAGCGTCACGGCCACGACGACCAGTTCGATCACTTGCTGAGCGACCTCGGCGTATCGCGCCAGTAGTCTCGTGAGGTATTGCTGCTGGCTGAGCATGCCGTCGTGTAGACGGCCGATGCCGAGACGATTTGTTACCGGTCTGGCCCCAGTCGTCTCTCAAGAACGAACGTGACCGTGTCCAGATCCGGCCACTCTACCCAAGCCGTTCGTCCAAGATTAGCCTCTGTTCGACGGATTCTCCAATCAGCGCCTCGCTTCGCTGTCGCTCACGGGTCGCTCTGCTCCCCGTTCGCATTGTTCGAGGCCTCCCGTCGGTCGGCCTCGCTATCCGAGGCGCTCGTCGAGAATCAGCCTCTGCTCGATTGATTCTCCAATCAGCGCCTCGCTTCGCTGTCGCTCACGGGTCGCTCTGCTCCCCGTTCGCATTGTTCGAGGCCTCCCGTCGGTCGGCCTCGCTATCCGAGGCGCTCGTCGAGAATCAATCTCGTCTTCGTGCTCACGACCTCGTCTAGCTCCCGTGCCTGCGTGATGAGTTCGTTGACGCCCCCGGTGTCGGCACAGTCGACCACGAGCACGATGTCGTCCTCACCGGAGACCTGCCAGACGAAATCGACCTCCGGCCACTCGGCCATGTGGTCGGTGACGGCGTGGGTGTCGACGTTGACGTCGACGCCGACCTCGATCATCGCTTTGACGTTCCCCGTCTGTGTAGCGATAGTAAAGCGTTCGATGATGCCGTCGTCGATCAGGCGCTCGACGCGGTTTCGCACCGTCCCCTCGGAGGTGCCGACCTGATCGGCGATCTCCGTGTAGGGAGTCCGAGAGTCCCGCCGGAGGATGCCCATGATCTCGCGGTCGAGGTCGTCCATTGAGATGCGAAGATTCGCTACCGCTGTACTTGAGGATTACGAAAATCGTAACTCGACTTCGAAAGCAACCCTTATCAGCCCGAGCTATGTACGTATCTCGTAATGGCTGACGCATACGTCGCGCTGGAAGGTGAGCGTGTCGTGGAGGCACGCACACGCGCCCCAGGAACCGCTCGTGGCGAACTGGTATTCACGACTGCATATACGGGCTACGAAGAGAGTCTGACCGATCCATCCTACGAGGAACAGGTGCTGACGTTCTCCTACCCGCTGATCGGCAACTACGGCGTCCGCGAGGAACGCTTCGAGTCCGACCGGGTCCACCCTCGCGCCGCCGTCGCCCGCGAGATGACCGACGACGTGGCCGAGTGGCTCGAATCCGAGGGCGTGCCGGCCGTCGACCACCTCGACACCCGCGACATCGTCACGGAGATTCGTGACGAAGGGGCGATGAAGTGCGGTATCTCGGCCGGCCCGGACGCAAGCGAGGCGGAAGCCCTCGAACAGCTCGCCCAGTGCAAGCACATGTCGGATCACACCGAGATCGGCGAGCAGGTCAGCGTCGCCGAGCGCGAGACCCACAACGCCGACGGCGACGGCCCCGCGGTCGCGCTCGTCGACTGTGGTGCAAAGGGATCGATCATCTCCTCGCTCGTCGAGCGTGACGCCGTCGTCCACGTCCTGCCCCACGACGTGACCCAGGACGAAGTCGACGACCTCGACCCCGATATCCTCTTTATCTCGAACGGTCCCGGCGACCCCGTCAACTTCGAGGAAGCCGGCGAACTCGTCGCCCAGAAGGTCGGCGACGTGCCACTCGCGGGCATCTGTCTGGGCCAGCAGGTCGTCGCCAACGCACTCGGCGGCGAGACCGAGAAGATGGAGTTCGGCCACCGCGGGGTCAATCAGCCGGTTCGTGACCTCCGCTCCGGGCAGGTCGTCATGACCACCCAGAACCACGGCTACACCGTCGCCGACCCCGGCGAGAAACTCGACGTGACACAGGTCAACGTCAACGACGACACGCCCGAAGGACTGGAGAACGACGAACTGGACATCATCACACGCCAGTACCACCCCGAAGCGAACCCCGGCCCGAACGACTCGCTCGACTTCTTCGACGACGTGCTCGCGCTCGTCGAGGAGTAGCGCCGCGGATCGCCGACGATTCTTGCCCGGCCCACCAACGCCACGCGTCACGCTCCCACTCGACCACGGTGGACTGTTCACTATCGGTACAAACTGCGTATGAGAGATAGTGACACCTTTAATGATGGGATTGCTCTCGTCTCGTAATGTCGCTGTTTGACATCGACTGGCGGGGTCGCGCACGCGACGATCCCGTACTGACGGGGGTGGTCGTCGTGTCAGTTGTCGCACTGCTGGCTCGACTCATCGGTCTGGGTGGTCGCATCGCACACTTCGACGAGGGGCGGGTCGCCTACTACGCACTGGAGTACGTAGAGACCGGGTCGATCCACTATCGGTACATCGTCCACGGACCGCTGGTCCAGTACGTCGACGCCGTCCTGTTCCACTTTTTGGGAACGGGTGACGCCGTGATGCGCCTGCCACTGGCACTGTTCGGGGGACTGTTGCCGCTGGCGGCGCTGCTCTTCCGAGAACACCTTCGCGACAGCGAGGTCGTCGCGCTGGCGCTCGTGCTGGCGCTCAACCCAGTCTTGCTCTACTACTCGCGATTCCTGCGGAGTACGCTGCTGGTCGCCGGCTTCGTCTTCGTCGGCTTCGGGCTTGCCGTCCGAGCCTACGACACGCGGGACGTGCGGTACGTCTACGGCGTCACCGCGATGTTCGCCCTCGCGCTGGCGGCCAAGGAAAACGCCGTCGTCTACGCCGTCGTCTGGGTCGGTGCGGGCGGACTGGTCCTCGATCAGATCCTCTTTGCCGAGCGGGGCGACGAGTCAGGTTCGAGCGTGCTCGGGCGCTACTGGTCGTGGCTGGTCGAGACCGGCCGACGCCTCGGTGCCGTCGGGATCGGCCGCTACGCCGGCCACGCGGTCGGTGCGGTGCTTTGCTTTGCACTGATTACGTTCTTCTTTTTCGCACCGCGCAACCCCGCCGACGGCGTCGGCTTCTGGTACGCGCTGGGCCATCCGACGGCCGTCCCGACCGTCGTCGACGCGGCAATCGCCGACCTCTCGGCAGGCTTCGAGTACTGGTTCGGCGGCACGTCGGAGCCGGGCTGTCACAAAGACAACATCATCGACAGCTACGCCTGCTTCCTCGGGCGATTCCTCGAAACGCTGTGGATCGCCGCCGCACCGCTGTCCATGCTCGCCGTCGGTGGCTTCCTCCTCGAACGCTGGGGCAGCGTCAGCCGTCGCCCGGTCGTCCTCTTTGCGAGCTACTGGGGACTGGTCTCGGTGCTTGGCTACCCACTCGGGACCGACATCTACGGCGCGTGGATCACCGTCAACGCGCTCGTCCCGCTGGCGATCCCTGCGGCGGTCGGTCTCGCGTACGTCTACCGATCCGGACGGGACGCCTACGAGGACGGCGACGCGGTCGCGAGCTACGCCGCGGGACTGATCGGCCTGCTGATCGTCGTCAGCACGGTGCTGACCGCCGGCGGTCTCGTCTACGGATCGCCCGCGGCCGAGGACAACAACCTCGTCCAGTACGCCCAGCCGACCGACGACTACCGTCCTGTCATGGAGGTCGCTGCCGAGGCCGACACGGACGACAGGCCCGACGTGCTGATCTACGGCAGCCCGCTGGTCAACACGGGCGTCGAGAGTCCACAGGAGCCGGCCTGTGGTGATCTCGGACAACTGTTGCCACTCCAGTGGTACATCGCCAAGCACGACCTCGAAGCGACGTGTGCCGCCGACCGCGGGGAACTCGGCAACCTCGATCAGACCAAGCCGACCGTGATCGTCGCTCGCGGCGAGAACGCGACGTACCTCGAATCCCGGCTGGACGGATACACCGGGACGCCCTACGACTTCCGAACCGGCGCAGAGACGACGACGCTGTTCGTCCGCGACAACGCAGCACAGCAAGCCGTCGCCCGCCCGGCTGGTCCGATTCCACAGGCCCTCACGGCCGGCAAATAACGACGTGAGCGGTGACGGCCCGGCCGCCGGCGGTCGGCTTCGAACAGACTGTGAACCGAGCGCGGATCACTGCCGGGAAAATCGTCCCAGCAGCGACGCGGCTGTAACAACGTCGAAAACAGCGTCACACGACGAACGAGAAACCGAACCGAGAGCGGACCGTCGCCGCTCGCCTACTGGTCGCCCCACTCGCGCTGGGTCTTCGGGCGAGAGGCGATGTCCTGTACGTTGAGTGGCTGGTCGGCGGCGTTGATCGCTTCGAGTGCGGCCTCGCCGGATTCGAGCGTCGAGAAGTAGGTGACAGTCTCCTCGACGCAGGCTTCGAGCACGTCGCGGTCACGCGAGAGCACCATATCGATCTCGCCGGCCTGAATCGCCTCGATGATGGCGTCGGTGTCCTCGAAGTCGTCGAAGTCGAGCACGTCGAAGTGCTCCTCGAAGCCGATGATCGGCATGTCGACCAGCGCCGTCCCGTCGAGCGGAATCGGCTTGTCGACACACATCTGGGCTTTCTGGTAGGCCTTGCCGAAAGAGCCAGCGGTACCCATGACCTCGCCCGTGGACTTCATCTCCGGGCCGAGGCGCGGGTCCGAACCCGGCAGGCGGTCGAACGGCAGCACGACTTCCTTGACCGAGACCTGATCCGGGATCTGCTCTTCGTAGTCGAGTTCGTCGAGCGTCGCGCCGGCCATGACCTTCGCCGCGATCTTCGCCAGCGGGACGCCCGTCGTCTTCGCGATGAACGGCACGGTCCGCGAGGAACGGGGATTTGCTTCGAGGACGTACACCTCGCCGTCACGCACCGCAAGCTGGACGTTGAGCAGCCCCTCGGTTTCGAGGGCGGCCGCGATGTCCTCGACGACCTCACGGATGCGGGGCATCACGTCCTTGATCTCCGGGGACCGTGGCGGGATCATACACGCGGAGTCACCGGAGTGGACACCGGCGGTCTCGACGTGTTCCATCACGCCGCCGATGAGCACGTCGTCACCGTCGGCGACGGCGTCCACGTCCAGTTCGACGGCGTCGGCGAGGAACTCGTCCACGAGGATCGGCTTGTCCGGGGAGACACGAACCGCTTCCTCGATGTAGGTTTCGAGGTCGTCGTCGTTGTAGACCACGTCCATCGCACGGCCACCGAGCACGTAGCTCGGGCGCACGAGGACGGGGTAGCCGATGTCGTGGGCCAGTTCCAGCGCCTCTTCCTCGCTGGTCGCAGAGCCACCTTCGGCCTGTGCGATCCCCAGATCGTCCATCAGCTTGTTGAAGCGGTCGCGGTCCTCGGCGAGGTCCATCGCGTCGACGGAGGTGCCCATGATCTCACAGTCGAGGTCGCGGCGCTCCAGTTCCTGTTCGAGCGGGTGGCCGATGTCGACGGAGGTCTGGCCGCCGAACTGGACCATCACGCCGTCGGCGTTCGTGGCTTCGATCACGTCTGCGACCTCCTCGGCCGTGACCGGTTCGAAGAACAGGCCGTCCGAGGTGTCGTAGTCCGTCGAGACGGTCTCGGGGTTATTGTTGACGACGTGGGCGTCGATCCCCTGCTCGCGTAGCGCTCGGACGGCGTGGACCGAACAGTAGTCGAACTCCACACCCTGCCCGATACGGATCGGGCCACCGCCGACCACGACGACGCTCTCGACATCGGGGTCGATCTGGAGTTCGTTGCGGTCGATCCCCGAGATGGGGTCACGCGTCGAGTAGTAGTACGGCGTCGTCGCCTCGAACTCGCCGGCACAGGTGTCGACGAGCTTGAAGTCGCGGTGGACGGTCTCCGATTCCACGTCGTCGACTGTCACACCGGCACCGTCCGTGGCCGCTTCGATCTCCTTGTCCTTCTCGGCGAGGTCCCCTTCGGGCACCCAGGAGGCGTGCGTGTCGTTGAACTCGCCCCCGGCCATCGCGGTGATCTCCTGGTCGGTGAAACCGGCTTCGGCGGCCGTCGGGAAGTCGCCGTTCTGTGCCGCTTCCGCGGCCTCCTCGATCTGCTGGAAGCGCTCGACGTACCAGCGCTCGATGTCGGTCAGTTCGACGATCTCGTCGACCGTGTAGCCGCGTGCGAACGCCTCGAAGATGGCATAGGGGCGGTCGGGTGTCGGGCGAACGAGGTACTCTGCTTCGAGTTCGTCGTCGTCGACCTCGCCCCAATCGACGGCGGGGTTGTACTCGCTCGAACGGAGCGCTTTCAGCATCGACTCGGGGAAGGTCCGGCCGATCGCCATCGCCTCGCCGGTCGATTTCATCGCCGTCGACAGTTCGAACTCCACGTCACGGAACTTGTCGATCGGCCAGCGCGGGACCTTCGTCACGACGTAGTCGATCGCTGGCTCGAACGCGGCGGTCGTCTCGCCGGTGATCTCGTTTTCGATCTCGTGGAGGCGCTTGCCCATCGCGACCTTCGCGGTCACGCGGGCGATCGGGTAGCCAGTCGCTTTCGAGGCGAGTGCAGAGGAACGTGAGACGCGGGGGTTGACCTCGACGACGCGGTACTCGCCGCCGGGGGTGCCGTCGTCGCGCCAGGCGTGTTGGATGTTACAGCCGCCCTCGATCCCGAGTTCGCGGATCACCTTCAGCGCGGAGTCGCGCATCGCCTGGTGGCCCTCGTCGGGGATGACCTGCGAGGGCGTGACGACCGTCGACTCGCCCGTGTGGATGCCCATCGGGTCGATATTCTCCATGTTGCAGATGATGATACACGAGTCGTCGGCGTCACGCATCACCTCGTACTCCAGTTCTACCCAGCCAGAGATAGATTCGGTGATGAGGACCTCGCTGTTGCGCGAGAGGCGCAGCCCCTTGCGGACGCGCTCGATGAGTTCGCTCATCTCGTTGACGACGCCGGAGCCGGAGCCACCCAGCGTGTACGTCGTGCGCGCGATGACCGGGAGGCCGCCGACCTCGTCGACGGCGTCCTCGACGCGCTCGCGGAGGCTCTCTTCAGTCAGTTCGGTGACGGTCTCGCCCTCGTCGAGCGTGATCGTCGTCGAAGACGGCACCGGCTCGCCGATGTCCTCCATGCGCTGTTTGAACAGGTCGCGGTCCTCGGTGGCGTAGATGGTGTCCAGGGGCGTCCCCATGATCTCCACGTCGTGCTCTTCGAGGACGCCCTCCTCTGCGAGCTCTGCGGTGACGTTCAGGCCGGTCTGGCCGCCCAGCCCGGCGATGACGCCGTCGGGGTTCTCCTTGCGGATGATCTCGGAAATCGCCTCGGTGTTGATCGGTTCGAGGTACACCTTGTCGGCCATCTCCGGATCGGTCATGATCGTCGCCGGGTTCGAGTTCACCAGAACGACCCGTGCGCCTTCTTCCTGCAGGGCACGGCACGCCTGTGCGCCGGAGTAGTCGAACTCGGCTGCCTGTCCGATCTGAATCGGGCCGCTCCCGATGAGCAGAATCGTACGGTCCTCGTTTGCTGTCATTGTGCGAGGAGAGTCCGCACATCGTAATAAGCCCGGCGATAAGGTACGAAGATCGAAAGCGAATTTCGAATGTCGTAATGTGGTGGTGTCGCATGGGAGCGGCTCGCAGGACACCTGCCACCGCGAGTTGTATGACGACACAGACTGGACCCGCCTAAGGGTACCGATATGTCCACGCTCGCGTGCGCGCCTGCGCTCGCAGACCTACCGGAATACGGCGGCCGCGCAAAGAGAGACGTGATCAGTTGTTGTGTTCGGCGAACCGATAGCGGTAGGGCTGGTCGTGGATGACCTCGACCTCGCCGGTCTGGGCGCGCCGGCCGAGTACCGTCGCGACCCGGTGGGCGCTATCGAACTCTTCGCCGTGCTCTTCGAGGACCCGCAAAATCTCACGCGCCGTCAACGGCTCGTCTGGTTCGGCGTCTTCGAGCACGGTTCGGATTCGCTCGAACTCGCCGTGCCGTATGCGCATGTGCATACACACGCCGTGACACACCATTAAACACCGTCAGACAGCCGTCAGACGGCGATTTCAGGAAAACCACTGGACGGAAGCCGTGTCGTGGACGTGACAGACTGTCATACGCGACCGTCAGAGCGCATACATTTTTGCAGGCAGATCTATATAGAAACGGTCGCCAGTACGGTCAGATCGGTGAGTCGTGTTCGGTCTCGAACTCTCGCTGGGCGCGATACTGCTCGACGAACTCGCCCACGTCGAACTCCAGCATCTCCTGTTCGAACTGCTCGGCGACGGCGTCGTCCTCGGCGTGACTGACGGCGTGGTCCATCAGTTCGACGATCAGTTCGACGACGATCTCGTGGAGTTCCCGCGAGTCGAAGTCCGTGACCCACACCAGCGCGTAGCCGACGTTGCCGTCCTCGGACGTGTCGGCGACGGCGATGTCGTCGGGCACCTCTTCCATCACGATCCCCATGACGTGGGCCGTCGTGAACCGTTCGTAGTCCTCCTCTGCGGGTTCGACGGTCTCTTCGAGAATATCGACGAGGAACTCGGGGACGAACCGAGAGAGCGGGTGCATGTCCATCACGACGGCGTGGGTCGCGCCACACTGACACTCGAACTCTCGCAGGCCCATGTCGAGTTCGTGGACGCTGCGCTGCTGTCCACAGGGGAGTTCGAGCACCTCCGTGCGGCCGCCGGGGACGCCGGATTCTGTCATTGTCCACACTAGCGGGGTCGTGTGGTTAAAACGAGCGATGTCGTCTCAGGGCCAGTCGTCGCGCTGTTCTTCGGCTTCGACGGCGTCGGGAGATTCGGGGTCGCCCAGTTCCCAGTCGGCCGCCTCGGCGGCCTGTTCGACCGTAAGATACTCCCAGCCCACGTCCTCGGCCAGTTGCTCGTCCTCATCGGTGGTGCCAACGAAGACGTGGCGGTCGGTGTCGAACTGCGCCTTGACGTTCCCGAGACTCTCCTCGCGCCCGCGCGGGCCGGAGAAGAAGTCCTGTCTGATCCGATGTTTCCGACAGAAGTTCGTGACGACGTAGGTGGGTTTCTCGGAGATGACGCCGACGTACTCGGCCCACTGGCGCGCGTCGTTGAAGACGGCGTCTGGCTGCGCGAGTTCCTTGAGCGCCGCGAGTTCGATCGCGAGTGTCATATCGCCGCTGCCGCCAACCATGCCCGAAAGTCCGCTGTCAGTGGAAAAAAGGCCGTCGGTTCACCAGCCCGTTACCGCTTGCGGTCGTCCACGTCTTCCAATCGCGATGCTCGGTCGTCGACTTCCTGCATCGCTCGGACCGCGTCTCGACCGCCCTTGTCCCCGTGAGCGAAGTTCACGGAGGCATCGAGGAGTGAGCCTGCGTGGCCGCCGTCGTCCTCGTCGTCGCCGTCTCGCTCGGGGATACCGGCCAGCCAGCGGACGAGTCTGCGGAGCATACGCTCGGGGTTTCGATCCAGTGACACAAAAGCCCGGCGGCGAGCAGCGACGTTACTCGGCCTGTGCGGGTGCGAGTTCTTCGAGCTTTTCGAGGTCGACGTCTTCCTCTAGCAACAGGTCTTTCTTGTCTGCGACCTCGCGCTCCTCGCGGATCAGCTTCTTGAACGTCGACTGCTGGGACAGGTCACCGATGAGCACGCCACCGATCAGCTTGCCGTCTTTGAACGTGAGGCGGCGCCACTCGGTGTCGGAGTACTTGCGTTCACACTCGTCGTCACCCAGCGTCGGGTGACCAAAGGAGAGGAACGGGAAGTCAAAGTGCGTGATCGAGTACGTCGACACCCAGCGGAAGGCCTCCTTTTCGTCGTCTGCGACCATGTTCTGCCCGGCGATCGAACCCTGTTCCTTGGCCGAGCCCCAGGCACCGTTCTGGGCTCGTTCGTCGAGGATGGTGTCGTAGAACTGCGTGATGTCGCCCGCAGCGTAGATGTCCTCGACGTTGGTCTGCATGTACTCGTCGACGACGATGCCGTCGTCGATTTCGAGGCCGGAGCCGTCGAGGAACTCCGTGTTGAAGTCCAGACCGATGGCGACGCCGGCAAAGTCACCTTCATAGCGGTTGCCGTCGGGGTCGACGGCGGCCTCGACGTGGCCGTCGTCGTCGACTTCGAAGTGGTCGACACCGGATTCGAGCACCGGTTCGACGCCAACGTCGCGCATCGCGTCGTGGATGATCTCGGCACCGTCGAGGCTGAGTGCGTAGCGCCACCAGCGGTTGCCACGCATGAGGAACTTCCCGTCGATGCCCTGTGCGCCACAGATCGCGGCGAGGTCGATCCCGAGCAGACCCGCGCCGACGATGAGCCCCTCGTCGGTCTGTTCGGCGTGTTCCTTGATGTTGCGTGCGTCCTGGAACGTCCAGAAGTGGTGGATGCCCTCGGCGTCGGCGTTGTCGACCGGCAGCTGTGCCGGCGTCCCGCCGGTGGCGACCAGCAGCTTGTCGTACTCGTAGGTGTCGCCCTCGTGGGTGTGGACCTCGTGGGCGTCTGGGTCGACCTCGGTGACGTGTGTGTTCAATTGGAGGTCGATGTCACGTTCGTCGTACCATTCGGGTTCGTGAATCGAGATGGGGGCCTCGGGGAGTTTCCCCTTGGCGAACTCCTTTATCAGGATACGGTTGTACAGTGCTTCCCCCTCGTCCGTGATGACGGTGATCTCCGCGTCGGGATCGGCCTCGCGGATCGACTCGGCGGCTGAGGACCCCGCGATACCGTCACCAATAATCACGTGCGACGTGCTCATAAACGGGAAGTTGGATATCGGGCTTAATGTGGATTGCTATCTCCGCGTCCGTTGGCAAATATTGACGGACCGGCGAGAGTGGGGGGAATCGCGGGGTTGAAGGCCGTCCCGCCCAACAGAGAATCGATGAAGCTCCGCCAGAACGTCAAGCACTTCGCAGCCAAGCAAGCGCTCACACTCCCCGTCATCGGCGAGAAGGTGAACGACCGGCTGGTGGACCTGCACACGAACGTCTTCGCGGGCAAGGCCGACGAGGCCCGCGCGGACGAACGACGTGCCCACCTCGACGACTTCTTCGACGCGACGATGGACACCTACGTCGCCGCGCTAGAGGCCGGCTTCCCGGAGGCCGAGGCCCGAGAGATCACACACGTCCAGGCGAACTTCGACTTCTACAACCACGGCTGGACGGAGATGATGGAGTTCCCCAGCGACGAACTGGAGGCCCACTACGATCGCTACGAGCAGTTCTTCGAGTCCTACGGCATCACCATCGACGATCCGCTGGGCGACTTCCGGCCGGTCGACGGGATCGCAGAGGCCCCCTCGACGCCCGAGAAACTGGACGATCCCGAGCACCCCCACGCCGTCGGTGGCTTCGCCGACGACGCCTACGTCGAGACGCCCGACGGTGAACTCGTCGTCGGCGGGCAGGAAGAGCCGGAGGATGTCGATCCGAGCGAGGCACCGGGCGTCGACGACTAGGTTCCGGTCTCGGTTGTCGTCTCGTCACCCTGCGAACCGATCGCCGTCTCGACTTCGAACAGCGCGATCAGTTCAGTTCGGCTGTCGGACCCGGTCATGACGGACACGTGGAACGCGTAGACACCGGGATCGAGTGCCACGTCGACAAGCTGGCGGTCATCGTCCCCGGGCGACGGATGCGTGGTGGTCGGAAGCGCCCACGTAAACGTCTCGCCGGACGCCACCGTCGTCCACGGCTCGGGGATGATCTCGGGGGCGACGTGGGTCCACTCGCCGTCCTCGTGGTGCTCGACGCCCCAGTCGTAGGGATTGAAACCGACGCTCGCATCCGAGCGATTGTAGAGGACGAACTCCAGCGCCTCGACGGTGTCGTCGCTCGTATCTGGATCGAACACTTCTGGTTCGGCGGTCAACACGAGCGGCGCGTCCGAATCGGCCTCGTGGTAGCAGACCGTTCGGTCCGTGTCTTCGAAGGATGGGCACTCGAAGTCGGCGAACTGGTCGGTCGCCGTCGGTGGTGTCGGCGTCTCGGTCACCGTACCACCGGGTGATTCGGTCTCGCCGGGCGTCGCCGAGTCGGTCGGTGTGTCCGTCGCCGACCGCGTGTCGGTCCCCGTGTCCGAGTCTGTCCGCGGTCTGCCGTCTGCCGGCTGGCCGTCGCCGAGACAGCCAGTAGTCGCCGTCAGTGTCGCTGCGAGCGATCCGAGGAGGGCACGTCGTCGCATGACGACTGCTACAGCACACGTACAAAAGTGTCTTCAGGAGACTCAAACGCGGGTTAGAGCGTCGGGTTCACCGACCGTCGTGGATCAGGTCGGCACACTCGTAGCCGGCCACGATCCCGCCGTTGAGGCTGCGCTCGGGGTACTGGGCGCGGGAGGCCATCCCGGCGTAGTAGACGCCGTCGGCGACTTCCTCGCCCAGATCGTACGGGACGACCATATCGAGGTAGCCCCGTTCGTAGATCGGTGCTGTCCGGGGGTTCCGGGCAGTCTTGACCCAGTTGACGCTGTCGCGGTCGAAGTCCGGGAAGAGGTCCTCGATGCCGGCAAGCCACGTCTCGCGGATCTCCTCGTCGTCCTGTTGCCAGTATGGGTCGTCCGTGCTCTGGACGTATTTAGCGACGTACAGCAGGTGTTCGCCGCCGTACCGCTCGGCGGGGACGAAATTGGTGTGGTCGATCAGCGCGCCGAAGGGGGCGTCGTCGGCGATGTTGAGCCAGTAGGTGTCGGTCAGTGGCTCGTCCATGCCGATGACCGAACAGATCGTCCCCTGGAAGTCGATTGCACACTCGTAGCCTGTCAGTGCTTCGAGGACGGTCGGCATCGCGGCGACGATGGCGGCGTCGACATCGTGGGTCGTCGTTCCGTCGGCCGTCTGGACGGTCAGCGAGTCGACCGCGCCGTCGGCGGTCGTCAGGTCTTCCACGGGTGCGCCCGTCGTGATGTTATCGCGGCCGACCGCCTCGACCAGCGCGTCGAGCAACTGACCGAAGCCACCGTCGAGATAGCCCAGAATCTCGCCCTTGAGGATGTCGCGCTCGCCACGGAACTTGATCCGGCCCAGCAGCCACGCTGCACTGATGTCCTCGGCGCGCTCACCGAACTTCGCTTCCAGCAGCGGTTCGAAAAAGGACTCGTACACGTTCTCGGTCGTGTGGTCGAGGACGAACTCCTTGATCGGCACGTCCTCGAAGTCCTCCAGTCGCTCGTAGCTGTCGAACTTCGGGACGCCGCCGCGCACGTCGATATCGAGCGTGAGCATCCCCAGCCGGAAGGTGTCGTACAGCCCCAGATGTGGGTACGCAAGGATCTCCCACGGCTTGTCCATCGGGTGGACGATGCCGTCGACGTAGTAGGCGTTCTCACCGATGCGCCACTCCAGATCCTCGCCTAGCCCCAGCTCCTCGGCCAGTTCGACGATGGTCTGTTCCGATTTCGAGAGGTGGTGATAGAACTTCTCGATGGGGTCGCCGTCGGTCTCGTACACCGCAGCGAGACCCCCGACCTGGTCGCTCGCTTCGAACACCTGTACCTCGTGGCCGTGTTGCTGGAGTCGATACGCGGCCGCGAGGCCCGCGATACCGCCGCCGACGACGCCGATCATGTAAATTCGTTTTCGGCCGACTGGGATGTGTGTTGCGTCTCGGCCTGCTGGAACTCCAGTACCGCGACCGCGCCCCGTTGCTCGCCGTCGTCGGCCGTCCCGTTGTCCTCGATCCAGACGGTGCCACCGTAGAGGTTCATCATCACCGAGACGAAGTAGAGACCGAAGCCGTGACTGGTCTGGCTGGTGCCGACGTTGCGCTCGAAGACTGTCTCTTTCATCTCGTCGGTCATCCCCGGTCCGTTGTCTGCGACGCGGACCTGTACCCGGTCTGCGATCCGGCGGGCGCTGATCTCGACGCGGGGTTCGGGGGCGTCGTTGTGGATGATCGCGTTCGAAACGACACTGTCGACGACCTTTTCGACGAGACCGTTGGCACGGACCTTGAGGTCGTCTTCAGCCGTCAGATCGACCGAGACGCTCGGATCGCTGTCGGCGACCGACGCCGTACAGTCTCGGATGACGCGCCCGAGATCGACCGTATCGAGTTGTCTGGCTTCCGTCGCCCGGACGGTGTCGTTGATCGCCTCGATCTCCTCGCTGAGTTCCGAGAGGTCTTCGCACCACTGGATGATTCGGTCGAGGTGGCGCTCCCGGGGGTCGTCGACGTGTTCGCGGAGGTGGTCGGCCCGCCCTTCGATGACCAGCAACGCATTCCGTAGTGTGTGCCGGAGTACACCGTCGAAGAAGGCGACCTGCTCGTTGCGCCGTTCGATCGCTCTGCGACTCTGGCGGAGTTCACTCTCGCGCTCGACCTGAGAGAGCGCGACCTGCGTCGTCCGGGCGAGGATCGTCGCGAACTGCTCGTCCTCAGTGACGAACGGGGACGGATCGCGTGAGCCGATCAGTAACACGCCGTGGTCGCCGATCGGCACGAGCATGCGATGGGGGAACGGGGCCTCGGGGTAGTCCTCGGCGACGTTCTCGATCACGAGCGACCCGGTTCGGTAGGACTCGTATATCGGCCGATCCTCGGCCTCGACGACCATCGCGTCCTCGGAACACGCCGCTCGCAAGGAGTCACTGGCCGCACTGGCGTGGAGTGCGTCGGTGCTCTCGTCGTAGAGATAGACAGCGGCGGCTTCCTGATCGAGCACGCGGTCGGCGAACGTCACCGAGAGGTCGGCGATACGGTCGGCCGACCCCGCCGTGATGAACTGCTGGGTGGCGGCCTGCAATGCTTCGAGGCGGTCCTGTCGGCGCTGCTGGCCCGTCACGTCCCGGAGGACGATCAGCCGACCCCGTTCGATGCCGTGTTGGTCCTCGATCGGCGTCTCACGGGGATCGAAGTACGTGATCTCGTCCTCGTTCGGGAGCGCGCGACTGTACACGGAGTTGCCGTTGCAACAGTCGGTCAGTCCCGGCGCGACCTCCTGGACGGTGCGCTCGCTCAACGACGGTTCGTCGAAGACGACAGCCGCGGTGCGGTTGTGATCGAGGATACGGTCGTCCTCGTCGAGAACGAACACCGGGTCCGGGAGTTCGGCCACCAGTAGATCGCTCGCCAGCGGCGTCACGTCGAGGAAGTCGTACCGAAACAGCCCCCATCCGAGGACCAGTCCAGAGATGCTCAGCGACGCCGGCGTCAGCTCCACACCGGGATGGTTCGTCGCAGCGATCATCGTCCCGATGTCGACGAACACCGGGACGAGTGTACCCAGCGCGATGATCGCTGCCTGTCGCCGATAGACCGCTCGGGATCGTAGCAAGAACCGAAACAACAGCGCGTAGGCGACGATCAAGAGGAAGTAGCTGTGAGTGGTGACGACAGCAGCGGTCACGTCACCATCGAGGACGCCGATGGTGACGTTCTGGTGTGAGACGAACCGTATCGCGTCCATGCCACTCGTCAGCCCGTGTAGCGACGGTGTCAGGGTGAGTGCGACGTAGACCGCAGGAACGAGCAATAGCACACCCGCGACCGAGCGAGAGAGATACTCCTCGTTGCCCGTGTACGAAAGAACGAACACGACCAACAGCGGGGCAGTGCTGCTCGAAACGCCACGGATCAACACCTCCAGTACGTACACCGTCGACGGCTCTGTCGCCGTCATACGGGCCGCCGACAGGAACGCCCAGCCAGCACTGACGAGCATCAGCCAGCCGAAGGCAGACATCGCTGGTCGGTCGCGGTGACGCCACGCGAGCAACGCCATGGCTGTGCCGATCAGCCCCCCGAGGAGGCAGGCGGCCACGACGCCCCACAACATAGCCGTACCCATTCCCAGTCTCGTACCGATAATACCAGTTCCGACATTAATCGTTTGCGGCATGTTCTCATATTTGTGACTCGGATCGGACAACGGGACTCGTCGACGCGCTCGGTGTCGCGTGGACGCCAGTCCGCTACCTTTTTGCCTGCAGTGGGGATACTCGGTAGCATGTTGACCGTCCGGGCACCGGCGACGAGTGCCAATCTCGGGAGTGGGTTCGACGTGTTCGGCGTCGCGCTCGAACGCCCGGCGGACGTCGTTCGCGTCTCGAAGGCCGACACGACCACCATCGAGGTGACCGGGGCCGGCAGTCAGTTCATCCCGGAAGATCCCGAGAAGAACACGGTCGGGGCGGTCGCCGAGGCACTCGACGCACCGGCCCACATCGAGATCGACAAGGGAATCCGACCCGCTTCGGGACTGGGGTCTTCCGCTGCCAGTGCCGCCGCCGCGGCCGTCGGTCTCAACCGCCTCTACGACCGGGGCCACTCCCGCGAGGAACTCGTCCCCATCGCCGCCAAAGGCGAGGCCGTCGTCTCCGGCGATGCCCACGACGACAACGTCGCGCCGTCGATCATGGGCGGCTTTACCATCGCCACCGACGACGGCGTCACGCAGGTCGACGCGGACATCCCGCTGGTCGCGTGCCTGCCCGACATCGTCGTCTCGACCCGCGACGCGCGCCGGGTCGTCCCGGAACACGCCCGCGTCGAACAGTTGGTCGAGACCGTCGGCAACGCCGCGACCCTGACGACCGGCATGCACCGCGACGACCCGGAACTCGTCGGCGAGGGGATGTACGATTCGGTGGTGACGCCCGCCCGCGCCGAACTGATCGACGGCTACGCAGCCGTTCGCGAGGCCGCACTGCAGGCGGGTGCGACCGGCGTCACGATCAGCGGTGCCGGCCCGACCGTCATCGCGGCCTGTCACGAACGCGACCAGCGATCGATCGGCGCTGCGATGATCGAGTCCTTCGCCGACGTCGGCGTCGACGCGCAGGTGTACCAGACCCGGATCGGTGACGGCGCGACCGTGTTCTGACCGGACGAATTTTGTCCCTCCCGACGGAAACGGCCGATCATGGTCCCCGAGACGGACGACGATCAGTCCTGGCGACAGGCTGACGAGGTGAACGAACTCGGTTTCGACCCCGACGCACTGTATCGCGTCGTCAGAACCGCGACGAAGGACGCACTGCTCGACGTGATCGGGACGGTACTGTTGCTCGGTGTGGCGACTGTCCTCGTCGTCGCGGGTGGCCGTGGCCTGCTCTCCAATTCCACCACCAGCATCGCCATCGGTGCCGTACTCGTCGTGGTCGGCTGCTACATCGCCGCTGCGACCCTCGAACTCGTCCCGCCGCTGCGCGAGTGGGTGTAGCGCCGCGTGGAGATCCCGCTATTTTGAGGGGTCTTTATACAGCACGGGCGTGTTATGTCAAATCATGGCACGCAGACAGTCCGACCACGCTGTCGGCTCGGGCGAGCCACGAGTCGCCACTGTCAGCGGACTCGCCGTCCGGGCCGGCGTGTTCCTCACGGCGCTGGCGCTTCCGCTGGCGGTCGGGGCCAGCATCGTGGTCGTCCTGTCCGCGCCGTCGCTCGCTATCGGTCTCGATCAGCTATTCGTCGCGACGAGTGGCCCGGTCGGATCACCTACTGGCGTCGGTTGGCTGGCACACGTCGCCGTACTCGGTCTCCTTGCAGGGACGTGGCTCGCGGGCGCGGGACTGCTCCTCTCGGAACTGCTCGACTGAACGCTGTGGCTCAGTACTACGCCGCTCTGTCACGACGCTCGTGTGTGAGAACGGATGCTTGAACAGCTACTCGGTGACGACGTGGACTCGTCCGGCCGGTACCTCGCGGAAGTGATCTACGGGGCCAACGACGGCATCGTCACGACCTTCGCCGTCGTCTCCGGCGTCGCAGGGGCGGCGCTCGACCCAGCTATCGTCCTCGTGCTGGGCGCGGCCAACCTCTTTGCCGACGGCTTCTCGATGGGGATGAGCAACTACCTCAGCCGCCGGTCGGAACTGGACTACCAGCGCACGCGCCGGGATCAGCCCGACACCGAGACGACGACAGAGAAGTCTCCCCGACGGACCGCGTTCGTGACGTTTCTCGCGTTCGTGGTCGCCGGCTGGGCACCGCTGCTCCCGTACATCTTCGATCTCGCCCCGCGCTTTCCACTCTCGACTGTGTTTACCGGCTGTGCCTTCTTCGCAGTCGGCGCGAGTCGCAGTCTGGTGACGGCCCGACGGTGGTACCACAACGGGAGCGAGATGTTCGTCGTCGGGATGGCGGCCGCAGTCGTCGCCTATACCGTCGGGACGGTACTCGGTGGCGTCGCCTGACGACGCGACGGTCACCTGTCGTCGCCCGGCCCAGCACCATCGGCCGGCACGTCGGCAATCGCCTCCGGATCGTTCGTCACAGCCGTTCCCTCGCGCGCCGAGAGTTCTCGCTGTGGGTACGGAATCGTGATGTCCGCCTCGTCGAAGGCCGACTTGACGCCGCTGACGACCCCGGAGACCGCGCGCCACTTCCGGGGCGGGCTGGGGTGTTCGATCCAGTAGCGCAGTTCCAGCACGATCGAGGAGTCTCCGAAGGCCTTCGGGATGACCTTCGGTGCCGGCGCGTCCTCGACGATGTCGACGGCTTCGATGGCTTCGAGGGCGACCTGTTCGGCACGGTCCGGGTCGGCCTCGTAGTCGATGCCCACGTCGGTCCGCAGGCGCAGTCGGCCGTTCGAACTCCGATTCGTAAGCGACTGGTCGCTGACCTTGTCGTTGGGGAGGACGACGGTCTCGCCGTCGAAGTTCTGCAACCGCGTGTTCAGGATCGTGATGTCGGTGACGATCCCCTCTTGATCGCCGACCGCGATCCAGTCGCCGACGGTGAAGGGCCGGGAGAACATCAGGACGAAGCCAGCGATCAGCGAGCCGAGCGTCTGGCGTGCGGCCAGCCCGACCACGATCCCGAGGAACCCGGCCCCGACCAGCAGCCCGCTGAGGTCGAAGTTCCACAGCGTGAGGATCGCCGAGCCGACGGCGACGAACAGGACGAGCTGGCCGACCCGGAGCATCACTTCCTCCTGGTGCTGGGTGACCCGGTCGGCGCCCTTGCTGAAGCGGCTGATCGCGTGCTGGAGTTGATCGGAGCCGACGTACGCCAGCACGAGGAGCACCAGCGTGAGCGCGCCCTTGAGAACGTGCGGGATCGCGCCGAGGAGGAACTGTCCGGTCGCGACGGCCACGTCGACCAGTCCCCAGACGACCATCAGCGCCAGTCCCGCGACGATCACGACCGACAGTTGCACCATACGCAGGACGATCTCCGATATCGTCGTCGGGATGTACTCGCCGAACAGTTCGATGCCATCGGCGACACGCCCGCCGAACAGCCGCGAATCGACGATGCGACGGGTCTGTCGGACGAGGAACGGCGTGACGACGAGCGCCGCGAGAAGCGCGACGACGACGAGGACGCCAGTCATCGCCGCCCGGCCCTGTGTCGTCGTCAGTTCCTCGATGAGCGTCCGACCCTGTTCGAACACCGCCGAGGCGTTCGTCCCCGCGGACGTGTTCGTGGCTGTCGTCGCCGACGTGTTCGCCGTCCCCTGCATGTTCGTTCGACTGTCCCACAGCGGCTTGAGGGTTCTGCACTACCATCTTTTTGCTCGACGGGTTCGAGTCGCGCTCTTCGAGCGCGCTCGAACCGCTTGAGCAAAAACAGGGTTCTGTTGAGCGAAGCGAAACAGAGCTTGTCAGAGCTTGCTCTGACAGTGGCGAAAAAGGCTCGACCTCACTCCGTGGTAGTGTTCAGATAAGAGATCAAGTACGGACAGTCCAAGGCACCGAAAGCCCTCGACTCGCTAGCCAGATCTGTGGCGGATATTCTCCCTCTGGTCGAATAGTGCCGCCGCAGATCTGGTTACCGAGCCTCGCCCTTTCATCCACCAGGAGTCGGCTGTTTAGCCGTCTAAACCCTGGTGGGTGAAAGAGCGAGCGCAGTTACGGGAACCCGGACCCCGCAAGCACCCACGGCGCGCAGCGGCGGTCCCGGGACCATAACTGCGCGAGGGCTTTCGGCGTCTGCCGCTCGGAGACCGAGGTTGCTTATCTGAACACCGCCCACTCCGTTCGGTCGAGTGAACCGGGCGACCGAACGATGGCGTGCGGTCGATCCGATAAAGACCGACAATACCCCGTCTCAATCCAGTCGCTGGTCGGCGAACCGGTCGCGGATCTCCGGCTCCGGGACCGGACACTCGTCCTTGCGACCGAACACGCGATAGCGATACGTCGCCACGAGGTCGTACACGCGATCACGAACGCGCTCGGGAACGAAGATTGCGGGGTACAGCAGCGGCCACGGGCCGTCGAGGTGGCGCGCCACTCGCAGGGCGGCCGTCGACTTCGTGTGCACGTCGCCGTCGTCGATCAGGACGAACGAGTCGAACTCGTCGGTCGGCAGGTCGTAGTGAGAGAGCAGCGCCTGTCCGACCTCGGACTGGAGCGGTGCGAAGCGAAACTGGCCGACCGCGTCGAAGCGGATGATAAACCGGACGGCACCGTTACAGAGGTTACAGACGCCATCGAACAGCAAAATCGGATGGTCGTCGGTGAGAATCGATGAGAGATCGACCGCCGATCCGTCGGTGTCGCTCCCGGTGTCGCGCGAATCGTCGGACCCCGCGCCCGCGGGAGCGTCGGCGCTCACGGGTCGCTACACGCTCCGTTCGAACGTCCCGAGATTGCTCGCTTCGCTCGAAGGCTCGCCCATCTCAGACGCCGCGGCCCTGCATCTTTTCTTCTTCGGGCAGGTCGACGTTGGCGTCGCCTTTCATGCCGCCGCCGATGTCGGAGGCGATCTCGACCAGTCGCTCGGGATCGTCCCAGTTGTTGACCGCTTCGACGACGGCCGTGCCCATCGCTTCGGGGTCCTCTGCGCCGAAGATGCCGGAGCCGACGAAGATGCCGTCACACTCGTGGTGCATCATGAGCGCGGCGTCGGCGGGCGTCGCGATACCGCCAGCGGCGAAGTTGACAACGGGCAAGCGGCCCATTTCGGCGGTCTCGTGGACCAGCTTGGCGGGCGCTTCGTGCTCGCGGGCCCACTTCTCGCGCTCTTCCCAGTTCATCCCTTCGAGCTGTCGGATCGCACCCTTGATGTTGCGCTGGTGGTGGACGGCCTGATTCACGTCACCGGTGCCGGCCTCGCCTTTGGTGCGGATCATCGCCGCGCCCTCGTCGATCCGGCGGAGCGCCTCGCCGAGGTTGCGCGCGCCACAGACGAACGGCGCAGTGAAGTCCCGCTTGTCGATGTGGTAGCGGTCGTCGGCGGGCGTCAGTACCTCGCTCTCGTCGACCATGTCGGCCCCCGCTGCTTCGAGGATCTGGGCTTCCTTGGTGTGGCCGATGCGGGCCTTGCCCATCACCGGGATCGACACCTCGTCGATGATCTCCTGCAAGGAAGCGGGATCGGCCATCCGCGAGACGCCGCCGCGCTTGCGGATGTCGGCCGGGACGGCTTCGAGGTTCATCACCGCGACAGCGCCCACGTCCTCGGCGATCCGGGCCTGCTCGCGGTTCACGACGTCCATGATGACGCCGCCCTTCTGCATCTTCGCGAAGCCGCGCTTGACCAGTTCGGTCCCCCGTTTGAGGTCTTCGAGATCCGTCTCGGACATTACGCCGAGCTTAGGATTGGACTCACTTAACGGGTCGCTTTCGGGGACAGGCGGGTGCCCGTCACAGGACGTACTGTGGGCCGGGCGGCGTGAATCCGCCCAACCGCTACCGTTATTTCTCGGCCGCCGCTGGCAACAGACATGGCTGGTCACGACGGTGTCGGGCGACGGTTCGAACAGTTTGTCGGTCGCTACCTCCAGACCGCGCTCCCACCGACCGACGGACTCCCGCGCTACGTCGCCCCCCTGCCCGACTGGCTCGAAGACCTCGGGCTTCGGCTGGCGTGGCCCATCGCACTGGTCAACCTCGTCGGGACGCTCTTTGGGTTCTGGTACTACGCGGGCCGGCCGCTGGAACTCGCACCGCCGCTCGTGGAGGGACAACTGGGGGCTGCGCCACTGCTTGCCTATCCGCTGATCCCCGACTCGCCGGTCGCGACCATGTTCATCGGGCTGTCGCTGGTGGCGTGGCGACTCGACTACGACGCCGACTGGCTCCACATGCTCGCCTTCTTCGGCTGCCTGAAGCTCGGCCTGTGGACGCCCTACGTCCAGCTCGTGATCAACGGGGCCGGCGGCATCGCGCCGTGGCTCTACTGGTTCCTCATCCTGAGCCATCTGGCGATGGCCGTCGAGGCGTTCCTCATCCACCGGTACTCGTCCTTTTCGGTCCCGGCGGTCGCGCTCGCCCTGTTCTGGTACGGTGGCAACGACGTGGTCGACTACTTCGTCTCGGTACTCGGCGGTCCCCACCACACCGTGCTCCGGGCGGAGGTCGTCGCCGGTGGGCTGGATCACACGCTCCCGGCCCACGATCTGGCTGCTGGCTGGGCGGTCGTGCTGACCTTCATCGCGGTCTTTCTGGCGCTTGCGACCCGCGTCGAGAAGGTCAAGCGAGGGGCATCCTAACGCCCGAACAGACGGACCTAAATACACGACTTCGATACCCTCCGACATGATGGACGGACGGTTTCACAGCGACCTCCGGGAGTCGATCGACGAGTCTGCAGACGAGATCGGTGCCGACACCGTCGCCGACATGCCGGCGACCGAGACGGAAGTCCGGTCGGCATTACCCGACGATCTAGCGACGCTACTGGCTGATGACGGCGACGACCGACGGTCGCTGTCGGCGATTCTCTCGGAATCGCCGATCGGTCGCTACGTCGAACGACAGCGTCAGTGAGAAACAGTGGAGAGCGTCGACGGATCAGTCGGAGCCGTATCCGGGCGCATCGTCGTGGCTGGTGAGACTGTCACCGTCCGGCCCGCGCTCGCGTAGCGTCGCCACGACGGCGGGGAGGTCGACCGATTCGCTACCGAGCACTGCGAAGCCGGCGAAGATCGTCAGGAAGCCGGCGATCGCGGTCGGTGCGATCGACTCGGCGAGCAGTGCCCATCCGCCCAGCGTCGCCACGACCGGGACGACGTAGAACACGAGGTTCGCCCGGATCGCGCCCGCAGTGTCGAGCAGGTCGAAGTAGGCGATGTAGGCGACGGCACCGGCACCGACGGCGACGTACCCGAGCGCCAGCAGTGCCTCGCCGTGCCAGGTGATCGCCGCGGCAGACTCGCCGCTGGCCCACGACAGGGCGTGTGCGAGCGCAGCACCGAACGGCAGCCCCCAGGCCGTACGGACGCTGCTGTGGAGGTCGCCGTCGGCCCAGCGGATGAGGACGCTCCCGAGTGCGCCACTGACCGCGCCGGCAAAGAGGATCGCCTTGCCGACGCCGCCGGCCAGCAGGTTCGCCGGATCGGGACTGACGACGAGACCGACGCCGAGCAGGCCAAGCACCATCCCTGCAGCGCCGCGGGCGGAGAGGCGCTCGTCGGCCAGCAGGACGGCGGCGAACACCGGCGTCAGGATCGGGTTCAGGCTGAAGACGATCGCACCGACGGCGCTGGTGGCGTGTTGCTGACCGACGAACAGCAGGGCGTTGGTCAGCCCGATCGCGAGGACACCGGTGGCGAAGATGCCGACTGCGTCCGCACGCGTGCGAGGGAGCAACTGCTCGCGGGACCGCGTCGCGACGACGTAGCCGATCAGCACCACGGCTGCCACGTCGAACCGCAGGGCGACGAACAGCAGCGGCGGGAAGTAGGAAAGGCCCGCCTTCGCTGCGACGAAGGTGCCACCGAAGAGGAGGCTGGCGACGGCGAACAGTGCGAGCGTCCGTCGGGATCCTCTCACTCCTCGATCACCCTGATGAGTCGGTAGATGCGTGCGGAGATGTCGATGCGTTCCGTCGGAACGGGAATCGGGGTCATACTCGAAGAAAGGGTCCAGACCCGTATCAAGTCGTCCAGAAAACGTGACGCGGCGTGCAGCCACGGGGACGACGTGGCGGCGTTGCACACTGTGCAATACTTTCACGGTGCGAAAGCCCTATGCCGCGAGCGTCACGAGTGTGCCCATGGAGGGGCCGCTTTCGGATATCGAGTTTCTCGCGCTCTCACCCAATCGCGTCGAGGTGCTCCGATTGCTCGCCCACCGCCGATACACGCGCCGTGATCTGGCCGACGAGACCGGCGCGTCACAGGCCACGCTGGGTCGCATCCTCGGGGACTTCGAGGAACGGGCGTGGGTCCGAAAAGAGCGCGGGGGCTACGTCGCGACGGCGACGGGCGAACTGGTCGCTGGCGGCTTTACCGATCTGTTGTCGATCCTCGATACCGAGCGCGATCTGCGACCGATCGTCGCGTATCTCCCGACCGACGCGATGACGTTCGACCTGCAACGTCTCGCCGACGCGAGAATCACCACACCGTCCCAGACGCGTCCGAACGCACCCGTCCAGCGTGTCCTCGACCTGCTGGGCGGTGCCGACGATGTCCGGGTCTTCTCACATGCGTTCAACGAACAGAGCCTCACCGTCGTCCAGGAGCGCACTGCCGCGGGCGAACAGTCGTTTCACGGCGTCTTCTCGCGGAGTGCCATCGAAGCACTGGCTGCCGACTCGGCACTGCGCGAGCGACTGCTCGATCTGATCGCGACCGACGGCGTCGAGATCAGACTCTGCGAAGACGAGATCCCACTCGCGGTGACGGTCGCGGACGACGCCGTCCACCTGCTCGTGCGCGACGAGAACGGCATCTTGCAGGCCTCGGTCGACACCGACGACGCCGCGGTCCGCGAGTGGGCCGACGAGACGTTCACAGACTACTGGGCGTCCGCGTCACCGATCGAACCGTCGGATCTCCGGTCTGCGTGAACCGCCTCGATCGGGTGCTCGAAATCCCAAACGGCGGCAAATCTGCTACGAATCGATCGGCGGGTGAAAAATTGTGCTGGCTAATCGAACGACGATCCAGTCGTGCCTGTCTGGCGCTCGGTCAGTTCACCTGATCCCAGGGGCCGTACTCACCGCCGCTGCCCGGTTCGTCACCCTTGGTCCACCAGTTAGCCTCCCAGACCGCGCCGTCGAAGGTCACGCGGTCGCCGCCAGTGTAGGCGACCGACGAGTCCCACTGCGGATAGTCGCTGCCCGGCGTGTCCGTCGGCGTGTCGGTGGGCGTGTCGGTGGGCGTGTCGGTCGGCGTGTCCGTCGGCGTGTCGCCCTCGACCTGCTCCCACGGCCCGTACGCGCCGCCGCTGCCCGGTTCGTCGCCTTTGGTCCACCACTTGGCTTCCCAGACAGCGCCGTCGAAGGTCACGCGGTCACCGCTGGAGTATGCGACCGACGAGTCCCACTGCGGATAGTCGCTGCCCGGCGTGTCCGTCGGCGTATCGCTCGGGGTGTCAGTGGGCGTATCGCTCGGGGTGTCGGTCGGCGTGTCGGTACCGTCGTCGCCGCCACTGCCGTGGAACGCACTGAAGATCTCGGTGAACTGGCCGTTCTCCTCACCGAGTCGCCACGGCGCGATACTGTACAGCCCTTTCTGTTGGGCGATGTCCAGCAATGCGTTGGCCGTCGACTCGGACAGTTCCACGTACCGCGGAACCACGCCGATCATGCCGTAGATCTCGTCCATCGACTTGTTGGAGTAGACGCCCGACAGGAAGTCCGCCGTCGAGTCGACTGCCGACTCGAAGGTCTGCTTGGTCGGGTCCGACCCCAGGTGCATCACCATCAGCTGGACGTAGTCGAGCTCCAGATCGGTCTGTGCGATCTCTTCCATCCACATCTCGCCCGGCGAGTGCGAACCGGGGTTCGAGTTCATCCCCTGCGTGTTCGCCGCGACGGTGTAACCGACCGTCAGGTCCGGCCGTTCGTCCTGCAACTGCGCGAGCGCCTTTGCCCGCATCATGTTGAGGTTGTCCGGTCGACCGGCGTCGTCGGCGTTCTCGTCGTCGATGTCGATGTGTGAGATTCCGAGCGTATCGAGAACCGTCTCGTAGCCCTGCTTGAGTTCCTCGACGCTGTCGGCATCGCGGGCGATGACGCGCCCTTTCCAGCCACCGACCATCAGCCCCACGCTGATCCCGTTGTCCTGCAGTTGCTGGATGTCGTCGAGGTACTTGTCCAGCGGGTCCTGCGAGCACGATCCGGTGTTACACTGAGCGAGCCAGCCAGGATTGACCTCACCGTCGTCAGTGCCATCGCCCGCGGGACCGAACACGACGTGTTCCACGTCCCGTTCGAGCGCCTTGCTCACACCGTCGGTCCACGTGCCGATATACGGCGAGTAGACGCCGGTTTCCGCCGCTGCTGCCGACCCTGTCAGACTGCCCATGCCGACCGCAGTGGCTGCCGCGACCACAGATGATTTGAGTACTGTTCTCCGTGTCGATTTCCCGTATTCTTCGTCCATTTGTGTATCCCCCACAACTCCTTGTGGATAGGTCGCACGAGACACTCCACATTATTAAATGTACCCGAATCTCTCCATTATTGAAACCGCATATCCTGCGTACAAACTGTCACTGTCGTCAACAGTCGCCAGTGTAAGCGTCGCCACGAGGGAGACGCTCACCGGTACATCGCTACAACCGTCCGTCTCAGTTCGACGCGACACTCCCGCTACTGGGCGTACCGGTGACGGTCACGCCGGACGGACTGTAGACGAGCGTATCGTCGCCGTCAACGACGCTCAGGCCGCCGACCGCGAGCGTCGCACTCGCAGTGTCGAAGTCCACCTCGGCGCTCCCCCAGCCGGTCGTGATCTGTACGTCGGCGTTCGTGAGCGTCACGTCACCGCCCGCGACCAGCGTGATGCCGGGGTTGTTCTCGAAACTGGTGGCGGTCGCATCGATCGTCGTCCCGGCGGTCACGACGATGTCGCCGTAGCGTGCGGTCAGACTGGTGGCGCTCACGTCGACGGCTCCCGAATCGGCAGTGAGCGTGATGTCGCCGCTGGTCTCGACGAGTGCATCGCTTGCATCTATGTCGCCCGATTCGGCGGTCAGTTCGATCTCGGTGTTCGCCCGGAACGTCGCGCCGTCCGCGAGGATCGACGGTGCCGTGACTGAAATCCTGTTGCTGTCACTGTCTACGGTCGCCCCTTCGAGGTTCGCCGGCCCGGAGTCGGACTCGATCGTGATCGCGTTGTTCGACGTGAACGTCGCATCGTCGGCGACCACCGTGGCACCGGTGAGCGTGATCTCGTTGGTCCCGCTGTCGAAGGTGCTTCGGCTGACCCGAACCGCTGCGGTGCTGGCTTCGAGCGTGATCTCGTTGTTCGACGTGAACGACGCGTCTTCGGCGACGATGGCATCACCCTCGACCGTGATCTCGTTGGTGCGACTGTCGAGGAGCGAGCCGCTGATCTCGACCGTGCCCGAGTCGGCCACAAGCGAAATGGCGTTGTTGGATTCGATCGTCGAGGACTGTGCGGTGATCGACTCGCCCTCGACGGTGACCGCTCCGGTCTGTGAGTCGAGGGTTGCGCCGTCGAGCGTGACGGTGCCGCCGGTGGCTTCGAGCGTGAGGTCATTGTCGGCGTCGAACGTCGTGTCCCGCACCGTGATCGTCTTGGCCGTGATCGACGCGCCGGTGGTGTGGAACTCGATCACGCCCCCACCGGTGACGACGAGGTCGACGCTCTCGTTGTCGAAGTCCGCCAACTGGGTGGCGGTGTAGACCGTCTCGCCGAGGTCGTACTGCCCGTCACCGTCGCGGTCGTCGAACGCCGTCCCGTTCCCGGGTGGACCGCCGGTCGGACAGTCGTAGGCCACGTCGACCGCGAGGATGGCGTTCTGGACCGACACGTTCTGACTGGTCGCCGTCGAGACCGTCACTTGCAACTGTGCGGTGCCACTCGCCCCACTGGCCGACGTACAGGACACCGACAACGCGCGTCCGCCGCCGGCCGCGATGGTCTCGCTCCCACCGCTCGTCTCGGCCGTGAGTGTACTGGTATCGACCGAGAGGCTGTACGTCGTCGTCATCGGTGCGTCGACGTTGTTCCGCAACGTCGCGACGACCGTCCCATCGGTGTCGTCGACCGTCGCGCCCGTCGTTTCGAGTGCGATCAGCGCCGATCCGTCGTCGGCAGTCGCGACCGAAAGCCCACGGTCGGCCGTGAGCGTTGCGAATCCAAGGGTCGGGGACAGACCCACGACTACTCCGACCGCTGCCAACACGACACCCACGTATCTGATTCGCTGTCTCACGGTTCACCCTGACAGGCACTCCACAATCAAAAGGGGTCGGCCGTCGACGACTCCGATTCGGAGGCATTCGGCGCTCTACCACAACGCCTGTGTCTACTCTCTCTCGGTCAAGCTGGTGAATAAGCCTTGTGTCGAGGAGAGATAACGACAGTCTCGCGAGCGTGGTGGCCGTCAGCCGACGATGACGACCGCGTGCTCGGTCTCGATCATCTCGCCGTCACCCGAGTAGGTTCGGGCTTCCTCGACCTCGAACATCTCCGCGTCGAGCGTAAGATCGGCGACGTGGAGCTTCCCGTCCTCGATCTCGTAGTCGCCCTGTGCGATACCGGCCTCGATGTCGCCGACCTGATTGCCGTACTCCGGGCCGACGACCGAGTAGTCGAGATCGATGTCGCTGATCTCGGTCGTGATCTCGGGCGCGTCGGCGAGCAGTTCGAGGTCCGCGACGTGCATCGCTTCGGCGACGGCGTCGGCCAGCCCTTCGACATGGCCGTACACCTGGACCCTGTCGAGGTCGGCGTTCAGCGGCAGGCCGTTCTCGGTCTTGTACGTTCGTAGCGCCGAGATGACCTCCATGGCCGTCTCGCCGGCTTCCAGATCGGCCTCGAAGCCACCTTCGGTCGGCCAGTCGGTCGTGTGGATCGACGATCCACTTTCGTACATGGTGTCCCACAGCTCCTCCGTGATGTGGGGGAGGAACGGCGCGAACAGCTTCAGGAACGTGCGGTGGGCGTAGGTCAGTGCGAACTCCGTCGAGGCGTTCTCGCCGCCGGACAGTCGCTGTTTCGCGATCTCCAGATAGTCGTCACAGAACGTCGACCAGAAGAACGACCGGAGTTCGTTCCGGGCCTTCGAGAACTCGTAGGCCTCGAAGCGCTCGGTGATCGAGGCCACGGTCGCGTCCAGTTCCGCGAGGAACCACTCGTCGATGGGCGCGAGGTCGTCGGCCGCGGCTTCGTCGACTGCGGCCGGGTCGGGAGTGAGCTGATCGACCAGCCGAGAGGCGTTCCAGAGCTTCTGGAGCAGGCGCTCGCCGGCTTCGAGGTCGCCTTCCTTGTACGGGAAGTCGTCACCGATGGAGGTTCCGGCGGCCCAGTAGCGGGTGGCGTCGACGGGGAACTCTTCGAGGACCTCCGAGGGCGGGATGACGTTGCCCTTGGACTTGGACATCGCCTCGCGGTTCTCGTCCAGGACCATGCCGTTGATCATGACGTTGTCGAAGGGGACCTCGCCGGTGTGCTCGTAGCACTTGACGACGGTGTGGAACAGCCAAAAGGAGATGATGTCGTGGCCCTGCGGGCGCAGGTCGAAGGAGTAGAGTTCGGGGTTGTCCATCTCGAACTCCTCGGTTTCGGCGTTGTAATCCCAGCCTGCATTGACGAGTGGGGTCAGCGACGAGGTCGCCCACGTGTCGAACACGTCCTGCTCGGGGCGCAGGTCGTCGTGGCCGCACTCGGGGCAGGCGTCGACCGGCGGGTCGTCCGACAGGGGATCGACCGGCAGGTCTGCCTTGTTCGCGAAGATCGGTTCGCCACAGTCCTCACAGTACCAGACGGGGATCGGAATACCCGAGTCACGCTGGCGGGAGATACACCAGTCCCACTCTAAGCCCTCGATCCAGTGCTCGTAGCGGCTGTACATCTTGTCGGGGAACCAGTCCATCTCCCGGCCCGCCTGCAGATACTCGTCGGTCTTGTCGAGCATCTTCACGTACCACTGCTCGGTGACGAGATACTCGACCTCGACGCCACAGCGCTCGTGGACCTGCACCGTGTGGTCGTGGTCTCGCGATTCGAGCAGGGACCCCTCCTCGGCCAGATCCTCGATGATGGCCTCGCGGGCCTCGACCGTACTCATGCCCTCGTAGTCGCCGGCGACCTCGGTCATGGTCGCGGACTCGTCGATTGCGAGACGCAGCGGCAGGTCGTGGGCCTGGTACCACTCGATGTCGTTCTGGTCGCCGAAGGTACAGCACATGACGATCCCGCTGCCGGTCTCCATGTCGACGCGCTCGTCGGCGATGATCGGGACTTCCTGCTCGAAGAGGGGAACGCGCGCGGTGCCGCCGACGAGGTGCTCGTTGTCCTCGTCGTCGGGATGGACGAACACCGAGACGCAGGCGGGCAGCAGTTCGGGGCGGGTCGTCGAGATAGTGAACGTCTCGTCGTCGACCGGGCCGTCGGCGTCTTCCACCAGATCGAACGCGATGTCGTTGAATTTGGTGTGTTTGTCCTCGTCTTCCTGCTCGACCTGTGAGATAGCGGTCTCGCAGTCGGGACACCAGATCGTCGGCGCGCGCTGACGATACTCCCGGCCCTGCTCGTAGAGGTCGATAAAGGAGAGCTGTGAGATGCGCTGGACGCGTGGTTCGATCGTCTTGTACGTATTCGACCAGTCGACGGAGATCGCCAGCGACTGCACGTCCTCCGTGAATTCGGCCTCGTAGTCCTGACAGACATCGCGGCATTTCTCCTGGAAGACTCGGCGCTCGAAGTCCTGATGGCGAATGTCCAGTTCGCGCTCGGTCAGGCGCTCGCTGGCGATGCCGTTGTCGTCGTAGCCGAAGGGGAAGTACACCGTGTCGTCGGCCATTCGGTGGTAGCGGGCCACGAAGTCCTGGAGCGTAAACTGATAGAGATGGCCCATGTGGAGATTGCCCGAGACGGTCGGCGGGGGCGTGTCGATGCTGTAGCGGGTGTCCGGGTCGACGGTCTCGTCGGGTGCCGGCGCGTCGTAGGCGTAGGTCTCTGCTTCGACCCAGTGGTCTTGCCACCGTGGTTCGACGGTGTCGGGATCGTACTCGCCGTCGATCCCCTGCTGGTCTGCTGGCGATTCGTCGGTTGCGTCCTGTGTGTCACTCATAGATTCTGTCGGCGTGTGGCTGCGTCTGCAATGGTCGGAAAGCGGTGCAAGCGTCGAGTGGGTTGTGTTAGTGGGGCAAAGAGGCCCCTACTACTGGTACGAGAACGAGCGAGGTGGATACTCGACGCAGCATCTATCCCGACGTAGTCCAGTGGGGGCCTTACCGACTTCGGTTTACTCGTCGGTCGAGCGGGGAGACCGGTCGACGTGCTGGCCCCAGAACCCCGGATACTTCCGAACAGTCAGGTCACCCTCGACACGCGTCTGACAGGCCAATCGAAGCGACGCGTCGCGGTCGTGTGGTGGAAAATCCAGTCGCCAGTGCTCGATCCGGGTCGGGTCACTGACCGGCCCATCGACGGCGACCGCACAGGTCCCACAGGTGCCGTGACCCCGGCAGTTCAGTCGTGTCGCGCCGTCGTTGTGTGGTGTCAGACCCGCATCGAGTAACACGTCCCGAAGGATCGCACCGGTCGCACAGTCGATGGTCTCACCGGCGTATTCGACGGTCGGCATGTGCGTGGCTTGGAGTCGACGCGTCAAAGCAGTCTAGGACAGGTCGTGCTCGCGGTCGGCGTGCGCCCGGACCCACAGTTGCCCGATCCGCGACAGGCGCGTCCGGTAGGACTTCCCGTGTTCCTCCTGTTCGATGTAGCCCTTCCCACCGGGACCGAGCCGGTCGACGTTGTAGATCACTTTCGACCGGAAGCTGTCGGTGTACTCCTCGCCGAGTTCGCGGGCCAGCGCCTGGGCCAGTTCCGAGACCGATTCGAACTCGCCGTGCTCGCCCAGCGTAAAGAGAATCACTTCCTCGAAGGGTTTGACGTTCGAGAAGGAGGCGACGGGCAGTTCGACGACGTGGCTGCCGTTGATCTCCTTGGCTCCGATGGTGGTCCCGCGCTCGTCGAACTCCGCCAGCAGGTCCCGCGCCGAGTCGAGGTGCTGGTCGACGCGCTCGCCCAGTTCGCCGGTCACTTCCTCGCGCAGGTCCTCCAGCAGGTCGTTGTGCTGGCGCAGTTCCTCGGCGAGTTCGGTTTCGAGGTACTTCTCGGGAACGGTGTAGTAGGTGTGGATGCGATCCCGGTCACCTTCGCGTTCGACCATGATCGAATGGGACGCCGTCGCGAAGGCAAAGGAGACGGTGCGCGGCATCGCGGAGATGTTGACCCACACCTCGTTGCCCTCGTCGAGTTCGGCGTTGATGAGTGCGAAGGCCTGCTCGAAGGCGGCGTCGTAGTCGTACACGTCCTCGATGACGAACCGTTCGGTGGTCGCGCCCAGCAGATTCTGGTAGTCTTTCTCCAGTTTCTGGGCGAGATTCTGAGAGTACTCGACGTTTGCCTCGCTGCCCACGGCACCTTCGAGCAGAATGACGTGGTCCACGTCCAGTTGCTCGCGCACGAGCGGCGCGATCAGCCGGTCGTAGTCGAACCCGACCGGCACGATGTGTGTCTGCATACAGAGAGGGTGGAGTGGTGTCGATAAAAAAGGCCAGTTTCGGGCGTCCTCCCGCGTTGTCACGCCGGGAACGCTAGGCGCAGTCGTCGTGAACGATCTCGTCGTGCTCGTTCGGGCCGCGGCTCTGGCCCGGAACGATCGGCTCGCCACAGGCCGAACAGACGAGTGCGCGTCCCCGGCTGGCGGTCGACAGTGCGCTGTCTGCCGTCGTCGTCCCGGTCTCGGAGTCCGTCGTCTGGGTCTCAGTGTCGGTGTCCTCGAACTCGACGGTCACCTCGTCGCCGGTGGTGTCGATGCTGAGCGCGTCGTTGACGCCACAGTACTTCGTGGTCGCGTTGAACCCGAAGGCGAGAGCGCCGATTCCGGCAAGCAGACCGCGGAGTCGTTTGCCGTTGCGAAGCGAGCGAATCGCGGCGATCGTGAGGACGACTGCGAGGGCTGCTCTCGCGAGTCGGTCACGGCCGCCGACGTTTTTCTCCAGATCCATACAGGAAGAAAGCACCGTACGCTCTTAGGTGCCACGCTCGCGGCGATCAATCGCCCTCGATGGCCGAGACCGTGTACAGGCTCACGTCTTCGCCCGGCGCGGCGTCGGTCGCGAGCGAGACACCGACCGTCAGCACCAGTCCCAGCAGCATGCCGACGACGCTCGCGGACCAGCCACCGAGGTAGCTGCCGGGTACCATCGGAAGGAAGACGCTCGCGAGGTAGAACAGCTGTGCGCCACCGATGCCGGCGTACATCCCCCAACGGGTCGTCCGCGCCCAGTAGAGTGCGACCAGCACCGGGAGCGCAAGCTGTGCGAACCCGCCGAAGGCGGTGTCGCCGATCTGGACGAGCGTACCGGGGGCATACAGGCTGGCGACGAACGATATCGTCGCGAAGACGACGACGCCGGTGCGTGCGACCAGCGCCTCGCGGTCCTGTTTCGATGCGAGCAGACGACCGAGGGCGATCGCGACGGTGCGGAGCCGCGAGCGAAGGCGTGCCAGCAGCGGTCCCCGTGGCTGGCCGCTGTCGTCGGCGTCGGCAAGGTCAGTCAGGGGTCGGTAGAGGTCCCGCGTGAGATAGGACGCCCCGGAGAGCAGCATCGAGTCGCTGGAGGACATCATCGCGGCCATCGCCCCGGCGACGACGGCGGCGGTGAACCACCCGGCAGTGTACTCGTTCAGGATTGCGGGAACGACGTTGCCGTTCTCGGGGACGGTGACGCCCAGCCCCGCGGCCCACGCGCCCAGCATGAACGCCGGAACGAAGAGGAGGACGACGAGGACGGGCCAGAGCGCGAGGGTCCGCTTGAGGACGCGCTCGGAGCGGGCGACGAAGAACCGTTGATTGATCTGGGGGAACATCGTCACGCCGAAGGCGATAGAGATGGCCGTCGAGATGACGTACTCGTGGGTGTACAGTCCGCCCCCGAGCGCGAGGAACTCGGGGTTGGTCTCGGCCAGTCGCGCGGTCGCGGCCGCCGGCCCGCCGACCGCACTGAGTACCCACGCGACGGCAGCCCAGACCAGCCCGAGCATCAGCAAGCCCTGCAGGGTGTCGGTCCACGCGACGCCGCGCATCCCCGAGACCGCGACGTAGACGATCATGAACAGCGTGATCCCGCCGGCCCCGACCCAGAACGGGACCGCGCCGCCGGTCAGCCCGACGATGGCCTGTCCCGCACCCTTCTGCTGGAGCATCACGTAGGGAAACAGCCAGAAGAGGCTGATCACCGCGACGAGACCACGCAGAACGGGTGATCCGAAGCGATCCCCGAGCATCTCACCCAGCGTGACGTAGCCGTGGTGCTGGCCGACGAGCCACTGCTTGTACCCCAGCACGTACCACAGCACCGCGAAGATGATCCCGTCCATCACGCCCATGACGAGAATCCACTCGGGACCGGCCGAGTAGGTGAGGTTCGGGCCGCCGAAGAAGGTAAACGCCGACAGCAGCGTCGCGAAGGTCGTAAACAGCAGAACGACTGTCCCAAAGGTTCGGCTGGCGAGGTAGTAGTCCTCGGCGGTGCGGTCGGTCAGGCGGTAGGCGACCAGCCCGATGGCCGCCGCGGCGATCATGTAGCCGCCGACGATACCAAGCTGGATCGCGATTTCAGTCATCCGTCCGCCCCTCCGCCGGGTCGTCCGCGGGCACGTCGCCGATCACTGCGCCGGTCTCGATACCGACGCCCCAGCCGTAGCGGGCAAAGGCCAGAAAGCAAAGCGAGGCCAGACAGAGCCAGCCGATGTGCCACCAGAGCCACAGCGGCAGGCCGGCGACGACGGTACTGTCCCGCCAGAGGAACCACGGGATGGACGCGGCCACCAACACGGCGGCAGCGACCGCCCACCCGACACCTGCGAGGCGACCGGGTCGTTTCGATCGTGTCGTCATCGTTGTCCAGTGTTACGACTCCCGAAGTATATGTGTGACTCCGCTTCAAAACCACAGACTGAAGAAAAATACCGTTCATACGACCGGAGACACGCGTGAATGGCCCAGCAGAGTGTCAGCGAAAGATACGTCGAGAAGAGCCGACACGCGGGCGCAACTATTTGAACGACGGTCACAAAGGCCGCGCCATGCAGACGGCAATTCAGCTGTACTCGGTCCGAGAGATCGACGAGTCGATCACCGAGATCATCAAGCGAGTCGGCGAGACCCCGTTCGACGGCGTCGAGTTCGCCTATCGAGTCAACGAGGAACCCGCGCCAGACGTACGAGCAGCCCTCGACGAGGCGGGACTGGTCGCCGCGTCGGCCCACGTCGGTATCGATGCACTCGAAGACGACCTCGACAGCGTGATCGAGGCGGCGGAGACGCTCGGCTACGACGACATCGTCGTCCCGTGGCTGGACCCGGAACACTTCGAGAGCGTCGCGGCAGTCGAAGCGACCGCATCCCGGCTCTCGGAACTGGCCGAAGCAGTCGCCGAACACGGGCTACAACTGCACTACCACAACCACGACCAGGAGTTCGTCGAGACCGACGCGGGCATCGCCTTCGACGTGCTCGCAGAGCGGGCCAGCGACGACCTCATGTTCGAAGTCGACGCTGGCTGGGCGCTGTACGGCGGCGTCGACCCGGTCGAACTCCTCACCGAGTACGCCGACCGCATCTCGCACGTCCACTTCAAGGACGTCCATCTCGACAGTGACGACGTGCCCGCGCTTGGCGACGGTGATCTGGACATCCCGGCGGTCGCCGAGGCTGCCCACGACATCGACGCCGAGTGGGCGGTCTACGAGAACGACGAACCCGCAGACCCGATCGAAGCGCTCTCCCACGGTGGGGCGGTGCTCGACCGGACGGTCTGATACACAGCCGACAGGACGAGCGGGCCCGGTCCAACACTCGCCCCGGTCGGCAAGTATTTGAGTCGGCCAACCCAACCTGTTTCTGACACGAACACGGGGCGAACCCCCGTCACTGGGACCCAGAATGCAGGACTCTACTAAGTATCTCATCCACGCGGACTTTACGGCCAGAGGTGTCGTCGAGCGCAACGACGTGGTCGGCGCGGTGTTCGGCCAGACCGAGGGATTGCTCGGCGACGAACTCGATCTCAGGGAGCTACAGGAAGGGTCGAAAGTCGGACGGATCGACGTCGACGTGACTTCCGAAAGCGGACAGTCCTACGGCGAGATTACCATCGCCAGCGGCCTGGACCGCGTCGAAACGGCCATCCTCGCAGCGTCGCTGGAGACGATCGAACGGGTCGGTCCCTGCCGGGCCAGCGTCACCGTTACCGAACTCGAAGACGTTCGCAGCGCCAAGCGCCGCGAGGTCGTCGACCGGGCGACCGAACTGCTTGCCGACTTCGAAGCCGAGGCGATCACCTCCCACGACATCGTCGAGGAGGTGCGACAGCGCCTGCGCGTCGAGGACATCACCGAGTACGAGGGACTGCCCGCCGGCCCGCGCGTCGCCGACAGCGACGCCATCATCGTCGTCGAAGGGCGCGCCGACGTGCTCCAGTTGCTCCAGTATGGTATCAAGAACGCCGTCGCCGTCGAGGGGACCGACGTACCCGACGCGGTCGCGGACCTGAGCACGGAGCGGACGGTGACGGCCTTCCTCGATGGCGACCGCGGCGGCGAACTCATTCTGAAAGAACTCGCGCAGGTCGGTGCCGTCGACTACGTCGCCTTCGCGCCTGACGGATCGAGCGTCGAGGACCTCGGACGCTCGCAACTGCTGGCTGCGCTCCGTGACAAGGTGGCCTACGAAGCAGTCGAGGAAGTCGGACCGGGCACGGGAGAGAGCCCGGCGGACGAACCGGCCCAGCGGGCGCTTGCCTCCGGCGGGACGGCCGTCGAGACAGCGGCATCGACACCGCCGGACGACGACACCACCAGTACAACGACAGTCTCGGACACGGACACCGGTGAATCGGTCGAGACGGCCGGCGAGTCCGACGCGACTGTCGATCCCGAAACGGCCGACGACGCGGGCGCGTCCACCGCGAGCGACGACGCGGACGCTCCCGCGACCGTCGCCGCCCACGCACAGGACGTCATCACCGGCAACACCGGGACCGTTCGCTTGCTCGACGCCGATGCGACGATCCTGACCGAGGGACCAAGCGACGCGGCGTTTGACCTCGTGTCCGACGCCGACCCCGTCCCGGTGGCGCTCGTCCTCGACGGGGCGCTCTCCCAGCGCCTCCTCGACGTGGCCGCCCAGCGTGGCGTGCGCGAGGTGATCGCCGAGCAAACAGGCGAGTTCGTCAAACAGCCGACGGCGGTCCGCGTGCGGACGATCGATCAGTTGTAGCGATCACTCCTCCGGGGACAGTTCCCGCTCGAAGAGTAGTCCGTCGCCGTCGTCGTAGTGGTCCGGTATCTCCTCGACGATCGAAAAGCCGAGGCTGTGATAGAAGGCGTGGACGCGCTCGTCGTCGGCCCGTGCAGTGAGTCTGACGGTCGCGATGCCCTCGTCCCGGAGCCGTTCGAGCAGCGCCTGCATCAGCGCCGTCCCCTTACCCTGCCCCTGCTGTGCCGGTGCGACAGCGAACTCCGCGACGTAGCCGACCGAGCCATCCGGCACGACCAGCGCGTAGCCGATCGGCTCGTCGGTTTCGAGGACGAGTACGAGCGACGGCTCACCTAACGAGAGTTCCAGCAGTTCGGGCCACGGGTCCGACAGTGTCGCCGCCTGAATCCGGCGCAGTCGGGGCCAGTCCTCGGGTCGGCCCTCGCGGATCATAGCAGGACGAGACCGGCGAGACCGCCACCGACCAGCGCCGCGACGAGTGTCGCGAGCAGATTGATCGTCTGATTGCCGATGGTCTCGCCCTCGATGGTCGCCCCGAGGACGCTGTCGGCGAGCATCCCGGCGAAGCCCGCTCCGAGGATCAACAGCGTCCCGGCCACGTCGACCGCAGGGAACAGGCCTCCGGCGATGCCGGCGATCAGCCCCGAGCCGACCAGCCCGGCGACCGCGCCCTGCCAGGTGACGCCGCCGTCGGTCCCCGGTTCGACGCGCTCGAACGTCGTGATCAGACGCGGATTGTCGTAGAGACCGCCGAACTCACTGGAGAAGGTGTCGCTCATCGCGGCGGCGACGGCGCCGGCGAAGACGTACAGCAAGACCATCGGGTCGATCACGGACTGGTTCTGCATGGCGGCCCAGCCCAGAACCGCGATCAGCGCGACGATGGAGTTCGCGAGGACGTTCCCGCTCCCGCGTGCGCCGTCGTTTGCCTCCGCGATCCCGCGGTCCTGTTTCTCCTCGTACCGGAACTTCGCCGACAGTCCGCCGAGTCCGAAGAAGGTGATCAGCATGGCGAACCACCGGAAATCACCAAGCACGATGGTCAGGAGACCGAGAAAGACGCCGGTGAGCATCCCCGGCAGCGAGGCCGTTTCGAGAGCGTAGGAGACGTAGCCCAGGACGACTGTCACCGCGAGTGCGAGCGCGATGCGAGTCGCCGTCACGTCCTGCAGGGGCAGGTCAGAGAAGAGCCACAGCACGAGTCCGATCGACAGCAGGACCAGCGGATCGTCGCGCTCGAACAGCACGGCCCGAAGCAAGGCCCCGAGCAACGCACCGCTGATGGCGTAGAACGCGAGGAGCGCGACGAAATCGCCCGTCATCGGCGTCCCGACGACCATCGCGGTGATAGCGCTCCCGGCCGTCGCACCGAGGAAGCCCCCGGTCACGAAGCCAGCGGTCACGAGCGCACGGTCGGTGCTGACGCGCTCGACGAGGCGTGCCCCGAGGTTCCCGTACGCGAGGATAAACACGCTGGCGGCGAACACCGGGATCGGTAACCCGAACTGGACCGCAAGCAGTGCCAGCCCCGCGATCGCGAGTGCGAACCCAGCAAGCCCGTACAGCGTGTTTTCGTCGCGATCACCCGGTCTGGCGAACAACTCGAACAGCGGCCCGCTGTCGACGACCGTCAATGCGAGTGTCGCCACGGCGATGAAGGGTGCGATGGCCGCGACGGTCGCGAGCCAGAGCGGCTGGAGACCGTCGGCGACGGGCACGACGAGCGCCAGCGTCCCGACCAGCGCGAACCCCACAGCCCGCCGGACAGGTGATGTCACGTCACGCCCGTTCCGTGGAGAGGCACTTACCCTTTCCGAACTTGCTGACCACGAGGGCAGGCCGTCGAGACGACAGAATTAGGCCGATCGGCGCTGTACGACCCGACGTGACGGTGTACGACCGCTATCTCGCCGCCCGCCTCCAGTTGAGCGACGCCACCCTCCCGGAAACGGTCGCGCTGGTCATCACGGAACAGGACCTGCTCGTCGAAGGTGCCTACGAGACGCTCGAACGGTTCCTCGATCTGGCCGTCCAGTTCGGGGCCGAGCGGATCGTCGTCTACGTCAGCGTCCTCGACGAGGGGGTCGTCCCGACGATCGAAACCGAACTCACGACGCTCCGAGCACCCCGCAAAGTCGCCGTTCGGGCCCCCGACGACGACGAACCGACCGACGCACCGATCGGCATCTCGATCGGTCTCGGCGGCAAACACGAGTTCGCCATCGCCGTCCAGTCGATCGCTCAGTCGGTCGACGACGGCGACCTCGATCCCGACGATATCGACGAGTCCGTCGTCGAGGAGCAACTCGTCTTCCCGACGGCTCCCGACCTCGTCATCAAGACCGGTGCCGAACGGCTCTCCGATTTCATGATCTGGCAGTCGGTGTACTCCGAACTGTACTTCACGGACGTGAACTGGCAGAACTTCGCCAAACGGGACTATCTCCGGGCGTTGCGGGACTATCAGGAACGCCAGCGGCGGTTTGGTCGGTAGACCAAACGCCGAAACGGGAGTGGAGCGAGCGTTTCGGAAATTCGGCCGATAGGCCGAATTACGTCACTGCGAGCAGAGCGAGCAGTGAAGGTAGTTCGGACGGTGAGCGAATCGAAGGGGCCAAACACCGAAAGACGAGCCGTGTGAGTTTCTCGGTAGTTCGGCCGGAGTCTGTCAGAGACTGATCCACGCGAGAGTTTGTTCCAAGCAGAGAGGCTTGAACCAGTCGCTCGGTAGGGATGCGTGTTGCTCAGTATCTAATCACTCAGACAGATATTCTGATCGGGGAATGCTTCTGAATAAGGCACACCTATCCAGCGGCTGGATAGTCTGAAGACCGTGTCCACTCGGCACCAACAGCACAGTCTCCGACCGGTCGAGACGGACGTATCGCCTCTCGATATTTTATGTCCTACTCAGAGATGCCCCTCAATAACTAACCCCACGACGCTCCTTCGTTGAGTTGTATCATGCCACTGTTTATGGACGTTCATAGAGATGTCGACGCAAGCGTTGAGGACGTCGTAGAAGCTCACAAGAAAGATATTGAAGCCCAGGAGAAACATGGCGTAAAATATCTGAATTACTGGGTGGACGACGACGAGGGTGCCGTCTTCTGCCTCTTTGAAGGCCCAGATAAAGAAGCGGGAAAGAAGGTTCACGAAGAAGCCCATGGCCTCACCGCAGACGAGATCTTCGAAGTCCAAGAGGGCGGGTGAAGTAGAATATCGGTGTTTCGATCAGCAAGATTCGTCGGCTG
Organism: Halomicrobium sp. HArcht3-1; assembly: GCF_058933345.1. Taxonomy (NCBI): domain Archaea; kingdom Methanobacteriati; phylum Methanobacteriota; class Halobacteria; order Halobacteriales; family Haloarculaceae; genus Halomicrobium; species Halomicrobium sp. HArcht3-1. The sequence continues at coordinate 452,312 of NZ_JBZYDM010000001.1, read as the reverse complement.
TACCGACTGAACAGTATCCGGGCGACCGAGCGGTCCGAAGGACCCGGCAGGTCGCCCGGTTCACCGTCAGAGCAAGCTCTGACGAGCGGTGCGTTCGCAGGCTCACGCACAACACCGGAATCGCCGTCGGCGATTCCGGCCTTTTTCGCCCACGTTCGCAAGAGCGTCGCTCTTGCGAGCCCATCAGAGATCAAAGATCTCTGAAGACGTTTTTGCGCGAGCGGTTCGAACGCGCTGAAGGCGCGACTCGAACCCGACGCCGAAAAAGGTGGTCGTTCAGTCCGCGAGCGGTTCAACGTCCTCTTCGACGGCCTGTCGTTCCTGTCGGGTGAGCGTGTCCTTGAACCGACCGAGGACGCGCCGGGCCTGCGGGGTTTCGGGACCGAGCGCACGCACGAGCGTCAGCGCCCGTCGGGCGCGGGTCCGACGCCACGATTCGGCCCGGTTCTGGTAGGTTCGGATCGCTCGCAGGAAGTCGATCTTGCGGAACTCGGGCCAGTAGGGCGCACAGAAGTAGACGGCGGCCTCGTTGCCGTTGGCGTGCCACGGCAGGAAGTTCGAGGTGCGCTCGTCGCCGCCGGTCCTGACGATCAGGTCCACGTCGCGGGTCGGTCCCTCGTACAGCCGATCTTCGATGGTCTCGACGTCGACCGAATCCGGGTCGAGGTCGCCCGACTGGACCGAGCGGGCGATGTCCCGCGTGGCACCAAGTAGCTCCGCACGACCGCCGTAGGCCAGTGCGACGTTGAGATGCAACTGATCGTACGTCGCAGTCTTGTCCTCGGCGTAGTCGATGGCGTCGCGAACGCGCTCCGGGAGCATCTCGGTCTCGCCGATGGCGCGAATCTGGACCTCGTTGTTGTGAACACGGTCGGCGTCGGCGAAGGCTCTGAGTTTTCGCTCGACGAGGTCGAAGATGTGTTCGCGTTCTTCGGGCGGGCGGTCGAAGTTCTCGGTCGAGAAAGCATAGAGTGTGACCTCCTCGACAGCGAGCGTCTCACACCAGCGCAGGAGCGCTTCCGTCGTCTCTGCACCTTCACGGTACCCCTCAGTTTTTGCTTCGCCCTGTTTGCGGGCGTACCGGCGATTACCGTCCTGAATGACGGCGACGTGACTGGGTGCGTCGGAGAGTTCGCGCTCAAGGAGTCGTTCGTAAGCCGACTGTGCCAGTGCTCGTGCCCGCCGTAGCATCGTTTCACTGATCAAAGTGGCCCGACATGAGTTTTGTGTTCCGGTTCCCGCTCACCCCGCGGTAAGGCCACCTTGTACCCCGAGTTCGGGGCTTACTACAGTATCAGTTGCCACCGAGAGGTCACAATTACCGGTGGGTTTTAATACCATACTCCCCTCTTGGAAGGTGCAATGGCGACCGGTACGGTTGACTTCTTCAACGACACTGGCGGTTACGGTTTCATCGATACAGACGACGCTGACGAAGACGTGTTCTTCCACATGGAAGACATCGGCGGCCCTGACCTCGAAGAGGGGCAGGAAGTCGAGTTCGATATCGTGCAGGCGGACAAGGGTCCGCGTGCAGAAAACCTCACCCGGCTGTGATCACAATGGCGAAAGGTACTGTAGACTTCTTCAACGACACCGGCGGTTACGGTTTCATCGAAACGGAGGACGCTGACGAGGACGTCTTCTTCCACATGGAAGACGTCGGCGGCCCTGACCTCGAAGAGGGGCAGGAAGTCGAGTTCGATATCGTGCAGGCGGACAAGGGTCCGCGTGCCGAGAATCTGACGCGACTGTAAGCAGAACGTCGCAGTCTCCGATTCGGTACGAGTAGCGGCGGTTGCGACCGCCGCCAGCAACACCGACGAGCAGTCGCAACGCCGGCCGTCGGCCGACGAACCGTGAGTCGTATTAATCCCTGCTAACGAGTATGTCGTATGGACGCCGACTCGCTCGACGAGGACCTCTACCGCCGTACGAAGGCACTGCTCGAACCCGGCGACATCGAACTGAACGGAACGATCATCCACACCGACCTCGACGGTCAGGACGACATCGAGATGATGGAGACGACGCTGGAAGCCGGCAACGTCATCGCCGAGTACGCCGGCCACGACCCCAAAGACACCTACGTCTACTCGGGCAACGACGACAGCGACTTCTCCTCGAATCAGCATCAGGGACTGACCATCGACGACGAGGAGTTCGTCTGGGAGTGCCAGCAGTTGCTCCGCGACGGCAGTTTCGATATCGTGATCTACTACGAGGCCAGCGCCGATCAGGAGGGCATCCTCTCGGAACTGCGCGACCGCGGGTACGACGTGACCGGTGTGCTCGGCTCGGAGTAATCCGGTCGCCTCACTCCAGTCGCCCAGTTACTCGACGCTGAACTGTTCGAACCGTGCTTCGAAGCCGTCGCCCTGCGGTGCTGCACCCATGACGCCGACCTGTAGCGGATTGCTTTCTGTGAGAGTCGCCTGTCGAAACACCGTCCACTCTTCGCCGTCTGTCGAGCAGGACACCTCGACGGTTGCACCAGTGCGCTCGACCCGAATCCAGAGCCACTCGGGTGAATCGTCGAGGGGAACGACCGACCAATCGGAGACCTCACGCGTGACGACTGCACTGGCGTGTTGCTGCCCGTCGAGCAGTTCGACGCCACACTTCAGCCACGTTTCGGCGTCTTCTCGGACCATCAGTCCGGCCTGATCGTACAGCGTGCCGTAGTCGCCGGCAAAGCGGACCGTCGCGGTGAAATCGCCCGACACCTCGCGGTGGTAGAAGGGAACGTCGTCCTGCACGAAGTCGTGTTTCGTGTGTCGCCACGCGTCGGTCTCGCCCGGCACCGACATCGTGATCCGGCCGTTCTCGTCCGTCCAATCACTCGGCTCGTTGTCCCACTGCATTGGCTACGGGGAAGTGATTCTGGGGAATAAATCTTCAGTGCTGATCTAGCTCGCGTGTTTGGATAACGCGTGACGGTCGTAACGACGACATCGAAAGCCCTCGACCGTCTGGACTCCCGCGGCTCGCTGCGCCCTTCGCTCACTGCGTTCGCTCCAGTGCTTACCTCGCCGGGGTTCGTCCAGACGGTCTCGCCCTTTCATCCGCCAGGCTCGTGGATAGATCAGCAAACTACACCCTGGCGGATGAAAGGGCGAGGTGTGGTAGCCCGATCTGTGTCGGCACTATTCGACCGAAGGGAGAATATCTGTCACAGATCGGGCTAGCGCGCCGAGGGCTTTCGGTGTCTTGCAGTTCTCACCAGCCGCTCGGTTTCCCGACACTACGACTCCAGCTTCGTTTGGCAGGTGTGACAGAAGGTGTAGTTCTCGCCGTTGGCTGCGCCACAGTGGGGGCAGGTCTTGGCGGCGTCCTCGTTGGCGGCGAAGTACGCGTCGAGTTGCCCACGGTCGCGTAGCGGACTGGTTTGGCCCTGTCGGTACTCCTCGATCAGGCCGTCCAGAGCGATGTAGTCGAGCGCCCGGAACATGAGGACGAACCACAGCGGGACGCCGACGACGACGAACAGCACGGTGAGCAGTCGTACGGCGAGTTCGGCCGTGGAGATCATCGTTCCGACTACGGCGGCGATGGCAAAAGACCGTTCGGTGAGACAGCACGTTCGATCGGACTGCTGTCGGGGTGGCGGTTATCGCGCTCTCCACACCTGTCAGCAGCTGGAAAACAACAGACACTTTACGGACCGATGCGCGCTTCGAGGCAGTCTGGACGAACAACGGATGGGCTGGAAAACGCACAGTGCGCTCACAGTGCTCGCCGTTCCGGCGGTCGCCCTCTCCTACGCGGTGCTGGTCGTCGTCCAGTTTGCGACGCCAGTCGGCGGGACGAGTGACCTCATGCACGCCATTCTGTTCGGTCTCCCGCTCGTGCTCCTGCTCGGGCGCTGGCGCGGGTCACGAGCCACGCAAATCGGGCTGGCGCCCGTCGCCGCTGGATTCGCTGTCTTCTACATCAGGGGCGTGTTCGCCGTTGGCTTTGGCTGCCGGGGCGGTGGCCCGGACGACCTCGACAGGTACGTACTCCTGTTCGATACGCTCCAGCACACGTACCACCTCGCCGAGGCGACCGGCAGCGTCCCATCGAACGCGAGTCACGCGCTCGCGGTGTGGGGAAACCGGATCTACGCGGGACCGGGCGTTGCACAGGACCGGTACTGGCAGTGTGTCGGGCGGATGAACCTCGTCGGCGTTGTGGTCGGGACCCTTCTGACCGCGGCCGGCATGGGTCACGTTATCGTGGCTGGCCGAGAGCCGTAGCCAACGGGCAGTTCTGCCGCGGGGCTTATACCGGCCCGGACCCGAGCATCGATAATGAGCGAGGATCTGGGACCCGTGGACCGCGCGATCGCCAACGCGTATCAGGGTGGGTTTCCCGTCACCGAGCGGCCCTTCGGACCGGCCGCCGAGGCGCTGCGCGACCGCGGCATCGACGTGAGCGAGACCGAACTGGTCGAGCGCATCGAGCGGATGGACGACGACGGCACGCTCTCCCGGTTCGGTGCGCTGATCAACGCCGAAGCCATCGGCGGGATGGCGACGCTGGTCGCGATGCACGCCCCCGAGGATCGGTTCGACGAGGTCGCCGAGCAGGTCAACGACTTCCGCGAGGTGGCCCACAACTACCGGCGCGAGCACCCACATCTGAACATGTGGTTCGTCCTCTCGGTCGCCGACGAGGATCGAATCCCCGAGGTGCTCGGTGAGATCGAGGACGCGACCGGACAGGAGACGTACAATCTCCCCAAACAGCAGGAGTTCCGCGTCGAGGCGAAGTTCCCCGTCGAAGGCCCCCTCGAAGACGGCAGTATCGACCTCTCGGATCTGGGGCCGGACGTGACGCCGACGGACCGCGAGGGGCTGACGCCCGACGAACTCGATCTAGTGATGGAAATTCAGGGCGGCCTGCCGATCAGTGAGACGCCGTACGCCGATGTGGCCGAGGCAATCGGGAAATCGACAGCGTGGGTCGTCGAGACGATCAAGCGATTCGACGCGGAGGGGAAGGTCCGCCGTGTCGGGGTCGTCCCGAACCACTACGCGCTTGGCTACTCGGAGAACGGCATGACCGTCTGGAACGTCCCGGACGACGTGGTCGAGGATGTCGGGCCTGCTGTGGCGAGTTTCGACTTCGTCACCCACTGCTACGAGCGCCCGCGCCACGACGGCGTCTGGGAGTACAACGTCTTCGCGATGACCCACGGTCGCAGCGAGGATGAGAGCGACCGCCGGGTCGAGCAGGTCCGCGAGCGCATGGCCGAGTACTGGGACGTGGACGAGGGCGACTGGGACACGCTGTTTTCCTCAGAGATCCTGAAGAAGACCGGGATTCGGATGGACGAGCGGGCGGAGGCGAACGTGATCGACGCCGGGGAGGCGACGAACGACTGAATGATCCCGCTGTTGCACGACTTCAGCGGTGCGACCGTCCTCGTCTTCGGCGGCGGGCCGGTGGGCGCGCGCAAAGCCCGCCGGTTCGCCAGCGAAGCCGAGGTCGTCGTCGTCAGTCCCGACTTCGCCGACACCGATTTCGGGGACGCCGAGCGGGTCCGTGAAGCGCCCGACGAGGCGGGCGCACGCGAGTGGATCGACCGGACCAACCCGGCGCTCGTGGTGGCGGCGACCGACGACGCCGACCTGAACGCGGCCGTCGCCGAAGCGGCCCGTGACCACGGCGCGCTGATCAACCGCACGGACATGGCAGGCGAGCGCGACCCCGACAGTGTCGTGGTCCCCGCGACCGTCCGGGACGGCCCGGTCACCCTCGCCGTCGCCACCGGTGGGACGAGTCCAGCGCTGTCGAAGTACCTGCGCGAGCGCTTCGAGGAGGACTACGCCGGCGTCGGTGAACTGGCCGAGGTGACTGCGGAACTGCGCCGGACCCTGAAAAAAGAGGGTGTGCCGCCGAAAAAACGTCGCTCTGCTGTCAGAACAGCCGTCAGATCGAGCCGTGTTTGGAAGGCTTTAGATAGTCCCAGTAGTAAGGTATCCCAAGTAGCGACTGACGTGATCGACGAGCATACTGGTGATCTATCGTGAGAGCAGGGACGGGCGTCATCTCCGGCGTCAGCGTGGCACACGAACACGCGAGCGTCGAGGACCGAGAGGCCGCAGCGGCGGATAGCCAACGGTACGCCGTCGAGACACTGCTGACGGACCCGGTCGTCGACGAAGCCTTCGTTCTCCAGACGTGTAACCGGGTCGAGGGGTACGTCGTCACGGAGAACGGCGAGACGGACGCACTCTCGCTGTTTACCGAGGGCGTTCCAGACGACGCCGTCGTCGAGATGGGTCACGAGGAGAGTCTTCGCCACCTCTTGCGCGTCGCGGCGGGGCTGGAATCGATCGTACTCGGCGAAGACCAGATTCTCGGGCAGGTCCGCCGGGCCTACGAGGACGCCCGTGCCGTCGGCGGCATCGGCACCGTCTTCGAGGACGGCATCACCAAGGCGATCCACGTCGGCGAGCGCGCACGCACGGAGACGGCGATCAACGAAGGCTCGGTCTCGATCGCCTCGGCCGCGGTCGGTCTCGCGACCGACGAGTGTGATCTCGACGGCGAGACCGGACTCGTCGTCGGGGCGGGCGACATGGGAACGCTCGCAGCCAAATCGCTGTCAGACGCCGTGGATCGGCTGGTCATCGCCAACCGGACGATCCCCAACGCCGAGTACGTCGCCGACGAAGTGCCCGTCGAGGCGACCGCCGTCTCGCTGGATGCCATCGATACGATCGTCGACGAGGCCCGCGTCGTCGTCACGGCGACGGGCAGCACCGAGCAGGTGTTCGACACCGGCACGCTCGCGACGGCGGGCGAGACGTTCGTCATCGACATCGCACAGCCACGCGACGTGCCCCCCAGCGCCGACACGCTCCCGGACGTGACCGTCTGTGACATGGACACGCTGGAGTCGCTGACCGACGAGACCCGCGCCCAGCGGCGCGAGGCCGCCGAGGCCGTCGAGGAGATGGTCGACGCCGAGTTCGACCGTCTTCTGAACCAGTACAAGCGAAAGCGCGCCGATCAGGTCATCTCGGCGATGTACGAGAGCGCCGACCACATCAAGGCCAGCGAACTCCAGACTGCCTTCTCCAAACTCGACCTCGACGACGAGCAACAGGCCGTCGTCGAGTCGATGGCCGACGCCATCGTCTCGCAACTGCTCGCGGCACCGACCCAGAGTCTGCGCGACGCCGCACAGGAAGACGACTGGTCGACGATCAACACCGCCCTCCAGCTGTTCGATCCCGACTTCGGACCGGAGGCGACCGCCGGCGGTCCGCCAGCCTTCGCCGAGGGCATGTCCGTCGACGACATCCCCGAAGGGATGCGCGAGGAGATTCCCGCCTCGGTACTCGATCAACTGAGCGACGACTAGCAGTTCTCGCAGTCGTTTTCTGAGTAGCAAACGCTCGCGCCGAGTGGCAGACACCGAAAGCCCTCGGCGCTCTCGCGGTCGCTGAGCGACATATCCTCACTCCGTTCGGATAGTGGGCGCTCAGACGACCACGGAGTACGCGAGAGCGCCTCGCCCTTTCATCCGCCAGGCACGTAGATCGGTGAGCAGTCTCTACCCTGGTGGATGAAAGGGCGAGTCTCGGTCGGGCGGTCTGCGCGGGCCAGTATCCGAGCGAAGCGAGGATATCCCGCGCAGACCGCCCGAGCGTGACGAGGGCTTTCGGTGTGTTGACTGCGGAGTCATCCGTCAGCGATCCCGACCGCTCGGCCCAACAGTTTTGCCCGCTCCCGCCGACTGGTCGAGCATGGCAGACCTGCTTTCCGACGACGAGATCGCGGCACAGCTACCCGACGAGTGGGAGCGCGAGGGCGACGAGATCGTCCGGACCTACGAGTTCGACGCCTACCTCGATGGGTGTGGGTTCGCCGCCGCAGCGGGCGGGCTGGCACAGGAGGCGTTTCACCACCCCGAGATGACGATCGGCTGGCGCGAGGTCGAAGTGCGCCTGACGACCCACGACGCCGGTGGGATCACCGAAAACGACATCGAACTGGCCGAGCGCTTCGACGATATCTACGAGTGAGATGAGCGACGACGCCGGCGGTGGGGAATCGGTCGACGGAGCGGGGACGGCCGAGTACGTGTTCCGGGCGACCGTGCGCCTCGAACCAGACGCGTCGGATCTGCGGGCGGAGCCAGACACCTTCGAGACCGTGCTGTACAAGACGGCCGCCACGCCCGGCGAAGACGGCTGGCTCTTTTTCAGGGACAACTGCTGGCGGGGCGAACTGAACGATCCTGCACACATGCGCCGCGAGACCGAGGACGCCCTTGGCGTCGCCGTCGACGAGATCACGTTTCGCGAACTCCAGACCGACGAGAGGTACCTCGACGCGCTGAAAAGTGCTATCGCGGCCGATCTGGCGGCGTTCAACGCCGATTCGGTCAGTGAAGTGCTCTCGAAGTACCTGGGCAGTTCGATCAGAGTAACTTCCTGATCGGCAGAACCCGGTTCCGCCCGTCGTCCCGGAGTAGCACCCGTCTAAAACTGTGCTACGGATGAGCGCTCTGTTATTATTTTATATCTTGAGACGATCAAGTAATAATATTGATATTTACCTCCTCTGGCTATTGGATATACATATCACGGGTGTCCCAGATGAACTGTCTAATATCGTGGAGCAACTTAATCATATGGACAGGCTGTTTCTTTAGGAACGACATCTTCTGGTAGCTTTGGTGAGCGAAGAAGTAATTCGTATACTCTATCAACCTTATCAGGTGCTGGTGAAGATTCCATTGTTGGCGGCGCCTCTGGTGTCCATGTTTTTTGAATAGTGCCTGTTGACGCTGCGATTGCCCAGCCTTGATATGAAAACGCTATCTGCCAGCCGGCACAAGCAAACTGTCTCGCTGAGCCTCCTGCATTTTTTTCATCGCGCATGATTAGGAACTTGTATAGTTCCCCATCTGGACCATCATACTTGCCAATAATCCCTCCTGAACCTCCAAGTGGCCACCAATCATACTCGGAGGTGTTGAGCAGCTTCCATCCTTGGCCTTCCACCGGAAGAAACGATTTGGGAGATGAAGTCGTTGTTGTTGGTTGTACTACTGTTTCTGTCGTACTCGGCTCAGTTTCCACTTGCTTTGTTGGTGTGCCTTGCTGTGTGTTATTCTCTGTCCCTGAACAGCCACTCATGAACCCGATTCCAGTGCAGAGGCTCAAAAGCAGATCTCTTCGTTTCATACCATATATTCAATCACACGTTGTCAAAATATTTATGACTCAGAACTGTCTAGTTGAGGGATTGAGGGACAAACAGATCATAGCGAGAACTGTTCGTGGAACTCGTAGATCAGCTCAGAGAAGCCTTGAAAACTGACGGTCAGGACGTTTAGTAGAGCGAGCGCACCCCGACATCGTCCGGGAGTTTGGGGTGCGTCTCCATACGGCGGGGCTGTCGATCGGTTTCACGGTGCAGTCGGGCAGTGTATGCATACACTGTCCAAAGCACAGATCGAGCCGCCGACGTGGGCGTCGAACTTCGCAAGCAATCGGCCAGCGGCGGCGTCGCATCGAACCCATGACGATAGCCAGATCTATCCCCGAAGAGTCGCATCGCTCGTCGGCGCCCGTTCGATCACAATCAGCCCGCACTCGACTTCCCGATAGCACTCGATCTGGTCTCCCCCGAGGGGGTCCGTCTGAAACTGTATCTGGTGTAGGCACGGCGACCACCGATCACAGCTTCAACTGCACGTGGGTCCGTCTAACGTGAGCGTAGCCGCCACCTGATCGTCGAACGGCCCAGAAGGTTTTTACTAACCGGCGAACGGCCCAGAAGGTATATACTCGCCTGTCGCCTATATTCGCAGTCCCGATGGCCCGCAACTACGACTTCTGGATGTTCGATCTCGACGGCACGATCGTCGATATCGACCCCGCATATCCGTCGACGGTCGTCACGGAAGTCGGTGATCGGCTGGGCGTGGGCTTTAGCAACACCGAAGCCGAGATCCTCTGGTACGGTCTCGGCGGCGTTCGCGAGACGGTACTGCAGCGACACGACATCGACCCGGATCGGTTCTGGGAGACGTTCCACGACGTTGAGAATCCGGCTGACCGGGCCGACGCGACGTATCTGTACGACGACGCCGAGTCGTTCGTCGGCGAACTCGACGGCCCGATCGGTCTCGTGACTCACTGCCAGCCCTACCTCACCGGGCCGGTGCTGGACCGGCTAGACATCCGTGACTGGTTCGATACGGTCGTCTGCTGTTCCGAAGAGATCGGCTGGAAGCCCGATCCCACACCGGTCCAGATGGCGATGAGCGATCTCGGCGTGGGTCACAACGGCCACGAGGGCGTCCTCGTGGGCGACGACCCCGACGACATCGGCGCGGCCTGGAACGCCGGGCTGGACGCGATCCACGTCGAGCGCCACGATCCCGACGAACGGGGTCAGTGCGTGATGGGCGACCACCGCGTTCGCGGCTTCGACGACCTCGTGTAACCCCGCCGTCGAAACCGCTCACGCCTGTTCCCAGTCGATCACTCCGACGGAGTCGCCGGCATCGAGTCCGGCCGAATCCTCGTCGACCGACACCCAGCCGTCGGCCCGCGTCACGTCCCGCAGCGTCGGCGCCCCCTCGCCCAGTGGCGTCGCGACGTGGTCCTCCAGCGCGACGGGAACGAACGTCCGGGTATCGGCGTCGCTCTCGACGGCGGTCCCCATCTCGGCGTGGTGGTGTGGGTGGGCCCCGAGCGGTGCGCCGGCGAGGTCGGCGACGAGCGGTCGAAGCAACTGGACCGCCCCCACCAGACACCCGACCGGCGATTCTGGCAAGAGCAGAAGTGGGCGGTCCTCGACGCTGGCGACGGCGACGGTCCCGCCCGGTTCGGCCGCGATAGCGTCGACGTGGACGGTCCCGAGGTCGGCGACGACCTCGCGGACCAGATCCTCGCGGCCCACACCGGTGATAACGAGCGCGTCCCGGGTCAGGTCGCGCTGGATCGCGGCCCGGACGGCGTGGCGGTCCTCCACTACTGTGTTCCGATAAGTCACCTTTCCGCCCCAGCGGTCGGCATGCTGGGCGAGCGTGAACGCCGTCGTCTCGACGCGTTCGCCTGCCTCCGCCTCGCGCTGGACCAGTTCGTCGCCAGTGGGAACGATCCCGACCGTCGGGCGCTGGACGCCGAGGACACTGTCGATGCCCGCGACTTTCAACAGTCCCACGTCAGTCGGGCGGAGGCGATGCCCGGCCGGAAAGAGCGTCTCGCCGACCTCGATACCGTCGGCCGGTCCGCCTTCACTCGCCGTGACCGGATCGGCGAGGACGCGACCGGTCGCCACCGACAGCGGGACCGTGTCGGTGCGGTCGATCTGGTCGACCAGCCCACAGAGCGTCTCGCGTGCGTCGTCCACGTCACTCCGACCGCGATGCTCGTCCATAGCTCTGCTATCGACTGGGACGACAAAAGTCCGCTGTCGAACGAGCAACAGCTATGGTGGTCGGTCGCCTGCCAGCGGTATGCAAACGAACGGCATCGGCGCGCTCTGGGCCTGGATCGCGTCACTACCTGGGTGGCAGGGCTTTCTCGTCGTGATCGCCACGGCGATGGTGTGCGCCGCCGTCCTTCGGGTCGGTGGCGACCGAGTCCTCAGGCGAGCGACCGTGCGAATCCCGGGCGACGTGGACGACATCGTGCTCGGCGGCGTCCACCGGGCGCTGTACCTGACCGTCGCCATCGGTGGCACGTATCTCGGACTCTCCCTGTTCGAGCATCCGCTAGCCCAGCATCCGTCGATCGAAGCGACGACGCTGTCGCTGGTGACGTTGCTCTGGATGGTGACGCTCGTCCGCATCGGCCGCAAGGCCTCGAACGCGGTGACGGACAACCGCTACATCGACCGGCAGGTCGTCCCCATCTTCCAGAACGTCTGGACGGCTGCCGTCGTCGGCGTCGGCTCCTTTCTCCTGCTTGCGGTCTGGCACATCGACGTGACGCCACTGTTGGCCTCCGCCGGGATCGCCGGCATCGTCATTGGGCTGGCGGCGAGAGACACCATCGCCAATCTCTTCGGCTCGATCGCGCTGTACCTCGACGGCACCTACGCCGTCGGCGACTACGTCGTCCTCGAAACCGGCGAACGGGGCCGTGTCGAAGACATCTCCGTGCGCTCGACGGTGATTCGCACTCGCGACGACATCCTCGTGACGGTCCCGAACTCGGTGCTCAACAGCGCGTCGGTGATCAACGAGTCGACGCCCCGGCAGAAGCGCCGGATCAAGGTGCCCGTCGGCGTCGCCTACGGCTCGGACCTCGACACCGTCGAGGAGATTCTGCTCGACGTGGCCGCCAAAGCGGACCACGTCCTCGACCGGCCACGGCCACGGGTGCGCTTTCGGGCCTTTGGCGACTCGGCGCTAGACCACGAACTGCTGTGCTGGGTCCCGAACCCGGCGCTGACCGCCAGGGCGACCCACAACTGCAACCGGGCGATCTACGACCGCTTTCGGGCGGCCGACATCGAGATCCCGTTCCCCCAGCGCGAGGTCACGATGACCGCACCGGCGGCCGACAGCCCGGCCGAGAACGGCGAAGGAGCGTCGTCGCCGCGGCAGGGGGCTGGCGACACCGACCGGTAGTCCGTCGCCGCTTCGAAACGCAATTACGCGCCGCTCGTCACTACTGTGACAATGACACTGCTTTCCGACGCCCGGGCGGCCATCGCGACCGGGCCGCTCTGTGACTCCTGTCTCGGCAGACTCTTCGCCGACCGGAGTTTCGGCCTGACCAACACCGAACGGGGGCGGGCGCTACGGACGACCATCGCGCTCGACGACGACGAACCCTACGAGACCCCAGACGACTGCTGGGTCTGTGAGGGCGAGACCGCGCGTTTCGACGAACTGGCAGAACGGGCCGCGACGGCCGTTCAGGGCTACGAGTTCGCGACCTACCAGCTCGGGACGCGCGTCCCGCCGCTGCTCGAAGAGAACGACCGGCTCCTGCGCGAGGACGTGGGTCTCGACGGCGACGAACCGGACGCCGACCACGACGACCGGGCGGCCTTTGCGGGCGAACAGCTCAAGACCGAGTTCAATCGTGAAGTGGGCCGCCGGGTCGGCACGCTCACCGGGGCCGAGGTCGACTTCGAGCGCCCGGACGTGCAACTGACGCTCGATCTGGCGACCGACGAGATCGACGTGCAGGTCAACTCCGCGTTCGTCTACGGGCGCTACCGCAAGCTCGAACGGGACATCCCCCAGACCAAGTGGCCCTGCAACGAGTGTGGCGGGAGCGGCCTCAAACGGGGCGCGGACTGTCCGGGCTGTGACGGCATCGGCTACCGCTACCCCGAGAGCGTGGAGCAACTGTCCGCGCCGGTCGTCCTGGAGGCGATGGACGGCGAGGAAGCGGTCTTCCACGGGGCCGGCCGCGAGGACGTGGACGCGCTGATGCTTGGCGGCGGTCGGCCGTTCGTCATCGAGATCAAGGAGCCACGCACCCGCGACGTGGACCCGGCCGAACTCGAAGCCGAGATCAACGACTTCGCCGACGGCAAGGTCGAGGTCGAGGGGCTGCGACTCGCGACCCACGACATGGTCGCCCGCGTCAAGGAACACGAGGCCTCGAAGACCTACCGAATGGACGTCGAGTTCGACGACTCCGTCGACGCGGACGACCTGACGGCGGCCTTCGAGACGCTCGACGGCGCGACCATCGAACAGCGCACGCCCCAGCGTGTCGACCACCGCCGGGCCGACATCGTCCGCACCCGCGAGGTGTACGACATCTCGGGCGAACTGGTCGACGAGCGCCACGCCGACATCCGCGTCCACGGAGCGGGCGGCCTGTACGTCAAGGAACTCGTCTCCGGCGACGAAGGACGTACCCAGCCCAACCTCGCCGACGAGGTCGGAACCGGTGCCGTGGTGACAGCGCTCGACGTGCTCGACGTGGAGGGCGAAGACGAAGCGTTCGAACAGCCCGAATTCTTCACAGACGACGCCGACGCGTAGTCCATCTTCGCGGACGGTGTCGTGGTAGGGGCGCTCCGAGAACCGTCAACGAGAATAGTAGTGGCCGACAGCGTCGACCCCGGCACCGAGGCGCTCAGTCATCGTGGGCGGCCGTCGCACCGTTGATCTCGTCGACGAGGTCCGCGATGGCCCGCCGTTTGAGGAGGACGAATCCGAGGACGACGACGAGGAACCCGACGACCGTCAGCGCCGTAATCGACTCCTCCAGCAGGAAGACACCCGCGACTGTCGCGACGATAGGGACGAGATACGCGACCAGCGACGTCTCCAGCGCCCCCCTGACCTCCAGCAGCGTGAAGTAGATGAAGAAGGCGATGGCAGTGGCGAAGACACCGAGGTAGGCGACGGCCCCGGCCGACACCGCTGTCTGTGGGACCGCGAACGGTTCGCCGATGCTGGCGCTGGTCACGTGCAGAATGATCGCGCCCAGCAGCATCGACCACCCCGAGAGCGCCGCCTTGTCGATGGTCGGCCGTGCCCGCTGGACGAGCACGCCGCCGAGGGCGACGCTGGCGACCTGCGCGAAGACGAGGACTCGCCCGATCACGTCGCTCCCGAACAGATTGTTCGGGTCCGGGCGGACGATGAGGCCGACGCCGACGAAACCCAGCAGGATTCCGACGGCACCGACCGCCGACACCCGTTCCTCGGGCAGCAGACCCAGCGCCCACAGCGAGGTCACGATGGGGACGAGGCTCTGCATGATGGCCGCGACGCCGCTGGGGACAGTCTGCTGGCCGACGAAGAGGAAGGCGTTCCCGGCGACGAGAAAGACGCCACCGGCCACGACCGCACCGACGTTCGCGGCCCCCGTCGGTCGCCAGTTCGGTTCGCGAAGCGCCGCGTATGCGAGCAGACAGACGGCGGCGACGTCGTAGCGAAAGGCCGCAAACAGGACCGGGTCGAGTGATTCGAGGCCGACCGAGATGGCTGGAAAGGAGAGTCCCCACAGCGTCGCGAGCAGGGCGAACAGAGCGACTGGGCGGAGACGGTCGTTCACACGGTGACTGTGGGCGCGGGGCAATTATTCTGCTCGGTTCACCGTCGGCCCCGGTGACGAACTGCGGCCGTTCCCGTCCGCCCACCGGCACCAATAATCCGTATCAGCCGACATCTGCCACCGTCTTTTATCATGGTTTCGCCCCTCGATTCGGCTATGGAGACACGCCCACTCGGCGAGACCGGTCACGAATCGAGCGTCCTCACCTACGGGTCGATCGCACTGAACTTCGTCGATCAGGAGCGAGCCAACGAGATGGTCGAAGAGGCCCTCGATGCGGGCGTCAACCACTTCGACGTGGCCCCGACCTACGGCGATGCGGAGGTGAAACTGGCCCCGAAACTGCAGGAGCATCGCGACGACATCTTCCTGGGCTGTAAGACGCAGGAACGGACCTACTACGGCGCGTGGGGAGAGCTACACCGGTCGCTCGAACGGCTCGGTGTCGAGAAGATCGACCTGTATCAGTTCCACGCGGTCACCCGCTACGACGAACTCGACGCCATCCTCGGTGAGTACAGCCCGGAGATGGCACAGGGCGACCACGACCCCGGCGCGTTACAGGCCCTGCTCGACGCGAAGGAGGCGGGCCTGATCGATCACATCGGCCTGACGAGCCACGGCGACCCCAGCCTCATCCGGTCGGCGATCAAGCGCATCCCCGAACTGGAGACGGTGATGTTTCCCTACAACTACACGCTCGAAGCCAAGAAGGGACCGGAGTACGACTACGGATCGGTGCTGGAACTGGCCGAGGAGGAGGGTCTCGGGACACTCTGTATCAAGGGCTTCGCCAAGGGACCGTGGGACGAGGACCTGCCGGAGGACGAACGGCCCTACGATACGTGGTACGAACCGTACGACACCGATGAGGAAATCCGCGAGTGTCTGCGCTTTGCCCTCTCACAGGGGATGACCTCCATCCCGAACGCCGGCGACGCCGACCTCGTCGGGACGATCATCGACGCCGCCGAGGACTTCGAACCGATGAGCGAGGACCAACAGGAAGCGCTCCGCGAGCGCGCGACGGACGCCGAGTCGCCGGTGCCCGAACCCTGACAGCGCGGGCGGCTGGCCGCGGTACCAGCGCTATCGACACCGCAGAGACCCGGTAACACTCGCGCCGCCACGAAGTCAAGTAGTTCGAGCGCCTCCCTTCGCGTATGGCTGATCCGACCCCGACGCCGGGCATCCACCACGTCACCTGTATCGCTGGCGACCCCCAGCGCAACCTCGACTTCTGGGTCGAGACGCTGGGTCTGCGGCTGGTGAAGCGTTCGATCAATCAGGACGACCCCGAGACGTACCACTTCTTCTTCGCCGACGCCGAAGGGACGCCGGGGACGAGCATGACGTTCTTCCCGTGGGAGCACATGCGCTCCGGGAAAGTCGGCTCCGGGCAGGTCTCCCGGACGGCCTTCCGCGTGCCAGCGGGAAGTCTGGACTTCTGGGAGGAGCGTTTCGACGAGTACGGCGTGGAGTACGACGAGCGAATCGAGCGATTCGGCGAAACGGTGTTACCGTTCGAGGACCCCGACGGCCTTCCCGTGGAACTGGTCGCCGTCGAGATTCCCGACGACGACCCCACGGTGCCGTGGACCGAGTGGGTCCCCGAGGACGTGGCGATCCGGGGGTTCCACTCCGTGACGCTGTGGCTCGCCGACCCCGAACCGTCGATGGACCTACTGGAAACGATGGGTTTCGAGCGCGTGGGCACTGAGCAGGCACAGGGCGACACGCCGGGCGACGAGCGCACGCGCTTCGCCGCTGACGGACCGGTAGGGAAGTACGTCGACGTACTCCCGACGATCAGCGGGGGCCGGCAGGGCACCGGGACGGTCCACCACGTCGCCTTCCAGACGCCGACCGACGCCGACCAGGAGTCGATGCGCGACGCGATCCAGTCACAGGGACTGCGTCCGACGGCTCAGATCGACCGCCACTGGTTCCGCTCTGTGTACGTCCGCGAGTTCGGTGGCGTCCTCTTCGAACTGGCGACGAGCGGCCCGGGCTACACCAGCGACGAACCGCTCGACGAACTGGGCGAACGGCTCGTCCTCCCCGGGAAGTTCGAGGATCGGCGCGACGAGATCGAAGCCGCACTGACGGACGTGACGGTGCCACGGGCAAACCCGGTCGAGACCGACGATTGAATTTACCGGGTCGCGACGAGCCGCGACCGTCGATCATACTACCGGCTGTACATCTGTACACGATTTCGCCACCCCCGGGGGTGGCGAAGATCGTCACGAAGTGACAGCCGGCAGTATCAGTCACCCGGTGTCGGCGCGACCGCCCCCTGTCGACTCGCACGCACGCTCGTGACCGCGAAGCCGAGCGTCGCGACCGCGATAAAGCCCGCCGCGGCGAGGAACGCCGCTTCTGCGGAGACGAAGTCTTTGATCGCTCCGATCAGTACCGGCCCGACGACCTGTCCGAGTTTCCACGAGATCGACCGCAGCGAGAAACTGGAGGCGACGGCGTCGAAGGCTTCGGCCTCGCCGACGAAAAGCGCCATACTCGCCGGCAGGCGGATACTGTCGGCCACGCCCAGGATCGCGAAGGCTCCGAACATCGCGAAAAACGCCCCACCGAGGACCTGCTGGCTGCCGAACGCGGTGATCGTCACCGGCGACACGGTCCCTTCAAAATAGGCCGCAAGCGGGATCAGCGCCGTTCCGACGCCGTACAGGCCCGCGCCAACGGCGACGAAGTAGTGGTGGTGGCCGAGCCGGTCGGTCAGGTCACCGACGTACCCCTGCGTGATCGCCTTCGTCAGTTTGCCGCCGGCCATGATCCACCCGATAGCGAACGCGGAGACGTCGAACGTCGTCCGGGCGTAGATCGGCAGGAAGATGATGACGGCCATCTTGCCGACGCTGAAAGAGGCCCGAAAGCCCACGAGTGCCCGTAGCATCGGCCGGCCGAGTAACTCTCTGAACGTCTCGATCCCGCTGGCTTCGTCCGGGTCCTTCCGGCCGCCGGGGTTGTCCCGGAGGAACAGGTAGACGAGGACGAACGTGAGCAGCGTCACGCCACTGAGGACTGCATAGGTCAGCGTGAAACCGTGTGCATAGAGCAGGTAGCCACCGAGCAGGTCCCCCGCGAGCGAGGAGATAGAGCCAAACTGATTGTACGCCCCGAGCCACTGACCGCGGTCGTCTTCGGGACTGATCTCGCCGATGACCGTCGAACCGGTGATCCACAGTAACGACGCACCCAGTCCCTGCACCATTCTGACGAGGACGATGTGGACGGCGTTGTCGACGAAGACGAAACCGGCGAACACGGCGAGGTTGATGACGAACCCGGCCAGCAGGTACGTCTTGGCGTCGCCAACGTCGATACGCCGCCCGAGGGGCAGGACCACGACTAGCTGGACGAGGGCAAAACCGGTCCCGAACAGTCCCTCTATGGTCCCGGTCGTCCCGAACTGCTCGGCGTACAGCGCGAGCGCGATGAGGATCGTCGAGTAGGCCTGACTCCGGGCGAAGGCCGTCCCGGCGAGGGCGGCGAACTCACGGTCGCGCAACAGGCCGATCGAACCACCGATACGAGCCACTCAGAGCATCACCGTGACTCAACGCAGGACGGTCCGTGCCGAAAAATCGCTCGGTGCCGGAAGCGATGATACAGCGAAGGAGTGGTTGTATTATCCACGCTCGCGACTGTGGACGCCGCGGGACTAGCTTTCCGATCGATCGAAGCGAGATGTCGCGGGCTGAAGAGATTTAGTGCCGGCGAGTGAACGGTCCGTATGGACCTCGTGAAGTACTACGACGAGATCGAACCGGTGACGATGCTACTGATCGGGTTCGTCCTGTTTATCATCCCCGAACCGGCGACATCGACGCTCGGGCTGGGACTGATGCTGCTGGGTGCATCGTGGTGGTTCTACGAGTGGCAACGGTGAGCGGCCGACCCTATCTTTGAAACCGTGTGGCGTGTTATATCAGCCCATGGTACGCTTCGACAGGGAGGAGCTCGTCGCTGGCCTCCGGTCACTGACGGGCGATGAGCTTCGGTCCGTCGCGGTCTACGACGAGGACGGCTACGAATTCCTCTATCTCCGCGACGAACTCACGGACCGTGCAACGGCGATCTCGGACGACATCTACCAGAACCTCGTCCTCGAAGGGATCGGCAAAGAGTATCTCGAAGACCTGTTCGAGGCCGGCGAACTGTGCTGTACGCTCCACGAGTTCGAGACGCTGCGCTCCTATCACTTCGTCACCGACCAGTTCGAAGGGCTGTTCATCAGCACCGACACCGGCAGCGAAGCCCGGTCTGCGGACATCAGGGCGGTCGTCGACGACAACCTCGACGAACGGCAGTGATCCGGGAAGCGTATAGGCACCCCCGACGAGGCGTCATCCATGAGCGGTGACGCGACGGTTCGATACGGAGTGCCGTCGACGGTCTGTGACCTCTGTGACGGATCGCTCGGAAACGGCGACCAGCAGATCTGCCAGTGGTACAGCGACGGCACCACACTACCCGTCGACGGATCGGTCCTCAGCATCTGTCGAGCCTGTCGTAGCGAGGTGGGGGAACTGGTCGACACGTGGACGACGGTGCCGGAACCGCCGGTCGACGCCGCCTCACTGGCGGCGGGCTACGACCGCGTCGCCGAGCACTGTAGCTTCTGCGAGCGGCCACTCGACGATGCGCCCGTCGGGATGGAGTACTACCGGGCCGGCACCGACCACGACGGTGGGCTTGCCCAGTTGTCCCATTACGCGCTCTGTCCTCACTGTGTCTCGGTGTTCGGTGAGTTCCTGCGCGGCGTGGCCGACGAGTAGTTTTGTCACTCGCGGTCGAAGGGTCACACATGTCCGGCGATCTGATCGATACCTACGTCGCCGCACTCCAGCACGACCTCGTCGAGCTACCCGACGAGACGCGCCGCGTCGGTGTCGTCCGCTCGCCGACGCCGTGGTTCCACGGCGTCGTCGACGAGAATCGTCCCGAACTGGGACCGCCGCGCGCGCTGCTCGACGAGTTTCAGGACTTGCAAGCGTCGTTCACGCTCGACGGCATGTGCGACGAGGGCGCGCACAACGCCGCGTGGGAGGAACTCGCGTTCGAACGACGGTACCGGGACTATCTCGATACGGACGAGCCACAGGGAGCGATCACAGACCTGCTCGACATGCTTGCCGACGGCACCGACGTGGCGCTCGTCTGCTTCGAGAACACGGACCAGAAACGATGTCACCGGACGATTCTGCGCGAGGAACTGACCGGACGACACAGCGGGACGTGATACTGCCGGCTGTCACTTCGTGACGATCTTCGCCACCCCGAGGTGGCGAAATCGTGTACAGATGTACAGCCGGTAGTATGAGCACCGAGATGTTTCCGAGGCTAAACAATCGTTAACCCCTTCGCGCTCGCACTTCTGACCGTATGCACTACCGACGACTCGGCACGACAGGACTGCAGGTCTCACCGCTCTGTCTGGGCACCTGGCGCTTTGGCAAGGAATCGGACGGCGTCGTCGAGACGTCCCGCGAGGAGGCCCACGAACTGCTAGACGCCTTCGCCGAACGCGGCGGCAACTTCATCGACACCGCCAACGGCTACGGCGGCGGGGACTCCGAGCGCTGGATCGGCGAGTGGCTCGACGACGAGGACCGCGAGGACTACGTCATCGCCTCGAAGTGCTTCTGGTCGACCGTCTCGCGCTTCCAGGAGAACCTCTCGAAGAAGAACGTCCGCGCGGAGGTCGAAGGGTCACTGGACCGACTCGGAACGGAGTACCTCGACATCCTCTACCTGCATCGCTTCGACGACGAGACGCCGATCGAACAGACGCTTCGAGCCGTCGACGACCTCGTCAGCGAGGGGAAGGTCCACTACGTCGGTCTCTCGACGGCCGACGCCTGGAAGCTCACGAAAGGTCTCTGGAAAGCTGACGTCGAGAACTACGAGGCCTTCACGGTCACCCAGCCGCTCTTTCACGCCGCCTACTACGAGGACGTGGCCGAGTATCTGGACGTGTGTGCCGACCAGAACCTCGCCGTCTGTCCGTACTCGCCACTGGCCGGTGGCTTCCTCACGGGTAAGTACGAACGCGCCGGTGATGGCACGTACGACCTCGACGCACCTGAAGACACCCGCGCCCAGTTCGACGACCGCTTCCTCGATTTCTACGTCTCAGAGCGTGGCTGGCACGTGCTGGACGAAGTGCAGGCCGTCGCCGAGGAGGTCGACGCCTCGCCCGCACAGGTCGCGCTGCGCTGGCTGATGGACCAGCCCGATTTCGACTGCGTGCCGATCATCGGCGCACGGACGGTCGACCAGCTCGACGAGAACCTCGGGGCGATCGACGTGTCGATCAGCGACGACCAGTTCGAGCGCATCCTCGACGCCCGCTACGACGAGGACGGGAAACTGTACAAGACGAACGTCTGAAGAGGGTTACTCGCCGACGGCATCGAGGAACTCGGCTTCGGCCTCGCGCCACGCGGCGATCAGTTCGTCGTCGTTCTCACTGTCCCAGTCGTCGATCCGGTCCTCGGCGTCGAGTCGCTCGACCGTCCGTCGGACTCCCTCTGCGAAGGAGACGGTGTACTCGAAGCCCAGATCGCGTCTGGCCTTGCTGTTGTCGAACACCGTCGAGAACTGGAAGTGATCGAGCAACATCCCGGTCCGGTCGGGCACCGCGTCGGCCAGCACCTCCGTCGGGATGTGGACGAGTTCGGGATCGGGGGCGTCGAGTGCGTCGGCGACGGTCCGGTGGTACTGGTTCCACGTGATCACTTCCTCGCTGGTGACGTGGTAGCACTCGCCGTACGCGTCTCCATTGCCGACCGCACCGACGAACGCGCCGGCCACGTCGTCGCGGTGACACGGTCCCCAGAGTGACTGGCCGTCGCCGTGGACGACGATGGGCTTGCCCCGTCGGATCCGGTCGACGTAGTAGGTGCCGACCCCGAGGGTATGCAGGACCGGCCCACCCTCGCCGTAGGTACTCCACGGCCGAATCACCGTTGCGGCGAACGCGCCGTCGTCGTCGGCGGCCATGAAGATGTCCTCACACTCGGCCTTGTTCGCGCCGTACTCGCTGACTGCCGGTTCCCGTGGGGCGTCTTCCGTGACGGGATTCGTCGGGAGTGGCCGGTGGTACACGTCGACCGTCGAGCAGAAGACGTACTGCTCGACACCGTCGAAGATCTCGACCGCGCGCTCGGCTTGCTCGGGCGTGAAACAGACCATGTCGATGACGCAGTCCGGCGCTGCTCGCTCGCGGGCGGCCCGGAGGTCCCCGTCGTCGTCCCGGTCGCCGTGGACGAAGTCCACCGACTCCGGCAGGTCGGCCTCGCTCTCACCCCGAGTGAAGCAGGTCACGTTGTGCCCGGCCTCGACGAGCTGTCGCGTAATCCCGGTACTGATCAACCCCGTCCCGCCGATAACGAGTACGTCCATGACCGCGAGACGGGAGGGGAGCTGTTAAAACTCCGGTCTGCTGCGATTCGGGGTTCGGACAGTCGAACGGCCGACGCCGGGATCGCACTGGAGCAAACAGTCGAAACATGCTCTCGGGAGCGGTGGAGAGTAGTACTCAGGGGCCAAAGACCGGGTATGGAGATTATCGCAGTCGCGGCGGTCAGCGAGAACGGCGTCATCGGCGACGGCGACGACCTGCCCTGGCACCTCCCCAGCGAGTCACGGCGATATCGTGAGCGCGTGGCCGACGACACGGTCGTACTGGGCCGGCGAACGTTCGAGATGTTCGACGACCTGCCGGGGGCACGCCAGATCGTCCTCAGTCGGAGCGAGCGTCACTACGACGCGCCGACCGCCGTCCACGCCGGGAACGTCGAGGCGGCGATCGATCTGGCCCGCGAACGCGGCGATCCAGTGCTGTACGTGCTGGGGGGCAGCGCCATTTACGA
Organism: Halomicrobium sp. HArcht3-1; assembly: GCF_058933345.1. Lineage (NCBI taxonomy): Archaea > Methanobacteriati > Methanobacteriota > Halobacteria > Halobacteriales > Haloarculaceae > Halomicrobium > Halomicrobium sp. HArcht3-1. The sequence goes on along the minus strand of NZ_JBZYDM010000001.1, from coordinate 429,421 downwards.
GGCCCTCCTGTCCCACTACGACCGGATGCTGTTGAGTCGAGTGGACGGCGAGTACGAGGGCGACGCACACTTCCCCGAGTTCGACCGCTCGGCGTGGACGATAGTCGAGCGAGAGCGCTTCGACGGCTACACGCTCGAAACGTGGGAACCGGCGGCCTGATACTGTCGGCTGTAATTCTGTGAAGAACTTCGCCACTACGGAGTGGCGAATATCTTGAAATAGTTACAGCCAACAGTATGAGGCTCGTTGTCGCGTCGTCTGTGTCCCGTCTCCCCACCGCTCGTTTTCGTAGCTGATAGCTGGGTCGGTACGTACATACACGCACAGACACCCTCTGTCACAGAGAGCATGACGGCTCATCGAATTCTCGTCGTCGATCCCGACGAGACCGACCGCGAGGAGACGGTCGCGCAACTCCGGGCCGAACTGACCGATCTCGATCCCGTCTTCGAAACTGCCGGGCGACTCGAAGACGCGATCGAGGCCCTCGACCGAGAGATGTCAGTTCTCATCACGGAGTACGACCTGCCGGACGGAACCGGCTTCGACCTCATCAGAGACGCCAGAGAGACCTGCCCGGACGCAGGCTGTCTCCTCTATACCGACACCGATCCTGCGACGATCACCACCGATCCGCTCAGAGGGACCATCACCGAGTACGTCGGCAAAGAGTCGGTGTTCGGCACCGAACGACTGGCTCGTCTGGTCAGGACGACCGCCGAAGATGGCGTCCAGACGACGTACCCGCTGCCACAGAACGAGGACGAACGCATCGCAGCACTCCAGTCCTACGACCTCGACCATCCCGAACTCCTGTCGTCGCTGGATCGGATCACCGATCTGGCGGCGGACCACTTCGACGTCGATCGGTCGTCGATCAACATCATCAACGAACACAGTCAGGATTTCATCGCCTGTTACGGTGGTGCCCAGGAGTGGGAGACGATGGACCGACAGGACTCGATCTGTACGTTCACCATCCTCGAAGACGACGACGTGATGACCGTCGAAGACGTGACCGAAGACCCCCGATTCCAGTCCCGCAGCGAGACACTCATCGACATGGGTATCCGGTCGTACATGGGCGCGAACCTCGTCACCTCCTCGGGGCTTGTGATCGGGCCGCTGTGTGTCTACGACGACGAACCGCGATCGTTCTCGCCGGCCGATCGGGAGTACCTCCGAAATCTGGCGTCGGTCGCCATCGATCTCATCGAGTTACACGCGCGACTCGAAGATGACGGAGGTGCACAATGAGCGAGACCACGAGCTACCGGTTCAGCGACGACATCCCGCTGGAGCCGATCGACGCGGGATCGACGGTCATGGTCGCCGGCCCGGCATTCAGCCGTGCTGAAGACCTCGCGCTGTCGCTCGTCGCAGAGGGGTCGGAGTTCGGCGAGGGAATGCTGTTCGTCTCGACGAATCAGACCTGTGGAAAACTGCTCGACTCCTGCCGGCGCTCGTACCCCGATTTCGACGCCACGCGGGCCGGCGTGATCGACTGTAGCGGTCAGGATATCGGCCACCACCAGTTCGACGCCGCGGTGCGGTCGATCTCGACCCAGAGCGATCTCACCGGGATCGGGATGCGTTTCTCGGCGCTGTACGAGCAACTGTACGCCAATGCCAGTGGCGGCCGGGTTCGAACAGGTCTCGTCAGTCTCTCCTCGCTGTCGATGTACGTCGATCTACGTGCTCTGTTCCAGTTCGCTCAGACCCTCTCGGGACGCATCGACAGCGCCGGTGGACTCGGCGTGTTCGCCATCGACCCCACGACCCACGACACCAAGACTGTCAACACCCTCGGTCAGGTGGTCGACGCCCGGATCGAGGTCCGAGAGCACGAGGGCGACGCCGACGGCCAACTGCGGGTGCGCGGTCTCTCCGGGCAACCCACCGACTGGGAACCGTTCACACTCCCGTAGGCGTCGCCGATGGAGAACGGTCTTTGCGGGGCGGCCACTACACCCGAGTGGCCGATGACGATGGATCGCGGTTCCGAGCGAGGATGACTACCTGGCCGTGACGAACCCTATGAGTGCCGAGGCCGAACTATGACAGACGATTCACTTCTCTCGTTGGAGGGAGAGCATAGACAGCGGCCCGTCTTCGTCTTTTTCTCACCAAGTCGCTCTCCGCCCCAGCACAAACACGGGAAGAACCAGTCGCGACGCTCCAATAACGGCCACAGTTGCAGCAATGTCGTCGAGAAATATATTATTCAAAGCTATAGAGTGTCTCAGCACCGTACTCCCTTGTCCCCCATATCGGGTACAGCAGCGAGTAGAGGAGCGTTCCAACGCCCAACGAAAACGGAACGATCTGGTGACCGTCACCCTTCGCCGTCTATCGGTTTGAGTGGGAGTCGAGGGTTCTTCTATATATAGTTAAACGTTTAACCGTGGGATTGAAGAATGGATTACACGAATGGAAATAGAGGTACAGAGCGAGGAGGAAAACCCCATGCTTCACCGAATAGATATTCGATTTGAGATTGAGCATGAAGCTGGGACCCCCTCCAGAAGTTCGGTTCGAAGTCGACTTTCTGCAGTCATAAATGCGGATTCTAGTGTAGTGGTTATCAGAAATCTCGAAACAAAATTTGGAACTCGGTTGACTAGTGGCCGTGCAAAGTTATACGATTCGTTAGAGTTCGCTTGTGATCTCGAGCAAGAGCACATTTTAGAGCGCAACGATATTTTGGAAGATTGCCAAGATGTGTAGTCGAATCTCGATTTATTCGGACAGTAGAGTGATACAGTGCTAACAACTTTCAATGTGAGGGGGCTTAGTCTAGTATAAGCATGGCAGACGCAGGAACCGCTAAGACAACGAACAATGAAGGTTCCTCTCTCGTTCGACTTGTACAAAAGTACAAGGTTCGATTTCTCTTGACCCTGTTTATAGTGTTTGGCTTCGCTATTCACTTCTTCGTGAGCGCAAACGGGTCCGGGCAGATATTTGGCATCCCGTCTGGTTTTTACGGGAAGGTCGCCGATTCGTTCATCATTGCGGCAGTCGTTGGTATCACGTACGAATGGTATGCAAAAGAGGCGAGGACCCGTGAGCTAGAGAATATCGTTCAGAATGCGGTGTCCGATACTACAGGCAGGACTGAAATATCTGAACTGGAAATGAAATCTGCCGTATCGGATGTCCTTTCGAGCGAAGATGCGGCGCTGTTCTCCATTTTCCAACGTGACGAGGGAACCGCGATCGTCCGACAACGAGTACAAGGGGCCAAGAGTACGATCAAAATTATTGGAGAGTTTCGTGTTGGTACCGGGTCTGTATCCACGGTGGATGAAGAAATGCAAAGATTACACGAAGTAAAGAAACATCGGTTGGAGGAGGATACTGAAATCGAGATTTTTCATGTTTGCTCCTCAAAGGAGGACGATGACGACTGGGTTAGTGCTCATTACGAGCTTTTAGAAGCTGCTGAAGCTCCCGGCTCGAAATACTCCCTCTTACATTTTGCTGACCATCCGCCGCATATGTCATTCGTGATAATAGATGACGAGTATGTCGTGATTGATCTAAAAGGAGAGCGGATCGGATACGAGGGGCGGGACACAAAGCTGGTGTTAGGTACCAGCCATGAATCTATCGTTGATGCGTTTTGTGAACACTTTGATGATATATATGATGAAAACAGAGCCATCCAAGACAAAAGTGTTCTCGAGAAGGCTGTAGACTGAGAAGCGAATACTGGCCAGATACCGGCGTTCATAGAGGGTGGTCTGCTGCTCTGTCGAATCCGCTGACTGGGGCCGGGTCGGTGGGCTACCGTCCAGCGTTTGAACAGGAGTCGGAGACAGATCAGTCGGAAACAGCTTCCTCCCAAAAAGCAGCCCATCCATCGAGGTCCGGGTGTCCGAATTCGTGACCGACAGAGTATGACGACACAGTCATCAGCCATTGCCCTGCGCTGTCTGTGGATGCAACAGGGCAGCACTGTCGGTCTGGTGCCAGCGTCCAGTGGAGAGATCGATGACAAACTACGAGAAGTTCGGTGACTGTCGGCCGAGCGAACGGCATCCAAAAGTTAAGACAGTGAGGTGCGAACGGTGCCAGTATGTCGAGTGTATCAGGCGACTCCGTCGAGGACCGATTACAGGCGGTCAGTGATCGGCTCCAGATCCCGACGACGACGCGACAGATAACGCAGGTCCGGCTCGGGCAGTTGCGCAACAAACCCGAAGTCGACGAGGAGACCATCGACGACTACCTCGCGGCGGCATTGGCGCTGTCGGCACGGGAGGATGGGCTGCCGATCAGCGAAGACGTGATCGCGGACGCGTGGTCCGAGACGCTCGGACCCGACCGGACGGTCACGATCTCGGACGAGCAACTGGAGCGCACGCGACAGGCACTCGACATCGACGAGGTGCCTGCCCATCCGATCGCACTCATAGAACGGCTGGGCGAATCGATCGAGATGCCCGAGGCGCTGATCGTCGTCGCGAGACGGCTGCTGAACGACGCGTTCGAGACCGACTCGACGGTCGTCGCGAACGGACGGTCGCCGGCGGCGACGGTGGGGGGCGCGCTGGCGCTGTCGGCGCTGGTCAACGGCCACGACGCCGACGACGTACAGGACGTGCTCGCGGGCGCATCGAAGACGAGTCGGGTGGCCCTGCAGAGCCGCTGTGAGGACCTCCAGCGGTTGCTGGGCCAGGATCGACTCGCGAGCGACCGGTACCAGATGGCGACGGAGACCGAAAGCGCAGTCCGAGAACCAAGCGAACAGGCGACAGCGGCCGACGGGGCTGGTAACGCCGAGTCCGAGACGCCGGTCGAGACGGCCACTGAGCGTGCGAGCGAGAACACGGGCGGGACCGCCGCGACGGAGCGCGAGGGCGACGGCGTCGCTGCCGAGACCGGGCGAGCCAGTGAGACCGGACGCGACGAGGGGGAACCCACCACCGAGGACGACTCCGACGAGGAATCCACCGCCGACGAGGAGTCCACCGTCGAGATCGACGCCAGCGAGGTGGAGGCAGAGATCGATGCGCTGGTCGAGGAACTCGACATCGACGCGTCGACCCGTCTGATGGCGCGCGGGATGGTGAGCGATGCCGTCAGCGAGGTCGAGGTGGACACTGCCACCGAACTCGCCGGAGCCACGGTCGTCGCCGGCCTGCGGATGCAGGACGGCGCTGTCGACGTGGTCGACGTGGCCGGCCTGCGAGCGTTCGAACCGCGCGATATCACGCAGTCGCTCGACGCCCTCGACGCGGCGGTCGACGTGGAGATTCCACGGCGCGGCCCGGACGACATCGTCGAGGAACTGGTCACGGAACTGGGTCTCGACGAGACCGTCCGAGCGGAGGCGCTGCGAGCACTGGAACACTACGGGGCTGCCGAGGGCGAGGGAGACTACACCGCGGCGGAACTGGGCGCTGGCGCGGTCGTGTTCGCAGCGACGGTCGACGCCACGCAGGTCGACCTCGACGATCTGGCGGCGATCAGTGGTGCGGGAACGAGCTTCATCACCGACGCGATGAACGTCATCGTCGTCTCGCTGTGTCGCAGCCTCGTCCGTGGCGACATCGACTACGAAAGCTGTTCGTGGACGACCGATCTGCTGGAGTCGGAACTGTCCTCGAACCTCGGCGACTCCGAGACCGGCCGGACCATCGCCATCGCCAAGACCTACATCGCCGGGCGTGAGGGGCGTCACATCGGCGATGCGGAACTCGACGCCGTCATCGGCGAGTGAGTCGGGCGTAGTCACGGTGTGCCCGGTCGACCCACGATAGGTGTGGCCGATTCGGGACAGACCGACGACGATCCGTGTCGACGTTCGCAAACCCAACCCGAGTACTGACGTAGCTCGCTCCTGCAGTGTCTATCTGAATGACGAGCGCGAGCACGACGGACCGGCGGACGTTCCGCGAGACCGTCCGGTTCTACCTGCTGGATCACAGGACCGTCCTCGGCAAGGCCATCGACATCGCCCTCCTCGTGCTGAATCTCGTGTTCGTCGGCGTGTTCGTCGCCGAGACCTACACGCTCTCGCCCGAAATCCGTGCGTCGCTCTGGACGGCCGAGGTCGCCATCGCCACCGTCTTCCTCGTGGAGTACGGCTTGCGGCTGTACGGGGCCGAGAATCGACTGGCGGAGTTTTTCAACGCCTACACGTTGGTGGACCTGCTCGCTATCGTGCCGACGCTGATCGTCTTCCTCTCGCCGACGCCCTCGACCGTCGCCAGCATCGGCTTCCTGCGGGCGATCCGGGTCGTCCGTGTGCTTCGTTTCTACCGGTTCACTCGCGACGCGGAGTTTTTCTTCGGGACGGTCTCCGACAACACCCTGCGGACGATGAAGCTACTGCTGACAGTGCTGATGGTCCTTTTCGTCTCCGCCGGTGCGTTCTACAGCGCCGAGCAGGCCGCGAACGCGAACATCAACACCTTCGGCGACGCGTTCTACTACGTCGTCGTGACGCTGTCGACCGTTGGCTTTGGCGACATCCTCCCGGTGACGACAGCGGGGCGCTGGGTCACTATCGTGGCGATCCTCACGGCCGTCATCCTCATCCCATGGCAGGCGAGAAAGATCGTTCGCGAGTGGGCGAGCAAAGAGAAGGTCGACATTACCTGCTCGAACTGCGGGCTGACGTACCACGACGCCGACGCCTCCCACTGCAAGGCCTGCGGCCACGTCATCTATCAGAAACACGACGACCGTGACTGAACGATCACGTCGACGCGAGGTGGTCGAACAGCCGTGCGACCGCGACCACGAGCAGGACGTACGTGCCGACTTCGCCCGCCAGATGGACCTCTGGATCGCCGTAGGGCGGCAGGAAGCGGACCTCGATCTGGTTCCGGGTCGGTCTGACGAGCGGAGTCACGCCGAGTCGACGCAGGTACTGTGCTGACAGTGTCCCTCGCATCTCGTTCGGTCGCCGTTTGGCGCACGCTGCAATATGTCTACGGTCCAGATAACGACGAGATACGTACCACAAACGTTCGTCGCTCCGCTGCTGTCGCCGGTGGTGACGGCGCGGACCTCCTCGTCGGTGCCAGTGCGGGCGACGACGAGCGCTCTGACTGGCCGCGTAGCTTTAGCGGTCAGCGCCCCTCCAGTCGACCGATGACCGACCTCACGCTGAACCCATACGCTGGCGTCGACTGGGACGAAGTCGAGCAATACACGGCGCAGCTCCATGCACACACGGCCCATCCGCCGACCGAGGGTCACAGCGGGACGGACTCGCCCGGGGTAGTCATCGATGACTACCGCGACGCCGGCTACTCGGTGCTGGCGCTCACGGACCACGAGTACACCATCGAGAAGACGACCTGGCCCTGGACCGACTGGGACCGCGACCCGGACGAACTGGGGATGCTCGCCATCGAGGCGGCAGAACTGGGCGGCAGCGCCGAGGGCATCGAGCACGACCTCATCAGCCTCTTCGGTGATCTCGCGAACACGTCGGGGATGACCGTCCACGAGGTCCTCGACCGGATCGGGGAGCGGGGCGGCCTCGCCTTCTTCCCGCACCCGGCGCGGTACAACGAGGACGGCGACTGGTACGTCGAGTACTTCGAGGCGCATCCGCACCTGCTCGGGGTGGAGGTCGTCAACGCTGCCGACCGCTACCCGACCAACCGCGACGTGTGGGATCACCTGCTCGGAGAACTCGGCGGCGACCGTCCCGTCTGGGGGTTCGCGAACGACGACTACCACGGCCGGGACGCGGGCTACTCCTTCGACCGCTCGCGCAACGTCCTCCTGCTCTCGGAACTGAGCGAAACGGCGGTCCGGGAGGCACTCGTCGAGGGCCGGTTCGTCTACCAGCACGTCGCCACGGCGGGGACGAGCGACGAGCACTTCGGCGACGGTCCGAAGCCGGCCGACGCAGGCCCACAGACCGCCGACGACGAGCCACCGACCGTCGACGCGATCAGACACGACGCCGAGCGGGGCGAACTCGTCGTCGAGTCACCCGACGCGGCAGAGATTCAGTGGGCTTCCGAGGGGGCCGTCGTCGCCCGCGGTCCCCGATTGCGCTACCGCGAGACCGACGGTCTCGGCAGCTATGCCCGGGCGCGACTGCTTTCGGAGATGGGCAGTGAGACGGGAACCCAGCCGTTCCTGTTCGAGCACGGTGTCCCGTCGTCCGAGTGATCGCTCGTGTCGGCCGGTGGGGCCGAAACGTATTCTGTCGCCGCGTCCGTCTCGCCGGCATGGTTCGGGACCGCTGGCAGCAGTTCTACGAGGCGCGTGACTACGACCGCTGTGCGTACCTCGACGGCGAGGCGATGATCGACCATGCGACGGCGTTCGTCGAGCGCGTCGGCGTCCCGGAGACGGTGCTGTCGGTGGGCTGTGGCCCGGCCGTCACGGAGTTCGCACTCGCCGAACGGTACCCCGAGACCGATTTCGTCTGCGTCGACGTGGCCGAGCGCGTGATCACGGACAACCGCGACCTCACGCGGGAACGGGGTGTCGAGAACCTCACGTTCGCGGTCGCCGCGCTGCCCGACCTGCCCCTCGATGGGCGCTTCGATCTGGTCTACTGTGTGGCGACGCTGTACTTCGTCGCCGACGTCGACGCAGCACTGCGAGTGCTGTACGACCGGGTCGCCGACGGCGGTCACCTCGTCGTCAGCTACCCGACGACAGCCCTCCAGTCGTGGGTCCGCGAGCAGGACGATCAGAAGCGCGCCTTCTTCGAACTCGTCGAGGCGGGGACGAACCTGCGGACGGCGACAGATATCGAGGACCTGCTCGACGCGACGGTCACCGAGTACGGTGACCTCGTCGGTGCCGGCGACGCCGTGGCCGGGACCGTCGTCGTCGAGCGATAGCGCGGGCACAGCCTACTTGCCCGGTGGGGCGCAAGGGAGTGCATGGACGAGTCGGGCGAGAGGCGACGGGGACCGACGCCGGTCAACGACAGCGTCGAAGTGCGGGACGTGCCGGCCGCAGCGTGGTATCGAATCCGGCATCCGCTTCGCTTCGGGCCGACGTATTACGTTTTAGAACTATGTAAACACCTGCCGCCGCTGGTGACGAACCCGATCTATCGAGCGCTGGGCGTCGACATCGGCGAGGGATCGGTGCTGGCCCCGGCGGTGGTCGTCGATCCGTTCTTCCCCGAACTGATCACCATCGGCGAGCGCTCGATGATCGGCTGGGGGACGAAGCTGCTGACCCACGAAGGATATTCCGATCAATGGCACGTCGGTCCCATCGAAATCGGCGACGACGTGACGCTGGGACATAGCTGCTCGACTCGGCCGGGCGTGACCATCGGGGACGGCGCGACCGTCGCGGCCCACTCGTTCGTGAACCGGGATGTCGAACCCGGCGAGCGCGTCGGCGGCGTCCCGATCGAACCGCTGTGACGGGCGCCGGCGGGCGGCGCGGGGTCTCTCGCCAGTGTTATGGTCGTCTCCCGAGAACGATCGATCGATGACCGAGGAGACGCCGATGGACCGCGCCCGGCAGAACGTCACGGGCATCGTCTCGATGCTGGTGACCGGCATCTGGATGGCCGCACTCTTTACCGGTCAGGAGTGGTGGCTCGCTGCGCTGTTGCTGGGCTACGTCGTCGTCCTCCCGCTGACGGCGCTCCTGTTCGGCGACGAGGAGGACAGAGCCGAGTGGATGGACGACTGGTCCAGCGACGAGTCGACCGTCCAGACCGACGCGACGGACGAGACGAGCGACGAGACGGCGCTCGAATCACTGCGCCGGCGCTACGCCGAGGGGGAACTCACCGACGAACAGTTCGAGCGGAAACTGGAGCGTTTGCTCGAAACCGAGACCCTCGAAGACGTCGAAGAGTACCGCCAGCGGGCCGAGAGCGAGCGAGAAGCGACGGACTCCGAGCGCGAACTGGAGCGCGAGTAAGCGGCGACGACACGCCGTCTCAGGCCAACAGGTCGCCCAGTACCTTGGTCTGGGCCGCTCCGAGGTGTTCCGCGAAGGTCGACACCGAGATGCCGAGTGCCTCGGCGACTTCCCCGGCGTTGGCACCTTTCGGGTACTCGAAATAGCCCATCTCGTGGGCCGTCTCCAGCACCTCCCGCTGGCGGGCGGTCAACTGCCCGCGGTCGACGAGGACCCCGTCGTCGATGGTCTCGTCGCCGTCCTGCTGGAGCGAGCGCAGCGCCACGTCGTCGAAACTCTCGCGCAAGGCCTCGACGACGCGCCGAACGTGGCCGGCGTCGTCGATGTAGACCGTAACGAGGAGTTCGCCGTCCGCTGCCTGAATGTCGCTCACGACACAGCCGAGCGTCTCGATGGTGTCACAGAAGCAGTCTTCTTCCGGATCACGGCGGAACTGATAGCGGGCCTCCGTCCCGTTCTCGAAGATCTGTTCGGCGTGCTCGCCCGCGTCGCTGTCCGGCGGTGCGTTGAACTCCTCGACGACAGTCTCCCCACCGGTCGAACGCGTGACGTTGGTCACCGCGCCGTCTGCCCCGGTCGAGGCGTGGGCCACGGGGCAGGCCGCCGGCGAATCGATCGTCAGTTCCATGCGCAGTCCCTCGGTCATACCAGACGGTTCGTTCCCCACAGTAAAACGGGGGTCGGGCGTTCTCACTCTGTGGGAACGCCCCACGGCGTGGCGTCTCGGGGGACCGGTTACGAGACCTGCGCTTCGAGCCAGTCGAACTGCGTTTCGAGTTCGGAACTGCGCTGGCGCTTGACGACGGTCGTATCGAGGACCTTCCCGACGATGGGGAGATCGACCGCCTCGAACGTCGTCGTCGCCATGAGACGTGCCCCCGACTCGGCGTCGGTGAGGCGATAGACGGTGGTCATCTCCTCGAAGATGCCATCGCGCTGCTCGTAGGCCAGCACGGCGTCGGCACGCTCGACGAGTTCGACGACGAGTTCCGCGTCGAACAGGCCGACGCGGGTCTGGATTCGAACGGTGTCGCCGTCGACCCTGACGGCATCGAACCCCGCGGCGTTCATGAACGACTGTGTGTCCGCGATCAGTCGAGCGACCTCGTCGGCCGTCGCCGGGAGGTCCCGCGCGACCGTCACCTCGTGCATACTCTCCCGGGCGTCTGCCGCCCGCATAAGCCTTCTGCGCTCGCTCTCGCTCGACGCCACTCACGTGTCGTGCTCCCGTTCGCTCAGTGTCTCGGTGTCCCGAACATGTCCCGTTGGGACCGGATCACCCGCCGTCGGTCAGCCCGTCGAGGAGGTACGTCGCCAGTTCCTTGTCCAGCGGGTCGTTGGCGTTGCCACAGTGGGGTGACTGGACACAGGCCGGGCAGCCATCGGCACAGTCACACGAACGCAGCATGTCGAGCGTCGTCGCCATCAGGCCGTCAACGTCGGCGAAGGCGCTGCGGGTGATGCCGACCCCGCCGGGATGGCCGTCGTAGATGAAGATCGTGGGTGAATCGGTGTGGGGGTGCATCGGGGTCGACAGCCCCCCAACGTCACGGCGATCACACAGGTACTCGAAGGGAATCATCGAGATCATCGCGTGTTCGGCGGCGTGGATGCCGCCGGGGAAATCGCCGGGATCGTCGGGCACTGGTGGGCGGTCGAGGCTGTCGCTGGGGCCGTTTCCGCCGTCGTTGCTGCCGTCGGTGGCGACCTGCTCGCCCAGCATCGCCCGCTCCAGATCGGTCGGGACGGTGAAGTACAGTGCCTTCGTGCGCAATTTTGTCTCGGGCAGGTCGAGGGCGCGCTGGCCGATCACCTCGCCACTGGACCCGTCGCGGCGCTCGTAGCCCGTGATCTGCTTGCGCATGGTCACGTCGGCAAAGCGGACGGGCACGTCCGGGCGGGCGTCGATGGTGTCGGCCCGCAGGTCCGCTTCGACGGTGATCTCCTTGTCGTGGAGGACGCGGGTGAAGTAATCGGCCCACGTTCGGTCGAGCGTGGCGATGCCGTGATCGAGGTCGAGATCGGTCACTTCGTAGGTCGTCCCCTGATGGTGGTAGATCGCGCCGGGGTGGGCGTCGCGCAAGGCGTCGTCGAGCGACAGCGTCGCGATGGTGTCGCGGTTGTGGCGCAGTTGGACCTCCCCGTCGTCGACGGTCCTGAGGTTGGTGTCGTGCTGGGGGCTGCCCTCGCCGCCGTAGACCCAGCGAGTCCCGTCGCCCGTCGTCCGGCGGGCCAGTCGCCCGGCGCTCTCCAGATCGGCCACGAGCGAGGGGAACGACTCGCCGAAGTAGCGGTCGTCGTCGGGCCGTAGCCACGTCTCGCGGGCCGCCGAACAGACGTGATCGGGCATGAGCTGGTCGTTCTCGGGGTTGGTGACTGCCTGCTCTGGTGGATGGTCGAACAGCGCGTCGGGGTTGGCGACCACGTACTGATCGAGCTGGTCCTCGCCGCCGACGAGGACGACGAGCGCGGGATCGGTCCCCCGTCCGGCACGACCGGCCTGCTGGAAGGTCTGCATCCGCGTGCCGGGGTAGCCGTCGAGGACGACGGCGTCCAGCCCGCCAACGTCGACGCCGAGTTCGAGCGCGTTCGTGCTCCAGACCCCGCGGAGGTCGCCGGACTTGAGGTCCCGTTCTAGTTCCCGGCGGCGCTCGTCGGTCAGCGCGGCCTGATACGCCCCGACAGCGTTGGCGAGGTCGTACTCTCCGCGGTCCCGAAGGTCCTCGGCGCTCTCGGTGGCGTAGCGCTCGGCGGTCTGTCGCGAGCGGGTGAACACGACCGTCTGGAGGCCCCGCTGGACCAGATCCACGAACAGCTGTTTGGTCTCGACGTGACTGGACTTCCGGCGGCCGGTGCCCCACCCGTCACCGCTGTACTCGGGGGGGTTCCAGACGAGCCACTGGCGCGGGCCGCTGGCGCTCGTGTCCGCGTCGATCAGGCGATAGGACGACTCGGGCGTGCCCGTCACCGTCGCAGCGTGTGCGACGGGGTTGCCGATGGTCGCCGAGCAACAGATCCAGTCGGGGTCTGCATCGAAGCGCTCGGCGACGCGCTGGAGCCGTCGCATGACGAGCGCGACGTGGCTGCCGAACACGCCCCGGTAGCTGTGGACCTCGTCGATCACGACGGTGTCGAGGCGCTGGAAGAACCACTTCCACAGTCGGTGGGCGTGTGGGAGGATGCCGTAGTGGAGCATGTCCGGCGTCGTCAACAGGACGGTGGGCTGGCGCTCGCGGATCTGCTCTTTCTCGGTCGTCGACTGACGGCCGGTGTACTGTGCGACCGAGACGCCGGAGGCAAAGCCCAGCCGGTTCGCCAGTTCCGAGAGGGTCTCGGTCTGGTCGTTGATCAGCGCGACCTGCGGGGCGATGTAGAGTGTCGTCCGCCGGTCGTCCATGGCCCGCTCGAAGGCCGGGACCGTGTACGCGAGACTCTTGCCACTCGCCGTCTCCGTCGCCAGCACGACGTTCTCGCCGTTTCGGGTGGCCTCGATGGCCGCGGCCTGATGGGCGTAGGGCTGCTTGATCCCGTCGGCTTCGAGCGCGCTCGCTAGCCTGTCGTTCAGGTCCAGATCGGCGAAGCTAGCGTCGCGGCCGGGGACCGTCCGTGCGTCGCGGACCTGGCCCTCGTAGTACGGCCGGCCCCGAAGCCACTCGATGGTCTCGTCCACACGGTCCCTTTGGCTGCCGGTGCCTAATGTCGCTCGGTCGCTGTAACGGCGACGTTTTTGCGTCTCCTGGCCCACGCTCTACGCATGCCCGACAAGCAGTCCCGCCGAGAAGCAGTCTGGGACGACCTCGAAGAAAGCGGCGCGGCTCGCTTTCCTTTCCCGCCCCACGGCCGCATTCCCAACTTCGCCGGGGCCGACGACGCCGCCGAGCGACTCGCCGAGACCGACGCGTGGCGGGCCGCCGACGCCGTCAAGGCCAACCCGGACGCGCCACAGCTCCCCGTCCGCCGGGCGGCGATGCGTGCCGGCAAAACCGTCTACATGGCCGTCCCCCGCCTGACCGACGAGCAGTGTTTTCTGCGACTCGACCCCGACGAAGTCCCGGACATCGACGACGCCACGACCGTCGGTGGGTCGGCAAAGCACGGCGTGGCGGTCGGCCCTGACGAGATGCCCGCCATCGATCTGATCGTCTCGGGCAGCGTCGCCGTCAGCGAACGCGGCGCACGCATCGGCAAGGGCGAGGGGTACAGCGACCTCGAATACGCCGTCCTGCGAGAACTGGGGCTGGTCGACGACGAAACGCCGGTCGTGACGACCGTCCACGAACGACAGGTCCGCGACCACGAACACGTCGACGCCCACGACGTACCGATGGACCTCGTCGTCACGCCCGAGCGGACCATCACCACCGAGACGCCCTACGATCGCCCGGACGGGATCGACTGGGACGCGCTGAGCGACGAGCGCATCGCGGAGATGCCGGTGCTGTCGCGATTGCGTCAGTGAAGAGCGGGGTACAGCCCGGACTTACATCGACCCTCCTTGGGTTTGGGCCTATCGGAGATCCACGGAGATGATGAATTCGATCCCTGTGTAGGCGATCATGTTTAGTTAAGAGTGAAATGTGAGGTGGACGGATTTCTTGGTGCCTATGCCAGAAATCACCCGCCTCATTGGAGTTAGAGAGTAGATTGATTTGGATTTTGTGGAGCGCAAGCGGACACCCGAGTGGATAATGGCACGGGGTATTCATTCGCACATTGCGGGCCTCTCGCTGTCGCATACCGTCGATTTACTCGAAGACCTGGGTGTCAAGCGTAGTCGGAAAGCGGTCCACGATTGGGTACAGAAAGCCGATCTACAGACAGAATCGGGTCGATCACCGAATCAGATCGCGCTCGACGAAATAGTGATTCGGATCAACGATCAGCAGTTCTGGCTGTACGCCGCCGCAGATCCCGAGACCAACGACCTGCTGCACGTCCGCCTCTTTTCGACAACGACGACCGCTCTCACCGAAATATTCTTGCGCGAACTTCGGCAGAAACACGATGTTGAAACTGCCGAATTTCTCGTCGATGGCGCTCACCCCCTCCAAACTGCGCTTCAACGAGCTGGTCTCCGATTTCAGATGTGTCGCGCTGGAAATCGGAATGCCGTCGAACATATCTTTCGAGAAGTGAAACGCCGAACTTCGTCGTTCTCGAACTGCTTCATCGACGCCGAACCCGAAACAGCCGAATCATGGCTTCAAGCCTTCGCCTGCTGGCACAATGCTCCAAAATAAACACTACCCCTTCGAAAGAGCGTAAATATATCAGTCAGGGCCGAAGGGGGAGTTTTTTTTATCGGATTGTGGATTGTTATTA
Source organism: Halomicrobium sp. HArcht3-1 (assembly GCF_058933345.1). Taxonomy (NCBI): domain Archaea; kingdom Methanobacteriati; phylum Methanobacteriota; class Halobacteria; order Halobacteriales; family Haloarculaceae; genus Halomicrobium; species Halomicrobium sp. HArcht3-1. The sequence goes on along the minus strand of NZ_JBZYDM010000001.1, from coordinate 414,222 downwards.
TCCATCATTCACTATCACTTTTTTGTTTCCACAGTTCACCTGATAATCGCCATCCGCAAAAATGGTAAGATCTACCCAAGTTGACTCTTCTTGAGTACCAGGAGATCTAGAATAGTCGCCCTCAACATATAGATTCCAAGTCGATTCACCTTCTCCACCCGAAGTTTCAACGGTTGTTATTTCATCGAAGTGCCAGTCCGGTGCGCCAGCACGACCCATATAGCTTTGGTCCAAGTTAGTGATATCATGTCCATTAGATGACCAATCCACAGATACCTGTAGTTTATAATATGTACCATTAAAAAGACCTTTGCGCACGGATTTACAGGTCACACTGTGGTCCCCATCTGCGGTTACTCCAGCACTTGCTGAGTAGATCGCACTGGTAGCAATTGCGGAGCTTCCAATTCCTTTGATTAACTTTCGTCTTGATATGTGTGATTTATTTCCCATAATTTATATTGGATTCCGTTCTTCTAGAATATTGTATTTGCCCTCTTCGTTACCTCGAATCTTAACTTTCGCAGTAACTGTTCTATATGCGACCCCAAAGTGGAGTTGGAATTGTCCCGCTTCCCAGGCATGGAAGTGAGTATCCCATTTTGTCGTTTTACCGCTTGTTCCGGATCCTTTTAGGTATCTTCCCGCTGCGGCGTTTGAGTGGCCGTTACTATTGCTGCTAACGTCTGAATAGCCCTTGCCATTTCCGTGTGGTTCCCACGAGAAGTTGGTGTTGAACGTATACTCTGTAGTCAGACCAGTGGACCCCTTAACTTCAATATGTGCGTAGCCACCATTGGACTGAATAGAGATTCCTTGGTTTGCCTCTCTAGCTTCCCAGTCTACTTTTGTCAACCGGTCAAGGACTGCTTCCTGTTGTTCCTTGGTTAATTCCTCAGCGATTTCTGGATTTTCTAATGGTCTATGATTAATGATAAACTTCTCTACTTCCTCCTTCTCGTCTGGATCAAAGTCGTATTTGCTTGATCTCCTTCTCCGCTGGGCACTTACCGAACCTACGCCAATCAAGCCGCTGACCGAGGAAGCAACAAGGCCTGTTGATTTCAGTATCTTACGCCTGGACTTCTCTGTCATTTTTCACCACAGGCCTTCCTGATGATTGAAACCCATAAATATCTTTGGAAATCCAAAATACATAATATAATGATTCCACACCATAATTTTGCCTAATGAAACACTCTGTTTTGGATTTTCAGATACACGGCTCTAACGGTAGGTATTAAAAAGGCGATGCCGATTAAGACGGCAATTATTGAATAAAAAATAGAGATATTATTGATACCGAAAATAATAAAAGAAAATCCTACCAAAACACCTAAGAGATGGGATAAGAATTTTAGAGATGAAAATCTGAGATTGTGTTTGTTCATTCTAGTCATTGTCTCTCCATTAGGATCTATGTCTTCTTCGGCAGGGCTATTCTCACCCATACAAAAGACACTCAACCAACACATAAATTCGTTGTGGTATAAGTGGACTGGGAGCCGCCAAGTTAGGCAGAACTTTGGATTATTAATTTATATTACTAACAACATGCGCCTAGCTGAGCACTCAACGGTAACACTAGTCAGCGCTTCTAAACATTCATAAAACAACTCATCCTGAGTAATATGGTTAGAGATACCATGACTCTCTTATAAAATAAGATGTCGGATGTTATTTTATCATCGCTATTGTGAAGCACATTGTTGATTTTCAAAGGGCGTCGGAATCCACGGCCACATGCTGCCGCTCAAGGATTTTACATTGATCCATTATGTGGTTGAAGCGCAACATGGCAGTCCGATAGGCTATAATAAACCGGGTTCAGGTGGGTCGAAAATTAGATCAGTGCGTGAACGATGGCGCCCGATATGAACGCGATGATCATCAAGACCATCGTTGCTGTGTCTGTTGTCTTGTGAATACGCAGGGCGCCAGGGCGGGCATCACGAAGTGCTGGGCCACTGCCATCACGACGACACTTCGTGCAGAGATAAGCAGGTTCACCAACGTAGGGTGGATCAAGCGTAATTCGTTCTGGCTGATCACTGGATCGTTCGTCGTAGTGTCTCTTTATTATCGGGAGGAAAACGCGGTCCCCATCGAACTCTTCACCACACCCATCACAGACGAGAACTGTCTCTTCGACCGTTGTCGTTTGCTCGACCCTGACGATTTCCTCGCCCATGTGGCGTCCCTGTCACTGAAAGTCAATATAATACACGATAGCGTTGGCATTACTGGACGGATTATGAGTCGAAAGATTGGACTACGCGATGGAACACCGGTGAGTATCCGCAATCTGTCTGTTGCGTCATTAGGGATAGTGTAGATTAGATTTTAGATTGGCTTCCTGTGGAAGTACAAAAGTGGCTGATTCCCTCAGCATTCACTACAGTATCGTCGCCACGCGAGGATATAACGACCTAGACCAGCATCACGGGCCGATCACAGGCCTTGACGACCTGCGCGGTGACGGTCCCGAGCGTTCGGTCGTGGTCGTGACCCTGATAGCCCATCACGATCAGGTCGGCGTCGACGGCATCGGCGTAGCGGCGAATCTCGCGGCTCGGAGTGCCGTGGCAGTTGTGGACCTCGGTGCCGACGCCGTGGTCGTGGGCGCGCTGGCTCAGCCGCTGTAGCAGCGCGGTCCCGTCGTCTTCGCGCTGGTCGACGACGAGTTCGGCCGACGAGAGTGCTGGCTCGCCGATGCGGGCCGTATCGACGACGTGGAGGAGCGAGAGGTCACCGTCGAACTGCCGGGCCATGTCGAGCGCGCTGTCGAATGCGAGGTCGGCGTGGTCGCTGCCGTCCGTTGGCACGAGGATGCGGTCGTACATGGCCGAGCGATACGCTGGCGGGGATCAAACTGCTTGTTGCGACCTGCTCGCGGGGTGGTGAGAGACAGGACACACGCTATCGACGGTGTGGAAATGTCGACACACCAATTGGATTCGATTGGACACCACGCATATGAGTCCGGCCGCCGAATTACCCCCATGGACGGCCAGCGCGCACCAGCGTCCGACCACCGCGATGGCAGAGAAGAGATCGACGTGCTGTACGTCGACGCTGCCGACGACGCGTCGACGGTCCGGTCGCGACTGGCCGAGCAAGGTCCGTTTGCCGTCGTCCACGTCACGGACGCCGAGGGAGCGCGAGAGCGGCTGTCGGTAGCCCCACCGGACTGTGTCGTCAGCGAATACGATCTCCCCGGCGAGAGCGGGCTGTCGCTCCTCCAGTCGGTCCGCGAGGAGTGGCCCGCACTGCCGTTCGTACTGGCGACGGATGTAGACGGGGATGACATCGCTCGTCGCGCGATCCGGGCCAACGTGTCGGGGTACGTCGAACGGACGCCCATCAGCGAACAGCTACCCGCGCTGGCCGAGACGATCACCACGGCCACGAGGCGGTCCCGCGACCGGCTGTCGATCCTCGACCGGATGACCGACGCGTTCATGGCACTGGACGATTCGTGGGAGTTTACCTACCTCAACGAACGGGGTCGAGAGGTCGTCTGTGAGGCAGCGGCCGTCGACCGCTCGGTGGAGACACTGGTCGGAGCTAACATCTGGGAGCTGCTGCCCGAGGCGGTCGATTCGACGTTCTACGACCGGTATCACGAGGCCATGACGAATCAGGAACCGGTCACCTTCGAGGCGCAGTACGGCCCGCTCGGCACGTGGTTCGAGGTGCGAGCCTACCCCGCCGCCGGCGGTCTCTCGGTGTACTTCCAGGACATCAGCGACCGCAAGGAGCGGATGCAGGAGTTGCACGAACGCGAGCGGGTCCTCGAAGAGATGTACCGGGTCGTCTCGGCCAAGGACATGACCTTCGAGGAGCAAGTCAATCGGCTGCTGTCGATCGGTCGCGAAGTGCTGCAGGCGGGCGCCGGGGTCCTCTCACGGCTGGAGGGCGAGGAATACGTCTTCGAAGTGGTCCAGGGTCCCGACACCGAACGGGAGCCGGGCGACCGGGTCCCGCTCGAACAGACCAACTGCGAACGCGCAATCGTCACCGAAGAGACGCTCGTACTCGAAGACATCGCCAGAACAGCACCCGAGTACCCGGAGTGCGTGCCGGTCGCCGAGAGCGGGGTCGCCTGTTACCTCGGGACGCCCATCGTCGTCGACGGTGACGTGTACGGGACGTTCTGTTTCTACGACCGCCAGCCACGCGCCGAACCGTTCTCGGACTGGGAGATCAGCCTCGTGGAGTTGCTTGGCAACTGGATCAGTTACGAGCGCGAACGCCGCCACCACCGCAGCGAGATCGAGCGTGAACGGAACCGGATGTCCGAGTTCGCCAGCGTCGTCAGCCACGACCTGCGCAATCCCCTCGGCGTCGCGCTCGGACGGATCGACGCGGCCCGTGAGACGGGCGACCCAGAGCACTTCGACGCCATCGAACGGTCGCTAGAGCGGATGGACGCCCTGATCGAGGACGTGCTGACGCTGGCACGCGACGGCGAGGCCGTGGAGGACCCACAGCCGATCGATCTCGCCGCCATCGTCGACGACGCTTGGGCCGTCCTCGACGCCGACGACGCGACCGTCCGCAACGACGTGACCGGACGCTACCTCGCGGATGCCGAGCGACTGCAGCGCCTGCTCGAAAATCTGTTTCGCAACGCCGTCGAGCACGCCGGTGCTGACGTGACGGTCACGGTCGACGATTGCGACGACGGTCGTGGCTTCTACGTCGCCGACGACGGGCCGGGCATCCCACCCGAAGAGCGCGAGCAGGTGTTCGAAACCGGCTTCACCACGAGTGACGACGGCACCGGCTTCGGCCTGAAGATCGTCACCGAACTCGCACAGGCCCACGGTGCGAACGTCACCGTGAGTGAGAGTGTCGCGGGGGGCGCACGGTTCGACGTTCGTGGTCTCGACCGCGAGTGAGGGGTCGTGTGGCCGGGTGGCGGTCTATGGGTTTAAACGGCCACACTCCTAACCAAAGCTCGATGACCGACACTCCCGAGTACGACGTCGCGGTCGTCGGCGGCGGTCCCGCCGGCCTGACCAGTGCGCTGTACACGACGCGGCTGGGCCACGATACGGTCGTCGTCGACCGTGGCGGTGGCCGCGCGGCGATGATGCGAGACACCCACAACGTCATCGGCGTGACCGAACACGTCTCGGGCAACGAGTTCCTGCAGACTGGCCGCGAGCAGGTCCAGTCCTACGGGGCCGACTTCGTCCGGGACTTCGTGTCCCAGATCGAGCAGACCGATACGGGCTTCGAACTGACCGCAGGCGAGGACACCGTCACCGCCCGCAAAGTCGTGCTGGCGACGGGGTTCAGCGACGAGCGCCCGGACCCGCCACTGCCCCGCACCGGACAGGGCCTGCACTACTGCCTGCACTGTGACGCCTACATGTTCGTCGACGAACCGGTCTACGTGATGGGCACCGGTGAGGCCGCGGCCCACGTCGCGATGATCATGCTGAACTTCACCGACGAGGTGGACGTGCTCACCCGCGGCGAGGCAATCGAGTGGAGCGACGAGACCGACGAACAACTGCGCGCCCATCCGGTCGACGTGATCGAGGCAGACATCGAATCGATGGAGAAAGACGAGAACGGCTGGCTGAAGGCGTTCGAGTTCGCCGACAGCGTGGAACCGCGTTCCACAGGGAACCGGACGGAGTCCGGTGGAAAGCGCCGCGAGTATCGCGGCGGCTTCCCGATGTACGGCTCGAACTACAACGCCGATCTGGCCGACCAGCTGGGCGTCGAGCGCAACGACGACGGCACCATCGCCGTCGACGATCACGGGCGCACCAGCGTCGACGGCGTCTCCGCTGTCGGCGACATCACCCCCGGTCACAACCAGATTCCGGTCGCGCTGGGCGAGGGCGCGAAAGCCGGCATCGGACTCCACTACGACCTCCGTGAGTTCCCGCGTTCGCGCGAGGAGATCGACGCGTCCGGTCCGGTCGGTTCCGAGGAGGTGCCGGCGATCTCCGCCGATCTGATGGCGACGGCCGTGACCCACGAGGGCCACGCCGCTGGCCCACGCGAGGACGCCGACATCGCGGCCGACACCGAGCAATCGGCGGCAAGCGACGACTAGAAGCGACGTGGCGGATTCGAAAGTGAGCGATAACTGGGCCGTTTCGCCCGTCCGGCACTCTCCGTCCCGTCAGTGTGCGATTACACTCACTCGGGAGCGGCGTCAGCGGATTCCGCGACGAGTGCAGCGGCGTCCCGGAAGAGACCGTCGAGGTTCTCGGGGAGCGTCGGGTGGTAGGCCCGATCTGGAATCTCGCGCACGTCTAAGCCCATCTCGACGACGATCTGCATGGTCTTGGCGAAGCTATCGGCGTGGTAGTGCAGTCCCTGCCAGCCAAGCACCGTTCCGTCGGTGCGGTCGACGACCAGTTTCGCCAGTCCTTCGGGGACGTCTTTGGACTTGAACACGCCGTCGTCGCTGGCCTGCCGGGTCGCGACCGCGACATCGAGACCGGCCTCGCGAGCGGTCCGTTCACTGTGGCCGACGCGGCCGAAGGGATAGACGCCAAGCCCGGAGAAGATGACGTGGTGGTGGACGTTCTGGTAGGGCTGGGTGGCGGTGTCTGCCTCCTGTCGGACGATGTTTTCCGCAGCCGTGAACCCCTGCTCCTTGGCGACGTGGAGGATCGGCTCCTTGCCGTTGACATCGCCGACGGCGTAGACGTGATCGTGTGCCTCGGTCTGCATCGTCTCTCGCACCCAATCACCTTCGACGGTGATGTCCGTACGTTCCAGTCCAAGTCCGTCGACGGTGGGTCGGCGGCCGGTAAAGCAAAACAGCTGGTCTGCCTCGTACGTTTCCTCGTGGCCGTCGTCGAACTCGGCGACGAGCCGAACCCCACCGTCGTCGGTCGGTTCGACGTTGCACTCGTAGCAGTTCGTCGGGATCGTCAGATCCCAGTTCTCGCGGTAGATGTCCAGTGCTGCGTCGCCGAACTCGGGGTCGGCCTCGTCGATGGGGCGATCGTCGTGTTCGATGACGGTGAGGTCCATCCCGCCGGCCTCGGCGAGATACGGCACCAGTTCCATGCCGATGTAGCCAAAGCCCATGACGATGCCCGAATCGGGGAATTCGCGGGCGTCGAGTACGTCCGCACTGGTCATGAAGTCGACCTCGTCGATTCCGGGGAGGTCGGGGACGTTGACGCTCGACCCCGTCGCGATCACGACGTAGTCGGCATCGTACTGCGTGCCGCCGGCTTCGACGGTGTGGGGGTCGACGAAGCGGGCGGTGTCGTGGACGAAGGTCACGTCGTCGCGCTCGGCCAGTTCCTCGATGCCGGCGCGGCGGTGGCCCGCCCAGTTCAGCGTGTGGTCGTCCTTCTGGTCGACGACGCGGTCCAGATCGACATCGGGCACGTCCCCGACGAGGCGGTCGTCGTGACGTGCCTGAAACCGGTGGGCGCCCGCCGAGAGGACCTCTTTGGACGGCATGCAGCCCCGCAGGATGCACAGACCGCCGCCCGGTTCGCCGTCGTCGATCAGTGTCAGTTCGATCCCCGGTTCGTCGGCGAGTTCGTACGCGACGGCGGCCCCAGCACTCCCGTAGGCCCCGACGATGACGACGTGGGTCATACGTGGACTCTCGTGGCGGACGGGAAAAAGGTTCACCGGGCGTGCCCCGCTCGCTCACTGACGCTCGAACCCAGTGTCGTCGTCACCGCCGTCGACGGCCGCAGTCGTCGTCGAATGGCTGTGGCGCGGCCCGATCCCGAACAGCGAGAGCAAGCGCCGCTCCCCGAGGATCAGGGCGTCCCAGATCACCAGCGTCGGCGGGAGCACGATCAGCGACGCGAGGAAGGCGAAGGTGATCGACAGACCGGTCAGGACGCCGAACTGTCCCAGCGCGGGGAACAGTGCCAGCGCGAGCACGCCGATACCCGAGACCGTCGTGAGCATGCTGCCAAGCAGTGCCCCGCCGGTACCCCTGACCGTGCGGTCGAGCGCGGTCTGCAGGCCGTTCTCGGCGCGTTCGTCGGCAAAACGATGGGTGACGTGGACGGAGTAGTCGACGCCCAGCCCGATCGTGATCGCGAGGATCGTCGCCGTGATCGCGTTGAACGGGATCGACAGATAGCGCATCGAGGCGGCCACGAGCGTCACCGTCACCGCGACGGGGATGATGTTAGCGATCCCCAGCGTCGCGTACCCCTCGAAGATCCGGTAGATGAACATCAGGAAGACCGTCGCACCGATCAGGGCGACCGCGAGACTCGTGATCGCGGATTCGAGGATGAGATCGGAGACGGCTTTGAACACGACGGTGTTGCCGGTCGCAGTCGCATCCATCCGGAACCGGTCGGCGACCTGTCGCGTATCGTCGGTGATCGCGGCCTGTGAGGCGTCGGCCTCGACCGTGTACGTGATACGCGCACTGCGCCGGTCCTCCGTCATGTAGTTCGCCGCCCGGTCACCCACGGGCGAGTCGAACAGCTCGTCGTAGATCTGCCGGAGATTCTGATCCGGGACGCCGTTGTCGTTCTGGTCGTTGCGCTCGACGAGTCGCCGGAACTCGGGGTCTTGCTGGGCGTAGCTCTGGATCACCGTGACGATGGAGGTCGACTCGGCCCGCCCCCCGCTCTCGACGAAGGAACTGGGCGGGTCGTCGCCGGCGCGATAGATCTCTTCGAGAGCCGACCCCCGTTGTAGCTGTCCTTCGACGTACACCGTCGTCTGACTGGACTGAGTCGTCGCAAACTTCTCTTCGAGGAAATTCAGCTGTGCGGCGACGGTGTACTCGTTCGGTGCGAACGGTTCGGGCAACTCGTCTAAGAACGCTGGCGTCTCCTCTGGGGGGAGGAAGTCTTCCTGAGAGAACGTCGTGTCGATTTCCTGCGCGTAGACGCCAGCCCCGGCACTGCCGACGAGCAAGACGGTGAGGACGATCGCCGGCGCGGCGTCACCGAGCGTCACGCCGACACGCAGGACCGATCCCAGCGCCGACTCCTCGGAGCCGAGCGGTGTCTCACTGATCGTCGGAATCGGGTATCGCTCGCGCAAGCGATCGATCTCGACTTTCGCCGCCGGCAGGAAGATGCCGAAGATCAGGAACGTGAAGACGATCCCGACACCGGCGACGAGACCGAACTCTCGAATCGGCGCGAGCGAACTCGTGAAGTTCGACAGGAAGCCGATGACGGTCGTGCCGGTGACGATGAAGAACGCCACGATCAGCTGATCGGTCGTGATCCGCATCGATTCGTCGATCCCCTTGTCGTTCACGAGTTCCTCACGATAGCGGTTGACCGCGTGAATCCCGAAGTCGATCCCGACCGCGAGCAAGAGCGGCGGGACGGCGATCAACATCTGGCTGAAGGGAATCCCCGCCAATCCGGTAAAGCCGAACGTCCAGACGATCGCCAACAGGAGCGCGAACAGCCCCAGTCCGAGGTCGATCGGATCGCGGTAGGCGATCGCGAGAAAGAGGAAGATAAAGAGGATCGCCGCGGGCGTGACGATCAGCAGGGAGTCGAAGATCACGTTGCTGAACTCCGCAGCGACGATCCCGCTCCCAAAGACCGTGAGGGCCCCGCCAGCAGCGGAGTCGACCTGAAACTCCGCCTGCTGCTGGATCGCCGTCAGCGGGCTGGAGCCACCCTGCCCCGACCCCGACGAGAGACCGGCGGGCACCTCGTGAGAGATGACGCCGATCGCCGCGGACGCAGTCGCCGACTTGCGGTTGAAGTCCTGACTGACCGTCGACCGGAACTGCGGACTCGTCTCCGCGGCCTGTCGAATCGCGCGGTCGATCTCGCTCTCGGGCGCGCGCTCGATGGCGTCGATCTGGTCCTCGACCGTCTGTGCGGACGGGTCGAGCGTCCGGGCGACGATGCCCGCCGCACTGCTGGTAGCGGTGACCCGCATCTCGGGGTGGTCCTGCACGCGGTCCTGTGCTCGCAGCATCCGCAACATCGCCGGCTTCGAGAGAACGTTGTTCTCTTTCTGGATCAGTTGCGTGCTGCCCGTGTCGGTCGTAAACGTCGGCGAGAACTCTCTGTTGATGTCCTCGAGGGCCTCCTCCTCTGGGAGGCCGGTCGCGAACTGGGAGGTCCCCGCCGAAGTCGAGATGTTGCCGAGACCGGCGCCGAACACGAGTGTCACGACCAGAAACGTCAGAATGACGCGTCTGGAGTCGTGGATGATCCGGTCGTCGATCCAGTCGATGTAGCGTTGATAGTCCATACTAGCGGAAGCGCAGGAACGCACCGACGCCGATCAGGACGACGACGAGACCGCCCCCGATGACCGAGAGGGGCAGGCCGCCACCGCCGCTTTGCTGATTCACGTCGACCGGGATGTTGTAGGTGTCCGAGGTGACGGTGTCACCGTCGGTTTCGTCGTACTGGAAGTCCATCGAGACGGGATAGGTCTTGTCCAGCGCACTCCCGCCGGCACTGATCGAGAAGGTCAGTGTCGTCGACTCTCCCGGCCCGAGTTCGCTGACGAACGCCTCGTCGTCGTTGGCGGAGATCGGCGAGTCGGCGAAGATCTTTGCGTTGATGTCCCGGAGCGGTTCGTCTTTCGTGTTCGTGATCTCGATTTCGATGTTCGTGTCGCTGCCGGCGGTGACGTTGGCACTCTGGATGCCCACGTCGAACTCGTCGCTTTCGCCGGCAACATCGGCACGGACGTTCAGTGAGTCGCTGGTACGGCGCTGATCGTCGTCGTTGTCGTACTGTGCCTGCAGCGAGAACTGGCGCGGCCCGCTGCGGGCACTGTCACTGACGTCCACGTCGAAACTGAACTCGGCGGACGCACCGGCGTCGAGTCCCCCGACGGAGTACTCGGTCTCGATCGGGCTGACGTTGCGCTGTTCGCTGGCCCAGACGAGCACCACGTCGTCGACTGGCCGGGGACCGGTGTTGGTGAGTTCGCCCTCTAACTGGCCGTCGTCGCCGACCTGTAGCGAGGTCTCGACGTTCTCGACGGCGAAGGACTGTTCGGCCGTCGGCTGGAGACCGAGTGAGATGCTGCCCTGTCGTCCGGCGGTGCCACTCGCACGCTCGTAGCTTACGGTCGCATCGAGCGCGTAGTCGCGCTGTTCGGCGCTGTCGCCGGCTCTCGCGTCGAAGGTGACGGTCCGTTCCTCACCTGCCGCCCACGGTCCGACGAACTGGGTCGCACTGTTTGACTGGCCGAAGGTGATATCTGCGTTCTGTGAGGTGAGCGTGACCGAGGTGTCGTTGAGTGTGGTCGTTCCGTCGTTGCGCAGCGTCACGGTGTACTCACCGGTGTCGCCGACCGGAACGGCGCTGTCCGTCGAGACGACGGTAAAGCGCTGTGCGTTCGGGACGAGCGTCGTCGTCAGTCCCTGCACCTGCCCCGCGTTCCCGTCGCTGTCTTCGAACGAGATGGCAGCCGACAGGGAGTAGTTCTGGCGCTGTGCGCTCGGACTGGCGCTCGTATCGAACGTGACCGTTCGCGTCTCACCGGTGGCCCAGTCACCGACCGATCTGCTCGCGGTGCTGGTCTGGCCGAACGTGATGTCGGCGTTCTGTGAGGTGAGGGTGACGCTGGCGTCGTTTGCCACGTCGGGGCCGTCGTTGCGCAGCGTCACGTCGTACGTCCCGCTGCCCGCGATGGGAACGTTGTGTTCGGTCGAGACGACCGTGAAGTCCTGCTCCGGTCGCGGCTGGACGGGCACCGACACGGCAGGCGTCGAGCGCGACTCACCGTTTGGCAGTTCGTAGTCCGCCGTCAGCGTGAACGGATACGACTCGGTGTCGGCCGCCTGACTCGCCGTGAGGCGGTACTCGAAGGTCTTCTGCGTGCCGGACTCCCAGCGCTCGACGTACCGGCTCGCCGACCCGGACTGTCCGAAGGTGAGATCGCTGCTCGACGACGCGAACGACATCGTCGTGTCGGTCGCCGTCGCAGAACCGTTGTTCTCGACGGTCAGTGCGACCGTGCCCGTGCCGCCGACCCGCGTCTTCGTGTCGACATCGACGACTTCGAGGCGCGCGGATTCTTGAATCTTCACCGCTACGTCGATCGTCTCGGTCGTGGACTCGCGGTCGCGCGTACCTTCAGTCTCCGAGACGTAGCTGTAGTACTCGTACTCGACGGTGACCGGAAGCTGGTAGGTCCCCGGCTCGGCGTCGTCCGGCACCGAGACGCCGAACGAAATCGGCTGTGTCGCCCCGGTGGGGACAGTCCCGAGCGCTTGTTCGCCGGTCGTCACCGAGAGGGGCGCACCGCCACTACTGAGTGAGATAGTCGTCCCGCGTGCGGTCGTCACTTCACTGTTCAGTGCCGGATTACGTGTCGACCCGGTTTCGAGATCGCCGCTGTTTAGCAGCACGACACCGAGCTGTGCCTCGGCTCCGGGCGTCAGTGTGTTGTCGGTCACCGAAGCGCTGAGGTCCGGGCTACCACTGACTGCCGCGGTGGCGAGTCCCGGCGCGACGAGCAATACGACGACTGTCAACGTGAGGATAGTACGCGATCTCATGTGTAGTCGGCCCGCAACGTCGTTCGGCGACGACCGGTCGATGGTGAGACAGCGCACGAATCCAGAGAGGAAAGATGGACTCCTGGCCGGATCTCGGTCGCTTGCGTCTCGAACGAACGTTCGGGCATCTACCTCGAACGAACGTTCGGTAGCATATCAATCTACCGTTGTTCGCTTCCCGCCTACTCGCTCGTGGGGCCGCCCGCATCGAAACGTTTAGGATGCCGACCGAATATTCGTTCGGTATGGACGCAGAGTCGCCCTTTTCCGGCGAACCATCAGACTCCCGTGAGGCGATCATGCGTGCGACGTACTGCGCACTCAAGCAGTACGGCTACGCTGGTCTCTCGATCCAGCGGATCGCGGACGAAGCCGACCTGAGCAAGTCGACGTTCTATCACCACTACGACAACAAACACGATCTGTTGACCGCGTTCGTCGACTTCATCCTCGCGGAGTTTACGCGCATCTTCTCGCTTTCGGCCGGGGACGATCCGGTCGAGAATCTACGAACGTACGTCGACCTGATCCTCGATCCCGAATCGGTTGGCGACGTCGCGGAGATGTCCCCGACGGCGACCGTGCTTGGGACCTACGTCGAACTGCGGGCACAGGCCGTACAGGACGAGACCTTCCGCCAGAAGTTCACCGAAGTCGATCGGGGCTTCGAGGAGCAACTCGCGGCGATCATCCGCGATGGGATCGAACGCGGCGATTTCCGAGACGTAGACCCCGAAGGAACGGCGACATTCGTCCTGACACTGATCGCCGGCCACACGTTCCGCCGGGCGACGCGAGAGGACGATCCGACCGAGGCAGTCCGGGCCGAGTTCGACGCCTACGTTCAGGACACCCTCCTCAGCGACGACGCGTAGAGCACGGCGATGAGACACTGTTTTACCATCCGCCATCCAGTGGTCACACGATGAAGGGGGCTGCTGTCCGTTTCGGTTCCGGGTGTCGATGGGTTCTCTGGCTGGGCTGTCTCGCCACGCTAGCGGCCGCCGAACCGACGCACGGCCCACTCGCGGCGACGCTGCTTGCGACCGCTGGAACGCAGCGGCTCCGTGGTGTCGGTGGCTTACTGGCCGGACTCGTGGTGGGGGCCGCACTCGGCGGCGCGATCGGGTACGCCGCCGTCTCCACGGTGACCATGCCACTCTCGGTGCTTGGGACGGTCGGACTGGGCGTCGCTCTCGGGGGTGGCATCGGCGTCGTGACGAACTACCTCGCGACGGGCGACGAAGACGAGATCGACGAGACGATGACGGTCGAACGCGAGTCCCAGCAGTTCGAGCCGACGCCCGCCGATCTGTTCGACGACCACCCCGACCCGGTGCTCTACGTCGCCGACGACGGCCACGGACCGGTCGTCCGTGCCGCAAACGAAGCCTACGGGGCGCTGTTCGACGTGCCGGTCGACGCTGTCATCGGTGCGCCACTGGAAGAAGCGGTGCTGGCCGGAAGCGAGACCGACACCGTCGTCACGGCAGTCGAGACGGGCGAGCCACTCGATACAGTCGTCGCCTGTGAGACCAGCGACGGCGAGCGACCACTCCGCCTGCGAACGGTGGGTGCCGGTGCCGACGGCTATCTACTGTATACGCCGGTCGACCGATAGCCGAACTGACCGTGACCGGGGTCAGCCCGGATGGCGACTGATCTCTTTGAACGCTCGTTCGATGTCGTCGAACTCGTCGAGCGTGTCGTCCATCTCGGCTTTCAGTTGCTCGATGCGATCTTTGAGCGCCGCCACGTCCTCGTTGGCGTCGAGCGTCTGGGTCGCTTTCTCGGCTTCGAGGAGTGCGAGTTTCGACGTGGCTTCGAGATAGCGCGTCAACTGGTCGTCGTACCGCCGTGCGGTCAACTGCTGGCGGATCGCTGCGACCAGATCGTCTTTCTCGACGGGCTTACAGAGGTAGTCGTCGAAATCCATGTCGATGATGTCGAAGTCCGGGTCGACGGCCGTGATCATGATGACTCGGCAGTCGGCGTTACGCTTGCGAATCGCTTCGAGGACTTCGTCACCAGAGACGCCTGGCATCCGCCGGTCGAGTAACACCACATCGATCTCGTCACCATCCCCAATGGTTTCGAGCGCTGCCTCGCCACCGTACGCGGTTTCGGTCTGAAACTCGTTTCGCAACCGAAGCGCGTAGACGTCGGCGACTTCTTCCTCGTCGTCGACGACGAGGACGGTGGCATCGTCGGTTGTCCCTGGCACTGTTGGAACGTTGTTATCCCCGCGCTTATATTTGTTTGTTGCCGGTGGTTCGCACGTGTTCGATTCCGGAACTGACGATGAGCGGTGTTCCGACGAGGATCTCGGGACTCACGACTGCGGGGATACTCTCCGCGGAACGGAAGTTTAAAGATTGCCTCAGGGCGAAACTCCGAACAAGGATGTTTCCGCCACTGCAAGTCATCGACAGCGTCTTGCTGAACTACAACGTTGGGGACGCGTTGCTGCTGGTGACAGTACTGGGTGCCGTGGGTATCTTTCTGCAACGGTCGAACAAACTGCTGAGCCTGCACCTGCTTTCGCTCGGGCTTGCGTTTCTCGTCCTGCCCGGAAAGATGTTCGAGCCGGCAGCCAGTAGCCTGCTGAGCAGTATCGAGATGTACAAGTTCGTCGGCCTGGCGATCCTCGTGGTCGCTCCCGTCATCTTCACTGTCAGTCGGCGCTAGATCAGTTTCCCGAGCGCCGCGAAGAAGTCCCGCTGTGGACCGGCGATTTTCACCGGCTCACCAGCACGCGTCACCCTGATCTGTGTCGGTGGTGTCACCCGTTCTCTGATCCGACCGTCCCCGACGACGACTCCCGTCTCGCCGCCTTCGATCCTGATCGTGACCTCGCTGTCGTCGTCGACGACCAGCGGCGGCATCGCTTCCTCGCCTGCCATCTCGGTGACGACGACGCCATCGACCCGCGGGTGGACCAGCGGGCCGTCCTCGCTGAGATTGTACGCCGTCGACCCCGTCGGTGTCGCCACCAGCACACCGTCGGCGTGACCGCTGGTGTACAGCGAGCCATCGACGCGGACCTCGAAGCCGGCACCGCCGCCGTGTCCGCGATGGGTGCCCTGAACGACGACCTCGTTGAGCGCCGGGGGGAGCGTCCAGTCGTCGCCACTGGCCTGCAGACGCGGGACCGTCCGCGTCTGTGCTGTCCCGTGCTCGCGAATCCGTTCGACCTCCGTGACGACGGTCTCGACGGCGTCGTCAGGTGCCACAGCGTTCAGAAATCCGACTTCACCGAGATTGACTCCGAGGATCGGCGTCGACCCGGCACCCCGGGCGGCAAAGAGGAAGGTGCCGTCGCCGCCGATGCTCACCACCAGTTCACAGGTGCACATCTCGTCGACTGGCACGCCCGGAGGTGCCGGGCGCTCACCGTCCGGCCAGCGGTCCTCGTCGGCAGCCAGCGTGGCCGCCGTCGTCTCGTCGAAGACGACCGACGCGGGGACGGCCTGCAAGCGCTCGAACAGTCGTGTCGCCAGCGAGATCGCTCGGTGGTTCGATCGCTGTGCGACGATCCCGACCTTCATCGTCCCGGGTTTTCGGCGGCGCGTACATAAACCCGTCCACAGCCGCCGATGTTCGCGAGTGATAACGTCGGCGATACATTTACTCCCCTCGCACCGAAACCCGGGCGCATGGCAGTTAGCGGGGACCCGATCACGCTATGACCGAGGACACGTCGGACGACGACTGGTTCGAGCGCGCCGTCGGCGAGGACGGTTCGGACTCCGATGGCGGAGAGGAAGCGGACGCTACCCCGGAGCGCAGCGACGACGAACCGAACGAACAGTCCCCAGAAGCAGCGGATAGTCCCTTCGAGGACGACGCCACCGCGGAAAATCCCTTCGACGACACCGGCGACGAGGGCAACAGTCCCTTCGAGAGCGACGCCAGTGCCGACAGTCCCTTCGACGACAGCAGCGACGAGGGCGACAGTCCCTTCGAGAGCGACGCCAGTGCCGACACCGGCGACGAGACCGACAGTCCCTTCGGGAACGACAGCGGTGCCAGCAGTCCGTTCGACGACAGCAGCGACGCCAGTGCCGACAGTCCCTTCGACGGCGACGCCAGTGCTAGCCCGTTCGACGACGAAAACGACTCGCTGTTCGACGAGGACTTCGAATCGGCGTTCGCCGCCGCGGGCAGTTCCGGCGGCGACGCCGACGGCTTCGAAGACGAGGATTTCGAGTCACAGCTCCCACGGATCGATCTGGGTATCACCGGTCTCGACAGCATGATTCAGGGCGGAATCCCGGAACGTCACCTGATGGTCACCATCGGCTCGGCCGGGACCGGGAAGACCACCTTCGGGCTGCAGTTCCTCCACCACGGACTCCAACAGGGCGATAAGGCGATTTTCATCACGCTGGAACAGAGCCACGAATCGATCGTCGCCACCGCCGAAGAACGCGGCTGGGAGTTCGAGGCCTACGAGGCCGACGACCAGCTCGCGGTCGTCGATCTGGACCCGGTGGAGATGGCGAACAGCCTCGATAACATCCGCGACGAACTCCCACAGCTGATCGAGGACTTCGACGCCGACCGCCTCGTGCTGGACTCGGTGTCGCTGTTGGAGATGATGTACGACCAACAGGCAAAGCGCCGCACCGAAGTGTTCGATTTCACCCGCTCGCTGAAGCGGGCCGGTGTTACGACGATGCTCACCTCCGAAGCCAGCGAGACCAACCCTTACGCTTCGCGCCACGGCATCATCGAATACCTGACCGACGCCGTGTTCGTCCTCCAGTACGTCCGCACCGAGACCAGAGAGACCCGACTGGCCGTCGAGATCCAGAAGATCCGCAACGCCAACCACTCACGGGAGACCAAACCCTACGAGATCATGATGGACGGCATCAGCGTCTACGAACAGGCCAATATTTTCTAGACCACCTTTTTGCGCTGCGGGTTCGAGTCGCGCTTCGCGCGCTCGAACCGCTTGCGCAAAAACGTGGGCGAAAAAGGCTGAACCTCGCTTTGCTCGGTTCAGTGAACCGGGCGACCTGCCGGGTCCTGACGGACCGCTCGGTCGCCCGGATGCTTGTGGTAACGTTGTTGGCGCGCGCTGTCGCGGCCGCTGTGCCGCGACGAAATCACGCGAGGGATGAGCGAGCGAAGCGAGCGAGTCGGTTGGGGAGGCAGTGGCTCGGTGCTGTACGGTCCTTGGTGGATCGAAAGGGCGAGGGCTTTCAGTTCGCGGTAGAACGGCCGTCACTGTATTTGCTAGCGAGCGTCGTGACCCTTCAGTTGGTGGCGTCGGCACCGAAACTGTCCCGAGAAAAATCACCAGAACTCCCGAGCCAAGAATTAAGCGACCCCCGGACGACGGGCCGGTATGGTCTTGCTCGTCCCCTTCGACGGATCGGATCTGGCAGCGACTGCCCTGGAACGTGCCGTCGATTTTTCTGAGTACACCGACGAGGACGTGCTCGTCCTCTCGGTGATCCCCGACGACAGCGAGTACGCCGTCGAACGGGGCTGGATCGGCGAGAGTGAGGCGTACGATCCCGAGGCGGTCGCCGAGCGCTTCGCGCAGCGCGTCGCCGAGGTCGCACCCGACGCCGACTTTCGCGTCGAGACGCCCGAGGAGGTAAGTTCGATGGCCGACGTGACCACCGACGTGGTACGGACGATCCGGCAGGTGTCCCACGAAGTCGCGGCCTCGATCGTGTTCATCGGCAGCGAGAACGCCGGGCGCGTGTCGACGCCGGTCTGTAGCGTTGGCGCACCGCTGTCGGAAGATCCCGAGTACGACGTCCACATCGTCCGGCACGCGACGGCCTGAGACGGTTTATTGCCGTTGCGTACCGGTGATCGTCGCCACGGGGGAGACGATCATCGGTACATCGCTACAACAATCCGTATGAGCGCGCTGCTACCGCGCGACCGTCACCGGCACCGACGCCTGCCGGACGACAGTTTCTGCGACGCTGCCCAGCAGAATCCGCGAGACACCCGAGCGGCCGTGACTGCCCATGACGATCTGGTCGATGTCGTTGTCCGCGGCGTAGTCGACGATCACGTTCGTCGGTCGGCCGACCTCGACGACTCGCTCCACGTCGATGTCGCGGGCCTCGGCTTCGGTGACGAGTTCGTCGAACAGTTCGTCCGCAGTGGCTTTCTCTCGCTCGTACCACTCCTCAGAGAAGGACGGAATCGAGGCCTGTGCGCTGTACCCCGCCTCTGCCGGATCGATCACGTGCAGGAGGACCATCGTCGACTCTGGGAACTCCCGGACGACGAACGCACAGGCCTCGTGGGCCTGTGCTGAGCTGTCCACCGGCACGAGGATGCGCTTGCCCATGTCAAGAAATGACAGGGGGTCGAGTTATAGCCTTCGGCCACCCGCTCGCGGACCGGACAGTCAGTCCCGGCCGTGCTTCGTGACGCAGGTCGCGAGTCCCTGAATCTCGACGGGTTCGGAGTTGTCCGGCGAGTAGACGACCATCTGGCCTTTCTCCATGTAGGGCACTTTCGATTCGAGGTTCGCCGGGATATTGACGGCCGAGATGGCGTCCTCGTCGCCCAGATTCAGGACGACGGTGGTGTTGATCTGCTTGAACACGGAGTCGGCGATGTCCTGTGGATCCTGCGTGATCAGGAACAGGCCGAGCCGTTCTTTCCGGCCCTGCTTGGCGGCCTCGGTGAACTTCCCGATCACTTTCCGGGCCTGCACGCTGTCGGCGTCGGTCAGGAAATTGTGAGCCTCGTCCATCCCCAGCACGAGGGGCGTCTCCTTGATCCGTTCGTAGGTCGGGCTGTTCGACAGTTTCTCGTCGACGAGCATCGACGCCAGCGCGAGCACGATGGTGGTCTTCGACCGGGAGTCGTTGATGTGGTAGGTCGGGACGACGCTGATGCCCCCGGAGCGGACGAACTGTTTGACCATCTCGGTGATCGGGCGGGCGTCCTGATCGAAGACGCCGCCGAAGCCGTAGGCGCGGCGTTTGACCGCGTCGAAGGTGGCCTCGTGGACCCGCCCCGATTCGTCCAGTTCCTCCTTGAGTGCGGGGTCGTCGAGGAAGGTGGTGAACTGGTCGTACGTGCCCGACGCACCGTACTCCTTCTGGAAGCGATCCAGCAGGTAGTGCAGCGCCGAGTACTGATTGTCGTTTAACTGACTGCCCGCGATCAGCCACGGATTGTCGTACACCATCGAGAAGGGAATCGTGAACTCGACTTGCTCGGCGCGGTGGTGGCTCGCGGCGTAGCTCGATCCAGACACTTTCGGGACGAAGGCGGTGGTGTTGTCGTGGCCGCCATAGGCGATGCCTTCGCGCTCACACCGGCGCTTGAAATCGTCGGGCAACTCACCGTCGTCGTGCATCTGGGCGTACTCGTCTTGTGGGTCGAACATGACGAGACACGGCGATACGTCGCGACCGTCGCCCTCGATGGGATAGTCCCGGTCGGCAGCCAGATACTGCCGGAGGATGTTCTTCGAGCCGTGGGTCTTGCCCGACCCCGTCCCGCCGGCCACGAGCGTGTGCCGGAAGACGAGCGGGTCGCCCGAATCGTAGTCGTCTTTCAGCCGGTAGTCGATGGTCGGCGGTTCGGCCGCAGTCCTGACCTTCTCGCCACCGACGGCCAGATGGCCCAGAAAGACGCCATCCTCGGGGATTTTCAGTCCGGTCTTGATCTCACGCTTGTCGGTGGCCTGCCGGACCACGGTCTCGGGTTTGGGGACGCGGTCCGTCATCCGCCGCTTCATCTCGTCGCCCTCGCCATAGAGGACGGCGACCGGCTCCAGCGTCGCCATGAACTTGAAGTCCTGTTCGTCGATCCCACCGGAACGCATCGCCCGCCGGGCGTGGATCTCGGTGGCGTCGTCGGCCCGGAACTCCTGTGCGTACTCCAGTCCCGAGATACGACAGAACAGGCGCTCGCCGTCGGGATAGGGGACGAGCAGGTACTTCCCGATGCGTACGTCAGAGCGGTTGCCGACGGTGACGTACGCCCGCAGACAGGTCTCGCGCTCGTCCTCGCAGATGGTCAGCCCCTCCGAGGCCGAGAGGACGCCGATGCCGCGGTCGCTGCCAGTCGGCTCGATGTCCATGTCCTCGAACGGGTCCGCGTCGGTCTCGTCGTCGGTCGCTGTCGCGTTGCTGTCGGCGACTGACTCGTCCTCGCTCGCGTCCTCGGCGCTATCGCCGCCGTCGAAGTCCGTGAAATCCCCGAGATCAGACATACGCGACCACTTGTGCTCCCGTGACTAACCGCTTTCCCCCCGAGGACGTGTGGGGTAAGGTGAAGCTACCCACCGACGAGACCGCTGGCGGGGCGAGGTTTTTACCCATTGGTACCGTATGTCACAGTATGTTACTGATCCGTGGTCAGGCTGGTGGGACGGAGCTGACGGGGACCCTGTACGAACAGGGCGAACACGCCCCCTCGTTCAAGGGTGCGCCCGACGAGGACGCGCCCTACGTCTGGGTGTGTGATGCCTTCTACGAAGTCGAGAGCGGGGGCCAGACACAGCAGATCGACGGCGAGGAGGTCAGGGTGGCCTTCGAGTCGCCGATGCCGCGGGGTTTTACCGACCGGGAGGGAGCCATCGCGGCCGCGAAAGAACACCTCCGGACCCAGTTCGCCCGCGTCGGCGTCCCGGAGGAAGTCGTGGAGATCGAAGTCGTGCAGGTCCAGGAAGCCGGTCCCGAGGCGTGAAACACTGGCTCTGACGCCACTACTGTTCTGAAACGGTCTGGAAAGCACTGAAAGACTCGCTTCGCTCGACTTTCGAGATCATACTCATTGCGTTCGGTGTCTGCACGCCAGTCAGAACCAGGAGAGAAGCGATTAGAGCTCCTCGAACGCCGCGCCCCATAGCACGTCGCTGTACTCGATCTGGGGTCGATGGCGATCCACTACAGTCTTTGACTGCCAGTCACACACGGAGGTATGGATCCGATAGTGGCGGCGGACTTCTACGACCTCGATCAGATCGCGACACCGCGGCTCTCGCCTGACGGGGATCAGGTAGCGTACGTCCACCGGACGGCGAAAGACGACGAGGCGTACGAGGCAACCATCCACGTCGTCGACAGCGAGGGCGGCGAGTCTCGACGGTTCACGCTCGCGGAGGGGGTCGACTCGGAACCGCGCTGGAGTCCGAGCGGCGACCGGCTCGCGTTCGCCTCGACCCGCGGCGCGGCGGACGACCGCCAGCAACTCTGGGTCCTCCCGACCGACGGTGGCGAGGCCCGGCAGGTGACCGAGGTGGTCGGCGGCGTCGAACAACTCGCGTGGTCGCCCGACGGCGACCGTATCGCGTTCGTCCAGCGGGTAAGCCCGGACGACCGCGAGGCCGACCGTGACCTCGAAGTCTCCGAAGAGTACGAACCAGAATCACCGGACCCACGAGTCGTCGACCGGACGGTGTACCGGACCGCAGAGGAGTACACCGACGGCAAGCGACAGCAGGTGTATCTCGTCACCCTCGACGGCGACGACGTCGAGCGCCTGACGACTGCCGACCGCGAACACGTCAGCCCGGTCTGGGGCGGTCCCGAGACGCTCTATCTTGCCTGCGACGCCGACGTGCCCGACCCGGACGACTCGCTGGAGACGGAGATCAGACGCTACGACCTCGCGACCGACAGCGTCGACGTGGTCCACGAGACGACGACCTTCCAGCCCCGGCTTGCGGCCAGCGGCGAGCGCGTCGCCATCCCCTACACCGATCCCGAGGACGGGACGCTGGCACAGACGGAGCTACACCTGCTGGACGAGGAGGGTGGCGTCCACGACCTCACTGCACGACTCGACCGGTCGCTCGCCGTCGACCTGCGCCCGACGTGGGACGGGGAGACCCTGTACTTCGGAACACCCGACGAGGGTGCGACGGCTCTCTGGCAGATCGACGCGCCTGACGCGTCGGACGCTGACGACTCGGAGCCACGGGCGACCGACCGCGTTCCCGAGCGCGTGCGTCGCGACGAGTGGTCGTCGGTCGCCGGGTTCGACGTGCTGGGCGACCGGATCGTGTACGTCCAGAGTTCGTGGGACCACCCCGGGGACCTGTTCAGTGCCGATCTCGACACCGGCGAAGCGGCGCGGCTCACGGCGTGCAACGCCGACTACCTCGCGAACCACGCCGTCCAGAAGCCTGAGGAGATCAGCTATCCAGTCGGCGATCTGGGCGACGAGGCGGGCGGCGAGACCTGTCAGGGCTGGGTGCTGACACCACCCGATTTCGATCCCGAGGAGACGTACCCGCTCGTCGTCGAGGTCCACGGCGGCCCACACGCGATGTGGACGACGAGCGGGACGATGTGGCACGAGTTCCAGACGCTGGCGGCCAGTGGCTACGTCGTCTTCTGGTCGAACCCGCGCGGGTCGACGGGCTACGGTGAGACCTACATGCAGGCCATCGAGGGCGACTGGGGACCGATCACCGCCAGCGACGTGCTCGCCGGGGTCGAGGCGGTGACAGAGCGGTCGTACGTCGACGCGGACCAGCAGTTCCTCACCGGCGGGAGCTTCGGCGGGTACATGACGGCGTGGCTGGTGAGCCACACGGACCGCTTTACCGCCGCCGTCTCCCAGCGGGGCGTCTACGACCTGATCGGCTTCTACGGGTCGACGGACTGGGCGTACAAACTGGTCGAAGACGATTTCGGCACGACGCCGTGGGCGGATCCGGGAGTCCTGCAAGACAAGTCCCCCACGGGACACGCCCACGAGGTCGAGACCCCGACGCTCGTGCTCCACGGCGAGGACGACTACCGGACGCCGATCTGTACCGCCGAACTCTTCCATCGCATCCTCCGCAAGCACGGCGTCGACACCCGCCTCGTCCGCTATCCTGACGAGGGCCACGAACTCTCCCGGAGCGGTCAGCCCGGCCACGTCGTCGACCGAATCGAACGGATCGTCCGCTGGTTCGACGGGTACGCGGCCGACCGGGAAGTCCCGCCCGCACTCGAACGAGCGCCAGACGCCGGTCTGTCCACGTCCGAGGCCCCGGAGGAGACTGCAGACGAGGAGTGACGCTCGCTTAGAACTCCTCGAACTCCGCGCCCCAGCGCACGTCGTTGTACTCGCGCTGGCGGTCGCTGTCGAACTGCGCTTCGATCTTCTCGCGCAGCGCCGCCTTCTCGTCCTGGCCGATCCGGGCGAGTTCGTCGGCTTTGGCGACCGACAGGGGCGGGCCACGCTCTGCAGCGATGTCGGCCAGTACTTGTCGGGTGATCTGGCGGCGGCGCTGCTCGTCCCGGGTGACGCCGTGGGGTGCTTCGATCCGGTACAGCAGGTCCTCGCGGGGGTCGTAGACGACGAAGAAGGTCACTTCGTAGGCTGCCGGATCGAGTTTGCGTTCGATGCCCAGCGCGTCGCCCTGCGAGGAGAGGGGGTGGTCGGTGCCCACGCGCGAGCAGAACCAGTTCGTACACGTCAGCGCGTCGGTCAGGCGCTCGCCGTCGTCGTCGCGCCGTTCCAGCAGTTTGGTGAAGAAAGCGGCGTCGTTGGCCCACGGTGCCTGCCCACGCTGCCGTCGGACCGCCCGCGTGATCGCTTTCGAGCCGGTCGATTTGACGAAGCCGATCAGCGGCACGTCCCGGTCGAGAAAGCGCTCGACCAGTCGGACGTAGTTCTCGACGACGGCAAGCACGTCCTCTTTGACGAGCAGTTCGGCGAGTTCGGGGTCGTGGTCGGCCCACTGGAGCAGGCCGGTCGGATAGATCGGCCCATCGAGGACGAGCAGATCCTGGACGACATCGGCCTGATCGAGGGCGTGCTCGCTCTCGGCGAGGTAGAGTGCGAGCGCGTGGACCACGTCCTGCTCGTAGCGGTCGACCCGCGGCGTCTGGAGCACGCGCCGGCGTGCGTACCCCTCGTCGTCCATTCGCCATTCCTCGTCCAGTCCGACCGTCTGGTCGTTGGTGTGGGCGGTCATGACGATCGTCCGCCCCCGGTGGAGGTCCAGATCCGACGGGACAGCGCTCATCGCCGCCTGTGCGACATCGAGGACGAGGCCGTTCTTGAACGTCGTCGGATTGATCGTCCCCGAATCGAGTCCGTGCTGGGTGTCGAAGGCCGTCGCCTGCAGGGCGGCGTCCTCGATGGAGACCTTCCGGCGGCGTTGCTCGCCGACCGGTTCGAGGACCGGCGTTCCATCGACCAACAGCGGATCGAGGAACTCCTGCCAGACGGTCTCGGCGAACTCCCGGTGGTCCTGCTCGTCGACCCCCTGCTCGATCTGGCCCGCCAGCCGCGCGATGCCGTCGACGTGCACCGGGTCGAGTGTCATATGCGTGGCTTTCGCCGGTGGCGTATAAGAATTGTCACGGCGTCCGGTTCCAGCCCCCGGAGCGGCCCGCTTACTCCTCGCCGGCCTGCTCGTCGAGCATCCGGCCGATGGCCTCCGCGATCTCCTCGTAGGAGGTCATCGACAGCCCGTCGGTGGTGATCAACACACCGGCACGGTCGGCGGTGACTCGCAGCAGGTAGCCGTTCTCGAACGCCCGAACTGTGAACTGGTACTCGCCCAGTTCGGACTCCTGATAGGCGTTCTCTGTCTGCTTGTACCCCTGCCACTCGTGGCCGACGAAGTCGTTCAGGTCCGCGTCCTGTTCGAGGTCGCCACGAAGGTACAGTTGCTCGAAGTTCGCTCGCGTGAAGTACGTCACCGATCGCAGGCTGTCGCCAGTGGCCGTGCGCGCGGTCGTCACGATGTTGTCGGCGAACTCCTCGTCGATGATCGTCTGACTCATACCCCACCAGTCGCCAGCGAGACGTATAACTCCCGGGTTCGCGGCGACCCCCGGTCCCTTCCTGCGACGAGTGGCCGTCAGATCCGCGAGGACAGCAGACAGGTCCTCGAAAGCCCTCCCAGCAGCCACTGAACCGACCGCTGCAACCAAGATCTCGAAAGCCCTCGGCTCGCTACCGCGGTCTGTGCGGGATATCCTCCTTCCAGTCGGATAGCGCCCGCGCAGACCGCGGTAGCGAGGGCTTTCAGAGCGTTACAGGGTCACTCTGCGTTTGCGAGCAAGCGGGGCGAGGGCTTTCCATAGTTATTCACGACGGTCGTCACAGTGATCGGTGCGAGGAAGCAAATCGCAACGACGACTAGTAGCCGACACGCTATTGAGTCACCCCCGCCACCGGTCGAGTATGCAAGTCGGACTCGTCATTCTGGACGGCTGGGGCCTGAATCCCGAGACGGACGTGCGGGACGCGGTCGCCGCCGCCGACACGCCCAATTTCGACCGGTATCGCGAGGCAGGTGCGTTCAGTACGCTCGAAACCCACGGCCGTCGGGTGGGCCTGCCCGAGGGCCAGATGGGGAACTCCGAGGTCGGCCACCTCAACATCGGTGCCGGGCGGGTCGTCACGCAGGACTCCGCGCGAGTCACCGACAGTATCGAGGACGGCACCTTCTTCGAGAACGAACGGCTCCAGTCCGCGTTCGACTACGCCGCGGACCACGACGGACGCGTTCACTTCATGGGGCTGGTCTCGGACGGCGGGGTCCACTCCTACCAGAAGCACCTCCACGCGCTGATCGACTTCGCCGCCGACGAGGGCGTCGCGGCGGTCACCCACGCCTTCACCGACGGCCGGGACACCTCGCCGACCGGGGGTGAGGACTATCTCGCCGAACTGCAGGCCCACGCCGACGAACGGGGCACGGGTCACGTCGCGACCGTCTCGGGTCGGTACTACGCGATGGACCGCGACCAGAACTGGGAGCGCACGCGTCGGGCGTACGACGCCATCGTGAATCGCGACGCCGAGTACACCGCCGACACCGCCGTCGAGGCCGTCACCGACTCCTACGACCGGGACGACACCGACGAGTTCGTCGAGCCGACGCTGATCGCTGACCAGCCTGCACTCGACGACGGCGACGCCGTCGTCTTCTTCAATTTCCGTTCGGACCGCGCCAGACAGTTGACGCGGATGCTCGGCGACATCCGGCCCGAGGACTGGGGGGCCGACACCGAGCCACCCGAGATCGAACTGGTGACCATGACGCAGTACGACGCCACCTTCGATCTGCCCGTGGCGTTCTCGCCCAATCAGCCCGAGGACGTGCTGGGCGAGATACTCGCCGAAACGGGCCACACACAGCTCAGGCTGGCCGAGACAGAGAAGTACGCCCACGTCACCTACTTCCTCAACGGCGGGCGAGAAGTCGAGTTCGACGGCGAGATCCGCCGGATCGTCGAGAGTCCCGACGTACCGACTTACGACCGCCAGCCCGAGATGAGCGCCCCCGAGGTGACCGACACGGCAATCGAGGTGATCGAGGAATCGAACCCCGACGCGCTGGTCTGTAACTACGCGAACCCGGACATGGTGGGTCACACTGGCGACTTCGAGGCCGCCATCGAAGCCGTCGAGGCCGTCGACGAGCAACTCGGTCGCCTCGTCGACGGGATCACCGGCGCTGGCGGTGCGGTCTGCATCTGTGCCGACCACGGCAACGCCGACGACATGGGCACCGTCGAGGACCCCCACACCGCACACACGCTGAACCCGGTGCCGTTCGTTTACCTCGCTACCGACGGGACGGACGGCGGTCGGACGGCCCGCGACGGCGGCACGCTGGCCGACATCGCACCGACGATGCTCTCCCTGATGGGGATCGAACAGCCAGCGGCCATGACGGGCGGGTCGCTGCTGGAGTGAGCCGTCGCCCCACGCAGTGACAGCGACGCAGTCGTCGGCGTCGGTCGTTCACACACGGCGCACGCTCGACTGTGCGACGAGCGACAGCACGACGCGTTCGCCATCGTTACACACGATAGATGGTTATATTTTAGACGTTTGGATGTTAGTATTGGTCCGTGGTCGGGACCGCAACAGTCGAGCGGTGGATGTGGGACGACAGTAGAAGGCCACCAGCGCGTCGATCCTGACCGACAACACGGGAGATTCAGAACATGCGACGACGCACGTACATCAAGTCACTGTCGACGCTCGTCGGTCTGGCGGGTGTGGGCACGGTAGCGCCACAGCAACAGTACCCGACCTGGGACGCGGAGGCGACGTACACGTCGGGTGACCGGGTCGTGTACGACGGGGCGATCTGGGAGGCCGGATGGTGGACGCAGGGCGACGAACCCGGCGCGAACCAGTGGGGTCCTTGGGAAAAGATCGGCCCGGCAGGCGGCGGGAGCGACACCGACACGCCGACCGCGACGCCGACGGACACGCCGACCGACACACCGACCGACACCCCAACAGAGACGCCGACGGACACGCCGACCGATACACCAAGTGGCGACTATCCCGTCTGGGACGCCGAAACCGCGTACGCGAGCGGCGACCGAGTCGTCCACGAGGGGACCATCTACGAAGCGAACTGGTGGACACAGGGCGACGAACCGGGCTCGCAGGAGTGGGGTCCCTGGAAAGAGATCGGGCCGGCCGACGGCGGGTCGGACGACGGGAGCGACGACGGATCGTCGGACGACCCGAACGTGGGAACGATCCCAGAGAACGTCTTCGCACCGTTCGTCGACGTGACGTTGGACGATCAGCAGTCGCTGACCGACTCCGTCGCCGATGCCGGAACGAAGTACTTCACGCTCGCGTTCGTCAATGCCGCCGATGGCAAGCCGGCGTGGGCTGGCGACTCGAACCTGATCGTCGGCGAGGACAGCCCGCGACTCGACATGGGCAGCCAGATCGCCGACCTCCGGGCCGACCACGGCGGCGAAGTCATCATCTCCTTCGGTGGCCTCAGTGGCACCTACCTCGCGGAAGCGATCACGGACGCGAACACGCTCAAACAGAAGTACGCCAGCGTCGTCGAGGAGTACGACGCCCAGTTCATCGACTTCGACGAAGAACAGCACATCCGCTCGAACCCGTCGGTCATCGAACGGCGTAACGAGGCACTGGCGATGCTGCAGGAGGAGTATCCCGATCTCGAAATCTCCTATACGTTGCCGGTGATGCCCTACGGGCTACCAGAGCAGTCGAGCAACGACGTGTTGTTCGTCCTCGAAGACGCCGCCGACCGCGGTGTCGACCTCAGTGCCGTGAACCTCATGACGATGAACTACGGCTCGTCGTTCGAGATGAGCGGCGAGACCGTCGTCGAGGCGGCCGAGAACGTCCACACCCAACTGGGCGAGGTGTACCCGAACCGCTCGGCGGCCCAGCGCTGGAACATGATCGGACTGACGCCGATGATCGGCCAGAACGACATCGACTCGAACGTCTTCTACCCCGAGGACGCACAGACGGTGCTCGATTTCGCCAGCCAAAAGAACCTCCGCTGGCTGTCCTTCTGGGAACTCGTCCGCGACAACGGCGCGGGTAGCGCCCTCTACGAGAGCAGTCAGATCGATCAGGAGCCATACGAGTTCTCCGGGATCTTCGACGACTTTACCGCCTGAGACGGCTAATCGACCGACAGCACACACGGGCTGTCGCCGTGTTCACGGTCGATCCGTCTCAGCCGTCGCCGGCTTCGGCGACGGCGAACTCGACTTTCAGCGGTTCGAGCACGTCGTCGACGTGCGCACGCTCGCGTTCGACCGTACCCGGGTCGCCCGGTGGATACGCGCGTGCGAGTTCGAGCGCGCGGTCGTAGGCCTCGCGTGCTTTCACGAGGAGTTCGTAGGCTGATTCGTCGTTGTCGGCCGCCAGTTCCCACTCGGCGGCAGCCGTCGCCTGCTCGCCGTGGTCGCGATGAGCGGCGACGAGGCTCGTGATGACGGCCTCAGCATCGTCGCGGGCCGCACGCTCGGCCTCACTGACGCGACTCCGGTCGTCACCGAGCAACTCGGCGGCCCGGCGGTAGGCGTCGAGTGCCGCCTCAAGTTCGTCGGCACGCGCCGCCGGGTCGTCGGTCGCGTCGGCGACGTCGTGGTGGTCCGCGGCCACGCCGAGGAGGTGCTCGGCCAGTTGGTCCTGTAGCGTCTCGACGGCCTCGTCGACCGCCGCGGCGGTGCGGGCGGTAAAGTCCCAGCGGACGCCCGCAGTCGTCTCGACGACGAGCGCCTGCGTCAACAGCTCCGAGCGCTTTTCGATCCCGTCGAGGTCGTCGAACGGGACGGCGGCCACGAAGTCATCGTCCCGAGTCACCGGATCGGCGACGACAAAGACGAGTCGGCAGTCGGTGATCACCGCGACGGCACCGGTGTCCGAGCCGGGTTCGACCGTCGTCTCGCCTTCGTCATCGACCCGAGTGACGCCGACGCGGGTGTTCGTCAGGACCTGTGTGACGGCTTCGTCGCTCGACAGAACCGAACGGAGCGGCCGCTGTAACAGTGTCTCTGCGACCGGCGTTGTTCCGTTGTTGCCCGACACCATGTGTCCCTGTCAGTCGGTGACGTTCAGCAGTACGTGTGAGACAAGCGCCAGAATTCTGATAAGCGTACCGGTTACTGCAGTCTGTGCAGCGGTCAGGTCCGCTGATCCCCGGACGTATCGGTCGATACCGATGGTCACACTACCGATCGAACAGACGAAGATAGCCCGGGTCGATCCGGTCGGTCGTGTACGTCTCGGTGCCCCGCCGGACGATCCGGTGGTCGTCGGCAAGCATACTGGCGGCATCGACGGCAAACACGACCGGGTCGCTGGCATGGCGTGCACCGACCGCACGGGCCGCGTCGACGCTGTCCGAGAGATGGACCTGCTGGCGATCCATCGGTCGGAGTCCCTCCTCGCGGATCGCGTCGACGTTCCGCGGTGCGGTGCCGTGGTACAGCGTGTCCGGTACCGGCGTCTCGGCGGCATCGAGGACCACGTCGACTGAGTGGCCGTAGGCAGCTCTGACGCGGCCACCGGTCTCGTCGCGCTCGAAGCGTCCCTTGGGATCGGTGGCGACGACCGCAGCGACGTGTTCGGCCGTCGCCCAGTCGTACTTCCGCTCGACCGCGGCGACCAGCGCGTCCCAGTCGGTCCAGCCGGCCTCGTCGAGTGCGATCCCCGCATCGTCGGGAAAGTGTCTGAGCGCGCCGCTACAGAACTTCGAGAGTCGCTTCCGGCGCGCGCCGTTTAGGACGTGGGTACCCTCGTCGTCGCAGACCGGACACGCGCCCTCGTGGTAGCCGTGGGCCTCGCAATGATAGATCGCCGCAGGCATCGCCGGACCGTTCGCAGCCGAGTGACTTCCGTGTCGGGGTTCGGCGGCGCGCTGCGACCGCTCGCCGACGAGATGTCGACCCGGAGTCCATAGTGTCTGGACCCAATCGGTAAGCGCCAGGCTCGAAAGCCCCAGCCGTGTCCCTGAATTCCGACGCCCGTACCGGTCTCCTCCTGCTCGTCGTGGGGACGTGCCTGCTCGCCAACGTCGGTCACCTCCACGTCGTCTCACCCGGCAGCCCGAGCTACGACTACCAGCGCGTGAACGTCTCCGTCGAGGCCGGCGAGTTGCGCTTTACCGTGGATGGCGAGTCTGCCGCCCCACCAGAGACACTGGCCGGCGTCGGCTGTGACGGCCTGACAGACAGGAGTCCCGACCGGCTCTGCCGACTCGACAAGTGGTTGCTGAACGACTCCGGTCCGATCAGGACCGCGACGGTCGAGCGGACGGATCCGTCGTGGACCGACGCCCAGCGCTTCGTACACCTGCCACAGGGGTTCTACGAGCGCACGGAACTCACCCACCGGTCCACGGCGTCGGTGAGCGAGGACGAGCGGCTGCTCACGCTCACGCCGGTCGAGCCGGCGACACTGCTCGACGCCATCGCGGTCCCCATCGAAGACGCTTCGCCGGGCCTCAGGCGAACCGTCCGCCGTGACGGCCGCACGACCGATCACTACGTGACGGGGGCGGGCATGGACACCAGAATCGCCGACGTGACGGCCACGGAGTGGGACGAGGCCGGCACCGTCGTCGAGACGGGCGACGGCTACGCCGTGACGAGGCTCACCTACGGCGGTGGCGCCCCTCCGCCCTACCGCTTCCTCGCCGGTGGTCTCCAGTGGACCGTCGGACTGGCACTGGTCGCGGTCGGCGGCCACCGCTATCTCGCCAATCGCCCGGCGACGATCACCGACGGGAGATGAGCACCGTATCGGCTACCCCGTCCGAAAAGACAGGTCCAGCGTCGGCGCGGAGTGGGTGAGCGTACCCATCGAGATGATGTCGACGCCGGTCTCCGCGTAGTCACACGACAAAAACGACGTGTATATTCACTCAGTGGTTAACTAAATCCTATCGCAAAATCTTTCCTACTGTTGTCAGATCGGAAAACATGGAAAGCGGCTTTACACTCACGATTGACACCGCCGACCGCGATTCGGAAGCAATCAAATCGGAGTTGTGTGACCAACTGCCGACACTCATGCCTGAGGCGTATAAAAGCGGTAATCCCGAAGCCAGCGTTTCAAATGGGTACGTCCAGTGGACGACAAACTGGCCGGGTCATGTGTACGCCCCGCTATTTGAGCGGGTACCCGATATCACTGTACAAGGCCGAGCGGCCGCTATGATCCACGAACAGGAAGGAGATTTCATGGGGAAAGGCTGTGTCTTCGTCTGGGCTGACGAGCGCTGGTGTCTCGTCGAAGAGCGGTTCGGCAGTGTCGGGGTCGACGAGGTCGTCGCCTACATTCGAACGGAATGGGACATCGATTGCCAATCAGTGAGTGACACATGACGACAGCGAGTACCGACTCATTGGTTACTTTCGTCCGAGGCCACACGAGGCACGTCCCCAATAGTCGCGACGAGGCGGTCGAAACCCTTCGCGAAGATGTCGAGCAGGTCGTCGTCAACGAGGCGGTAAGACAGCTCGTCTCCGAAGCCGAACGAACCGAAACGGAGCAAGCGGCTACCAATTCGGCCCTCGAACAAATACTGGCAGTGGTATCGACCATCGACCTCTGTGTCGGCAACGTTCCGCTCCGGCTCTTCGATCAGACGGTCGACCGGGATCGGCAGTCACGGATGCTCATCGGCGCGATCGTGAACGCGACGGAAACTGATCACTCGCGACTGGCTGAGGCGTTCGAGCACGGATCGGTGAGCCAAAAGCGCGGTGCTGCAGGCTACTACGCCTTTTGTAGCCAGCAGGGTGGCGGACGGGAATTCGTCGAGGCGCAGTCCGCAGCCGACGAGCGTGTCTGTCGAGCACTGATCAACCTGATCGATTCGCCAGAGACCACTGTCCGGCGCGCGGTCCTCCGTACCCTACGGAAGCGACTGACGGAGGACGACCCACACGTTCCCTACGTCCTCTTCGAAGAAGCCGATCGTATCGCCGCTGCACTCTCCGACGACGATCCCGTCGTTCGGGCGGAGGCGTCACTGGCTGTGCTCTCGCTACAGACTGTCCACCGTCGTGAGGATCCGCCGAGAGAGATGGTCCAGCGAGCGATCGCCACACTCTGTGACGGCGCTCGAACCGACGCCATCGAGGAGATCGCCAGTATTCACCTCGCTCATTCGAAAGAGGATGTCTTCGACTGGATCCCAGAAGACGAGACCGTCGCGTTCGTCGACTTCCTGATCGAAGCGAGCGATTTCAGTCCGGTACTCGCCGAGACGACCCACTACTGGATCCTGCACGAGCCCGACCGGATGCGAATGTACGTCGAGGATGCCGTCGATGATCTGCACACTGACGATCAGTCGGTGGTCTCCGATGCCATCGACAGGCTCCACGGACTTGGAACAGTCGTCAAGGAGACGCACGTTTCCATGGTAATCGCCGACGAATCGAACTATGCGCAGGTCCTCGGGCCTGCAACGGAGCCCCTCGAAGCATGTCGTGCCGCCGTCTCCGGGGAACGACGACGACAGATCGACGAGTACCGAACTCTCGTCGACGAAGTTGTCCCTGACCAATAGCAGTCTCGCCTACGATCGGCCCACAACCGCACTGGCCTACCCCGTCCGAAAGGACAGGTCCAGCGTCGGCGCGGAGTGGGTCAGACTGCCCATCGAGATGATGTCGACGCCCGTCGCGGCGTAGTCGGGCACGGTCTCGACGGTGATCCCGCCGGAGGCCTCCGTCAGGGCGTCGGCGTCGCTTGCGGCCACCAGATCGACCGCCTCGCGCGTCTCGGCGGGCGTCATGTTGTCGAGCAGGACGATATCGGCCCCTGCTTCCGCGGCCCGCGGGGCATCGCTGGGGTCCTCGACCTCCACGTCGAGTTTGGTGGCAAAGGAGGCCCGTTCGCGGAAATGGGTGATCGCCCCTTCGAGTCCCATCTCGGCGACGTGATTGTCCTTGACCATCACCATCTGGGAGAGATCCAGCCGGTGGGTATCACCGCCGGCGGCCGCGACGGCGCGCTTCTCGATCCCACGCAGGCCGGGCGTGGTCTTGCGGGTCGCGGCGATCCGCACGTCGTCGTTGACCGTGCGAGCGGCGTCGACGGCGGCGCGGGTCTTCGTGGCGATGCCGGATGCGTGGCCGGTAATGTTGACCGCCACGCGCTCGCCCCGGAGGACCGCCTGCGCCGGTCCCTCGACCCGAAGCACCACGTCGCCGGAGTCGACTGCCGTTCCGTCGGCGACGCGCTCGGTGACGGCCACGTCGAGATAGTCGAAGACGGCCGCGGCAGCGTCGAGACCGGCCACGACGCCGGTCTCCTTAGAGACGAGTCGACCGGTCGTCTCGCCGGGCACGTCGTTGGTCACGTCGTGGTGGCCCACGTCCTCGCGGAGCCAGCGTTCGATGTCGCTGTCGAGTAGCATCAGTCGTCGGCCTGCTGGGTCTGTGCGTCGGTCGCGTCGCCGCTCGACTCGACGTAGTGGGTCCCGACGCTCTCGCCGTTCTCCAGTGCGTGACGCGTCACCAGCAGCGCCGTCACGGTGGCGTTGCGCAGTTCGTACAGCGACCGCGCCGTACGGGTGCGGACGTAGGCGTCGACCTCGCCCTTGAGCCGCCGGAGCACCGCGAGCGCGCGGTTGAGATCGGCCGGGTCGCGTTCGAGACCGACGTACTCGTCCATCACGCGACGCAGGCGCAGGAACTTCTGGCGAGCGAAGTCGTCCGGGAGGTCGGGGTCCCGTTCCAGCAGGTCCGGCGCTTCGATGACCTCGGGGTCGTTGCCGGCGGCGTCCTCGCCGGCGCGTAGCCCCCAGACCAGCCCTTCGAGCAGACTCGTCGATGCGAGGCGGTTCGCACCGTGGACGCCCGTTCGTGCGCACTCGCCGACGGCATAGAGGCGGTCGAGGCTCGTCCGGCCGCGGTCGTCCACGTCGACCCCGCCACAGAGGAAGTGTTCGGCGGGCGCGACGGGGATGCCCTGCTCCCAGTCGACGCCGTCGTCAGAACGCGCGCGTTCTGACTGCCCATCAGACGTGGTCTGATGACCCCGATCCTCGCACTTTGCGACGAGACCCGGGAACTCACCGGCGAAGTCGAGCGGACTCACGTCCAGCACGACCTCGCCAGTCTCCCGGCGTTCCGTTGCGACGGCACGCGCGACCACGTCGCGGGGCGCGAGTTCGGCGTCGGCGTGGTAGTCGGGCATGAAGCGCTCACCGTCTGCGTTCAGGAGGTGTGCGCCCTCGCCTCGCACCGCTTCGCTGACGAGGAAGGAGTCGTCGTCCTCGCTGTCGAACGCCGTCGGGTGGAACTGCACGAACTCCATGTCCTCGATATCCGCACCGGCCAGCGCGGCCATCCCAATGCCGTCGCCGGTCGATCCTTCCGGGTTCGTCGAGTGGGGGAACAGGTCGCCGATACCGCCGGTCGCCAGCACGGTCGCACCGGCGTAGACCGGCGCGTATTCGCCGTCGGATTCGAGCATCGCGCCGTGGACTCGGCCCTCGTGGCGGATCAGGTCCAGCGCGGCGGTGTCGTCCCTGATCTCGACGGCGTCGTGGTCGTCGAGGTAGTTCAGGAAGGGAACGTGGATGTGCTTGCCCGTCGAGGCGTCGACGTGGAGGATACGGTCCTCACTGTGGGCGGCCTCGCGGGTGAAGTCGAAGTCCTCGTCGCCATCACTGGGAGCGTCAAATTTCACATCCAGCGTCTCGACGAGCACGTCCCGTACCGCGTCGTTGGCGTTCTCGACGAGCACGTCGACGGCGTCGGGGTCGGCCGTGTCGTCGGAGGCCGCGAGGATGTCCTGTTTGAACTGTTCGGGGTGGTCGCGGGCGACGGCGATGCCGCCCTGTGCCCACCACGAGGACGCCCCCTCTGGGCGGGTGGCCTTCGTCGCGACGACGACCTCCTGCCCCTCGCGTGCCGCGGCGAGTGCCGCCGCGAGACCGGCGATACCGGAGCCGATCACGAGTACGTCCGCGGTTTCCGGAGTGTTGTCGGTAGCCATAGCTCAGATCTCCAGCATCCGGTCGAGTGCGACCTGTGCGAGTTCTTTCTCTTCGGGTGCGACCTCGATGACGTTTCGCTCGCGGCCCTCGACCAGTTCTTCGAGCACCCACGTCAGGTAGTTCGGGTCGATCTGGCGCATCGCGTTGCAGTCCATGCAGGCGTCGCCACACAGCGGGACGACGTTGACCTCGGGGTGCCAGCGCTGGAGGTGATGCGTGAGGTGGATCTCGGTACCGATGGCCCACGTATCGCCGGCGTCGGCTTCTTCGACGACTTCGCAGATGCGGGCGGTCGAACCGGCCTCGTCAGCGGCTTCGACGACCTCGCGGCGACACTCGGGGTGGACGATGACGTTGGCGTCGTCGTGTTCGGCGCGGATCTGCTCGATGTGGCTCTCGCGGAAGCGCTCGTGGACCTGACAGTAGCCGTCCCAGAGGATGATGTCGTTGTCGACGGCCTTGCTGGCGTCCTTGGACTCGGGGTCCCACGGGTCCCACTCGACGATCTCCTCGGCCATGCCGAGACGGTGGGCGGTGTTCTCACCGAGGTGCTTGTCCGGCAAGAACAGGACCTTATCACCCTTCTCGAAGGCGTACTCGAAGGCCCTGTGGGCGTTCGAGGACGTACAGACCAGCCCACCTTGCTCGGCACAGAAGGCCTTCAGGTCGGCGTAGCTGTTCATGTAGGTGATCGGGATGACGTTCTCGTCGGTCTCTGCGGTGAGTTCGGCCCACGCGGCGTCGACCTGCAGCGCTTCGGCCATCCCGGCCATCGGGCAGGACGCCTCCATGCTCGGGAGGATCACGCTCTGGTCGTCGTCCGTGATGATGTCGGCGGACTCGGCCATGAAGGTGACGCCGCCGAAGATGACGTACTCGGCGTCGGACTCGGCGGCCTCCTTGCTGAGTTGGTAGGAGTCGCCGATGAAGTCGGCGTGCTCGACGATCTCGCGACGCTGGTAGTTGTGCCCGAGGATCACCACATCGTCGCCGAGTGTTTCGAGCGCCGCCTCGATCCGCTCGGTGCGTTCGTCCTCCTCTAGGTCCCGGTACTCGGCCGGAAGCTGTTCGAGGTTGTCGTATTTGAAGAGACTGAGGTCAGTCTCGAACTCCGCGGTTTCCATTGCTGGCATGACTGGCTACCTCTGTTGTATCGACCTACGGAACGCCGTATTGAAAAGATTTTGCCTTCAATAGTCGATACCGGTGGCTAATCGACGGTCGATAGGCTCGATTGAACATAGTTTGGTAAATGTTGACACACAACTGTCTCGCCTGAACGCCGCGACACAGGCGTAGATTGCCCCAGTACGATCGGCTTATCACCGACGAGAGACCGGTTGGCTCCGCATAACAAAACGAAGGGCGGAGAGAGGTGGCCGGTATGGGTGACGAACCGGACAGTCCACTGGGACCGACCGAGGACCGACACGCGAACAGGCGAGGGTCGAACGACGATCGGACCGAGAACACTCGACGAACGTTTCTCGGGGGTGCACTCGGGGGAGCACTCGCGGGCGCGGTCGCTATCGGGGCCGCCGGAACGGCCGTTGGACAGGTCACGAGCGACCAGTTCTCGGTCGCGTGTGACTACGTCGCGGTGACGGACGCGAGTGGCATCGACAGCGTCCGTGTCGACTTCCGCGATGGGAGTTTCGTCTCGTCAGTGAACGGCGTCACACTCGACGACGGGCCGATGCGACTGGGATCGCCCGGTCGGACCGTCACCGGGGTGACTGTCAACGGCGACGAGACGTTCGACGGGTTCGACACCTGCCAGCCCCAGCGCCGACGCCAGACGACGTTCACGGCCAGTTCGGTCCACCTGCCCGCCGGCGAGTTCGTCATCAACGGCTGGGTCCCCGACTCGCTGACCTCGGCCGTCACCCTCCACTTCGCCGACGGGACGACGGAGATCGCACAGGGCTACAGCACCGACGGCGACGGACCGATGGAGTCGTTCCCGGAGTTCGACGTGTTCGCCGTCGAGGGTGCGACGGCAGTGTCGAACCACTACCGGGGCACGGGCGCGAACGCGGGCAAGGTGATCGAAGCAATCAGCGTCGATACCGACGTGGACTATCGGCGCTTCCACCTCGTGAGCGACGTGGCCGACGCTGCACTGCTCGGGACCGACAGTCCACAGGAACGCCCAATCGAAATCGTCGGCGCGAGTGACGGTGCCGTCGAGTACGAACTGACCGCGACCGGACCGATCCGCCCGCTACAGGTCACCGACCGGATCGGCGCGGGCACCAACGATTCGATCACCCAGAACGACGACGGCACCTGGACCGTCACTGGCTTCACCGGCAACACCGGCTATGGTGACGCCTACGTCGTCACTGGCGCGGTCACCGACTTCACGAAAACTGGTGGCGACGGCGATTACGTCCTGCGCGAACTGGAACGGCGAGTGCTCGACGTGAGTCGTTCGGTCGGTGACGGGACCGACGACGGGAACAGCGACACCAGCCACGAACTGGCCGTGATCGCGACCGAGGAAGGTGAGGTGTCCTACGAATTCACCGTCGAGGGGGCCGTCGAACGGGCGAGCGGCGTCGAAGAACGACTGCGAGCGGAGGGCAACGACGAGATTCGAGACAGCGGCGACGGGACCGTTACCGTCGCTGGCTTCACCGGCAACGCCGGCTACGGCGATACCTACGTCGTCGACGGCGATCTGACCTCGTTCGAGCGAACCGGCGGCACGGCGAGCTATCGACTCGAAGTCGACGGGACGACCGTCGCCGTCGACCGGATCACAGAGAGACTGTAGTGTCACGCGGCGACCCCTGATTATATTTTGTGAGAATTGCAGGCAAAGATTATATCTGAACTACGTTATCACGGCATATGGGAGAGCGTACCAACCCGAC
Source organism: Halomicrobium sp. HArcht3-1 (assembly GCF_058933345.1). Taxonomy (NCBI): domain Archaea; kingdom Methanobacteriati; phylum Methanobacteriota; class Halobacteria; order Halobacteriales; family Haloarculaceae; genus Halomicrobium; species Halomicrobium sp. HArcht3-1. The sequence goes on along the minus strand of NZ_JBZYDM010000001.1, from coordinate 375,653 downwards.
GGTCCTCGTCGTCGACGACGAGGAACCGATCCGAGAGGCCTACACGATGTATCTCGAATCGGCATCGTTCGAGGTCGTCACGGCCGCGACGGGGGGCGAAGCGTTGATCGAACTGGGACCGGAGATCGACGTGGTCCTGCTCGACCGCCGGATGCCCGGCATGTCCGGTGACGAGGTTCTGGAGCACATCGAAGAGTGGGAATCACACTGCCGGGTCGCGATGGTGACGGCCGTCGATCCGGGTGATGGCATCATCGACATGGGATTTGACGACTACCTCAACAAACCGGTCTCGAAGGACGAACTGCTCGACACCGTCGAGCAACTGCTGTTGTTCGACCGCTACGAGGACCTGCTCTCTGAGTACCACTCTGTCGTCCGCAAGAACGCCCTCCTGCAGGCGAACGCGGACAGCGTCGCTGGAGACGATCACCTGCGCGCGCTCGAACAGCGCCGCGACGAACTGCGGCGTGAGATCGACGACGTGATCGAGCAATTCACCGACGACGCCGTCGCCGACGTGCTGCGTGAAGCCCACAGTTCGGGCTAGGAGTGGTCGAAGGCGACTGCAAGGGAGCGGTACCGATAGATCTACCCGCAGCCAGCGACGTGCGTGGTCGTTCTCCCAGCGAACTCCGTCGAGTCCCACTGGTCGTGACAGAGGGGAACTGTTAGGCCCCTCGACCGCAAGCCTTCGGACATGACCGACGCCGAGGAACTCGCAGCGCGCGTTCGCGACGAGGAGTTGCGACTCTACGAACTCGAAGACCACGCCGACGCCGAGACCGCCGCAGCGGCCCGCCGGCACCTGCTGGCCGAGGAGACCGGCGTCGACCTGTCCGCCGTCGGGGACTACACCTTCGACGCCGCCGACGCCGAGGCCAACATCGAGAACATGATCGGGGCCGCACAGGTGCCGATGGGCGTCGTCGGCCCCTTGCCCATCGACGGCAGCGCTGCCGCGGGCGAGCACTACCTCCCGCTGGCGACGACGGAGGGCGCGCTGCTGGCGAGTGTGAATCGGGGCGTCAGCACGATCCGCGAGGCCGGCGGTGCGACGGTCCGCGTCCTCAAATCCGGGATGACGCGCGCGCCGGTGTTCAAAGTCGAAGACGTGGCCGCGGCCGGCGAGGTGTCGGCGTGGGTTCGCGAGCACGTCGACGACCTCGCCGAGACCGCCGAGACGACGACCAGCCACGGCGAACTGCAGGACGTGACGCCCTACGTCGTCGGTGACAACGTCTTCCTCCGGTTTTCCTACGACACGAAAGACGCGATGGGGATGAACATGGCGACCATCGCCACCGAAGCGGCCTGCGAGGTCGTCGAGGCCGAGACGCCCGCGGAACTGGTCGCGCTCTCTGGCAATCTCTGTTCGGACAAGAAGCCCGCCGCGATCAACGCCATCGAGGGCCGCGGGCGCACCGTCGCGGCGGACGTGCTCGTCCCCCACGAACAGGTCGAAGAGCGGCTGGGCACGACCACCGAGGCCATCGCCGAGGCCAACACCCGCAAGAACCTCGTCGGCTCGGCGAAAGCGGGCGCGCTGGGCTTCAACGCTCACGCCGCCAACGTCATCGCCGCGGCCTTTCTCGCGACCGGGCAGGACGCCGCACAGGTCGTCGAAGGTGCCAACACGATCACGACCGTCGACGCCCGCGAGGAGGGACTCTACGCCTCCGTCACACTGGCGTCGCTCGAAGTCGGGACCGTCGGCGGCGGGACCAAACTGCCCACGCAGGCCGAGGGGCTGGACGTGCTTGGCTACGCAGGCGGTGGCGATCCCGCCGGCAGCAACGCCGACGCGCTCGCGGAAGCCATCGCGGCCGGCGCACTCGCCGGTGAACTCTCCTTGCTGGCGGCACTGGCCTCCCGGCACCTTTCGAGTGCGCACGCGGATCTGGGTCGCTAGGCCGGCGAATCGTTTTCGTCCGTGGAGCGCTCACGTGACGCATGGACCTGCGCTGGTACGCGACGATCGTCGTCTCGGGGATCGTGTTGCCAATCGCGACCGTACTGGCCGCCATCGCTGGCTCGTTTCAGGTCGACTTCCCGGCGGCGTTGACGCTCGTGTTGCTGGTCGCCGGACCGCTGTTGGCCATCGGAATGATATACGCGTCGGCACTGAACGGCGATCTGGTCGTCCCCTTCCAGGACCGACTGCCCTACCGAAGCGGTCCAGAGACGTTTCGCGACCAGATACCCGAGCGCCACCACGACGCGTTCGCCTACGAGACCCTCGAAGAACCCACGGCCGAGAGCACCGGGCCACACGCCTTTGTCACGGCTGCACTCGTCTATCTCGTCTCGGTCCCCGTGTACGCGCTCATCGTCTGGCTGCTCGTGCTCGCGTGACGAGCCAGCCCGAACCGCCGACGAGCGCACCGACGCCGACGACGAGCAGCCAGTCGCTCCCCGTCGCCACGCCGCCGACGAAGCCGGCCAGTGCAACGGCAAACACGGCGTGGGCCGCGGCAAAGAGGTGTCTTCCTTGCCGAAGGAAGATCACCGCGCCGAGGGCGAACCCGGCGGCCAGCACGACCGGCGAGGCGGCCGCCGGCTGAACTGGAACGCCGCCAACGTCGACCGGACCGGTCACTGGCTGGAGGAGAAAGAGTAGTCCTGCGAGCGCGACCAGCGACCCGACGACGGTCCGGCCCGGTTCGACGGGGTAGCCAAAGACGTTCATAGCAGGCGATAGGTGCCGCCGCTCTCGGAGACGGTGCCAGCCCGCCGGAGCTTTTCGAGCGCTTTTTCGGCGTAGTCGGCGGGAACGCCCCGTTCGGTGGCGTAGGCGACCACGTCCGCTTCGGTCGGGTCCTCACAGTCACGTAGCGCCGCCAGCACGGTGTCCTTGCGGCTCTGGCCGCCGCCGCTGCCACTGGTGGCCCGTTCACTGGCCGCCGTGACCTCGTCGGTGTCGACGCCCGCCGCCTCCAGCATGGCGTCCTCGCTCGGGCCGGCGTCGTCGATCTGTGACTCCATCTCGGCAAACGAATCGAGTTCGGCGAACGCCTCGCCGTGGTCCTGCCGGTTCGCCAGCATCGACGCCCGGACCTCTCGGGCGTGGTCCTCGTCGTCGGTCTCGACGAACTTGCGACGCTTCTCGTACTGGCGCGTCGTCCCACACCGCGGGCACTGTGTGGTCTCGGAACGGCCCTCGATGAGCCACAGCGCCGAACAGTCGCTACACCCCACGACGGCGTACATACTCCTCGTTAGGACGGTCCGTGATTGAATCTGGCGGTGCTACAGGACGGCGGTCGAGTTGGCCGCGGCCTCCGAGAGCTGATCGCTGTAGACGACGCTGACGTACAGGAGGAGGACGAGCGTCGAGTTGTAGATCCCGTGGATGACCGTCGGCACGACGATGTTGTTCGTGTACTCGTAGCTCGCACCCAGCACGAGCGCCGGCGAGAGCAACAGCGTCAACACGAGGAGGTTCCCGACCGTCGAGCCGCCGACGAGGGCGATGCCGTGCATCCCGGCGAAGGCGGCGCTGGCGATGAGGATCGCCGGAACCGGTCCGAAGACCTCCCGGAGTCGCCCCTGGACGACGCCCCGAAAGAGCAACTCCTCGCTGGGACCGACGACGAACAGCATCACCGGGACCAGATAGAGGATGATCCCCGGATTCTGGATCGCCGTCTCTGCGACCTGATTCCGGCCGGTCTCGACCTGAAACTGCGAGATGATGAGTCCGCCGACGAGGACGCCACCGAACGCGAGCAGATAGCCTGCGATCACGACCCCGATGTCACGCAGGTCCGGGAAATCGTAGCCAACGTCGAACGGCGTCGATCCCGGCTCGAAGCCCAGCAACTCACGCACGCTCGGTCCGATCACCGGCCGGAGCTTGATGTAGGTCAGGGAGACGCCGATACAGCCGACACCCTGGATGAAAAACAGCGACAGTATCAGCGACTCGACGGCCCCGAGCTGGACGCCAAGGCCGAGGATCAGGACCGCGCCAGTGATCGACAGCAGGAGGACACCGAATAACAGCCCACCCGCACCCAACCCGAGCGCGGAGACCAGTGCGACGGCAGTTCGGAGCAGTGATCGCTCGTTCATCGTCGTGATACCGTCCTCTTGGAGTCGACGGGATGAAAACAGTTCCTTCGTGATGTGAATCGTGACGGCCCCACGGGCTACCGAACTCCGAGCGCCCCGGTACGTTTACCACCCGAGGTCCAGTCACATCGACCATGCACGTCTGTGGCACGGCCGACAGCGAGTTCACCGAAGTCGTCGAGGGAGTCCACATCGCGCCGCTGGTCAGCGGCGAGCGCATGAACGTCCAGCACTTTCACATCGAACCCGGGGCCGTAGTACCCGAACACAGCCACCCTCACGAGCAGGTCGGGTTCGTCGCTCGCGGAGCCTTCACCTTCCACGTCGGCGACGAGGAGTTCGTCATCGGCTCGGGCGAGAGCTACGTCATTCCGGCCGACGAGCCACACGAAGCGGCCAACCGAACCGACGAACCGGTGAGTGGGATCGACGTGTTCAGTCCGCCACGCGAGGAGCCAAACTGGGAGTGAGACGGCGTATTGGGGCCGTTCACGGTCGGTCACACACCGTCGTGTGATCGACCCGGTACGGATCGACAATGCTCCGTCCAAGCACAGCGGTAGACGGAGTGCCCACGCCCGTCGGCCGTCTTACTGCCAGTCGACCAGATCAGACTGGTAGTAGTTCACGTCCGACTGCTCCCAGCGCGGGCCTTGCAGGGCCAGTCGCTGGCTGAATTCGTCGAAGTCGCCGATGTCGGACGACGACGACCAACCGAGTTCCGCGATGGCCGCCAGTCGCGGGAACACCATGTACTCGATGTCGTCCTGTGTCTCGACGTACTCCGTCCACAGCGGTGCCTCGACACCGGTGATGGAGGACTCGTCGACGTCGTCGATGTAACTGCCCGGATTCCAGGAGTAGGCCTCCTCGACCGAGGTCGGTCCCGCCCAGTCCTGACCCAGACCGTCCTGTTGGTTGTAGTCTTGATCGAGGTACGCGAGGTGGGCAGGCGAGGCGATGACGCCGTGGCCCTCGCTGGCCCGGGCCGCGACCTCCGGGGCCTGCGCGTTGGTCCCCCAGTACTGGAGGAGCGCGGAAGAGACAGGCTCCGTGTCGGCGATCTGGTGCCATCCGATGGGAGTCTTGCCGGCGTCCTCGACCATCGGGAGGACCGCGTTCATGAACTCCTCGTACTTGGCATCCGACAGGACATCGGCTTCGTCGCCACCGATGTGGAAGTACGGGGAGTCGGTCATCTCGGCGACCGCACTGATGACATCGGACGCGAACTGGAGACTCGTCTCCTTGTGCTCGTCGTCCATGCACAGCGTTGTGTCGCCGACGTTGATGCCAGTGTCTTCCTCGCGCTTCGTGTCGTCACAGTTGAGTTCCGCGTACGACTCCAGGGCCGCCCCAGTGTGGCCGGGCATGTCGATCTCCGGGATGACCATCATGTGGCGATCCTGGGCGTACTGGATGATCTCCTGGTAGTCCGCCTTCGTGAAGTAGCCACCAGGCCCGCCGTCGACCTCCGAGTCTGCCCCTTCGTCGGTGAGGTTCGGCCAGCCGTCGATCTCGATACGCCAGCCCTGGTCGTCGGTCAGATGCAGGTGCAGGCGGTTGATCTTGTAGACCGCCAACTGGTCGATGAACGCCTTCACGACCGATTTGTCGAAGAAGTGTCGTGCCACGTCCAGCATCGCGCCACGGTACTCGAAGCGCGGTGCGTCGGTGACCGAACCGCCGGGGACGATCCAGTCGACGGACTGTTCGGTGTCGGCCTCGACCGCCGCCGGCAGTACCTGCCGGATCGACTGGACACCGTAGAACAGTCCCGCGGACGCGTTGGCACGGATCGTGACGCCGTCAGCGTCGACGCTCATCTCGTAGCCTTCGTCACCGACCGACGAGGGAGCGCCGTTGAGCAACAGCGCGATGCTGTCGGCGGACGCGGACGAGCCACTCTCGACGGACAGATCGAAGCCGGTCGCCGGCCCCAGCAGGTCGGCGAGGTACTGTCCGACCTCGGTCCCGTCGCTGCCCTCGGCGACGATCGTCGTCGAGGACGTGATCTCGAAGCCGTCGTCGGCGGTCGTGACGCTGTCGGGCTTTGGCACGAGATCGGCGAGCGTCTTCGTGACTGGCTCGGGCGGCCCACAGGAGGTGATCTGCTTCCAGGGACCCCCATCACTGGTGCTTGGCTCGTCGCCCCGGCTCCACCACTTGGCTTCCCAGAGCATACCGTCGTAGACGGCCTGGTCGCCGCCAGTGTACGTCGTTTCGGCGTCCCACTTCGAGACGCCGCTACACTCGCCGCCGTCACCGCCGACACTGACGGTCGTCGCGTTGGTGTCGGTTGCACCGTCGTCGTCGGTGACAGTGAGCGAGACCGTGTACTCGCCCGATGAGCTGTACGTGTGGCTTGCGGTCTGGCCGCTGGCAGTCACGTCATCGCCGAAGTCCCAGGCGTACGAGCTGATAGAGCCATCGGCGTCCGAGGAATCGGCGGCGTCGAAGGTCACCGACTCGCCCGTCGTCGGCGAGGACGGCGAGACGGTGAACGACGCGTTTGGTGCCTCGTTGTCGCTTTCCGAGACGGACACCGTCGTCGATGCCGTTCCAGTCGCGCCGTCGTCGTCGGTGACGGTGAGCGTGACCGTGTAATCGCCTGCGGAGCCATACGTGTGGCTCACGGTCTGTCCGTCGGCTGTGTCACCGTCGCCCAGCTCCCAGGCGTACGAGCTGATGGACCCGTCCGGATCGGACGAGTCAGACGCGTCGAACGTGACGGACTCGCCCGGCGCGGGTGTACTGATGCTCACTGTGAACGACGCGGTCGGAGCTTCGTTCTCGGTACCGTCACCACAGTCGCCGATCTTCGTCCAGACCGAGTCGCTCGCTTCTGGTTCGTTGGCCTGCGTCCACCACTCGGCTTCCCAGAGAACGTCGTTGTGAACGACCCGATCGCCGCCACTGTAGGCAGTGTCGGATTGCCACTGCTGGATGTCGCTGCAGTCTGCCGCTGATGCGGTCCCGCTGACGCCGATCGCCAGCGCAGATAGTGCCGATGCCTTCCGTAGTATGTTGCGTCGTGTCTCTCTCATATGTTCGAATGCTGCCTTCGGCAGTCGCTCGCTGGCCGGGTCGGGCCGACCGCAGATCCGCGCGGTCTGGGTTCCCACATCCCCCAACCGGGCCGGTTGCGATCCGAAGCGTCCGTAATTGATCGTCTTGCGATACTCGAACTGACGGATCGCACGCCAGTCACTTCTGGGCACGAACCCTACTGTATTAGTGTATTTGCATTATTGTCTAACATAAAGTACTGAAGGTGTGTATGGAGTGCCGGCGGCGTCTGGCGAAATCGTGCCAGTCGAGTGAGAAGGCGAACAGAAGAGAGTGAGTTTGTTCTGTCGACGATCGCGTCGCTGTTTTCGTGGCGACACTGCGAACGGCAGAAAAACGGTCTACGACAGCTTTTCGATGTTCTGACGGCTACGCCGTCAGAGGACGAGCGACTGGCGTTACGCCAGTCGCTCGATATTCTCGACGATAGCGTCGGCGTACTCCTCGGTGCCCAGCTTCTCGGCGTCGTCGAGCTGGCGTTCGAGGTCGTAGGTGACCTTGCCCGAGGAGATGGTCTCCTCGACGGCGTCGCGAACGAGGTCGGCGGCGTCTTTCCAGCCCATGTAATCGAACATCAGGCGACCGGAGAGGATGAGTGCGGTCGGGTTCGCCATGTTCTGGCCGGCGCGCTTCGGAGCCGATCCGTGGACCGGTTCGGCGAGTACGCGAGCGTCACCGAAGTTCGCACCCGGCGCGATCCCGAGGCCACCGATCTGTGCGCCGGCGGCGTCGCTGAGGTAGTCGCCGTTGAGGTTCGGCATGGCGAGGACGCTGAACTCGTCGGTTCGGAGCTGCATCCACTGGAGCATCGCGTCGGCGAGGCGGGACTCGACCATGACGGCGTCCTCGGGGATGTCGATCTCGTCCTGGGTCTCCCACAGGGAGTCGGGCGCGGCGAAGACTTCCTCGTCGGGGTACTCCTCGTCGGCGACTTCCATACCCCACTCGGTGAACTGCCCTTCGGTGAACTTCATGATGTTGCCCTTGGCGACCAGCGTGACCTTGTCGCGGTCGTGTTCGAGGGCGTAGTCGATGGCCTTGCGAACCAGACGCTTGGAACCGAACTCGGTGATCGGCTTGATGCCGATGCCGATCGGACCGTCGTGCATCGTTTCGTCGAAGCCCATGTCCTCTTCGACGAACTCACGGACCTGCTCGACTTCCTCGGTCCCGGCTTCCCACTCGATGCCGGCGTACACGTCCTCGGTGTTCTCACGGAACGTGACCATGTCCATCTCCTCGGGCGCCTTCATCGGCGACGGGACGCCGTCGAGGTAGTAGGTCGGTCGGACGTTCGAGTAGAAGTCCAGCGTCTGGCGCAGCGCGACGTTGAGCGAGCGGAAGCCAGCGCCGACGGGCGTCGTCAGCGGGCCCTTGATCGCGACGCGGTGCTCGTCGATGGCGTTGACGGTGTCGTCGGGGAGGTTCTCGTCGTACTTCTCGCGGGCGGACTCGCCAGCGAAGACGCGCATCCACGAGATGTCTCGTCCAGTCGCGTTGGCGGCGGCTTCCAGCACGCGCTGGGCGGCCGGGCCCACGTCCTTGCCGATGCCGTCCCCGTGGATGATGGGGATGATCGGGTTCTCGGGGATATCGAGTTCGTCGTTGTCCTCGTCGATAACCTCGATCTTCTCGCCCTCTGTGGGCACCTCGACTTTATCGTAGTCGTAGCTCATATTCGACCCCACGAAATTCGGGCCTAAAGGACTGCCGCTTTGGACGAGGGCATGGTAACAGGAGACACGGAAATGATCCCGTCGTTTTCGGCCGTGTCGTTTCCATCAGCGAAACGCGCCGAGCATGGCACGGATCTCCGTCGGTGCGTTCACCAGTCCACGGAAGAAGCGAGCGCGTGCGTTGGTCATCGTGTCAGACACTGCGGTGGCGGCGTCGTCGAAGATGCCCACGCCGTGACCGAACAGGACGCGGTCGGGATCGAACGCCGCGAACTTCGATCGCGGGGGCGCGAGCCGACTGAGGAACGGCATCCCGATCCGCTCGTCGCCGACGGCGAACTTTTCGCCCGCCAGAAAGTCGGGGACGTACAGCGTCCCGTCAGACGCACGGTACGCGATTGTCTCGCGCCACGCGCGTAGCGGTCGAAGTTCGTGCAGTTCGAACCCCGCGACCGAGCCATCGACCCGTTCGACCGGCGCGTCGATCCGGTCGGCGCTCCGGTCGAGCCACGTCGGGACGGTGACGGGCACGTCGTGCCGGCGGGCGAACACCGCGGCGTCGCGGGCGTGGTAGTCCGACAGGACCGCGACCCCCGCCACGTCACCGAGGTCGGCGATACGCTCGTCGATCCCCGGGGCGTCGAGCGGGTCGAAGAGCCAGACATCGCCGTCGGCGGACGATCGGATCGCGTGACTCGCTCGCTGGCCGCCCTCCTCGGGATGGGCGAACCAGCCGATGCCATCGTCCCAGCGGTCGATCAGGGCGTAGTCGGCGGCGTTCTCGCGAACGTACATCGGTGCTGACCTGTCAGTTCACACAGTTCGTTCTTTCGATTGCCCCAGCCGCTTTTGCCGGTGGCCGCCATCGGCACGGATATGCATCTCATCGTCCACGGTGGTGCCGGTTCCGCGCCCGACGAACCGGCCAGACGACAGCAGGTCCTCGCCGACGCGGCGGCCGACGGTGTCGACGCCAAGACGCCGATGGCGGCGGTCGAGGCGGCCGTCCGCGCTCTCGAAGCCGATCCACGATTCAACGCCGGCGTCGGCGGTGCGGTCCAGAGCGACGGGGTCGTTCGAACGGACGCGAGCGTCATGACTGACGATGGAACGGCCGGCGCGGCGTGTGCGATGGCCGGCGTCGAACACGCCGTCTCGGTCGCCCGCGCGGTCGCCACCGAGACCCCACACGTGCTGCTGGCCGGCGACCCGGCCGTCGACTTCGCGAGCGCGGCCGGGGTAGAGACCGACTGTGATCTCTGGACCGACCGCTCACGAGACCGCTGGAACGATGCCGACCCGCCAGCGGCAGCCGATCCGAGCGAGCGGCTGGCGTGGGTCCGCGAGCACTTCGGCGGGCACGACACCGTCGGCGCGGTCGCGACCGACGGCGACCGGCTCGCGGCGGCGACGTCGACCGGCGGCCGGTGGTTCGCTCTGGCCGGACGGGTCGGCGACGTACCACAGCTCGGGGCCGGCGTCTACGCCGACGAGCGTGGCGGTGCGAGCGCGACGGGAGAGGGCGAAGCCATCGCACGCTACGGGCTGGCGAAGGAAGCGGTTCGCGCACTCGACCGGTTCGGCCCGCGACAGGCGGCAGAAGAGGCACTCGCGGCGTTCGAAGCGGAGACCGGCGGGCAGGCTGGCCTCATCGTCATGGACCACGCCGGCCACACCGGGTCGGTGGCGAACACCGAGGCGATGCAGACGGCGACCCGGTCATAGCGGCCGGGGCGATGCAAACTGCGACCCGGTCATAGCGACCGGGGCGCTGCAGACTGTAACCCCGTCATAGCGGCCGGGGCGATGCAAACGGCGACCCGGTCATAGCGACCGGGGCGCTGCAGACTGTAACCCCGTCATAGCGACCGGGGCGCTGCAGACTGTAACCCCGTCATAGCGACCGGGACGCTGAAGACGGCGACCGCTCGTAGCGACCCCGTGCGCCCAAGAGACCGTCGTGGAAGCAGCTAGTCGTCCCAGGGATCGAGTTTGTTGTCGTACTGTGGCTCCCGGCCGAACCGGTCGCGCAGCGTCAGGACGAGTGTCAGGACGAGCACACAGACGACCGCGCTCGCAAACACGACGCCACCAGCCACGAGTCCCCGCGTCACGATGACTGCGGCCGTCGCCAGAAGGATAAGACCCCAGAGGAGCGTGCTGGCATAGATCGGTGGCTGGTCACGGTTGGCAGCCATTACTCCCACTTTCAGCCACAGTGTGAAACCCTTTACTCAACGTATCGGTACGATTTCGTGTCGCGTGGGTTCGAGTGACAGGGCAAGCCGGGCGGACACGGAGCGGCGATGGAAATCCATTTGCCATCGACAGACCAACCCAAGCCCATGACCGAGGTTGATCTGGACGCCGAGCAGTACGAGAAGCACCGCGAAGCCGGGGAGATTCTGGCACAGGTGCGCAACGAGGCTGCCGACCGACTGGAAGTGGGGACGGGCTATCTGGAGATTTCCGAGTGGGCGGAGGACCGCATCCGAGAACTGGGGGGCAAGCCGGCGTTCCCGGTCAACGTCAGCGTCGACCACGAGGCCGCCCACGGCGCGGCCGGGCCGGACGACGACCGGACCGTCGGCGAGCAGATGGTGAAACTCGACATCGGCGTCCACGTCGACGGCTGGCTGGCCGACACCGCCGTCACGGTCGATCTCTCGGGCAACGACGACCTGAAAGCGGCCGCCGACGAGGCACTCGATGCCGCACTCGATACCGTCGCCGCCGGCGTCGATACCGGTGAGATCGGGGCCGCTATCGGGGAGGTCATCGACGGCTACGGCTACAACCCCGTCGTCAACCTCACCGGCCACGGACTGGGTCACTGGGAACAGCACACGGAACCGAACATCCCGAACCGGTCGATCTCGCAGGGAACGACCCTGGAGGCTGGACAGGTCGTCGCCATCGAACCGTTCGCCACGACCGGGAGCGGCAAGGTCAACGAGGGCACGACCGAGGAGATCTTCTCGCTCGAACGAGAGGGGTCGGTGCGAAATCGGCAGGCGCGACAGGCGCTAAACCAGATCGCCGAGGAGTTCAAGACCCTCCCGTTTGCCGCTCGCTGGCTGGATGTCTCGCGGCCCCACATGGCGCTGCGACGGCTCAAACAGCAGGACATCGTCCACGGCTACCCCGTGTTGCAGGAGGCCGAGGGAGAACTCGTCAGCCAGAAAGAGCACACCGTCATCGTGACAGACGACGGGTGTGAAGTGACGACGCGGTTGTAGAGCAGCGGGGCTGTCGAAGCACGACTACTTCATCGAAACTGTCGGAGAAACCGGTTACTGACAGCGCCGGGTGGGAGGCGCTCGCAAAAGGGTGTTGGGTGTGTTGGGTGTCTGAGATGGCGCATACGCACCGGTGTCGTCTCGTGCCGGAGTGGTCCGGCACACGGCGACAGCAGTTCGCATCAGGCGTTGTTCATGCGAATTTCCGTCGTGGTGCCACAGATGTGACACTCGCTGACACGGTACGGTTCGCGAGAGAAGGCTGCGTTCTCTTGCTTCGTACTTTCGGTCAGGATCTGGACGGAAACGTCGTGCGGGGTGGTCCGTCCGCACGTCGAGCATGCCTCTGACATAGTGGAGTCGCCGTCTTTGACTGCCATCCCGGATAAGCAATCGGCCGTAACGAGTATAAAAACACCCTACGGTTCGGGGTCGTTTAGACCGTTTATCGACAGACGGAACCGCTTTTTCGCCCAGCAGTATCTGAGAAGTGCTGAGACTGTTTATACACACCTCTCAGCCCTTTAATTGTCGTCCCACTCCGTGAACGGCAACAAGATTTAAATACTATTTCCGCTCGGGGCGTGGCAAAGCGATTTACTGTCGGCCGGTACAGGATGTGCCATGGAACAGGTGTTCGCACCGTGGCGGATCGAGTGGGTCGAGCGCGACGAGAAGAATCCGGATGTCGACTGTATCTTCTGTGACCTTCCGGCCCGCGACGCCGACCGCGAGCACAGAGTCGTGGCACGGAACGAACACGCCTACGTCCTCCTGAACAACGCCCCGTACAGTCCCGGGCACGCGATGGTCATCCCCTACGATCACACCGGGGACTACCGGGACCTCCCACCGCAGGTGTTGTTCGCCCACGCACGGCTCAAGCAGCGAACGTTCGACGCATTGGAGCGTGCACTGAACCCCGACGCGTTCAACGCCGGACTGAATCTGGGCGGCGGACCAGCGGGCGGGTCCATCGCGGATCACCTCCATACCCACGTCGTTCCGCGGTGGGAAGGCGATACGAACTTCATGCCAGTCGTCAGCGACACACAGGTCATCGTCGAGGCGCTCGAAGACACCTACGACCGGCTTCACGACGCCTTTGGGACGCTGGACGGTGCGACCGTCCCGGACGACGACAGCGCAGTCGTGTTCGAGTGAGACGGACGGTTGTCGTTGCGTACCTGTGAGCGTCGACGGGGGAGGCGCTCACCGGTGCATCGCGACAACCATCCGTCTGAGTGACCAGAACGAGTACGGACAGCGATACGCTGATGAGCGTTCGGCAGAGAAACCCATTCGGAACGACGATTTAAGTGATGGGACAGTCGACAGGTACGTTCGACCCGGTCTTCGCGGGCTATCTCCTCGTGTTCGGAGTGGCGGCACTGGCCTGCTTCGCCAGCGTCGGCCGTGCGCGTGATATCGACGATAGGGACACGCGCCTCGGTCTCGTCGCACTGTTACTGACCAGCGGTGGCTGGGCACTCACGCACGTCGCCTTCTTCGTCACACCGGGTGAGACGCTCAAGACCGCGATCTACACCGTCGGACTCGTCATCGGCTTCAGCACGGTCGGGCCGTGGCTCTACTTCAGTTCGGCCTACACCGGTCGGACGCTACACCGCAACACCACGCTGCGAGGGCTGGCCGTCGCCGTCTTTCTCGTGATTGTCGCGATCAAGATCACGAACCCCTGGCACGGTCTGTACTTCGCCACCGAGCCGGCGACCACACCGTTTCCCCATCTCTCGATCGTCCACCAGCCGTTTCACTGGATCGTGATGGGACTGTCCTACGCGCTCGCGGCGGTGGGCTACTTCATGATCCTCGAACGACTGTTGCAGGTCAGTTACGACACCCGACCGCTGGCACTGCTGGTGGCGATCACGGGACTGCCGCTGGTGCTCGACCTCGTCGGCTACGCGACGCCGTGGCTCGTCGACACCACCTACGAACCGATCGGCGTCGCCGTCTTCGCTATCGGCGTTTGCTTCGTCTTTCTCGACCGATTTCAGGCGATTCGGCTCGCCGGCGCTACGGACAAACCCGTTCTCATCGTCGACAAGCGCGATCTCCTCCGGGAGTACAACGCGGCGGCCGCCGATCTGTTTCCGGCGCTGGCCGAACCGGGGACGATCGGACAGCCACTCTGGAGTATCGTCCCACCGGTCGCCGAGGCACTCGAAACAGAGCCATCGACGCTGACGCTGACCGACTCCGGCCAGCAGCACTACTACCAAGTGGCCGAGAGTCCGTTCGCTGCGGGGCAAACCCCGGTCGGACGCCTGATCCTCATGACCGACATCACGGATCGGGAACGTGACCGTCGCGAACTCGAACGACAAAACGAACGGCTGGACACGTTCGCCAGCGTGGTCAGTCACGACCTCCGCAATCCGCTGCAAGTGCTTCGGGGCACACTGGATGGTGCCCGCGAGACCGGCGACCCGAAACACTTCGAACGAGGCGAGCAGGCCCTCGACCGGATGGAAGCACTGATCGACGACGTGCTCTCGCTCGCACGCCAGGGACAGCCGATCGACGAGACGGAACCGGTGTCGCTCGCTCCAGTCGTCGAAGAGTGCTGGACGATGATCGACACCGACGGCGCCGAACTGGTCGTCGACGGTGACGTCGACTTCGTCGCCGATCCCGCCCGACTCCGACAGCTACTCGAAAACCTCGTGCGGAACGCGGTGGAACACGGTCCTTCGAGTCCCGACTCGCAGGCCCGTCGGAACGCCGAACGTGGGGCTGTCGACGAGTCCGCTGTCACGAGCGGTTCCGAAAACACCCTCGAATACGGCAGAGAGAACGTGACCGTCAGGATCGGTTCGCTGCCGGACGGGACCGGGTTCTACGTCGAAGACGACGGCCGTGGAATCCCCGAGTCGGAGCGGTCCGAGGTGTTCGAGTCGGGCTACTCGACGACCGAGGACGGCACGGGCTTCGGGCTGGCGATCGTCAGCGAGATCGTCGACGCTCACGGCTGGACGATCACGGTCACGGAAAGTGCCGAGGGCGGCGCGCGGTTCGAGATCGCCGACATCACCAGCGCGTGAGTGCTATCAAAGGGGCTTAGTCACCCCCGCTACTACGACGACGTAATGTCGCGTCGGGACGTGTTGCGCCGGGTCGGGCTGGTGATTCTCGGAGCGAACCTTCTGCTTGCCGTCCTGAAGGGCGTCGTCTGGACCGAGACCGGGAGTCTCGCAGTCGGTTCCGAAGCGGTCAACAGCCTCGCCGACACCGCCTACAGCCTCGTCATCGTCGGCGGTCTCTACCTGACGACCCAGCCGCCGGACTTCGAGCACCCACACGGCCACGAACGCATCGAACCGTTCGTCTCGCTGTTCGTCGCCGTCGGTATCTTCGCCGCCGGTGGGGTGATCCTCTGGCAGGCCGGCCAGTCGCTGCTGAGCGGTGACGTGGGCGTGACGCGTGGCCCCGCCGCAATCGCCGTGCTGGCTCTCTCCGGGGTCGTCAAGTACGGCCTGTATCGTTACTGCCTGCAGGCCGGTCGCGAGGAGCACTCACCGGCGCTCGTCGCGACGGCACTGGACAATCGCAACGACATCCTCACCGCAGCGGCTGCACTCGTCGGCGTCATCGGTGCGACGGCCGGTTTCCCGGTCCTCGATCCGCTCGCCGCGATGCTCGTCTCGGTAGGCATCATCTACACCGGGATCGAGGTGGTCCGAGACAACCTCGACTATCTGGTCGGTGCCGCTCCGCCGGAGGAACTGCGCGCCGAGATCATCGCGCGGGCGCTCGAACACCCGGACGTGGAGGGTGCCCACGACGTGATCGCCCACTATGTGGGCCCGGAAATCGACGTGAGTCTCCACGTCGAAGTCGAGGGCGACAAGACCCTCTTCGAGGCCCACGACATCGAGACGGCCGTCATTCAATCGATCCAAGACCTGCCGGAGGTCGACGACGTGTTCGTCCACGTCGACCCCAAGGAACTGGGCGAGTGGAAGGCCGACGAGAACGTCGACCGACTGGTCGAGTAGTGACTGGACGAGGACTGGCGTCCTACGCGCCGGTGAAGGCGTACAGCACCGCCAGCAGTCCAGTGACCCGGCAAGCGACGGCCGTCAGTTCCGCCTCGGCGGCCGTCGCCAGCGAGAAGTAGACGAGTGGCTGCTTCACGAGGAACGGCACTGTCGTCAACAGCAGGATGCCGACGGCGAGATACAGCATCGCTCGACTGGCGTTGCGCTGGTAGCCACGGTAGGCCTGATAGGCGACGAATCCGCCGACGACGGCCGTCACGAGTGCCGTCACCGCCGTCACCGTCGGCAGGATCTGGAGGAGCGGACTCACGGCTGGTCCCCCCTGCGAGTCGGTCGGCGTGTTGCTGTGCTTGTCATCGCTGTGTGCTGTAGATCATAAACAGGATCAGGGCAAGGCCGCTGAGCCTGGTCAGGTCCGCGACGAGGCGGATCGTCTCGGTCCCGACACTGGTCGTGTTTCCGAGGATCAGATTGACCAGCAGCGGGACGCCACTCAACAGGAGGATACCGGCCGCCATCCCGAGCAGCGCCGGATCACGGGTCGTGCGGTAGCTCTGGATGCCCTTGACGAGGATCGTCACCGAGAGGACGAGGGAGACGACGAACCCGAGGAAAAAGAGGAGGACGACCATCTGTGCCGGCGTCCCGTTCGTCTGCAGCGCCGTCCCGGCCAGCAGTGGCAGTGCCCCGTTCATTTGAGTCCCTCGAACAGTTCGGTAAAGCGGTCGGCCGCGTCCGGTTCGCGGCGCTCGATGTCGATGTGGTACTCGCCGTCTTCGAGATCGACGGTGACGCGAGCCAACTGCGCGGTAAACACGTCGTAGTGGTGGCCGTCGGGGTCCAGTTGCTGCTGGGCAGTGACGAGGTCGTGCTCGCGCAGTCGGTCGAGGCGGCGGTACACGGTCGGCGGGGAGGCGTCACACCATTCGGCCAGTTCCTCTGCGGACTGTGACTCCACACTCGTCGCTGCGAGGATCTCGCGGGCGTACTCGTCGTCGAGGAGTTCGACGACGGTCTCCAGCGGTGGCTCCTCGCTCATGTGTTAGCTCGTTGGTGACTGGTCGTCGCCAGACACGGTTCATACTCCTGATCGACGCCGGAGTATAAAAAAGCGGAGCACACGGTTTCTCACCCTGAAATCGTGGGAAGGGGGTTTTTAATCCTGCGACCATCGGATCGAATTGTAATGGTCCCACCACGAACGCAGACGAACGGTTCCGTAGACGAGCGTCCCCGGTCGGCGCGACCGATCACCGACAGTCGGCAGGTGAGGCGGCAATGAGTCGCGGCCGATCGATCGCGCTCGTCGCACTCCTCCTGTGTAGTACCGCAGCGCTGGCCGTCGGCCCCGTGAGCGCGGCCTCTCCCGGTGTCGTCGTCGTCGGCACCGAAACGTCGCCGGACCGGCCCGCACCGGGTGACGATCTGACGATCACCACCACCGTCACGAACCCCAACGGCAGCGACGACTCGTATACGCTGCGTGCCGTCGAGATTCGGGCCACCGAGGCGGACGACAGTAAACTGTACAACGAGAGCACTCGTGCCGAATCGGTCGGCACCGGCGAAACAGTGGCCCGTGACCTCTCGTTCGAAGTCGAGGAGAGCGGGACCCAGACGTTCGTCGCCCACATCCAGTTGCTCTCGAACGGACAGGTTCGCAACCTCGAACGGACGGTGACGGTGAACGTCGGGCAGCCAGACCCCACCCTGTCACTGTCGGCCGATCCGGTCGGTCTCTCCGGTGATACGACGCTGACGCTGAACGTCTCGAACCCCCGGACGGACCCGGTCAGAAGTCTCGCGATCGATCTCGGGTCCAAGCGTCTCACCTTCGACGAGAACCGCCGGATCGTCTCACAACTGGACTCCGGGTCGACCGTCACGCTCCGATACCCGGTCTCGAACGCCTCCATCGGCGAGCACGCCGTGACCGCCGACATCGAGTACACCACCGCAGACGGGCAGTACGTCTCGACGGAGCAGACGCTTTCGGCGACGATCAAGCGGGTCAAGAACCCCGGAAACGTCTCGCTCTCGGGCGTCGACATCCGCAAGGTCGGCAGCAAGCTACGGGTCACCGGACAAGCCGACAACGTCGGCGGGACGGCAGTGTCGTCGGCACGCATCGCCGCGGCCGGCGACTACAGCCTCGGTGACGTGCAGTCCCGAACGTTCATCGGATCGATCGGTGCCAGCGAGTCTCGCGAGTTCAGTCTGGTCACCGCGACCCCCGAGGACGGCGGGGCGACGACGGTCCCGGTTACGATTCGCTATCTCATCGACGGCGAGCCAGTCGAACGAACGCTCTCGATCAGCTACGAACCCGGCTCGAACGGCGACGTGTCGCTGTCGGACGTCGACATCGTCACCCGCAAAGGCGGGTCGTACATCGTCGGGGAAGCCAACAACGTCGGTGACACGAACGTCTCCTCGTTCCGTCTCTCGGTCACGGACGACGACTACAGCCTCGGTGACGCCCAGTCTCGGACGTTCGTCGGCAACCTCGAACCGGGTAGCTCTGGAGCGTTCGAACTGGCGGCGGCACTGCCCGAGGACGGCGAGGCCGCGACGATCCCGCTGTCGGTCACGTATCGCGTCGACGGCCAGCAGATCACGCGCTCGGTCTCGGTCGAACACCGCCCGCAGGCGAGCGGCGAGATCGACCTGACCGGACTGCGAATCGAGCAGGCCGGCGACCGCCTGACCGTCAGAGGATCGACGAGCAATCTCGGGACGGCAAACACCTCGGCGGTCGTGGTGTCGGTCGGTGACGGTGAGGCCGTCGCGCCGGCCCAGTCCGAGTCCAGTTACTTCGTCGGCTCGGTCCAGCGCAGCGACTTCAAGTCCTTCCAGGTCGACGCTCGGCTCACGGCCGACACGAACGAGACGATCGACATTCCCGTCGAGGTGCGTTACCGGGTCGACGGCCAGCGCGTCACTCAGACGGTCATGGTCCCCTACACGCCCCGCCAACAGGTCGCCACCGGCCAGTCCCAGCGGTCCGCCGGCATGCCGATCGTACTGATCGGCGGCGTGGTGGTCGTACTGGTCCTCGGTGGGCTGGGATACCGTCGATACCGATGAGCGTCATCAGCGCCACCGACGCGGTGAAGATCTACGAGTCAGGCGACAAGACGCTGCGGGCACTCGACGGGGTCTCGGTCAGCGTCGATCCCGGCGAGTTCGCCGCCGTCGTCGGCCCCAGCGGGAGCGGGAAGTCCACGCTGTTGAATCTGCTTGGCCTGCTCGACGAGCCATCCGAGGGCAGTGTCACCGTCGACGGCACTGCACTGTCGACGCTGTCGAAGCGAGAGCGGACCGACCTTCGGCGAGAGACGGTCGGGTTCATCTTCCAGAGCTTCTATCTGGTCCCCACGCTGACCGCCCGCGAGAACGTCGCCGTCCCCGGACTCGTCGGCGACGACCGGTCGACGCTGATCGATCGGGCCGACGAACTGCTGACGCGGGTCGGACTGGGCGACCGCCTCGATCACTACCCCAACGAACTGTCGGGCGGGCAGAAACAGCGCGTCGCAGTCGCACGCTCGCTGATCAACGACCCCGATATCCTGCTGGCCGACGAGCCGACGGGCAACCTCGATCAGGACACCGGCGCGCAGGTGCTCGACGTGTTCGACGAGATCACGAGAGAGGGCGTGGCGATCCTCACGGTCACCCACGACGAGCAGGTCACCGACTTCGCCGACCGGACGATCAGACTGGTCGACGGGGAGGTGACTCGTGATCGATAGCCCGCTCTCCCGTCTCTCGCCGTTTCTGGCGTTCGCCCGAAACAACCTCTCACGGGCGCGCGCTCGAACCATCCTCGCGATGGCCGGCATCACGATCGGTGTCGTCGCCATCGCCTCGCTGGGGATGTTCGGCGCGACGCTCGAACAATCGTTCCTGAGCACGGCCGACGACGCGATTCGAACCGTCGGCGTCGGTCCCGGTGAAGACTCGGAGTTTGACACGCTCGGTCGCGAACAGGTCGCCGAGATCGAACGCTACGCCGGGGGCGGTGACGTCTACACGCTCAGCCGTAGCCGGGCACAAGTGACCGGATTACAGCAGACGACGAGCGCCTCACTGGTGTCGGTCTCCGATCCAGCGGTGTTTGTCACCGCTGCGTCGGGCCAGATCCCGCGGAACTGGCGCTCGGGTGTCGCGGTCGGGAGCGAACTGGCCGACACGCTCGGGGTCGAACCCGGTGACAGCGTGCAGGTCGGCGACGAGAACCGCCGCGTCGTCGCCGTACTCGCCGAGTCGAGTCGCGCCTCGTTCGTCCGGACGAGCGACGCAATCGTCCTCCCGCCGGGCGAACTCGGCGATGGCGCGTCGCAGGTCCTCGTCCGCGCGGACACGCCCCAGCGGGCGTTCGCCATCAGCGACCGCCTCGACGAGAATCTCAACAGCGAACGGCGCTCGCGGTACAGCGTCTTCGACGCCGAGGCGAACCTCGAACGGTTCAACGAACAGATGAGCCTCATCCGAACCTTCCTGCTCGCGGTCGGGGGCGTCTCACTGCTCGTGGCCTCGGTCAGCATCCTCAACGTGATGTTGATGAGCACCATCGAGCGCAAGGCCGAAATCGGCGTCCTTCGGGCCGTGGGCTACCACCGGCTCGACATCCTCCGGCTGATGCTGTACGAGGCGGCGCTGCTGGGCGTCGTCGGGTCGGTGTTCGGTGTCATCCTCAGCGTCGGACTGGGGATGGTCATGAACGCCCAACTGCTCTCTGACCCCCTCGCGTTCACCACGCAGGCGTTGCAGTTCACTATCCTCGGATTCGTCTTTGGCACCGGGGCGAGCTTCCTCAGCGGTCTCTACCCGGCGTGGAAGGCCGCCAACGCGCGACCAGTGGAGGCACTGCGGGACTGAGATCGACTTCCCGCGGCCCGCTGGTCGATCCAACACCACGAAGCGGCGACCCCACGCGTCGCGATGGAAAGGATGTGGGTCGTTGGCAATCATTGGCCTGTTCTCGGTACATATTTCCAACACGAACCGAGAGATACTGTCGATGGACGTTCCCCTCACGACGCTGCTCGTGCGCCCGCGAGAGGCGTTCGAGGCGGCCGATGAGCCGGCGTCGCTGGTCCAGCCGCTCGTCCTCGTGTTTCTCGTCGGTGCAGCGAGTATGGCGACCGCGTTTCCGATCTACGTCGCCCTGCAGCGGGAGCTTCCGGCCGACATCGCGACCGTCGAGCTTATCATCGGGACCCAGACCGCACGGCTCCCGCTGTGGTTCGCGATCGGCATTCTGGTCGGTATTGTGATCGTCTTCGTCGGGTGGGTCGTGATGACGGCGTTGCTCTACGGGGCCGCGCGCCTCGCCGGCGGTAGCGGACGATTCAGGCAGCTGTTCGCCTTCGTCGGCTGGTCACACGCGCCCTACGTCGTCGTCTACCCACTCGTCGCGGTCGTCGCGCTCTGGCAGTTGACGACGGTGCCCGGTGCGACACTGAACGGCGTCCTCCACGGCACCAGCGGCGTCGAAGGGACGCTGGTGACGTTCAACGGCGAGGGGCTGATCGACGTGAGTTCGCTCCCCTCGGTCGCGGTGACGCTGTGGATGGCGTACATCTGGTTGGGCGCGCTCGACGTGGTCTACGATCTCTCGCGGCGTCGAGCGGCCGCAATTTCTGGGAGTCTCGTCGTCCTCACACTCGTCGTGACACAGGCCGTTTGACACGGAACGACAACCGTCCGTATGAGTCCGTCGGCGTCGCTGTCGTCGCTCGCCTCGACAGCTATATTCCTGTGTAACCGTCAGTTCCTCCCGGATGGACGTTTCACTCGCGACACTCCTCGTCCGCCCGAAGCGGGCGTTCGACGACGGGGTGAACCCCCCGTCGTTCGCGCAGGCACTCGCGCTCGTGGTCGTCCTCGGTGCCGCCAGTGTCGCCACGATGTTCCCGCTGTACGTGGTCCACTGGGAACAGGCGTCGGCCGTCGGCGCGGCGATCACCGTCGCAGTCGGCGGACAACGGGTGGCGCTCCCGGCCGTGTTTCCGACCAGTATCGTGCGCTCGCTGGTCCAGAGCGTGCTACTGTGGCTGGTGGCGGCAGCGATACTCCACGTGCTCGCACGGGCCGTCGGCGGCACGGGTCGGTTCCGAGCGGTCGCGCCGTACGTCGGCTGGTCGTTCGCGCCGTATCTCGTGGTCTACCCGCTCGTGGCGGTCGTCGCGGGGTTCATACTGGCGACGACGCCGGACGCGACGCTTCGGGGAGTCCTGTACGGTGCTGGGACGGCGAGTCAGGGACCGGTAAACTGGAACGGGGCCGGACTCATGGACACGCGATCACCGTTGTTGACGGGCGCGATCCTGTGGATGGGGTACCTGTGGACGGGCGCACTGAGGGTTGCCCACGACCTGTCGGCCCGGGCCGCGGTCGCGGTCGCCGGGGCTGTGGCGGCGATGCTGCTCCTCGTCGCTCACGCACCTGTTTAGGAGGGTGTCGCTAGACCGGCTCGCCGAACGCGTACACCGTGTTGTGGCTGGTGATCTCGCAGTCGACGAACTCGCCGACTTCCAGTCCGCGGTCCTGCGCGTCGGCCACGACGACCTGCCGGTAGGCCTCGTCGTACCCCACGAGTGACTCGTCGGTGCCGTCCTCGGTCAGCAGCACCCGTTTCTCGTCGCCGATCATGGCCTCGTAGGCCGCGCCGGTCACGTCTATCTTCAGTTCGGACATGGCCTTCGATCGGTCCTTCTTGGTCTGACCGCCCAGTCCCTTCATCTCGGCGGCATCGGTGCCCGGACGCTTCGAGAAGCGCGTGACGTTGATCTTCTCCGGGCGAGTCTCCCGCAAGAGGGCCATCGACTGCTCGAAATCGGCGTCAGTTTCGCTGGGGAAGCCAACGATGAAGTCAGTCGACAGCGTCCAGTAGTCGAGATGGTCGTCGAAGGTGTCGACGACCTCGACGTACTCGGAAACGGCGTGCTGGCGGCGCATGTCCGCGAGCACGTCGTCGCTGCCCGACTGGACGGGCGCGTGCAGGAAGTTGTACAGTTCGTCGTGCTGGGCGAAGACGGCGGCGAGTTCCTCGCGGACGCCGTGGACGCCCTTGGGATTGGCCATCCCGACCCGGACCCGAAAGTCGCCGTCGATCTCGGTGCAGATCCGGTCGAGCAGTTCGGGCAGCAGACTCTCGCCCTGATTGCGGTCCCAGCCGTAGACCCCCGTGTCCTGACCCGTAATGCGGATCTCCTTGGCTCCGGCGTGGACCAGCGCGCGGGCCTTCTCGACGTTTTCCTCGACGGAGGGCGACTCGATCCGGCCGGTCGCGTGCTTGGTGATGCAGTACGAACAGTCGGACATACAGCCCCGAGCGATCGGGAGGATGCCGACCACGCCGTCCAGCACGGTCTCGGTGTCGGGCGTGACGGTCGGACACTCGCCGTTGAGGACGTGCTGGGGTACGTCGTCCCAGTGGAGGATTTCGGCGTCGACGCCCGCGTCCCGAAACTCCTCGCCCTGTGCGAGTGCCATACAGCCCGTGATGACCAGATCGGCGGGCGTCTCGGCGTCCAGTTCCTCGGCCCGCCGGAGCATGTTGCGCTCGGTCTTCTCGACGACGGTACAGGTGTTGAGGATCGCCACGTCGGCCTCCTCGGGTCCTGCTGCCGGGTGGTGCCCGCCCTCGCGGAGCGCCTGCTCGATCTCCTGGGTCTCGCCGCGATTTGACGTACACCCGTACGTCTCGATGTGATACTGGGCCATGCGCTGCGTTACTACTCTCTTGTCGCTCGCGGGCAAAAGCGCGACGGATTCCGATCGAGTGTAGCGCACACGCTGCTCCTCGTAACCCTGCTCACGGAGGGTCGGTAGCGGGCCTGCGACGGCGGACGGAGCATCGAATGGGAAGCAACAATAGAACTACGAAATTGGTTTCTCGACAATTCGAGCATCACTCCCGGTGCAAACGACCGCAGTGACGTCTCTGGTTGAACAACAGGACTCGACAGTTTCTTGCTGGACGGTGGTTGCGCTGCCATCCGGACACTCTCTGAGGAAGATTCGAAGCCCAGCTAAGATGTGCGCTCTCGTGTTCCCGTCGAGATCTGTCCACTGGCGGTGCTGTTGTTTGAGTGCTTTAGCAGCCGCCAGGTCCACGCGGAGAGCCGTCTCCGACGGCCACTGAACCATGAGACCCCCCTCCAGAACCAGGCTGACTCCATCACCATCGTGGCTCGTCAATTCGCCGTTTGCCTCTGTGCCCAGGATAGACACGATTTCTTCGACGTCCACGCTATCGGTCTCCGCTACCTCGGCTTCCCACCGTTCTGCGAATACGTCGTTGAGGCATAGGTCGTCCTCATCAGAACACGGCTCAAGTACATCAGTCGCTAGTGAACTACCCTACCCTACTCGCTCACGGCTGACGCCGTTCGCTCCTTGAGGGTAGGGCTTCCTGCTTCCACGACGCGCTTTGCAGACACAACCACAGTGTCCACAGGGAGCGCAGTCTCCACAGGCGTTGATTCGGAGTGTCCCACTCCTACTTCTGCAAGACCGCGAGTGAGGATATTCCACGCCGCGTTCGCGTCCCTGTCCGCTTCAAATCCACAAGACGGGCAAGAGTGTTCACGGACCCACAGCGGTTTGTCCGTCTCCACACCACAAGAGGCACACTCTTTGGTTGTCCCTCTCGGGTTGACCGCGACGAAGTGCGTTCCTTCACGCTCGCACTTGTATTCGAGCAACGAGAGGAACGTTCGCCACGCAGCAGACGCGGTATTGCGGCTGTTCGACGGTACCTCCATCATCCCCTTAACGTTCAGGTCTTCGACTGCTACGAGGTCGTACTCCCGAGCGTAGTAGTTCGAGAGCTTGTGGAGGAAGTCGCAGCGCTTCCGTCGGAGGTCGGCGTGACACTCCGCAACGCGCTGCCGTTGCTTCTCCCAGTTGTTCGACCCGTGTGCTTTCCGTGAGAGCTTCCGTTGCTCGCGCTCCAAGCGGTCGCGCTCGTCTGAGAGGTCGAGCGACCCGACCGCCGTGCCGTCGGTGTCGTGGGCGTACTTCAGGATGCCCACGTCGACTCCGACGCACTTCTCGGGTTTCTCAGGCGGTTCGGGTGGTTCACGGTCTATTTGGACGCCGAAGGTGGCGAACCACTCGCCCGTCGGTTCCTTCTTGACCGTGACCTGCTTAACGGTGGCGTCGTCCTCAAAAATCGGAGATTTCTGATGGGCTGCACAAGAGCTGTCGCTCTTGTGAACGTCGGGGATAGCCCGGTGGAGTCGTATCGGTATGTCCGCGAGTTTCGAGAGTGATAGGACAGTCTGACCGCCCTTCTTGTCGAGCTTGAAGCCAGACTGACTGTACGTGAAACTGCGGAACTCCCGTGGCGGCTTCCACTTGAGTTGGCCGACGCCGTAGCCGTTCTCCTTGAGTGTGGAGAGGCCTTTGAGGTTGTCGAACAGCCGCTCGACGACAGTTTGGAGGACCTTCGAGTACACGTCGGAGAGGTCGTCCCACCACTTTTTGAGGGCGGGTAGCTCCGACCGCAGGGTGGTCATGGACGGCAGTTCACCGTGTTCGTCTTGGTACTCGTTGAGGCGGTAGAGCGTGTGGTTGTACAGTTGCCTACAAATGTCTCGGTGGCGGTCCAACTCCTCGCGGTGGGCGTCGGACGGCTTGAGACGGTACTTGTAGGCGTAGTACATTGGCTACTCGCGTTCCTCGATAAGTTCGTCCAGTTGCTCCCGGACGAATGACGATAGATTGAGGTGTTGGTCCTCAATCCACTCGTCTTGGTCCTCCCGAATGGTGATTGTCTTCCGTTTCACCGTAATGCACGGTATGCACGCTACACGTATAGTGGCTTCGGTAGACGTGGGCCTGTGAGCCTGCAACAGTTCAGGGTACGGGCAGATGATGACGGCGCTGTATCCCCGCCCTACTGCGCTACTCGGCCTCCGGCCTGCGTTGCTCCTTAAGCACGGGGGCTTAGCGCCTGTATTTAGCTAATTTTTATTGTTATAAATTGGCGATTCTGCGGTTGTGACGTCGATCCGCAACCGACTATTTCGACAGCGAACGAACTTTATCTGAGGGGGCCAAAAGAGAAAGTATATCGGGATGCCAACGCTCTCGGCACTCTCCCTCCGGGCCGGTGTCTCGTTGCTCATCACCGCCCTCGCGCTCCTCGTGACTCTCGGGATCGCGGCTTCACTGGGCGTCGTGTTGGCCATGGTCGTTTCTGCGTTCGCTGCAGACGCACTCGCGCTGGGTTCGCTCACGGTCCCAAATGCGGGCTGGCGGTTGTTCTGGGGAGTCTCGGGACTCGTCGCTATCGGTGTCACCACAAATCTGATCCGACGGACGATCCGGCAGGACCGTGAGCGGCTCCTCGCAGACACGCGGCCACTCGGCGAGTCCGAAGGCGGATTCTCGATCGAGGGGACTGTCGAGCAGTTCGCGATGCAACTGGCGGTTTCGACGCCCGATATCCGGATTCGGGAGACGGCGTTTCCGATCGCCTACACCACCTGCCGGCCGGACGATTCGATCGTCCGCACGTCCGGTGTGAGCCCGGTGATCGTCCTCTCCACTGGTCTCCTCGACCGCCTATCTGAGGCGGAGGCCACGGCAGTACTCGCTCACGAGTGCTCACACGTCGCCAACGGCGACCACCTCGTGATGACGTGGATTCGTGTCCCGCTCCTGTACGCGGAACTCTTGGGCCCACAGCTGGGTCGTCCGTCGAATCTCATCGAGGCTGGCGCGACGATCGTCGGATCTGTGGCAGCGGCCGGTGTCGGGCTGTTTTCTCGCGGACGTGAACTTGCAGCGGATCGCGCCGCGGCAGAGTTGACGGGGAACCCGGCGGCACTGGCGTCCGCGCTCGCGCGACTTCTCGAAGAAACGAAAACACCACCTGTGGAAGATCTCCGCCGTCACGCCCGCTCGACGAGCTCACTCGCCGTGTCTCCGGTCGAAGGCGACGGACGTTTCAGCCACGTCACTGCTGTCCATCCATCGCTCGAGCGTCGACGTGTCCGCCTCCAGTCTATCGACGGCCGTTCCTAGCGCATCTCGTCGAGCGCGCAGACGGTGTCGGACATGAGCCAGGCGTCGTCGCTGTCCTCGGCTTCGATCGAGAGGGCGAAAAAGGAGTCACGGCCGTCGTCGAGGGTGATGTGATAGCCCTGGCTCGTCAGGTGCTGGGGGTCGTGTTCGGGGGTCGAAGTGCCAGTGGTCACGTTCGGGCTAGTCGGCTGGCAGGGAAAACCCTCACGGTCGGTAAAACGGGCGCTAGAGCCACTCAAACACACTGTTAGAACCGAGTGTCGTCGGTCAGTTTCCACCCGAAATTGGGGTGAATCACAGCTACCGGACGGTGTAACCGCCGTCGATCAGGACCGACGAACCGGTCATGTACCACGACGCGTCGCTGGCGAGGTAGACGACGAGTGGCGCGATGTCTTCGGGCCGGGCCATCTCGTCGAGCAACATCTCCGATTTCCACAGCGACTCCAGTTCGGGGTCCTTGCGCAGAGCCTCGTCGACGGGGTCGGTGCGGACGTACCCCGGCGCGATGGCGTTGACTCTGATCCCGTCGGCAGCCCACTCCGAGGCCAGTTGCTTCGTAAAGGAGTCGACCGCACCCTTCGTGGCGTTGTAGGCGACCTGATGCTGGGGGTAGTTGGCGACGCGGGCCGACATCGAGGAGAGATTGACGATCGAGCCGACGCCGCCGCGGGCGACCGCTCCGTCTCGGTCGTCGGCGGTGTCGAGCATCGCACGACCGGCGTGTTTCGCACAGCGGAAGGTACCCGTGAGGTTCACGTCGACGACCCGCTGGAACTGCTCGACGGTCATCTCTTCGGCGGGTGCGTGGACGGTGATTCCGGCGTTGTTGACCAGCACGTCCAGCCCGCCGAATTCGTCGACGGTCGCCTCCACGAGTGCTTCGACCTGCGCTTCGTCGGTCACGTCAGCTTCGTAGGCTCGCACCGTCGCGTCGGTCGCCGCCTCGATTTCCTCGGCGGCCTGCTGGCCGCTGTCGGCGTCGCGATTGCCGATCGCCACGTCCGCGCCCGCCTCGGCCAGCGCTTGCGCGATGGCCCGGCCGATGCCGCGGTTGCCGCCGGTGACGATGGCCGTCTGGCCGTCGAGCGCGAAGCGGTCGAGGACGCTCATCGGTCCCCCGCCTCCTCGCCGTCGTGGTCGACAGCCTCCGACTGTGCAGCGGCCCACTCCTCGACGATCCGGACGCCACTCGATGCACCGATCCGCTCGGCACCGGCGTCGAACATCGCCTCGGCCTCAGCCCACGAGCCGATACCGCCGCTGGCCTTCACCGGGCGGTACTGACTGAGCAGTTCCACGTCGGCGACGGTCGCGCCACCCTCCGAGAAGCCGGTGGCAGTCTTCAGAAAGTCCGCACCGGCGTCGGCGACGATCTCGCCGATCCGGTGCTTCTCTTCGTCGGTCAGGAGCGGTGCTTCGACGATCACCTTCACCGGGACCGGGACGGTCGCGACGACCTCGGCGACGGTGCGCCTGACGGCGTCGTCCTCGCCGGCTTTCAGTTGGCCGACGTTACACACCAGATCGAGTTCGTCGGCACCATCCTCCCACGCCCGACTGGCGGCGGCGACCGCGTCCGTCGCTCCCTGCCCGTGGGGAAAGTCGATCACCGTCACGAGCGGGACGTTCGCGTAGTCGTCGGCACGGGCAACGTAGCACGGCGGGATGCAGGCGCGCATCCCGTGTTCGAGCGCCGCGTCCAGCACCGCCTGCACGTCGGCCCACCGCGTCGTCGGTCCCAGCACCGTGTGTTCGATCCGTTCGGGGACGGAGTCCATATCCGGGCATCGACTCGCTGGCACGTAAGACTCCCGGCGACCGTTCGAGGTCGGAACACTTTCGACGCTCCGCGACGGTGGCCGGGATATGCAGATCTTACCGACAGGGTTCGCGCTGCCGGCCCTGCCGTATCTCGTCGTCTTGCTGGGTGGGACGGGACTGGTGACGGTCCTCCTGTCGGCGGCACAGCCCGAGGTCGAACAGAAGCTAGTCGTCGCACTCGTGCCGTGGATGGCGATCGGGGGCGCACTCCACGCCTTCGAGCAAGTCGGGCTGTACCCGTCGCTATACAAACCACTGTTCGGGACACCCGCCGTGTACTTCACGACGTACATCCTGACTGCCGGCGTCTGGCTGGTGTTACAGGGTGTCGGGATCGTCCGCGGGAACGAAGGTAGCGTCGGCAGAAACCTCGGACTAGTCGGCACGGCGATCCTCGTCGTCCTGCTGGTCATGCGAGTCTGGCAGGTGTTCAGCCAGCCGACGTTCTCGCCAGTGTGGTCGGCCCTGTCGGTCATCGGCGCGCTCGTGGTCGCCGCCGTCGTCGTCCTCGCGATCAGCCTCTGGCGGACGCCGGTGTTCGTCCGAACGCGCTACGCTGGCCCGGTCGTCATCTTCGCCCACGCACTCGATGGTGTCTCGACCGCTATCGGCACCGACGTGCTCGGCGTGGCCGAGCGCTCGCCCCTGCCACGGGAGATCATGGGTCTCGCCGGACGGCTACCGACCGCAGAGCTACTCGGCGTCGGCTGGCTGTTCGTGCTCGTCAAACTCGTCGTCGCCGCGGCCATCGTCGTCTCGTTCAACCGCTACGTGCAAGAAGAGCCGGTCGAAGGATCGCTCGTCTTCGCGCTGATCGCCGCCGTCGGTCTCGGTCCGGCGACCAACAACATCTTCCTCTTTCTCGGCGCTGGCGTCTGAAACAGATTTTCAGGCAGGCTCTGCCAGCCTGACACCGTCGAGTTCGACGCCCTCGTGCCCGTCGGCGGCCGCGCGGTCTTTGGCCCGCTGGATGGCACCTCCGGGTCGCTTGAGGTCGCCATCGACGAGGTAGGTGATCGGGTCGCTCTCGTCGTCGACGCTGAGCCTGACTTCTAGCTGTGGCATATCCTGACTTTCAGCACAGAAAACAATATGTGTTCGGGTCACGCCAGCGGTCAGGTGCAGCGAAGCCCACGCTGTCGGTCCGTGTGGCCCGATGGACCCGATGAGAGGATAGGAACCGTCACCGACCGCGTTCGAGTTCACGGTCGATAGCGTCCAGTTCTGCCTCGTCAGTGGCCGCGAGCGGGTCGGCACACACCGCACAGAGGGTCGTCTCTGTCGTCGACAGGCGAACGAGTGGGACACCGAGGAACACGAACTCCCGATGCGTGGTACGGGACTCGCCCGCCCCCTCCCGATCAGTACAGGAGTCACAGGGTGTCGTCTCGGAGAGCTGAATCGTGGTGGACTCGGTCCGTTCGAACGTGCCCGACGCGATCCGTGGATAGGGTGACGGCGACCCGGTCACGATCTGGACGGCCACGTATCCAAGCCCGAGGACCACTGCACACAAAAGCGGGAGGAGGAGGAACCCCGACGCCCGAGCCATCGCTACCAGTAGCACGAAGAGGAGGGCGATGACGGTAGCGGCAGTGGCGTATCGTCGCATCTGGAACACGTCGTGTCGGTGGTGTTAGCGCGTACTCTCGTTGTCTGTCGTGTTGCGCTGGCTCGTGGGCGTGGCGTCGTCGGTCACGTCACGCGTGAGGGTGACTCCGCCCTCCGCCGGGACGTAGATCGTGTTCTCGTTCTCGCGCAGCGCCTCGATGTAGCGCAGGTCGAGTACCTCGGGGTTCTGGCGGAGTGCGTTGCCCTTGATGCGGATCTGTTCGGCCTCGGCCTCCGCTTCGATGACCTGACGCTCCTTGTTCTTCTGGGCGACCTCGATCTCGTACTCGGCCTCTTCGATCTTCTGTTGTTTGACCTTCTTCTGCTCGATAGATTTCGCGTACTCGTCGGGGAGGCGAACGTTTCGGATCTGCACGCTCTCGATGACGATCCCGCTCCCGTTGGTCTCTGCCTTGAGCACCTCTTCGACGGCCAATTTCAGGCGCGTCTGGCCCTCACCGGTGTAGATGTCGGTGACGTCGATGTTTCCACCCTCGGTCCGCAGCACCGAGCGGACGGTCGGACGGATGAGGCGTGTCTCCGCGGTCGGGAGGTTTCGGTACTGTTCGTGGAACTGCGGTGCGTCGCGGGGCGTGACGCGGTAGCGGACGGTCACGTCGACGTCGACGTGTAGACCGTCCTGCGTGAGGACGCGTACCGAGTCGTCCTGATTCGCGTTGGCACCCTCGCCGGACTGATGACTCATCGTGTACGTCTGTGGTCGTGTCGGAATGCTGACCGTCCCCTGAACGATGGGAGTGATGAAGTGCCAGCCGGGTTCGAGCACGGTGCCCGTGACCGCACCCTGATTCTTGACGACCTTCACGTTCCCCTCGTTGACGCCTTGGAAGGCCATCACGCCACCGATCAGGCCGACGAGGAGCATCAGTGCGAGACCGATCGTTGTCGCGGATCTGAGCAGTCCGCCAGTGTCCAGTGGAGGGCTATCGCTCATATTTCAGCTCCTGATTAGGATTATCTACACATAATCCTGACTACTTGCGAGTTACATTTCAGGATGGATCGACACGACGAGCCGTCACAGTCGAACGGAGCGGCTTCGAAGGGAGACCATTTTATCGCTCTCGGTCCTCGCCACTCGTATGGCGAAACAGCCCCACCTGCTGGTCGAAGACGGTGACCTGAACGACATCGCGCTCGTGCCGGGTGACCCCGGCCGCGTCGACCGGATCGCCGCCCAGTGTGAGAACGTCGAGACCGTCGCACAGAACCGCGAATACAAACTCGTCAACGCCACCTACGAGGGCCGCGCGCTGACGATCTGTTCGACCGGCATCGGCTCCCCGTCGGCGGCCATCGCCGTCGAGGAACTCCACGCCGTCGGCGTCGAGACGATCATCCGCGTCGGGACGACCGGCGCGCTCCAGGCAGACATCGAGATCGGTGACATGGTCGTCGCGACCGGGGCCGCAAAGGACGAGGGGACGACGAAACGCTACGAAGACGAGAGCGTCCCCGCAGTGCCCGATTACGACGTGCTGTCGGCACTCGTCGACGCCGCCGAAGCGAACGACGAAGCGGTCCACGTCGGTCCCATCGCGACCGACGACGCGTTCTACGCCGAGACCGAGGAGTACGTCGACGCGTGGGAGGCCGCGGGCCTGCTCGCCGTCGAGATGGAAGCGGCCGCGCTGTTCTCGCTGGCTCGTCGCAAGGGGATGGCCGCGGGCGCGATCTGTACGGTCGACGGCAACCTCGTCGAGGGCACCCAGAAGGGCGAGACCGAGGACGAGGAACTGCCCGAGAAGGCAAGGAACAACGTCGAGCGCGCCATCACGCTCGCACTGGAGACCGCCGCGTCGCTGTAGCCGCCCACGGTTCCGTAGCCACCCACGGTCCCGAAACCTCTTGTCGGCGGACGACTGCAGGGATGGTATGCGCGACCGGGTGCGCCGGGTGGTCGCGACGACAGTCTCGCGACTGCGCCGGATCGAACGGCGCGAACTTCGAGAGCTTCGCGACTGGCTCGAACGCACCTCCACGATCGTCCACCTCTCGGTGCTCCTCTTTGTCCCGCTGTTGATCGCCTTCGTCACCTACCTCTCGAACACGCTCGATGCCCTCTCCTTCCTGCTCTTTCCGCCGCTTGCGTCGGGTGCGTACACCCTCTTTGCCAACCCCGACAGCGAGTACGCCGATCCCACGCAGTTCGTCGGTGGCCTGACCGCTGGGGCCGCCTGTGGCTGGGCCGGACTGGTCGTCTCGAATCAGTTCGTCGCCGGCCCGACGACGGCACTGGGCGTGACGGCCGTCTCCGCCGCGCTCTCGGTCCTGCTGGTCGGCACGGTCACGTGGCTGCTGACCCTCGAAGAGCCGTCGGCGTACTCGACGGCGTTGCTCGGCCTGCTCGTCCCGCCGGCCCAGCAGCCTGCCTTCCTCGTGAGCGTCCTGGCTTCGACGGCCATCGTCGCCGCCGTCTTCCTCGTCTGGCGACGGGAGTTCTACGAGCGGCGTGCGACCGTCCTCTACCAGTCGGTCAAGGGTGACGACCACGTCCTCGTCCCGATGTACGGCGACCACCCCGGTTCGACGGTGATGCTCGGCGCACGCATCGCCGGTGCCCACGACGCCGGCAAGGTCGTCCTGCTCGACGTGGTCGACGACGAGGAGATCGCACGCGCCGAGCGGGACCTGCTCGACAGGCACGAACGCGTCGACATCGCGACCTCGGTGCCCGATAGCGAGACAGACGTGTGGGACGCAGTCGACCGCTCGGCCGTCACCGACACCGTCGACAGTCTGGAGACGCGCGCCCGCCGGATCGAGACGAAAGTCGGGGTCCCCTGCGAGGTCGTCGTCGCCGTCGACGGTGGCTCGCTCGGCGACACGATTCTCGCGACGGCCGCCGAGACCAACTGTGATCTGATCGCGACCCCCTACGCCCAGCGTCACGGCCGGCTGGCACCGTTCGTCCGCGACCTGTTTCGCAGCGACGTGGACGTGCTGGTCCATCGCTCGAACAGCGACCGAACCGAGTGGAAGCGCGTGCTGGTCCCGGTGCGCCGGGCCAGTGACGTGGCCCACAGCATGATCGACTTCGCGATCCGACTGGCCGGCGCGAGCGGGCACGTTGGCGTCTGTACCTGTATCGGTGACACCGGCGACCGCCGACGCGCCGAGTCGATGCTCTCGAACCTCGCGAACCCCTTCGACGCGCCGATCGAGACTCGCGTCTCGCGTGAGCAGATCGTCCCCTTCCTCCACCAGAGTGCCCCCTACTACGA
Source organism: Halomicrobium sp. HArcht3-1 (assembly GCF_058933345.1). Lineage (NCBI taxonomy): Archaea > Methanobacteriati > Methanobacteriota > Halobacteria > Halobacteriales > Haloarculaceae > Halomicrobium > Halomicrobium sp. HArcht3-1. The sequence goes on along the minus strand of NZ_JBZYDM010000001.1, from coordinate 341,844 downwards.
TCTGGTGCTGATCGGCGCGAGTCGGGATCGCAGTGCTGCCTCACGACTCGTCGCCCCACCGACGTTCGAGGGGATCAGGGCGCTGAACGCCGACGTTGCGATCGTCGACCGGGGCTAGCAGACGACGGTGATCGTCCAACCGTCACGCCGGTATCGACGACGAACTCGAAAGATCGTGCGTCTTAGAGTTCGTCGGAGAGGATTCTATCGGCGAGCGTCTCGGAATCCTCGTCGCCGAGTGCCGATTCGACGAGCAGGTGACCACCGATGGCGGCGGGGCTGATGACTGCGTCTGCGCCGGCCCGACGGAGTTTCGTGACGTTCTCGCGGTCGGTGGCAGCAGCGACGATGCGGATGTCGGGATTCAATTGTCTGGCCGTCAGGATCGCCAGCGCGTCCTGTGCGTCGTCGTTGGTCGCGGCCATCACCGCCCGCGCTCGCTCGATGCCGGCGCGGTGCAACGGTTCTTCGTCACTGGGATCGGCCGTCAACACGGGGATGTCTCGTTGCTGGAGATCGGCCGCGTCCTCCGGGTCCTCCGTGACGACGACGAAGTCGACAGCGGCTTCGAGTTCTTCGAGGATCGGTTCGCTCAGGTCGCCGTAGCCGAGGACCAGAATGTGATCCTCGAGCAGGTCGAGTTGTGATTCCGTCATGGTACCGAGTGCTTTGGTGATGCGACTCTGGATCGCCGGGCCGAGCACCGACCCGAGTGCCAGCGCGAAGCTAGACGTACCGATCACGACCACCGAGATCGCAAAGAGGCGGGCTGCCTGTGACTGGGGGTCCGGCGACACGTCACCGTATCCGACCGTACTGGAGGTGACGATGGCGAAGTACAGCGCGTCGGTCAGCGTCGTGACGCCGCCGAACTGGTCGCGCAGCGCGTAGGTCCCGGCGGTGATGTAGATCTGGCCGCCGACGAGCGCGGCGATGGCGGCCTGCTGGGTCGTCGAAATGTCCAGCGGACGGTCGAACACGTGACGATTGACCAGCACCGCCGGCAGCGACAGGACCGAGAGGACGATCAGTGGGAACGAGACAGGAAGTTCGCCGAGATAGGGAACCGAGACGACGCCCTGGAGCAAGCCCTGAACCGCCGTCAGCGGGAGCAACAGCACCGTCGCCCACCAGCCCGCGCGGTACCGACGGCGAAGCCCCGAGACGGCAAAGAGCAACAAGAAGCCGGTCAGCGCGCCGGTAAAGCCGACCGTGCGTTCGATGGCGGCCGGGAGATACGGCGCGAGCGGTCCCGACACCGTCGCCGCACTGATGTTCGTGACGCCACTGAGAAAGGAGAGAACGGCGACGAGCGTCGGTAACAGGATGACAGCACGGACGCCGACCCAGTCGCGAATCCTGTCCATATCGGCTTGCTCGCCCGAACGGGAGTAAAGCTTGTCTTCTGACGAGGTGGAGCTGGTCCGATCAGCGTCAGACGCGCCGATACGCCTATTGAACAGGAGCGACAGGAGTGTGACATGGCTTCAGCTCCGGTCGAAGTGCTCCTCGGGATCTATCTGGGACTGCTCGTCGGGATCATCCCGGCACTCGTCTCCTGGGGACTCGCCTTTACTTTTCGCTACTTTGCAGGCGTCACCGTCCCCTCGTTCGGTGTCGCCGTCCTCGCTATTGCACTCGCGGGCGTCAACGGCGGCCTGCTGGCGCTTGCCGACAAGTCGATCACGTCCAGCCCCGACGCCGAGCGGATCATCGTCGCCATCGTCGTGGTCAGCATGGCGTCGATGTACGCCCACAGCAAGGGCGACGCGATGGGCGCGAACTTCCCGAAGCGACTCACACTCAAATCGCTACGGAGCAAGACCCTCTCGAAGGATGTCGTCGAATTCGTCGGGGGCAATCGGGAGGTCCGTATCCGCGTCGTCGGCGAAGTGGCCGACATGGAGGGGTACCCACCGCTGCCCGAACCGCTCCGGGCCGAGATTCGCGGCGGCGAGTGGACCTTCCCGGCGGATCTACGGCTCGACGAACTCGAAGGGCGGATGGAAGAACGACTCAAGACGGAGTTCGATCTGGGCGACGTGGCCGTCACCATCGACGAACGGGGTCGGGCGAGCGTCGTCGCCGCACCGCCGTTCTCGGGACTCTCGAAACGCATCGACGACGGCCGCCACGCCGTCTCCGTCGACGCCCTGCTCCCGACGGGGCTGGCTCGGGGTGACGAGGTGACCTTGCTGGCCCCCGACGCACAGGTCCGAGGGACGCTCGTCAGCGCCCGGTCGGACACCGCGGCGACGCCAGTCGAACCCGACGAACCAGATATCGATGGCGAGGAGAAACCGCCCAAGCCAGTGCTGGCTCCGACGACCGACGGCGGCGAGGGACGACTCACCGCCGCCGTCCATCGGACCGACGCGCAGCCACTGCTGCGGGCCTCGCGTGCGAAGGTCGTCGTCGAACCCCGCGGGACCCGTCGCGAGTACGAACTGGTCTCCCTGCTCCGGCGTGCGGGGATGCGGTTCCGGCGCGTGACACCCCATAGCGGCGGCCCGCTGGACGGCATCGCACTCGGGAACGCAGCCCTCCGAGACACCTACGGCGTGGCGGTCTTCGCGGTCCGAAAGTCGGGTGGCTGGCAGATCGCACCCGACGACGCGACGGAACTGGTCGCCGGCGAACAGTTGTTCGTCGTCGGCACGCGCGGGGACCTCGACGGCTTCGAGGAGGCGGTCGCGTGATCCTCCAGTTGACCGCCGGGACCAGCGGGGCGATCATCGACACCGCCGCCCGGATCGTCGGCACGGCCGTCCTCGCCGGCTTTCTGTCCGCCGCCGTCTCGCTCCTGTACCGCTGGTACGTCCGCGAGCGCGTCCCTGTCGGACTGGCACTGCTGGTGGGGCTGGCCGGCGTCGCACTCGTGGCCGGCACCACGTCGCTGCTAGCCCAGGAACTCGCGCCCGACGGACCGGACCCGGACGCGCTGGCTGCGCTCGCGAACGTCGTTACGTTCCTCGTTGGCGGCGTCGGAGCCTACACCGGCATGCAGGTCGGGGACGCGCTCGGCGTCGACCTGTTCGCCGCGACCGGCGGCAATCAGATCGACGGTGAAGTGAGCGAACTGGTCAAGACGGTCGGCCGGGTCATCTCGGTCGACGTTCCCGACGACATCGACGACATCGTCGGCTACGATCCCGTCCCCGAGACCACGAAAGAGAAGCTGGCGGGCCACACCTTCTTCTTCCCGCGCCGTCTGACACAGGCCCAACTGCGCGAGCGGTTCGTCTCGCGGCTCAAGACCGACTACGGCGTCGGTCACGTCGACGTGGAGTTCGACGACACCGGCGCGATCGATTATCTCGCGCTCGGTTCACGAGCCGCCGGGATCGGGCCGACGCTGCCGCCCGCGACCAACGCGGTGGCGATCCGCGCCGACCCCGCCCACGCCGCCAGTGCGGGCGACCTCGTACAGGTCTGGGAGACTGACCCGATGCGCCGGGTCCTCACTGGGGAACTCCGTGGCGTCGCCGGCGAGATCGTCACCGTCGCCATCGATGCCGCCGACACGCCGAAACTCGACCCGACGACCGAGTACAAGCTCGTCACGCTCCCGGTCGAGGACCGGCCCGACCGGGAGTTCGCCTCCCTGTTGCGAGCCGCCGACGAGACGCTGGCGACGATCACCGTCCAGCCGGGCAGTCGTGCCGACGGCATGGCGGTCGACTCGCTCGGGGTGACCGTGGCGGCGATCACCCGCGAGGACGAGCAGCCGACGGCGCTGCCTGACCGGGATCGGACGCTCCGGGGCGACGATGTCCTCTACGCCATCGCGACGCCCGACGCACTCCGAAAGCTGACGGCAGCCACCGAAGCGCCCGAGAATGGCGTTGTCGACGACATCGGAGACCGGACGACATCGCCGGCCGAATCGCCTGCCGACGCCATCCCATCGGCCGGAGCGGGAGACGACACCGACACGAACGCGGATCGGTCGAGTGCTCGAACGGCCATCGAATCGACGACCGACGAGTCACCGATAGACGAGTCACCGACCGACGAGGAGGAGGACGACGAACGACCCGACGACGGCCCCGAGCAGGTCGACGCCGATTCGACGCCGACAGCAGACGACGGCGCGACCGCACGGATCAAGGACAGCGACGACGACGCTGGCGGCACGGCAGACGACGGTGACAACGAGACGGACGGCGACGGCGGTGAGGAGCCGACGATACCGAGCGGAGCGGCCTTCCCCGACACCGATGACCTCCCCGGCATCGGTGAAGGGGTGACGGCAGCGGGCGACGAGGCGGCCGATCTCACCGACGACGACGCGATCCCGGACACCGCCGCGTTCCCAGACACCGACGACCTTCCGGGGACGACGGCCCCCGACGACAGCGAGGACGACGACACCGACCCGTCAGCGACAGTCGGTCGCGACGAGGAACGCACCGACAGCACGGAGCGGGGCGACGGGGACGACAGCACGGAGCGGGGCGACGGGGACGACAGCACGGAGCGGGGCGACGGGGACGACAGCACGGAGCAGAGCGACGGGGACGACAGCACGGAGCAGAGCGACGGGGACGACAGCACGGAGCAGAGCGACGGGGACGACAGCACGGAGCAGAGCGACGGGGACGACAGCACGGAGCAGAGCGACGGGGACGACAGCACGGAGCAGAGCGACGGGGACGACAGCACGGAGCAGAGCGACGGGGACGACAGCACGGAGCAGAGCGACGGGGACGACAGCACGGAGCAGGGCGACGGGGACGACAGCACGGAGCAGGGCGACGGGGACGACAGCACGGAGCAGGACGACGGGGACGACAGCACGGAGCGGGGCGACGGGGACGACACCGCTGCGTCCGCCGGTGCGGACGAGGGCACCGAGTCGGACGACGAAGAGAGTACGGGCGGGAGCTTCGCCGATCTACTCGAAGAGGGTGCGGCGATGGACGACGACGGACTCGACGAGCTACTGGCCGAGGACCCCGAAGACGAGAGCAAAGACGACGAGACCACGGACGCCGACTGAGTGGCAAGCGGGATCGTGTCAGACAGGGGAGCACCAATCGCGACTCTGAAGCACCGCTCGAAAACGACTGCTTATCCGAACACGACCGCGTGCAGGGACACAAAGCCTTTCGTGCCCGAGAACGGCTATCGAGCTATGCACTGGCGGCTCTTCGCGACGCTGGCCGAGGCGGCCGGCGAGGACCGGGTGACGGTCGAGGACGCCGAGACGATCGGGGAGGCACTCGATGCGTTGCTCACGGCCCATCCCGCACTCGAAGCGGCGGTGCTCGACGAGGACGGTGAACTGGTCGATCACGTGCGCTTGCTCCACGACGGCGACGACCCGTTCGCTGGCGGGAAGGGGCTGGCGACACCAGTCGACGCCGACGACGAACTGGCGCTGTTTCCACCGGTCAGCGGCGGCTGAGAAGACGGTGCAGTACAGGACTGCTCAGGACCGTGCCCCGCCGACTCAGGTCAGATCCGCGCTCGTGACGAAGGTCGGCCAGTCGCTCGTCGCAGCGCGGACGAAGGCGGCTTCGCCGACGTGACGGGCGGTTTCGGGAAACAGGACTCTGACGGCGTCGGCATCGAGGGTGGCTGCGTCGTCTCGGATCGCGGTAACGAGTGCGTCGGCGGCGTCGGTGTCGTCCCAGGCGGCGACGCCGTACTCGGCGATGGACTGGTCGTCCGGCCCGGCCGCCGTCCGTACCCGGCAGGCCATTCCACGGGTGCCGTCACGTTTGACCGCGAACACGCGCTGGTCGTCTGCCAGCCGGTGGAGTTCCTCGCGCGTCAGTTCCGACAGCGCCCACGAGCGTCCGGCGTCGAGCGTCAGGCCACCGAGTGCCGTGCGGGCGTCGCTCGCGGTCCAGTAGCTCCACGCCGCCGCCGGGTCGTCCTCGACGGGCAAGTCCGGTGTCCCCTCGCGGGGCGCTGGCTCGGCCCAGCGGAAACTGGTGGCGGGGTCGAACCCTGCCGCCATCGACTGCCCAAGCCCGGCGTCGTTCCACGAGAACACCATGTTCCGGGCGACGGTCGCACCGCGCTCGCTGGCCCACTCGAAGAGGTGCTCGACCATCCGAAGACCGAGGCCACCCTGCCGGAACGCTGGATCGACGCGCATCCCCTGTAGCCACGCCTCGTGGTCGGTGAGCATGATCGCCTGACACAGCCCCACGGCCGTTCCCTCGACCTCGGCGACGACCGTCCGCTGGTCCGGCCCGTCGCCGTCGACCCAGTCGCGGAACACGTCGGGGATGTAGTCGCGCTCTTCCCGGTCGTCCCACGTGTCGGCGGTGAAGGCGGCGACGGCGTCGTGGTCCTCTGGACGTGCCTGTCTGATCGTCGCGTTCATGTGTCGGAAAAGTGGTGCGCGCGACTTGAACCTACGTTCCGGTCGAACGGTCAGGTCCAGGGGCGGGACTGGTCCTGAATCTCGCCTGCGAGAGGCGTCTGCATCGTGTCGGCGACGTTCTCCGTGTTCGCGAGTGCCCACATCAGTTTCACCTTCGCCGTCCCCGGCATCATATCCTCGCCCTCGATCACACCGGCATCGAGCAGGTCACGGCCAGTGTCGTACACGCGGTCACAGACGCGCCCTTCGAGACACTGGCTGGTCATGACCACGCTGGTACCGTCGTCGGTCAGGTCGTCGACCACGTCGATCCAGTCGGTGTTGACGTGGCCCAGTCCGGTCCCTTCCACGACGATGCCGTCGGCGTCGGCGCAGGCTTCGAGGCGTCGGGGGTCGGTGCCGGGCGTGAACTTCACCAGTTCCACGTCGGTCGCCAGTTCCGCGGCGATGTCGAGGTCCGTCACCCCGCGTTCCGCGTACTCACGGCGGAACGAGACACCCGTCTCGCCCTCGGTCAAGATGTCGTAGTCGACGACACCCAGTGGCTCCGCGCCGACTGTCTCGAAGGCGTCTCGGCGCGAGGTGTGATTCTTGCGCACTCGCGTGCCCCGGTGGAGTGCACAGCGGTCGTCGGACTCGCTTCCGTGCATACAGACGAGGACTTCCGCGGCGTCGCTCTTGGCAGCCTCGACGGCGCAGACGGCGTTCATCACGTTGTCCGAGGACGGACGGTCAGCGGAGCGCTGGCTGCCGGTGAAGACGATGGGGACCGGCGTATCGAGCATGAAAGCCATCGCACTGGCGGTGAACTGCATCGTGTCCGTGCCGTGCATGACGACGACGCCGTCCGCGCCGGCTTCGATCTCCTCGTGGACTGCCTGTGCGAGGTCCTGCCACACTGCGGGCGTCATGTTCTCCGAGAGGATGTTCGCGACGACGCGGCCGCGATAGTTCGCCATCCCGGCCAGATCGGGAACCGCCCGGAGCACGTCCTCGGCGTCGAACTGCGCGGTCACCGCGCCGGTGCGGTAGTCGACCGTCGAGGCGATGGTGCCGCCGGTCGAGATGAGCGACACCGTCGGCAGGTCGTCGTCGAACTCGACGGTCGAACTCCCCTCCTCGTCCTGTGCGCTCTCGATGTCGTACACGTCCGATTCCAGCACGTCGACCGATGCGTCGTCGCGGTCGATCCCGACGTTGTAGCCGCCGTCGAGTTTGACGACGAGGTGTTCGGGCGTACTCGACGGGAGCAACACGCCCTCGTAGGCCTGGTCTCCGCGCTCGACGTGGATGCGGTCGCCTGCGTTCATGCCCGGTCGTTCCACACGCCCGGACGTAAACCCTCCCGTTTCCGGGTTCGACCGGACCGCGAACAGAGAAAGGCCCATACCGTTGGCCGACCCACATGTCGGTATGAGCGAACGTACCGACGACCTGACGAGGGAGGTCGAAGAGGACAGCGTCGGCGAGGTCGGTGTCGACGACGGTTTCGACGTGGACGGCGGAATCGACGATGGGGGGCTGGACGACGACTTCGGGACGGATTTCACTGACTTCGGAACCGACACCGAGCGGACGGCCGACGCCACGGCCGAGACGAGCGGCGGGCTACGCGGGCGCGTCGACGATGCCGTCTCGCTGCCCTCCTTTGCCCTCCAAGTGATCGGCGCGCTCGTCGGTGTGTTCGTCATCGGCGGTGCGATCCCGCTTGGACCACTCAGCGGCGTCGTCGGTATTCTCGTTGCCCTCTTCGGTCTGGGCGTCGTCGCGACGGGATCGCGTTACGTCGAAGCCACCGTCGCGGGCGCGCTCGTCGGCGTGTTGACGACCGTGGTCACCACGATCACACTCTCGGTCGTCTCCGGCGGACTCCTCCCCGTCGCCGGCGGGCTGGTGGGCGGGGCAGCCGCACTGCTGGGGCACTATCTCGGTCGTGATCTGCGCGATGGCCTGACACGCGATCTGTGACTTAGTCCGACAGTCGCCACCCGTCCGCGTGGCGCTCGACGATCCCTTCCTCTGCGAGCCATTCGAGCGAGTCTTCGACGAGTCGTGGCGGTGCCTCGACCTCGGCGCTGATCCGGCGCACGGACTGTCGCCCGTTGGCGAGGGCACTGACGATCTCGGCGTACAGCCGCCCGTCCTCGCGGCCGTCGTCGACGGCCTCGCTGATCCGCTCGCGAACGTCCGTCACCTGTCCCTGCACCCACCGCTGGGCGAGCGACAGTTCGTTTTCGAGCTGTTCGAGCCGTTCCAGACTCCCGACGAGATCCTGTAGCTCGTCGCTATCGTCACTGCCCACGTCGATAGTGAGATGGCGACAGGAACTCATGTCGAACCCGCGGCGGGCCGGATAGGCGCTCTTGGTACCGAACTCGTAGGGCGAGACCCGGACTTCGAGCCGGAGATTGCGAGCGATCGAGAAGTACTTGCGCCGCTGGTCGTCGGTTCGGCTCTCGATGAGACCCGCCTGTTCGAGTTTTTCGAGATGATCGATGACGGCCTTCGGACTGACGCCGATGTACTCGCTGATCTCGGTGACATAACAGGGCTTGTGGGCTAGCAATCGCAGAATACGCCGTCGGTTCGCGTTTCCGAGAAGGTCGAGTAGCTCGGCGGAGTCCATTCGGTACGAGGTAGGCTATCGGCGCTGAAAAGCGTGTCCCCTCGCCCGCTGTGGATTACGGGCTGTTCCCCGGCCCGCCGCCCGACTGGCCGCCAGCAGCATCGCCCGACTGGCCGCCCGCGTCACTCGATTGGCTGCCACCGTCGTTCGACTGGCTGCCCGATTCACTCGATTGGTCACCACCATCGTTCGACTGGCTGCCCGCGTCACTCGATTGGCTGCCACCATCGTTCGACTGGCCGCCCGCGTTGCTCGACTGGTCGCCGCCACCGGAGTTGTCCGGCTGACTGTCCGTCTCGTCGGACTGGCCGCCAGCGGCATCGCCTGCCTGCCCGTCAGCGTCGTTGGTCGAGCCGGTCGCACTGTCCGATCCGCCCCCATCCGAACCGGTCGATTCACTGGCAGCAGCACCGTCGCTCGCCGAACTGTCTCCCTCGGCGGCCCCACCGTCACCGGCAGCGTCGGTGTCAGAACTGGCGTCGGAATCGCTGTCGTCCGGTGTCGCAGTCGACTCACTGTCGTCCGACGGCCCATCATCGGATCCGTTTGACACACCCGTATCCCGAGGGCCGTCGCCGTCACCACCGCCGGCGTCGTTACTGGAAGCAGCAGAATCTGACGCACTCGTTCCTGACTGACCGGCCCCGTTACTCGCGCCTGTCTGGGACGGTCTCTCGGGAGTGGACGCCTCGTCCGGCGGTCCGGTAGTGTTCGATCCGCCAGTCCGGTTGGTGGGGGGGCCATCGCTGTTCCGGGCGTCGTCGGCTTGCCCGCTGGTCTCACTGGCCGACCCGGCGTCGGCCGGCGGGCCGCGTTGACTGCCGTTCGTCGTGTTCGTCGCTGGCCCGGCATCGGCCGGCGGGCCGCGTTGACTGCTGTTCGTCGATGGACCAGTTTCGCTCGGCGGGCCGGCATCGGTCGGTGACCCAGCGCGTGCCGGTGGGCCGTCGGTCCCCGTGACGCCGCGAGCGACACCGGGAATCGTGGGTGTCGTCACGTTTCGGACCTGCTCTCTGAGCCGCCCGACCTCGCCCGTCTCGACGCCCGCGGCCTCGACAGCCGCTGCAGTGTCGTCGACACTGGTCTGGAGCGCTGCGATCCGCCCAGCGAGTCGGCTCGACTGGGCGACGTAGGCCGGTTCCGGGAGCGACCCGTTCTCGTATCGCTGGCGCAGTGTTCGATTTCGTTCCTGCAGGTGCTGGAGGCGCTGTTCGATCCGTACTGTTCGATCGGTCGCCAGCCGTGCCCGTTCGGACTCGTTGGCACGCTCGAATCCGGCCGTCCACATACCCGATTCGACCGTGTCGCTGGTCTGTGCAGCGCTTGCCTGCATGAAGGCCGTCAGCTGGGTCCCCATGTTCGTCGTCTCGTTGTCCGCGGTCTCGTTCGTGGTCTGCGTGCTCGCAGCGCTCACCGGGAGCGTCGCGATGCCGATCGCGAGGACCGCGAGCACGACGACGAGCGCGGCCTGCCGACTGTGCATGTACGAGGACCTCTGTGATACACGATAAAAAACGACACCCACTGTTCGCACCGTTTAGCGCGCGCACGCACCGGCTATGAACCGTTTACTGCCAGCTCAAACGGATAGAGCGGTCGTGATAGAGTTCATTATCCGTTCTCAGACGGCAGCACTGGTCGACACTTCGAGCAGTCACCGCGCGGCCAGCGCGAGCGACCGATCACCAGCACGGCGACGACCCGACGGGTCAGTGAAGCAGCCATTACCACCGACGGCGGAGCAATAGCATTGCCCATCGACATAAAGCTCTCGGCGAGGGTTTATGACGTGGTACCACATAGCATGACCCGTACAGCATGTTCGAACAGTTTTCGCGTGGCTACTATCTGGGACGACTCTACGTCGAGCCCAGCGCAGACGGCTCGCCGGCGATGTGCCGCGAGCAACACGAGCGGGTCAACGAGCAACTCTACACGACTGGTGACGGCGTCGAGCGGACGAACCACCCCCTCGTGATGAAGGTCGGAACACATCACCTTGCGGTCGAGGGCGACGAGACGGTCCCCGCCGACACGCTGACCGTCCCCGAAGACGTACTGGCGGCGGCCGACGTGCAGAATCCGCCGACACTACAGGAGGTGTTGCTCGCGAAGGCCGACCGGGCCGAGCAGTTACTCTCGTTGACCAGCGACACGGCGGTGTGAACGCCGTCGGACCGGATTCCACACGGCTCGATGGTGTGAACGTTTATACGTCAGGGCGACCCGCTCCCAGTCGATGCTCGACAGGGTGCTCGGTCGCGCGTCGCTGAAAGAGCGCGTCGCAGAACTGGAAGACGACAAGCGCCACCTGCAGCGTCAGCTCGAGGCCGAACAGGAGCGCCGGGCCGACGCAGTCAGTGACAGACAGGCCGCAGAGCAGCAGGTCAATCGCCTCGAAGACCGCGTGACGGAACTGGAAGATCGGGTCGAACGGCTCAACGACGACGCGGGCGAGGGTGAGTTTCGACGCGAGACCGCGCTGACGGGCGAGCGTCTCGACGCCGTCCTCGACCGCCTCGACTCGTTTTCGACCGGCCCCGAAGGCGCGCTGACTGCCTACGTCGACGACGGCCACGACCTCCCGCCGGCCGTCCGCGAGACTCTCGGTGACGACGCGCCGCTGGTCCGTCGGGCCGCCCCCTGCCTGTGCTGTACGGACGACGCCGGTCTCGTCGCGGCGACGCTGTCGACGCCGGTTCCACCCGAACCGTTCGCCGACTGGTGCGATGGGTTCGCCATCGACCGCGACTGGCTCCAGCCACGCGGCGAGTACGCCGTTGCACTCGTTCGTTCCGACCTGTTCGCGCTCGGCGAGTTCGACGGCCGCGACCGGGTCGCCTTCCACGGCTTCGACTCCGACCTCAAGAGCCAGCACTCCAAGGGCGGCTTCTCGCAGGGTCGCTTCGAACGCCTGCGCGACGCCCAGATCGACTCCCACGTCGACCGCTGTCTGGCCGCCATCGAGGAGCGCAACGTCGACACCCTCTACGTGGTCGGCGAGCGCAGCATCCTCTCGCACTTTTCGGACGTGGCGGACGTGACCCAGCGAGTCGACGCCACCGGCGACCCCGAGGACGCGCTCGCCGACGCCGTCCACGAGTTCTGGACCGTCCGGCTTCGAGTGCTGTGAGCGTGGCGCGGGCGTTCGGTACCCTGTTTCCCGGTCGTCGGTCACTACTCCGAGACCGCGCTGCCAACGGGGCGAGGTTTTACTCACCGCCCCTGTGACACTGCGATATGGACATCGCATTGCTCGCCCACGAGCAGTTTCCCGGCCGGGCCAAGACGGCACTGGGGATGTTGCGGTACGGCGACCAGACCGTGCGAGCGGTGATCGATCGCGCGAACGCAGGCGATCGCGTGGCCGACCACGTCGCCGACGTACAGGACGCCCCTATCGTCGCGAGCATGGACGAGGTACCCCCGGTCGACGCGCTGGTGATCGGCATCGCGCCCATCGGCGGTGGGTTCGACGAATCGTGGCGGTCGGAAGTGCGAGCCGCCATCGAGCGCGACTGTGACGTGATCGCCGGGCTGCACTACTTTCTGGCCGACGACGAGGAGTTCGTCGCACTCGCCGCCGAACACGACGCCGAACTGCGGGATCTGCGCCGGCCACCCGAGGACCTCACCGTCGCCGACGGGACCGCCGGGAGCGTCGACGCCGACGTGGTGCTGACGGTCGGAACGGACTGCTCGTCGGGGAAGATGACCGCCAGTTACGAACTGCGCGACGCCGCTCGCGAGCGTGGGATCGACGCCGCCGTCGTCCCGACCGGCCAGACCGGCGTCCTCATCGAAGGGTGGGGCATCGTCGTCGACCGGGTGATCGCGGACTTCGCCGCGGGTGCCGTCGAGCGACTCGTCGAGACGGCCGCCGCGGACCACGACCTGGTGATCGTCGAGGGACAGGGCGCGCTGGGCCATCCCGCCTACTCGGGCGTGACGACGAGCATCCTGCACGGCGCACAGCCAGATTCGCTCGTCATGTGTCACGTCGCCGGCCGGACGGAGGTCCACGGCTACGAGGACACGGCCATCCCGTCGGTCGCGGCGTACGCCGACCTCTACGAGCGAGTCGCCACACCCGTCCGGGAGAGCGCCGTCGTCGCCGGGATGCTCAACACCCAGTCGCTGCGCGACGATGCGGCCCACCGGGCGGTCGCGGAGTACGGGGCCGATCTGGGTGTCCCCGCAACCGATCCCGTCCGCTTTGGCGTCGGCGACGACGTGCTGGAGGCGCTGCTGTGAATCTCACGCTCTCCCGCCACGACCTGCCGACCGCCGATCCGTTCGGGATCGCCCGCGGGACGACCACGACCGCGGCGGTCGTGACGGTCGAATTCACCCACGAGGGCACGACGGGCGTCGGCGGAGCAGCACCGACCGCGTACTACAGTGAGAGCGCCGACTCGGTCGTGGCGACGCTCGAAACCCTCCGTCCCGTCGTCGAGGAATGGGACGATCCACACGCCGGCCAGCGGGTCGGGGCGGTCCTCGCCGAGGAAGCGCCCGATGCGCCTGCAGCGCGAGCAGCTATCTCGACCGCGCTGGCCGACCTCGCCGCCCAGACGCTGGGTGTGCCCTGCTATCGCCAGTGGGGACTCGACCCCGACGCAGCGCCTCGGTCGTCCTTTACCATCGGTCTCGACGACCCCGACGAGATGGCGAGGAAGGCAGAGCGTGCCGTCGCCGAGGGCTTCGAGGTGCTGAAAGTGAAGGTCGGCACCGACGACGACCGTGCCAGAGTCCGGGCCGTCCGTCGGGCCGCACCCGACGCGACGATCCGGGTCGACGCCAACGGCGCGTGGTCGCCCGACGAGGCGATCGAACAGGCCCGCTGGCTGGCCGAGCAGGGCGTCGAGTTCCTCGAACAGCCCGTTCCAGCCGACGACATCGCGGGTCTCCGGCGGGTTCACGAGACCGCACCGCTGGCAATCTGTGCCGACGAGAGCTGTGTCACGGCCGCGGACGTGCGCTCGGTGGCAGACGCCTGCGAGATCGTGACGGTGAAACTGATGAAGTGTGGCGGCGTCCGCCCCGCAGTCGAGCAGATCCACGCCGCCCACGCCGCCGGACTCGACGTCATGCTCGGCTGTATGCTCGAATCGAACGCCTCCATCGCGCCGGCCTGCCACCTCGCGCCACTTGCAGAGTACGCCGACCTCGACGGGGCGCTCCTGTTGGCCGAGGACGCCTACGACGGCCCGTCACTCGCAGAAGGGCGGATCGATCTCCGGTCGGTCGAGTCGGGGACCGGCGTCACGCCGGTCTGAGCCGCGCCCGATCGGGCGCGTCGACAGCCGCCCCAATCAGAGCCACTCGTAGAAGGCGTCGTGCTCGCGGCTCAGTTCGTAGTACTCGCGCTGGGTCTCGGCGATTGCGTCGGGCAGGTCGGACTCGGCGAGGCGCTCCCGGACGCGGTCGAGTTTCCACGTGCTCGGGGTCGCCCCCAGCGTTCGGCGTCGTTCGACCGGTTCGAGGAACTCGTCGATCCGGGCGTCCGGCACGTCCTGTGCGGCGAGACCGCGCCGCGCGAGGCTGAAGATTTCGTCGTAGATCACGTCGTGGTCGGTCGTCCGCTGTCCGTCGGCGGTAACCCACGACAGATCGGCCTCGGGACCGTCGCGGGCGGCGTTGTAGAAACTCGTCTTCGCGTCCTGCCATGGAAGTTCCGCGAGGGGGTGGTCGGCCACGACGAGACCCCGGATCAGCCCCGCCGTCAGCGTCTGGACGGCGATGGTGTCCCTGACGGTCGGCTGGGTCGGGATCGGTCGGTACTCGATGCGCAGCGAGTGCTCGTCACCGGCCCCGTCGACGGGGTCGCCACCGATCACACAGCGCAGCCACCGCCAGTAGGTGCCCCGCTTGTGATCGAACTCCCAGTAGGTGTCGTGGAGACTCTCGCGGCCGCCCTCCTCGATCCACTCCCGGAGGAAGGGAGCGAAGAGGTCGTCCTCGACGACCCGGTCGACCACGTCCGTCGCCGTGTCGATGTCACGCGGAACCCGGACTTTCGGGTTGGCGCTGGTGTTGACCGATTGCTCGAAGGCGGCGATCCTGAGTTCGTGGTGGGTCTCGTCGAGTAGCCCCTCGGGATCGTCGACCGCTTCGTACATGTCCGCCGGCAGGAGCGGCGAGTTCGCCGTCAGCGCGAGGATCGGCCCGAGCGTTCGGATCGCCGCGTTGTAGTAGGCCGGGAACGCCTCACTGTCGGGGATCTGAAGGTGGGGCTGGATCGAGGAGGTCAGCGACTCGAAGAGGATCGTCGGGAACGATCCCGCAAAGCCCGGCACCTCGAAATCGATCTCGCCGCCGGCGTGGCGAAGGGCCTCGTTGTCCAGTGCGACGTACCGGGGGTCCTGGCGCATGTTGTCGGCCAGCACTACCCCGTCGCGTTCCTCGATATCCGAGAGGTACTCGACGCTGCCCTCCTCGGGTGGGATGGTCCACATCGCGTCCAGCACGAGTTCGTGGTTCTCGGCGCGAGCGGCGTCGCGAGCCTTCTTGATCCGCATCTCGATGGAGGTCGTCTGGACTTCCAGTCCGGTCGCGCCCAGCGCGTCCGGGTCGGTGTTGATTTCGGCGTTGTGGACCCCCAGTTCCTTGGCAGCGATACCCTCGAAGGTAGATTCGGGTAGCTCGGCCAGCCGTCCCATCCACTCGTCGGGGTCCATGTATGGCTCGTCGGTGGCGTCGTCCTCGGGCGCTGCTTCGAGCGGGTCGTCCGCCTCGGCGTCGTCGTCACCCGCTGGCTCCAGAGAACCAAGCCCGCCGCCACCGCCGCTTGCGAGGTCGTCGTCCAGTGTCGCCTCGTCGGGTTCGTCTGGCTCGTCGGCTTCGCCGTTGCCCTCGGAGACCGGTTCGGGTTCGGCGTTGATCGCGTACACTTCGACTTCCAGTCCCACCGCGAAGTCCTCGTTGTCGTACGTGCCGGCTTCGATCGCCTCGCGTAACTGGTCGGCCTGTGTTGCGATGCGCTCGCGAAACGCCGCGTCACTCTCCCCATCCAGCGACCGGTGCACCAGGTCGACCACGTCGTCCATGGCTGTGCTATGCGCAACCGGGGGGTTTAGTGTTGCGCCTCACCGGACTCCCACAGCGGCCGCAGGCGAGCGACCCCGAACGCGCGGTCGATCACGGTACGCAGGACGGTCTCGACGATGCCGGCGAGGACGACGACGCCGACCAGTAGCGGCCAGACCGTCAGATACGACGAGATGGGGTGTGGATGGGTCAGGAACAGCGACTGAAAGACGGTGTCGGCCAGCGTCCACGCCGCGAGGAGCGTCGGCGTCACCAGTGAGTAGCGACTCAGCAAGAACAGGGGCACGGCGGCAAAGGCCACCATTCCGACCGCGCCGTAGCCGAGTGCGAACGCGATGGAAAACGGGTCGGTGGCGGAGTAGCTGACACCGTTCGTGAACGCCCAGAGCAACACTGCGACGGCGTGGACGAGACCGCCAGCGAGGGCGATAGTTCGGTGCGAACGGACGGCAGGGAGGGGGACCATGTGACGACCATCGGACCCCGGCGAATTCAATTACTGTGGTTCAGTCACTTACTCGAACAGGTCTTCGTGACGCGCCGCGAGGTTCGCGTAGTCCCCCGAGGAGAAAGCCTCGAAGACGGATTCAGGATCGATCGTCGTCTCCGAGAGGGGCGTGACGGAGGCGGGCATCCCCCTGACGAACGAATCCGGGGGCACGTCGTAGCCCGGCGGGACGACGGTGCCCATCGCGACGATGGAGCCGGCACCGATCGTCGCCTCACTGACCGTCGAATTGAAGCCAATGAGTGCGCCCTCCTCGACGGTGGCGTCGTTCAGGACTGCCCCGTGGCCGACCATGACGTGGTCGCCGACCGTCGACGCGTGCAGGACGGCGTTGTCGCCGATGGCGCTCTCGTGACCGACTTCGACCGGGGCAACGTCGCCACGGAGGACGACCCCCGGCCAGACGTTGGCGTTGGCCGCCACCGTCACGTCACCGACCACAGTTGCCTCGTTGCTGACGTGTGCGTAGCCGTTGATGTCGGGCGCAGTCCCCTCGAACGAATACTCTCGACTGTCCATACCAGCCACAACGTGGGCGGAGGGCAAAAAGTGTCGGTCGAACTATATTGTTCGTGACGATTAGGAGTCGGCGCTGACGGCGTCGTCGAACACGGGCTTGAGCCGATTGACCGTCTGGTCGTCGAGCGCGTTCGGGTCCAGATGGAAGTGACCGATGGCACCCGTCTCGCGAAGCTGTCCGGTGAACATGTGAAGGAACTTGAACGCCGCCTTGACGTCGGTGAACTGTAGTAGCTCCGTCAAGGAGTCGAAACAGACCACGAGCCGTCGGTCCGGGTGCAGATCGTTGAGGTAGTTGTTCAGACGCATCCCCAGTCCCGTGATGTCGTTGGGGTTTGCCGTCGTCACGACGACGCCGTCCGGCACGTCGGGGTCTGGACTGGAACCGACGCCGACCTGATCGCCGACATCGACGATCCCCATCCGCGCGGGGAGCGTCCCGTGGCGATCCTGCCAGTCCGCGACGATCTCGACTGGCGTGCTCGAATACGTGACGCGAAGCACGTCGAGGGTCGTCGGATCGTCTGGGGACGACAGGCGCGCACACTGCTCGTGTTTCGCGTTACTGAGCGACGGCGCGAGCACCAGGACGTTCGTTCCGGGAGACGGGACTGCGTCACCGCCAGCGTTCGTCATTCGCTCCCTCCGTCGACGCCCGGCGGATTCAGCACCTGCATGTACGGCGGGTCGTCAGTGTACTCCACGAGACGGGTCGATCCCAGATATCCCCCCGGCGATTTTTTCAGCTTCACGTACTGAAGCCCGTTGTCACTGACCCACGTCCGCAGGGACTGCCACGCACTGTTCTGGTAGAACGCAGCCAGCTGGTCGTTCATGGCGTCGCTGTTGTAGAAGTACAACGACGTGTCGGCGGGTCGGAAGAGGTTCTCCTCCTCCCAGAAGCGAACCTGACGGAGTCGGTCCGGGTCGAGCGTCGGCAACTGCGCCTCGACGTTGATCAGGCTGAGGATCGGGCGCTCCCCTCGGCGTTCGTTGATCGTCCTGAACACCGTCTCGGGATCGTCGCTCTCGTGGTCCTGTGGTTTGAACACGTTCCGGCGGGTGTTCTGCCAGACGTTCGTGAAGTCGACGAGGAAGAACTGATCGTTCGCCATCAGGTCGTGCATATCGCCGACGCGCTCGTCGATGATCTCTTTGAGGAGCTTTGGCGGGAGTTCGACCGGCGGGACGATGGCGATCGCCATGTCCTGTTCGATCGCCTCGACCATCAGATTCGTCAGGATCGAATGGGGGTTGGCCTGTCCGTCGTGTTCGAGCACCATCGATCCACCCAGCACGATCCCGCCGCCAGTCAGCGTATCCAGCCCGGGGATTCGCGTCGTCATATACTCCGAAGGGACGAACTCGCCGGGATGGGTCCGTAGTCGTGGGCTGACCCTGACGCCCTGCTCGCTGAACGTCACCTCGTGGACGCGGGTGTCGTGATCGACGCCACGCATCTTCACGACCTCGATGAAGCGATGGGTGTCTCCGTCGACGACCTCACGCCACAGGCGGACGACACCGTGGGTGTTGAACTGGACGGCGTCGCTCGCGGCGACGGTCTTGACGTCCTGCTGGGCCGCGTTTGGCTGGGACTCCTCGGCGGTAAACAGCGTCGTGGCACCGAACTCGTCGTCGAACAACCGAATCATGTCGAGGATCGTCCGGCGGAACACGTCGCGGTCCTCGCCCATCGCCGATAGGCCCGACACCGAGTCGAGGACGATCCGGTCGGCGGGGGCGAACCGTTCGAGGTGAGTCGTGATGTACTCGGCCTCGAACGGGGCCGAGTAGTCGCCACCGAGCATCTGGCCACCCTCCAGCGTCTCAAGCGTGAGTTCGCGCTCCTCGCCCTCGTCGACCGTGTAGCCCGTCGTCGCGTGCAGTGACGTGATCGTCAGGTGCTCGTGGTCGAGTTCGAACGCGAAATCAGAAAAGGAGTCGTCGATCTCCTCGAAAGTCTGTTCCGTACTGATGTAGAGGCAGTCCTCGCCGGCGTCGAGACCGGCCTGCAGGTACTGCATCGCGAGTGTGCTCTTGCCAGTTCCCGGGCCGCCGGTGACGAGGACCGTTCTCCCCTCGGGTACGCCACCGTCGAGGATCGTATCCAGCGTCTCGCTCCCTGTCTGGACAGGCATTCACCGGGTGGTTGGACTCTCCCGATTTATGCCTGCTGGCCGGCTATCAGCGATCGAAATCGGCCCGGTCCGCCGCCGGCCACTCGCCGAGTCAGCCGAATCGGCGCCGTAGTCGAGTCCCAAGCGAGGCGTTGCCCCGGTCCCGGACTCGGATCGTGCCAACGCCGACGACGCGCGCGAGGACCGCGAACAGGCCACCGCCGAGGACGGCGTTGACCACGCCCAGTGCCAGCAACGGATGGATGTCGTGCAACGCGCGGATCGTCGTGGGCGGCAACACGTACAGATACCGGTACTCGGTCACGGAGAGTGCCGTCTGCTGGCCGGGTCCCGGTGCAGTCGCGGCCACCGTCAGCGTCGCCGCCTGCCCCGGCCCGACGGTCAGTTGTTCGTCGATGACCGTCGTGCCGGCACTCTGGCCCTCGAAGACGAGGATGACCGGAACGAACCCGTAGTTGTCCACGCCGATGTCCCAGGTGGTGTCTTCGCCGGGTTCGACATCGGGACTCTGGGCGATGTCCTCGCCGCTGACCGTCAGCGTCTGGGTTCCGCCACCGGCGACCATCGCGAGGTTGGCAGGGAGCAACACCGCCGCCAGCAGCAGGATCGTCACGGTACGAGTGTTCAACAGCGTCCCGCGCTGGCGAGAGCGGTCGGTCGTGCGCTCGCGGCCGCCGTCGAGGACGAACGTGAGCGCGAAGAGTGCGAACCCGATGGCGAACAGCAGGACGCCGGACCCCTGTCGGTCCAGCGAGTCACCGAAGCCGACGGCTTGGGCGAACGTCGACTGGAATCCGAGCACGCCCGACTGAATCGCACCGATCGCGACCCCGAGCTTCGGGATGACGACGACGGTCCCGCCGATCTGCAGTGCCTCGGCGACGATCTGCTCGTCGGTCACCGGTGGCTCCGGGCCGTCCTGATCGGTGAAGGGGTTGGCATCGCCCTTGGTGATGTAGCCGGCCTCGGTTTCGCCGACGACGCGGTGGGTGGTCAACCCACCGCCCTGTAGTTCCCGGGCCTCGTAGACGACGACATCCCCTTCCTGTATGCCGCCCGCCAGTGGTGTCGGGATAGCGACGAACCCATCCCCGGTGTCGATGGTCGGCTCCATGCTCCCCGTCTCGACGTAGCTCAGAAGGATCGGCTGACCGAGGACGGCCCCGAGCAACAGCGAGGCGACGACGACGACGGCGAGCACTTCGAGCGTCCGACTGACGAGCGAGCGAACGGACACGGACTGGCGTAGACCGGCGACCGACAAAAGGCTTGGTAGCGCCCCGGACAGCGGGTGGCCGATGGCTCTATATCGCCGTCCCCTCACCGGGAAGGAGGACGCTGGCTTCGACGGTCGCGTACGTCGCGATGAAGCCGAGCGCGTAGCCGAGCAGGTGGACGTAGACGTTGACGACGGTCGTCCCGTCGACGACTTCTGGCGGGAACGCGACGAACAGGAACGAGACGAACAGGACGCCGGTGAAACTCAGCAACTCGGCGCTGCCCGCACGACCCGCCGTCGACCGCACCTTGTGGAACACGTCGGTGGCGTGGTCCGGGGCCGAGAGCCAGTACAGGAGCGCCGACAGCACCGCCGTCAGGACGAGTCCACTGGTCCCTAACAACACCGTCGCTCGCTGGCGCTGGACAGACTGGATGCTCAGCCCGGCGATCAGTGCGATCCCGAGGAAAAAGAGGACCGGCGCGAGCGTCCTGCTCGGTCCGACGTTCGCCCGCTCTTCGAGGTAGTCGGCCAGTGCCAGGGGCAGATAGCCGACGAAGGCCATCACGACCCCGGAGAAGCCAACACCGGCGCTTGGCCGTACCACCGCGAGGTTCAGATACGAGAGCAACACCGGGAACACCAGCACGAAAGTGACGAAGACGACGAAAAATCGGGTTCGACAGCCGCTGGCGACACTCAGCAGATACGCCACCGGCACCACGAGGAGGTAGCCGAGCACGTTCACGCCCAGATGCAACGACCCGAGGTGGACGAACGACGCGGTGAAGGCAGTCAAAAGCGAGGGGTCCGTGTACCGGAACACGAGCGTCTCCCGCGTCGCCAGCGGCAGCAGGTAGATGCCAAGCAAGAGTATCGGCACTGAGAACAGTACGACGAGGTCGACGGCATGAAAGCCACTCCAGAGCGGCGACTGGTACCGACCAGATCCGACGACACGACCCTGATTACTCATATCGTCACCGTATCGAGCGGTTCGCTAGCCAGCGGCTTGATGATTCCCTCTGAAATATCAGATGTGAAAATTGGGTAGGCCAGCGGAAGCGCACGTCGCTACGTTACTCGCTGTCCGGGTCCGCCTCGACCCGAAGCGACGCGATCTGTGTCGCGGCGTCGTCGTCGCGGTCGACGCTCACCCGCACCGTCAGCGTCTCGCCGCCCTCGAGGACGTTCGGCGCCGCCGCGTCCACCGGGAACGTCGTCAGATCCGTCCCGTCGGCGCTCTGGACGGTCACGCCCCGCGTGATCGACTCGCCGTCGGCATCGACCGGGACGACCCGGACGCCGACAGTCGTCGCGACAGCGTTCCTGACCGAGAACGCTGGATCGATCGACACGACGCCGCGACCCGAGAGGTCGAACCGGAGCGTCGTCCGCCCGTCGTCTTCGGTCACGGTGGCGTCGGCATCGTCGTCCGGGACCAGTTCCAGTTTCGACCAGCTACTGTCGTCGGCCGAGACGAGCAGTGTCGGCCCGCCGGACCGCCAGTAGGCGAGCACTCCCAGTCCGCCAGCGAGCAACGCCAGCACGGCCAGTAGCAGCGGTGCGAACGACCCGATTTCGAGGAGCGACGAGTCGTCCTCGACCACGGTAACGGTGACCGACCGATCACCGAGCGCGACCTCGTAGGCACCCGGCTCGTCGAACGTCACCGTCCCGGAGACCGTCCGACGCTCGCCCGGTGCGAGGCGCGCCCGCTCGGTGGCGATGGTCTCGCCGTCGGCGCGCAGTTCCAGCGTGACGTTGCGCTCGGTCGACCCGGCGTTCTCGAAGGTCCCAGTGACCGTGATCGCCTGCCCGACGGTCGGTCGCTCGGGATCGGTCGTCAGCTCGACGACGCGGACGTTTCCATCGGGAGTCTCGGTCGGGCCGGCCCCACCGCCGGTGTCGGTCGAGACTGACGTGGCCGTGGGCGTCGCCGTGACTGTCTGGGTCTCCGTCGCAGTCGGCGTGGCCGTGCCGGTCGGCGTCTCGGTGCCGGCGTCGTCAGTCGCCGAGGTCGCCGTCGGCGTGGCAGTCGTCGTGCCACCACCGACTGCACCGCCACTACCGCCGGTCTCGGTCGCCACCGGCGTTTCGGTGTCGGTCGCTGTCTCGGTTGCCGGCGTCGGCGTGTCGTCGTTCGAACCGCCGCCAGTGTTTCCGCTGTTTCCGCCGCCAGTGTTGCCACCGGTGGCTTCTGTGGCAGTCGCCGTCTGGGTCACCGTCGCGGTCCCATCACCGCCACCGTCGTTCTCGGGCACCAGCGCACGCAGCGTGATCTGTTCGAGGACGACCGTCTCGGTCCCGGTCTCGATTTCGACGCCGACCAGTACCGACTCGCCGTCGCGTAACTGCACCGGCTTGTCCGGGTCTTCCAGTGTGGCCCCAGTGTCCATCCGATAGAAGGAGACTGCCGACCGATTGTCCTCGATCCAGACGTGTGCCTGTTCGAGATCCGTGCCGATGCGGAAAACGCTCTCTGCGACCGTAGTCGCTTCGGGATTGAGATTCGTCATCGACAGTTCGAGCTGGCCGGTGTCGTTGACGGTCGCGTAGCGCTCCCCGTTCTCGGTGTCAGCAGGCGTCAAATAGACACCGCGAACCGCCTGATCGCCACCGGAGAACGCACCCGTAGCCACGACTGCGCCGAGGGCGAACACAGCAGCGGCGACGAGTACGGCGTGATGAAGGCGAATCATATGGTGGGACTGCTCAGCGGACGATCACGGTGTCAGCGTCGGCTGTTCGGCCGAGCGCGTTGGCTATCGACGACCGAGTGACCCGATCGTCGATGGGGTGGACCGAACCGTCGCGCGTGTGAACGGTTATTCGGTCGTCGCGGTGATGTTGATCGTCGCTTCGGAGTAGTCTGCGTCCGCACTCCCGTCAGTGGTGACTTCGAGGACGATATCGGTCGAGGTGCCATTGCCTAACTCGGAGGTTTCGACGGTCGCACCCGTGAGCCAGTTGGTGCCTGACTCAATTTCCGCGGTGATGTTCACTGTGTCACCGATGTTGTTCGTGACGTTGATCGCCGAGACAGTGGTCGTCGCGTTCTTGTTGATGTTCGTAAACGCGAGGTCGAGATCGTCACCGGGGCTTCCTTCTTCGACGACATCGGACGCGCCGTCGGCGAGCTGGAGACTGATCGCAGCGCTTGCATCACCGGAGGTCGACACGGTCGCCGTACGATCTGCCTGCACAGTCGTCAACGCGCCGCTTCCGAGGACGCCGCCAGTAACGACTGCAACGATACCAATACCTATGAGTAGAGTTCGTGCGTTCATGTTTTTCACTCGACCACCCACCAAGGTGGTTACCAGTTATTGGTCATACTGACATATATATCTCGTGGATGTATCGAACGGTGAACTCGTCCGAGAGCGTGTTTCGAGGCCCATGGCCCTGTCATTCGGTATCATAGCACGAGGGGAAGTCGATGATCGCTCTCTCCGAAAAGACGGTCGTCGAACCCACAGTGGTCGCTGGCCCCGGTTCTGTCGACCGTCACGTCTTTGGTAGTGGACACGACAGTGGTGGGCAATGGCGACCGATGACCCACCGTCGACCGCACTGCGTGTGCGCCATCGGCTCGCCCAGAACCTCACTGTGGCCGTCCTTCTCTGTCTCTTGCTCGCCGGCGCTGGCGGATTCGTCGCCTACGAGGAGGTTTCGGCCCCGGACACGAGAACCGAACAGCGAACCGCCGCGACGTGGTCGACCGAGAGTGATCTCAGCCACCGCGCCACCGTCCAGCGCTCGACGAGGACGTTCGACGCCGGGACCGTGCTGGACAATCGGTCTGCCTACCTCACCAGCATCACGCCCGAACTGACCGGCGAACACCGGTTCCGCCACGGAAACGATGTCGAACGGGCGACGGTCACGACGAACGTGACACTGGTCAAGCGCTCGGTCAGTGGCACCGACGGCGAGCAGACCGAATTCTGGCAGGTCAGCGACCGACTCGCGTCGACGGAATCGACCCTCGAATCGGGCGAGACCGCACGCACGCCGTTCCGGATCAACGTCTCCAAACAGCGCAACGAAACCAACCAGATCGAGCGAGAACTCGGGGGGACGCCGGGCCGTATCGAGGTGTTCGTCCGCGTCACGACGCGAGTGACCGCGACGTTCGAGGGCCGAGAGCTGAACAGGACCCGGACCGATCGGCTACGCATCGAACCCGGGCGGTCGACCTACACCGTGACGGCGAACACGACCGGCAAGCAAAGCGAAGTCATCAGCCGAGAGACCGTCACAGTCCCCATCGAGAAGGACACGGGGCGAATATACGGTGGCGCTGGATTCGCAGCGCTGTCACTGGCGGCAGCCGTCGGGTTGGCGTACGCCGGTCACCGAGATCGACTCACCCTCCCGCCCGAGGTGGTCGCGACACTGGAGCTGGCCCGGACGCGGGATCGATTCGACGAGTGGATTTCCGTCGGGCATGTCCCAGCGGTCAGCGAAGACGAACACGTCGTCACCATCGACAGTCTGGAGGATCTCGTCGACGTTGCCATCGACAGTGATCGCCGCGTGATCGAGGACCGCGACGGCGAACAGTTCGTCGTCATCGACGGGTCGGTACGATACCGGTTCGAGGCTCAGGAGACAGTCGACGACCCGGACCCGGCGTCCGACGACTCGGCACAGGACGACGCCGGTGCCGAAACCATCGACGAGGACTCGGTGCGGTAGGGACCGTCTGTGCCGTCGATTGGCCGCACTGTCTCGACTGGGAGTAACGCCAGTCCCCGTTTCGCGCTTCGAGTGCAGACCCCCAGTCCCTGGTCGTTTCCTGAGGGAGACCTGTCATCCAATCGACCACTTCTGACTGTCTTTACTTTTGTCCGGAACGGACTGTGTAACCCTGTTGCCCAATCCGTTCTCTTGGAACGCGTACGAGTTGTCGGCGTTCCTGATCTGATACTGGTCGTTCGTGCCTGTTATCTCCACAAATTCCCATCTCTGGCGTGAAGAGGAGTCGACTAATTTGAGGTCTGCGTCCTCGTTCTCGCTCGCTGGCGCAACGTAGCTTGGGTAAGTGGTGTCCTTGTAGCCGGCCCACTGAATGGTGTATGCGCCCCCTTCAGGAGTGATGTACCATTCACCAGTGCCTCCCGTACGACTAACGAAGTAGTCCCCAGTAGGTCCGAGGGACTCTCTCGAATCCATTCTCTGTGAATAGATCCTGTACTTTCCTTCGCTGACCAGCGGTGCCGTCACTGTTCGGGTCAGTGTCACCATCTTCTGGCTGTCCGTCGCCGTGATCGTGACATCGTCGCTGGTGTTGCCATCAGGTTCGAACGTCACTCGTCGGGCGTTGCTGGCACCCGGATCGAGTAGGAAGGGAGTCTGTGGGCTGACCACGGCGAGCGCGTCGGTCTCGATGGTGATCTCGACGGTGGCAGTGCCGTTGTTCGTGAGGACGATCTCCCCATCAGCGTCCGACAGACCCTCGATACCGAGCAAAGCGTCGGTGTCCGAAGCGACGCTGACAGACGATTGCCGGTCCACCGACGACGACGTGACTCCCAGCGTCCTGCTCGCGAGCAGCGCACTACCACTTCCCACGAGTGCCAGTGCGCCACGCCGCGTCAGAGTCCGTTTGTTGCTCACCGTGTCACCCCCACCCCGTTCGATCCACGACACGCTATTGTACGCCTTGTGACTGATAAAAATTTTGTCGCACACTAGTACATCGAGGTGGGAGAGGATCGCAATAATCGCACCACAGGAGTGTCGACGCCGTCACTCGACGTGGTCGACCAGCACCGCGGACTCGACGCCCCGGAAGTCGTGTTCGGTGACGCTGTCTAGCGCCTCCTCGTCGGCGGCGAGGAAGTGTCGGTCGTTACACTTCTCGGATGTTCCAGAACTGGTTCGTGACGCCCGCGTTCGCTCCTTTCCAGGGCCACTGGATGATCTTTGCATCGGGTGACGTACTGGCGCCTTCCACGTCGAGGACCAGTCCGCTGGCGACGTTCTCGATGCGGTACCGACCGGCCGTCCCGTCGATCGGTACCACTTTCCAGCGCTGTGCGTCACTTCCATCCCAGTTTTTCACCTTGAGCGGCGACCCCTGCTTATTGGGCGTTTTCGGGGCGAGAACACCGCCGAAAAAGAAACTCTCGATGCGGTACGTACAGTCGTTCTGCAAGCGAAAGTCCCAGTAGCTGAGCGGGCCGCGTTGGACGACGTTGTCCCGGAAGTCCGCACCCATCGTCAGCCCGGAGTGGTCGGCTTCGACTTGCACCGGGTTCGAATCGACGGGCGGAACGGTGATCCGACGCGACAGTTCCACTGTCTCTCCCGGTGCTGTCGCCGTGATCTGTACGTCGTCGCTGGTGTCGCTGGCCGAGACGAACTCCACGTCGACCGCGTTCGGGGCACCGGGATCGAGTTGGAACGTGACGCTGCTACTCCGGGTGCCCGTATTCGGATCGACGACGGAGATGGTATCGGTCGTTATCTCGACGGTGAACGTCGTTCCACCGTTGTTCGTGAGAGTCAACTGCTCACTGTAACACCCGTTCAGGCCTTCGATCCCGAGCAACGCGTTCTCGTCCGAAGCGACGGTGACAGACGACTGCCGATTGACCGTCGATTTCGTCAGCCCGAAGGTGCGCCCCACCAGCACGGCACCGCCGCTCCCCATGAGGGCTAATGCTCCTCGCCGTGTGAGTGTGCGCTTGTCTCCCACCGTACACCCCCGACCTATTGGGTTCGTAAGGTGTATTGTCGAGAAGCAACGTTAAGCTTGGTGTTCACTCAGCAGTCGATACCGGCTCACTCGATGTTGACGACCAGTACCGGGACCTCGACGCCCTTGAGGACTCGTTCGGTGACGCTGCCAAGCGTCGACACCCGATCGCGGCCGGTCTGACCGTGAGTCCCCATCGTCACCACGTCGATGTCCTCCTCTGCGGCGTACTTCTGAATCGTCTTGTGGGGGATGCCGTCCTCCATCGCCGTCACGACATCGACCCCCTCGTCCTCGGCGCTGACGGCCACGTCGTCGAGAGCGACCTCTCCCTCCTCGCGCAGTGCCTCGATCACGTCGTCCTGCGTGTCCTTGTCGGCGGCGAGGAAGCGCCGCCGGTCGACGACGTACAGCACGTGCAGTGTCGCGTCGTGGTTACGTGCCAGCGTGACAGCGTGATCGACCGTCTTGGCGGTACCCTTGCTTCCATCCGTCGGCAGCAGTATATCGTCGTACTCCTCCATCGGTTCGCTCTTCGTCCCCATCCCCAATATGTGTGGCCCCAACGCGCTGCCCCATCTCAATACACTTATCCCGGCGTGTCGTTTTGTGCCGTGCATGAGCACGGTCACGGTCACGCTACCGGATGGCTCTCCCCTCGAACTCGACGAGGGGGCCACCGTCGAAGACGCCGCCTACGAGATCGGTCCGGGTCTTGGCTCGGACACGGTCGCCGGCGTCGTCGACGGTGCGCTCGTCGACAAACACACTCCCCTGCCCGACGGCGCAGACCTCGAAATCGTCACAGACGGGTCCGAGGAGTACGTCGACGTGCTCCGTCATTCGGCAGCCCACGTCTTCGCACAGGCGCTCCAGCGACTGTACCCGGAGGCGAAGCTGACACTCGGACCGTGGACCGACGACGGCTTCTACTACGACGTGACGGGGGTCGATCTCGACGAAGACGACCTCGAAGCGATCGCGGATGAAGCCCACGACATCATCGACGAAGACCTCGACATCGAGCGGGTCATGCTCGACCGCGAGGAAGCCATCGAGCGCTACGCGGACAACGAGTACAAACAGGAGATCCTCGACACTGAAGCGGCGGGCGAGGACCCCGTTTCCTTCTACGAGCAAGGCGAGTTCTACGACCTCTGTCAGGGTCCCCACGTCGAGTCGACCGGCGAGATCGGCGGCTTCGCGCTGCTCGAAATCTCGGCCTCGTACTGGCGCGGTGACGAGGAAAACGACACGCTGACGCGGGTCTACGGCACGGCGTTCCCCACCGAAGACGAACTCGACGACTACCTCGAACGCCGTGCGGAGGCCAAGAAGCGCGACCACCGCAAGATCGGCCAGGAGATGGACCTGTTCTCGATCGACGAGACGACCGGTCCCGGTCTCCCGCTGTACGAACCCAACGGCAAGCGCATCCTCAACGAACTGTCGGACTACGTCGCGGAACTGAACTTCGACGCCGACTACGACGAGGTCGAGACCCCACACGTCTTCCGCACGGAGCTGTGGAAGAAGTCGGGCCACTACGACAACTACGTCGACGACATGTTCCTGCTGGACGTCAACGACGAGGAGTACGGGCTGAAGCCGATGAACTGCCCGGGCCACGCGACGATCTTCGACCAGAAGTCGTGGTCCTATCGCGACCTTCCCGTCCGCTATTTCGAGGACGGCAAAGTGTACCGCAAGGAACAGCGCGGCGAACTCTCGGGCCTGTCGCGAACGTGGGCGTTCACCATCGACGACGGCCACCTGTTCGTCCGGCCGGACCAGATCGAGGAAGAGGTGCGCTCGATCATGGAGATCATCCTCGAAACCCTGTCGACGTTCGGACTCGACTACACGGTCCAGCTTGCGACCCGTCCCGAGAAGTCCGTCGGCTCAGACGAGATCTGGGAGCAAGCCGAGTCCCAGTTGGCCGCGGTACTCGACGCGGAGGACGTGGACTACGACATCGAGGCGGGCGACGGTGCGTTCTACGGGCCGAAGATCGACTTCGCCTTCGAGGACGCCCTGGGTCGCCACTGGGACGGTCCGACGGTCCAGCTAGACTTCAACATGCCCGAGCGGTTCGACCTGACCTACACGGGCGAGGACAACGAGGATCACCGCCCGGTGATGATCCACCGTGCCCTCTATGGCAGCTACGAGCGGTTCTTCATGGTGTTGATCGAACACTACGACGGGAAGTTCCCGCCGTGGCTCGCGCCAGAGCAGGTCCGCCTGCTGCCCGTCAGCGACGACAACATCCCATACTGCGAGGAGATCGCAGACGAACTCGACGACTTCCGCGTCGAAATCGAGGACCGCTCGTGGACGGTCGGCAAGAAGATTCAGGTCGCCCACGACGACAAGGTGCCGTACATGATGGTCATCGGAGACGACGAGGAAGAGGCCGGGACCATCTCGGTGCGCGACCGCAAGGAGCGCGAGGAGAAGGACCTCGAACTGAGCGACTTCAAGGAGCATCTCGAACGCGAAGTCGAGCAGAAACGGACCGCCGTCACGTATCTCGTCTGAGGGCGCTCCCGTCGTCAGAGGCGGGGCTTTTTAGCGTCACTCGCTGAACGGGCAGCTATGTCGCTGTCGACGGGGACCGTCGTCGTCTTCGCGCTGATCGCCGTCGCCCTGATACTGTTCGTCACGGAGTGGCTTTCACCCGACATCACCGCCCTCGCGATCCTCGTTTCGCTCGCCGTCCTCTCGCCGATCACCGGCGTCGACCCACGAACCGCAATCGAGGGCTTTGCCAGCCCCGCCGTCGTGACGATCATCGCGATGTACATCCTCAGCGCCGGGATCGAGGCGACCGGCGTCATCCAGTTGTTTGGATCGTATCTCTCGTCGGCGACCGGCGGAGACGAGCGGCGCGTCCTCGGGGCGACGATCGCCAGCACCGGGCTGTCGGCTGGCTTCATCAACAACACGCCGATCGTCGCCATGTTCGTCCCGCTGGTCACCGACATCGCCGAGCGCTACGGTCTCTCACCCTCGAAGTTGCTCATGCCACTGTCGTTTGCGGCGATGCTCGGCGGAACAGTGACGCTGATCGGCACCGCGACGAATCTGCTGGTCAGCGACCTCTCGCGTCAGTTGCTCGATCACCCGATCGGGATGTTCGAGTTCACGCCGGTCGGCCTGCTGACGCTTGCCGTCGGACTGGTGTATCTCGCGACCGTGGGCTACTGGCTAGTGCCCGAGCGGATCCGGCCCTTCGCCGATTTCACCGAGGAGTTCGACATGGATCGCCACCTCGCACAGCTAGAGGTCCGTGAGGACTCGCCGCTCGTCGGGCTGACAGTCCGCGAGGCACTGGACCGCCCCGACGTGGTGATCGACGAGCCACCTGCCATCCCGGACGAACCGCTGGCGGCCGACGCCGACTTCCGGGCTATCGTCACGGCCGGGCAGGCGATCGACGTGGACGTACTCCAGTTCCAGCGCAATGGCGAGGCGTTCTTCGCGTCGACGACCGACCGACCGATCGAAACTGGTGACGTGCTGACGGTCCGGGGCAACAGACAGGCCACCAATCAGTTCGGGGAGGCGTTCGGGCTGCGACAGCTCTCACGCGAGTCGGTCACCGAGGACCTGCTGTCGGCCAGCGGTCACCCGGGCGCTCTCGTCGAAGCGGTCGTCCACCCCGAATCACGGCTGGCCGGGCGGACCATCGCCGACGTGGACCTCCGCGCACGATTCGACACGACCGTCCTCGCGATCCGCCGGGGCGAGGAGTTCGTCCACGAATCGCTGGCCGGCCACGTTTTCGGGACCGGTGACACGCTCCTGCTACAGGCCCCGCCCGACGCCGTGGGCTACTTGCAGGAAGAGGGGTATCTCGTCCTGACCGAGGGACCGGCGGAGCTGTTCTCGACGGCCGAATCGACGCCCCGACCGTCGCTATCGCCGAAAGCCCCGGTCGCAGTCGGGCTTTTGTTGGCTGCGGTCGCCCTCGCGGCGCTCGATATCGTCCCCATCTACATCGCAGCACTGGGCGGCGTAGTCGGCCTCGTCGCGACGGATACGATCAGCACCGCGCGGGCCTACGGCTCGGTCAACTGGAGTGTCGTCTTCCTGCTCGCGGGGATGTTACCGCTGGAACGCGCGCTGCAGGCGACCGGCGGCGCGACCCTCATCGGTGACGCACTCGCCTCGGTCGCGCTCGGTCTCCCACCACTGGCGATGCTGGGGGGCTACTACCTCTGTACCGCCATCCTCGCGAGTGTCATCACCCCCGTCGCGACGGTCGTCGTCCTCTCACCGATCGCGGTCACGACGGCCGAGTCCGCTGGGCTGTCGGGGTTCCCCTTTCTCTTGATGATACTGTTTGCGGCCAGCAACGCCTTCCTGACGCCGATCGGCTACCAGACGAACCTCATCGTCTACGGGCCGGGTGGATACCGCTTTACCGATTTCGCCCGCGTGGGCGCACCGTTACAAGCGCTGTTGCTCGTCGTCACGACCCTCGGCGTGGCGGCGCTGTGGCTCCCGTCGGCATTGCCCTAAGCTCACACGTCGTTTTGCCCGTCCGTCCCCGACCGGGCCGTATCCCGCAGGACGAGCGGGCCGATCGCCAGCGTCCGCTTGGCGACGGTGACGATCCGCAGGATGTACGACAGCAGGAGGGCGAACGGGACGAGCGCGACCGTCGCCGCCGTGGCGACGAGCCAGACGACACTGTCGACGCCGAGATACGTCCCGGCGATCACGCTCGTACTGTCGCCGTAGACGATCATCGCGATCGAGACGACCAGCGCCGGGACGGCGGCGTACGCGATCACCCGCGAGAGATTGATCAGTTCCCACTGGAAGTACAGCGTCTTGACGTGCTCGCGGGCCGGGCCGAAGGCGGTCAGCGTCTCGACCAGATCGTCGAGCCTCGCCGCCACCTCGTCGCTGTCCGTCTCCGAGGCGAGCCGTCGGCACTCGTAGATCTTGCCGGCGTAGTTGAAGTTCAGCGCCGCGAAAAGCACCGAGAACGTCCCGAACTGGGCGTCTTCGAGGTCGTCGCTGACGGCGTCGGCGTCGGACTGGAGTTCGTCGGCGAACGACGCGACACGGTCGTCGCTGCTGTCCTCGACCGCATCGGCGAGTGCCGACGCCTTCGTCCCGACAGCCTCGACGATGGACTGGAGGAAACTCGCCGGGTCCGGCGGACTCACGTCGCTCTCGATGACCGACTCGACGGAACGACGGAACGACATCGCCCCCTCCATGCGCTCGTGCTGGTCGCCGACAGCACCGAGTTCCTGTGAGAGCACGAGCTGGGCGAGCGTGACGACGAGCGTGACACCGGTGATGATCGCCGTCACCAGCGCCTGAAAGAGTGTCTCGACGGGATCGCTACTCCCCATCGTGGCCCGGAGGTCGGTGCCGACGATCTGGCTCAGACTGACGAGTGTCAGGAAGACGACGACGAGCGTCAGGGCAGTCAGGACGCGCCGGTCCGCGCCGAGCAACACCCAGAGCTTCCAGCGACTCTCCGCGGCGCGCTCGCGCATCGTCCCTTCTCCGACTTCGTCGTCGGCGCCTGTCATACGCGTGGGTACTGACCCGAAGCCCCTAATGGTACGGCCGACGGCGACGAATCTGGAACGCAATCCTTAGGCCGACGGTCGACCGAGTGAACCCAATGCGAGACCACTTCGAGGTCGGTCGCTACGACGCGGCCGGCCGGCTGGGCGAGCTGACGGTGCCACGGGCCGGCGTCACCGTCGAGACGCCCGCACTGCTGCCGGTCGTCAACCCCCACGTCCAGACGGTCGCGCCGTCGACGCTCGAATCCGAGTTCGGGGCCGAGATCCTCATCACCAACAGCTACATCCTCCACCAGAGCGACGAACTCCGGGAGCCAGCCCTCGAACGAGGCCTGCACGATCTGCTCGATTTCTCGGGTGCGATCATGACCGACTCCGGGTCGTTCCAGCTTGCCGAGTACGGCGAGATCACCGTCACGACCGAGGAGATTCTGGACTTCCAGCAGCGCATCGGCAGCGACATCGGAACGCCAGTCGACATTCCGACGCCGCCGGATGTCGAGCGCGAACGCGCCGAGACCGAACTGGAGACCACACAGGAACGCCTCGAAGTCGCCGAGGGCGTCGACACCGGCGAGATGCTGAAGACGGCACCGATTCAGGGGTCGACCTACCCCGACCTGCGCGAGCGCGCCGCGGCACACGCCCACGGGACCGACCTCGACGTGTTCCCTATCGGCGCGGTCGTGCCGCTGATGAACGAGTATCGCTACGCCGACCTCGCCGACGTGGTCGCTGCGAGCAAGCGCGGACTGGGAGAGGACGCGCCAGTCCACCTGTTCGGTGCCGGTCACCCGATGATGTTCGCGATGGCCGTCGCGCTGGGCTGTGACCTGTTCGATTCGGCCGCCTACGCGCTGTACGCCCGCGACGGACGCTATCTCACTGTTCGTGGGACCGAGCACCTCGACGACATGGAGTACTTCCCCTGCAACTGTCCGGTGTGTGTCGAACACGAACCGGCCGACCTGCGCGAGATCGGCGGGCAGCGCGGCGAGGACCTGCTGGCTCGGCACAATCTCCACGTCACCTACGGCGAGATCCGGACGATCAAGCAGGCGATCCGCGACGGCGACCTGATGGAACTGGTCGACTCGCGTGCCCGCGCTCACCCGACGATGCTCGACGGCTACCGCGCGCTGTTGGACCACAGCGAGCAACTCGAACGCACCGACCGGATCGCCAAGGACACCTTCTTTCACACCTCGACAGAGAGCGCACGGCGACCCGAAGTGGTCCGCCACCACCAGCGCCTCGACCGCCTGGACTGTGCGGGCGAGGTCCTCCTGACGGAGGGCGAGCGCGACGATGCCTACGACGAGTGCTGGCGCGTCACGCCGCCCTTTGGTCCGTACCCTCGGGAGATGACCGACGCCTACCCCTTCACCGCCGAGGTGCCCGAACGGCTCAGCCGGCTGGCCTACGAGACCGCCGCCGACGGCGTGGCTCGACTGGCCGAGTGTAATCCCGACGCCGACCTCACGCTCGCCCAGTTCGACTGGCCTGCGAGCGCGCTCGAACGCGTCCCCGAGTCGGTGACGGTGCGACGACTCGGGGCGGACTGATACGGAACGTTGTCGTTGCGTACCGGTGAGCGTCGCCACGGGGTAGACGCTCACCGGTACATCGATACAACCGTCCGTATGAGCAGCCGAAAAAACGAAGCGGTTCAGACCGTCTTCCAGGCCCCGCGGATGTCGCTCTCGGACATGTTCGTGTCGTGGACCTCGCTGGCGTGTTCCTGTACGAATTTGATTAGCTCTGACTCGTTCTCGTCTCGGATCACGAAGTCACAGTCGTACCCCGCGTCTCGGCATGCTACTTCTTTTGCCATACTGTAGTCCTCCAGTGGGAGATGTGGCGGTCGGGTCCTTGTTATTGGCCTGTTACGTGGCCAATCGGTAGATTACCGGTCGCAAGGGGGATGTATCCGTACCAGTCGGCGGCGACAACGACCGGCAACTGTCCGTCTCAGTCGTCGTGGACGCGCTCGTGGAGCTTTCGGGCGTCCTCCGGAGTCGTCGTGATCCACTCACCGTCTTGCTCTAGCTTGACCTGCACCATCCCGTCGGGGATGTCCGCCTCGACCTCGTTCGCGTGTTCGTCGACGATATGCTCGGCGTACTGCGTCCATGCGGCCTCCTCGGACGGGGCGATGGCGTGCCAGGAACAGTCTGGATAGGAGCACTGCCTCATCTACGTACCCCGCTCAAGCCGTCTGTTCACTTGATCGTTCCGGTTGGTAAGGAGAGACATACCGATCGGAAACGCACGGTCCGAACACCGACACGCTGTCTGGGGCCGAACTCGCAAGATAGTTGGGCACTCGCCGCCGAATCGACTGCATGACCGAGTATTTCGAGGTTCACGAGCGCGACGGCGCGGCGCGGCTGGCCGAGCTACGGCTGGCCGACTCGCCGACGACGCCGGCGGTCGTGGACGAGTACGTCGCCGACGCGGGCAGTCTCTGGCCCGAGGAGCGAGACGCACCCGAGGGCGACGAGTCCGTCCTGACAGTACTCCCCCACCGTGGCCTGCCGGGCGGGACGCCAGACGAGGTGACCGACGCCTTCGCCGTCGACTATCCTGACGTGGACTTTCCCAGCGCCGCCGTCGTCTCACCGGACACGGCCAAGAACTACGGTGCGGACGCCTACGTCCTCTCTGGCGCGCCGGGTGTCGTCGGCCACGCCGCAGCCTTCGTCGACGCCGTCGTCGAGACCCGCGAGTCCATCCCGGACGACACCGCGCTGTATCTGCCGGGCGTCGCGACCCCGCGCAACGTCGCGACGCTCGTCTACGCCGGCGTCGACCTCGTGGACACCGATCGCGCCGTGATCCGCGGGACGCAGGGCCGCTATCTCACGACCGACGACGCCTATTTCCTCGAAGACCTCGACGAACTCCCCTGCTCGTGCCCGGCCTGTCAGACGCCCCGCGAGGACTTCACCCGCGAGGACTGTGCCGACCACAACGTCAACGCACTCGAAGCGGAACTCCGCCGGGTCCGTCGACGAATCCGCGACGGCCGTCTCCGAGACTACGTCGAGGGACAGGCCCGGCAGGACCAGTGGCTCACGGCCACGATGCGACGACTCGACCAGCAGTACGCCTATCTCGAACGCCACACGCCGATCTACCGGCGCGACGAGATCACCGCCGCGACCGAAGACACCATGCGACGGGTCGAGATCCAGCGCTTCGCCCAGCGCGTGACCGAGCGCTATCAGTGTCGCTTCGACGAACAGCCCCTCGTCATCGTCCCCTGTTCGGCCCGGAAACCCTACAGCGACTCCCAGAGCCACGAGCAGTACCACCAGTCGATCCAGTTCCGTGGTCACCTCATGTCGATGACCTCGCCAATCGGGGTCGTCCCGCAGGAACTCGAACTGACCTACCCCGCACAACACTACGATTCGGTCGTGACCGGCAACTGGACGGCAAACGAGATCGAGTTCGTCAGCGACGTACTCGAACGCTACCTCGAAGACAAATCCTATCCCGAAGTGATCGTCCACGTTCCCGGCGAGGGGTATCGCGAGATCTGTGAGCGCGTCGAAGAGTCGCTCGACCTCGATTTCACCTACACCGTAGAAGACCACCCGACGACGGCCGACTCGCTGGCTAACCTCGCGGGCGCACTGGAGGGGTATCCGAAGTATCTGAAACGCGAACGTCAGCACAACACGCTCCGGGCGGTCGCCGACTACCAGTTCGGGGCCGGTGCCGGCGACGAACTGTTCGGCGACGATCTGACAGCGGAAGGGACCTATCCGCAACTGCGCGCACACGGTGCCCGCGACGACGACGGACAGGGCGAACAACTCGCCGCGCTGACCCAGCAGTACGGTGTGCTGGGCCTGACCATCGCCGGGGCGCGCCGCTGGGTCGATGCCGATGTCCCAGCAAAGCGCGTCGAGATCGACGCCTTCGTCCCCCACGGCTCCGTGCTTGCGCCGGGCGTCGTCGACGCCGACGACGAGATCCGAGTGGGTGACGAGGTCGTCATCGAGGGACCCTCGGCCTTCGGGATCGGCCGCGCTGCCATGCCCGGTCCGGCGATGACCGACGCGACCCGCGGGATCGCCTGCGAGGTCCGCCACGTCGAAGAACAGTAGCCAGAGGACACCGCCACACGCGTCTCAATCCAATCATGGCCCGCCCCGTCCCACTCGTCCCGTCGACACTCCGCTGGGCTGCCGTCGCGCTCGTCGCCGGGACCATCCTCGTCGCTTCGGTCGTACGTACCGGGAGCGCCGGACAGGCCACCGGCCCGCTGGGCGTCGGTCTCGACAAGTATCTCCACGCAGGTGGCTACGCCGTGTTGGCGCTTGCACTGGCCTACGCGATGGCCGAGTGGGACACCCGACGTGTTGCCATCGCAGCCGTCACTACGGCCTTCGCCTGTGGTCTCGCCGTCGAACTCTTCCAGCTGTCGCTCCCGTATCGACAGTACAGCGGTCTCGATCTGCTCGCCAACGCGGTCGGCGCGACAGTCGTCGGGACGGCGTGGGCCGCTCTTGGCGGCCGGGTCCGGTTCCGGCGTGTGACGCTGCCCGTCGGCGACAGGGGCCGGCGCGAGTCGTAGCGAAGCCGCTTTAGGCACCGAGACGCTTCGTTCGACAATGAGTACACCCACGCCCGACGTCTACGAGCAGGGCAAGGGCATGGACGCCCACAACAAGGTGATGCGCGAGGTGCGCTCGCGCAACGACGCGTCCTACGACCCCCGCGAGCCGACGCGTGTCTGGCTGGACGAGGACAACACGCCAGACGGCGTCTACCAGAGCCTGACGATCATCCTCAACACCGGCGGCTGTCGCTGGGCGCGTGCCGGCGGCTGTACGATGTGTGGCTACGTCGCCGAGAGCGTCGACGGCGGCAGCGTCGCCCACGAGGACCTGATGGCCCAGATCCAGCACTGTCTGGACCACGAGGCAGAGAACGCCGACGAGAAGGCGGGCCTGATCAAGATCTACACCTCCGGCTCATTTCTCGACGAGCGCGAAGTCGGCGCGGAGACTCGCCGCGCCATCGCCGAGACCTTCGGCGACCGCGACCGGATCGTCGTCGAATCCCTGCCGGACTTCGTCGACCGCGAGAAGGTCGGCGAGTTCGTCGAACAGGGTCTCGAAACCGACATCGCCGTCGGGCTAGAGACCGCGACGGACCGCGTCCGCCGGGACTGCGTGAACAAGTACTTCGACTTTTCGGACTTCGAGGCCGCGGCAGCGGAAGCCCAGGCCGCCGGCGGCGGCGTGAAAGCCTACCTCCTGATGAAGCCACCCTTCCTCACCGAGTCCGAAGCCATCGAGGACATGAAACGGTCCGTGCGCAAGTGCGCCGGCGTCGAGGGGTGTCACACCGTCTCGATGAACCCCTGCAACGTCCAGCGCTACACGATGGTCGAGGAACTGTACCACGACGGTGGCTACCGTCCACCGTGGCTCTGGTCCGTGTGTGAAGTTCTCGAATCGACCGCCGACGAGGACGTGATCGTCGTCTCCGACCCCGTGGGCCACGGGAGCGATCGGGGCCCGCACAACTGCGGCGACTGCGACGACCGCGCACAGCGCGCGATCAAGGACTTCGACCTCCGACAGGACCCCAGCGTCTTCGAGCAGGTGTCCTGCGAGTGTGAAGCGACCTGGGACGCCGTCTGCGAGCGCGAACGCAGTTACTCGCTGCCACTCGCACGCTGAGCGAGCGCACTACCCCGTAATTACCACGCCCTGTGAGACTGTACCAACGTCTGACGGCGCGCCCGCACGCGGTTTCACTTTCACTTCGGTAACCGCGGCTTTTTGTTTCTGGGGGTGTTAGGCAGCCGTAGGGGTCAGGACCTTGTCACACGCTCCATGGCCCCTCGTTCCCTTTCACTCGTGAGCCACGGCGTCGAATCGTGTGGCTGTCTGGTACCTCGACGACAACCGACCGGAGAGTCTCCGGTCAGAGAACTGATCGTTACACAAGCTATTTATCCATCTCCTGAAACAGATCAGTCACTATGTTGGAAGCAGCCTTCCGCTATCAGGCGCAGGGCGACGACTGGGTCAAACGCGTCGCCATCGGTGGTGTGGTTGCACTCCTGAGTTTCTTCATCGTACCCGCGTTCACGCTGCAAGGGTACATGCTCGAAGTGATGCGCCGAGTGATGGGCGGTCAGGTCGAGGATCCGCCAGCGTGGGACTCTCTCGACCTCGTGGAGACGACTATCGACGGCTTGCGTCACATGGTCGTCATCGTCCCGTACGTGCTGGCCGTCCTGTTGTTAGCCGGGCTTCCCGTGGTCGCACTCTTCGCAATCGGTGCATTCGCCGGCGGCGAGGCGCTCTGGCTCCTCGGCGTCCTGCTCGGTACCCTGCTCTATCTCGTCGGTCTCCTCGCCATGGTCGTCGTCGCACCGATCGCCACGGCCAACTTCGTCCGAAAGGACAGTATCGCCGCCGGCTTCGAGATCAGCGTCATCCGCCGGCTCGCGACCAACAAGACGATGCTCAAAGCCGTGCTGCTGGGCGTCGGCGTAAACATCATCGGCAACGCCGTCACGACGATGCTGCTCTTCACGATTGTCGGCATTCTCGCGTTCCCCTTCATCCAGTTCGTCGTCCAGTCGGCACTGTTCTACGTGTGGGCACGTGGCTTTGCCGACGCCTACGAACAGGAGTACGGCAGCCCCCCGCTGGCGACCGCCGAGACAACCACCGGCGACACCGCTGGATCACCCGCTGACGGACCGATCTGAAACGGCCAGAAAACGCGCTCGCTGCCTATTCGGCGAATCCTCGAAGGACGCCCTGCCCGGCGACGTTGCCCAGATCCGGCAACGCGACACGCTCGGGGTGGGGCATCATCACGGCGACGTGGTCGTCTTCGCCGGTGATCCCGGCGACGTTGTGCTTCGAGCCGTTCGGATTGGCACCCTCGTGGACCACGCCGTCCTCGTCGCAGTACTTGAACAGGATCCGGTCCTCGGTCTCCAGTTCGTCGAGCCGTTCGTCGGTGATCTCGAACCGCCCCTCGCCGTGTGCGATGGGGAACTCGACGACCTCGCCCTCGTCGTACGCGCTCGTCCACGGCGTGTCGGCGTTCTCGACGCGCAGATAGACGTGCTCACACTGGAAGCGGGCGCTCTCGTTCGTCGTGAACGCGCCGGGCGTCAGCGACGACTCACAGCCGATCTGGGCACCGTTGCAGACGCCGAGTACCGGTACCCCATCGGCCGCGGCCTCGCGCACGTCCGCCATGATCGGCGACCGCGCGGCCATCGCTCCGGCACGCAGGTAGTCACCATACGAGAAACCACCGGGCAGCATGATCCCGTCGAGGTCGTCCGGCAGTTCGTCCTCGTGCCAGACGAGTTCGGCGTCGATCCCTAACTGCGAAAGCGCCTGCACCGAGTCCCGATCACAGTTCGACCCACCGAATCGGATGACGGCAACTGTCACAGTGACCACCTCGTGCGAGAACCGAGCGTTACCGTCGTGAAGACTGCGACCGTCATGCCTCGGCCTGCTCGACCGCCACCTCGTAGTCGTGGATGGTCGGGTTCGCCAGCAGTCGCTCGGCCATCTCGCTGGCTCGTTCGGCCGCCGCGTCCTCACTCTCCGCGGCCAGATCGATCTCGAACCGGTCGGTCGACCGCAGCGCGTCGAGTTCGAATCCGAGCCGGTCGAGGGCGCGCTTCGTCGTCTCGGCCTCGGGGTCGAGAACGCCCCGCTTGAGCCTGACCGTCACGGTCGCGGTGTAGTCAGTCATTGATGGATCGACGGTCGGGACCGGAGAAAACGCTTGTGTTCTGTCCCGAACCGAGCGATGACGGCAACAGTCGTCCAGGGCAGAACGACACCACACCGGACAGGTCGATTTCGCTGGCTGGTCGACTCCAGTCAGTCGCTCGTGGCGTTCGGGGTAGTCCGGTTCGTCGTCTTGGAGACGTTTTGGCGCGTGTTTCGCGGGACCTGAACCTCACCTTCACGACTATCGATGACGTGACTATCCCGTCTCGTTCGCAGTCGTCTCGTTGAGCGTCGATACGTCGACCAGCGTCCCGTTGACCATCGTCGTCCGATTCATGGAGTGACGCTTTGATACCGGCGGCTTGATCTCGGAACTGTTCTCGACGTTGGAGTACTCGTATCGGCTCTCGAACGAGGAATCTTTTTCTTCGTCGTAGCCGGGATTCGCAGGCCCCTGTCTGAGCGAGTAAAAGAAGCTGTCAATACTGGGTCCAACTCCAAGTCCGCTTTTGTTCGCCCCCATCGCTGCGACCTCTTTGCT
This sequence comes from Halomicrobium sp. HArcht3-1, assembly GCF_058933345.1. Taxonomy (NCBI): domain Archaea; kingdom Methanobacteriati; phylum Methanobacteriota; class Halobacteria; order Halobacteriales; family Haloarculaceae; genus Halomicrobium; species Halomicrobium sp. HArcht3-1. Next base: position 300,894 of record NZ_JBZYDM010000001.1, on the reverse strand, counting down.
CAGTCGAGTGAACCTGTACAGCTCACGTTCATCAGGCGTTACATACCGCACAACAGTGAACTCTGGAATCCACGACCCGTTGACCCTGCTGTTGCTCTCATTCACGTAGTACTTATAATTATCTACGTTCGTGTAGGCGAGCGCACCGGCGATACCTTGGTTCTGTGAGACGTTCAGGAACTCCCCGCCGAGGACCGTGATAACGGCGTAGTCGTGCTCGGTGTTCACCCAGATGCTCGGCTCCGCGTTGGTTTCTGAGTTGGTTCCGTTCGCAAACACGGCGAAGTCGTAGGCCCACTCCGCGTATCGCTCACTCTCGTTCCAGGTGGGACTGGGTCCATCGAACCACTCTGCCTCTTGCGTATCAGACTCCCCAGATTCCTCAGAGTTGTCGGGCGTCTCGGGTAGCTCACCCTCACGCGGCGCTCGGTCGACGCTCATGCGGTACTCGAAGGTCGAGACCGAACTATCCGGCGAGGGAGAGACGATGACGGTGTAGCGCCCAGTCGCGGGCAAGGTCTCCCGTTCGAGCTTCGCAGACTCTCCAACGCCACCATCGTCGTCGATGTTAAGCACCGTGCCGTTGGGCGCGCGAAGCGTGATGTGTGGGTCGCCCTCGAACGTTTGCACGGAGATGTTGACCGTCTGGTTGGCCTCGGCGACGAACACGACCGGCTCGTAGTGGCCGCGCTCATTGGTCGGATCCCCGCGGTCGATCTCCCCCGTCGTTTGCGTAGGCGCTCCCCCCGCTGGGACGACTTGTACATCGACCTCCCGGAGGTCGATCGCGTCGGGATCGGGAGTTGGCGTCGGCGTCGCAGTCGGGGTCGGTGTCGGCGTTGCGGTGGGCGTAGCGGTCGACTGATTCGGGCGCTCATCCACACCAGTGTCCGCTTGGCCGACTCCAAGGCCGTTGCAGCCAGCACTCACCAGTAGCACCGCAAGCAGAACGCTGAGAACCGCGTGTCGAGTTGCAGGAGTGAACGTTGATTCCATGTTGAGATCACTTTTTTTCGCATTCCATCTGATTGTTGCTTTGTGTTCGCTTATAAAACCGAGGTGCTTCGAGCGCGTACTGGCACTGGGGCCGGGACCGCTATACGTCAGGGATTTCGGACAAGAAATGGCAAAGAGGCGAGACTATTACTAACAAGTCCCGTGCCATTTTTTAATCGTGGAGGTGGCTTTCCCATCATTGGTTTTACCATCGATCCGTACAGGTCGAAAATCGCAGGCCGGTAACCACCGATCAACCGTTCGTGGCGTTCGTGGTGGTCCGATTCGTCGTCTTGGAGACGTTTTGGCGCGTGTTTCGCGGGACCTGGACCTCGCCCTCGCGGCTTTCAAGAAATGGGCTTTCGCTCAAGTTCTCGATCGCATTGGACGCCGATGGCTCGTACAGATCGTTGGCTGGGCCGAGATACTTCGCGCGGAAGAAGTCGTTCGTACTCGGTCTCAAGCTATCACTGACGTTACTGACGTTCGCACCTTCCACAGCGGACGCTTTGCTCATTCCAGTGAACCGGTACAGTCCACGATCTTCGGGCGTCACGAACCGGAAAAACGTCCACTCGGGAATCCACGACGTATCGACCTCTGAAGAGTTCGCGTACGCTTCGTAGAGTGCGACATTAGTGGCCGCGAGCTCTCCAAGTACTGACTGGCGAATACTCACGTTGTAATGTGGGCCGTCGATCAGAGTGATGATGACGTAATCCTGTTCGGCATTCACCATTACTTGCGGTTCGATGTCTGTTTCTGGGTCTGTATCCTCTGCGACCGTCCCAAAGTCGTAGGCCCATTCGGCATACCGCTCGGTCTGGTTCCACATCGTATCAGGAGCCATCCATTCATCGCTCTGAGAGTCGCCGATCGTCTCGTTTCGAGGAGTTTCAGTCATCTCGGGTAGCTCGCCCTCACGCGGCGCTCGGTCGACGCTCATGCGGTACTCGAAGATCGAGACCGAACTGTCTGGCGAGGGGGAAACGATGACGGTGTAGCGGCCGGTCGCGGGCAGGGTCTCCCGTTCGAGCTTCGCAGCCTCTCCAACACCACCATCGTCGTCGACGTCGAGCACCGTGCCGTTGGGCGCACGAAGCGTGATGTGGGGGTCGCCCTCGAACGTTTGCACGGAGATGTTGACCGTCTGGTTGGCCTCGGCGGCGAACACGACCGGCTCGTAGTGGCCGCGCTCATTGGTCGGATCGCCACGGTCGATCTCCCCCGTCGTTTGCGTAGGCGCTCCCCCCGCTGGGACGACTTGTACATCGACCTCCCGGAGATCGATCGCGTCGGGATCGGGAGTTGGCGTCGGCGTCGCGGTCGGTGTCGGTGTTGGCGTCGGCGTTGTAGTAGTGTGCGGTTCTGTACCGTCGTCGTCTGCGCCCGTATCAGGGTCACTGGCGCAAAGGCCGTGGCAGCCGGCAGTCAATAATAGAGCGGCAGCGAACACTGTCAGAACCATGTTTCGTGGCAGGAGCGAATGGCTTGAGATCATCAGAGACTCACTTGTTTTGGTATCATTGGGATTATTTCACTCCTTGTTATATGAATTGCAGTCCGTGCTTGCCGACTCGATCTATCCCTCCGAGGAATTGTTAGCGACTGAGGGGATGCTGGTCGTTCTGTCGATGCTCGGCCGATATCGATCTATCGGGGGCGCTTCCACCTCGCTCTCGATATGGGTATAGTTGATGTCGGCTCGGCTCTCGATGGAACCGCGAGTACCCGGCTCGTAGTTTTCGTTCGCAGGTCCAAGATAGATCGACCCGAAGAAGTCATCGATACTGGGGCCGACGCCGTAGCCACTCATGTTTGCTCCTTCCATTGCGGACTGCTTCCGAAAGGCGTTGATTCGGTACAGTTCGCGGTCTTCGGGCGTCACGAACCGCACGTATGTGCGGTCAGGGAACCACGTCTCGTTGACGACCTCGTTGCTCTCGTTGACAGTTCCCTTGTACAGTTCCACATTTGTCAGAGCAAGGGAAGCAATGATATCCTGTCGATGGCTACCGTCGTAGAACGGGCCGTCGATCATCGTGATGACTACGTAATCCGCTTCAGGATTCACCCAGACGCTCGGCTCAGCATCGGCTGCCGGATCAGTATCATTCGTAATCTCGGCGAAGTCGTGAGCATGTTCGGCGTACCGCTCGGATTCGTTCCAGTTTTCTGCGTTGCCGCTAAACCAACCAAGCGCATCAGATTTAGTTTCCGTCGGCGTCTCAAGCTCAGCCTTCCGGGGAAGACGGTCGATGGTGAGATAGTAGCCGAACGTTGCAGTGGAACTGTCATCGGCACTGCTGACGATAACAGTGTAATGGCCCGTTACCGGCAGCGTCTCGTTCTCGATCGAGGCCGCATCACCGACCCCTCCGTCATCGTCGATATCGAGCGTCGTCCCGTTGGGAGCGCGAAGCTCAACTTTCGGATCACCGCCGTTGAGATACGCCGTAGCTGTGACGTTGATCGTATCGTTGGCCTGCGCGACGAACATTACGGGCTCGTAGTGGCCGTCCTCGTTGGTCGGGTCGCCACGGTCGATCTCACCCCGCGTGTTCGGATCGTTGTCGCTGGTCCCGGTGACGTGTACCTCGATCTCCCGCAGGTCCCTTGCGTCAGGGTCGGGCGTTGGCGTGACGGTTGGCGTAACCGTAGCGGTAGAATCGGGCGTAGCATCTACGGTAGGCTCGGCACTTCCCCTGTCCACGCGTGTATCGGTTTCCCCGACACCAATGCCATTACAGCCAGCACTAATCAGTAAGGCGGCGAAAAGAACGCCGAGAGTGATTTTTCGAACTGAAGCAGTGTTCGTTGAGATCATGTTGAAAGTGCTTTGTTTCAATCTCCACAGTTGGTTTATTTGTGTTGGTATATAAAATCTCAGTCGAAGAGATGAGTTACATTCAATCTCACCAATGTCAGTGGATCAATTCAGCACGCGCCCTGCCACCTCTCCATTGCAGTGCAGTCATTCCCGGTATCACTGCTAGACGATGAACCACTGTTGGAAGATGAGTCCTTACCAGACGATGAACCACTGTTGGAAGATGAGTCCTTACCAGACGATGAACCACTGTTGGAAGATGAGTCACTGCCGGATGATGAGTCAGAGTCGTCTGAAGGTTCCGTGATGAGTCCACTATCGGTGTCCGGCGGTGACGTATTATGACTGGAAGACCCCGGACCGTATGGTCCAGTGTGCCCTCCCGAGCTACCGGATGACGGACCGCTAGCGGACGAAGAGTCGGAATCGTCTGAAGGTTCCGTGATGAGTCCACTATCGGTGTCCGGCGGTGACGTATTATGACTGGAAGACCCCGGACCGTATGGTCCAGTGTGTCCTCCCGAGTTACCGGAGGAGAACGATCCACTGCCGGACGATGAGTCAGAGTCGTCTGAAGGTTCCGTGATGAGCCCACTATCGGAGTCCGGCGGTGACGTATTGTGACTGGAAGATCCCGGACCGTATGGTCCGGTGTGCCCTCCCGAGATACCGGATGACGGGCCGCTACCGGACGATGAGCCGCTGCTTGATGACGGGCCACTACTCGACGACGAGCTGGAGTGGTCTGGAGATTCCGTTTTCTTTGGCGAGTCATTTGTGCTGTCGCCATCTCTCACATTCCTGATTTGCTCGTTATCCTCAGCTCGTTTTTTCTCGATAGCTCTGGATCGGACAACAGACTTGACAGAGTAATCGACCGCTTGGAGATCTGTGCCGGTATCGACCTCGTACTGGCTCCTGTCGACATAGTCGCTGATAGTAACTGTCTTTACATCATCCTCAAAGACATCCGCCAGGATGTTCATCGTTATCTCACCGTCTCCGTCAGCATCAGCTAGTCGGGTGCCGTTGACCTCACCGCCCTCACCGAGGGTATGGTAGACCCGATCATTATCACAGCCAGCTCCATGAACCGTACGGTACTCGTAACCGTCACGGATGACACGACAGCCGCTGCTGTCGTCGCCACCCGAATTACCACGTCCCTCAGAACCACCAGTCATAGCGGGATTTGTCGTTCCACTGCTGGAGGTGTCTCTCACCACCTCGACACTCACTGTCGTCGTATTGACGTAGCCGTCTTCGTCGGTCGCGACGGCGAGTAGTTCCTTGGACCCGAGCGCGTCGAACGTATGGGTCGTCGTGACAGAGCTACTGTTGCCGGACACGTCGAAGCGGTCGACGCGGGTGCCGTTGTGGAAGAGCTCGACGCGGCGGAGAGTGCCGTCGTCGGTGCTCGTGTCGACGACGATGGGTGTCGACGCGCCGGGTGTCGTCGTGTCGGGCAGTCCGGTGGTGATGTCGGGACCACGTGGTTCGCCGACGGTGACGAAGAGTGTGTCCGAGGCGGTCGCGCCGTCGTCGTCGGTCACGGTGACCGTGACGGCCCAGCGTCCGGCTGCGTCGGGTGTGAACGTCGGCGTCGTACACGTCCGGCAGGAGGGTGTCAGCGTCGTTCCGTTCGGTGCTTGGAGCGTCCACTCGGTCGCGGTGAGTCGGCCGTCGGGATCCGAAGAGCCACCGGCGTCGAGGTAGACCGTCGTGCCGACGGTGACAGACTGGTCGAGACCGGCCGCCGCGGTGGGCGCTTGGTTATCTGTTGCAGCGGCTGGGACTGCCAGTATCGTCACGACTGCGGCGAACACGATCACGAGAGCGGGCCATCGGCGCATCTACGCACGCCAGTGGTTTCGTCCCCGCATATATAATTTCGTCTCTTTCGCTCATAGATTATACTGTAGCTAACCATGTCGCATGCGGATGGAGTTGGGACGATGGCAGGCAACACGAAGGCTTTTGAAGTGGCGCAACGGACGGGAGAGCAATGAGTAGGGACATCGTCACAGGGTGGTGGACGTGACGCGGGACCTGACCGAGATCACCGTCGTCGGTGACGACGACACCGGTCTGATCGCCGAAGTCACCTCCCTGCTGTTCGAGCGAAGCATCAACATCGAGGATCTGGACCAGGCGGTCCGTGAAGGCGTGTTCCGAATGACGATGCACGTCGACACCGGCGAGATGGTCTGTACGGAGGGGAAACTCCGGGAAGACCTCCACGATCTGGGCGACGAACTCGGCGTCGACGTGCAGGTGCGGTTCCCCGCCGACCGCGAGACCCAGTCGATCGCCGTCCTCGTGACCAAGGAGAGTCACTGTCTCGAAGCGTTGTTCGAGTCGTGGGCCAGTGGCAACCTCGGTGCGGATATCGACGTGGTGATCGGGAACCACTCCGATCTCCAGCCCTTGGCCGAGAAGTACGACGTTCCCTTCCACGACATCGGCGACGAGAAGGGGACGCCCGACGAGGACGAACTGCTCGAACTGCTCTCGGAGTACAACGCCGATCTGATGGTGCTGGCCCGCTACATGCGGATTCTCAGTCCCGACGTGGTGTTTCGCTACGAGAGCCGGATCATCAACGTCCACCCGTCGCTGCTGCCGGCCTTCCCCGGGGCCTCGGCGTACATGCAGGCCATCGAGGAGGGGGTTCGGATCGCCGGTGTCACGGCTCACTACGTGACGACGGACCTCGATCAGGGACCGATCATCACCCAGCGGGCGTTCAACGTCCCCGACGACGCGGCCGAGGAGGAACTCCAGCAGATCGGCCAGCCCCTCGAAGCCGAGGCGCTGATCGAAGCGATCAAGCTCCACCTCAACGACGAGGTGACGGTCCACCGGGGCCGGACGAAACTGCGTGATCCCGACACCGTGGACGCACAGCTCGGTGCGCCGCGCCAGCTCGATCGGGAAAATCCCGATCGACCGATCGATGGACTCGGTGAGATCGTCGCTGGCGATGACGACGGCGCACAGGCCGACGACTGAGGCAGTCAGGTCGTTCTTTCTCGGAACCGTCGACGAGGGACACGTCGAGACATCGCGTGAGGAGATCGGCGTCTCTCCCAAAGCAGGAAGCTGCAGGGGGCTACAGGTCGCGGACGGTCGCGACGGCGTCGTCGAGGGGCGGCGCATCGAACACGTCGCGGCCGACGTAGGCGTTCGTCCCGGCACAGTAGAGGTCGCGAGCGGCACGGATGACGTGGTCGTCGAGCGGAGTCGGTTCGACCGCACACAGTGACTTCCAGTCTGCGACGCCCGTCTCGTCGGCTTCCGCCTTCGCGGCGCTGACCGCTTCGACCCACGCTGGCTGGGTGCGCTTGTGATACTGGCGGATGACTTCCTTCGAGACCTGCTGGCCGTCGTAGGCAAAGCGGTTCTCGTCGAAGGTACCGACCACGTCAGCGACGTGAATCTCGCCCTGATGGTAGCAACACTCGATCTTGCCGTCCTCGTGGACCAGCCCCGCGTCGGCGGCTTGCTCGGTGACGATATGATTGACGGCACGCGCGAGTTCGTCGAGGCGGTCGATGTCGGCGATGCCCGCGATCTCGTCGGCCTCGGCACGACTCAAATAGCGATCCTGTTCCTCGTACTTCGTCGAGAACTCGACGATCGGTTCGTCGAGGTCGACGACCTCGTCGGGCCACGTCTCGAAGTCGAGTCCGTGATCGGCCGGGTCGGTGCGCGTTCGCAGCGAGGAGCCGACACCCACGCGATTGCGGAAGACGATTTCGAGCGGGATCAGGTAGTTCTCGTCGGCATCGGCGTGGAAGGCGTCGTAGTCGTAGCTGCCGTCCTCGAAGGGTAGCTCCGGGACCTGCGTGAGTGCGATCGCCATCTCGTCGGGTGCGACGCCGGCGTCGATGGCGTCGTCGAGGTCCATTTGCTCACCCTCCACGACGACCCCTTCGTAGTGAGTGGGGATGGCGTTGGTCTCCAGCAGTTCGAAGTTGAACGCGCCCATCGTACACAGCGACGCCCCCTTGTCGGGGATCTGGTCGGGCATCTTCCCCCAGTCGAAGACGGAGTAGTCGTCGGTGAACACGAACGCACCACGGCCAAAGTCGTCGGCGGTGGCCGGCTCGTCGACACGGAACTCCTTGACGCTCGTCATTACTGCTCGGGTAGTCGGGGGCCGGACATAGACGTTTGCACTTCGGTCGACAGTTGCAGTTGAAGCGATTGAGCACCGATCGCACTGACGGATTTCGACGTTTCGCGTACCGTCTCGTGCCCTCGGGAACGATGTCGACCGGACAGCAAGACCAGTCGTTACTCTAACAGCGGCGTCCCGTCGGCCTTCGGCCCGAGCGTCGGGCCGATCGGCGACTCGTCGGGGTCGATCCGGCGGCGCTGTCGGTAGTCCGTCGAGCGCTCGACCGGCACGCGACCGACGGCGGTGATCATGTCGACGTACTCCTGAACGGTTCGCATCTCGCCGTAGTCGCCGCCGGCGCGCTTGGTGATCTCCTCCGAGAGGATCGTTCCCATGAAGTCGTCCGCGCCGCAGGTGAGCATCTTCAGCCCCTTGGCGTCGCCGTATTTGACCCACGAGGTCTGGATGTGTTCGACGTTGTCCAGGAACAGGCGGGCGACGGCGATCAGGAGTTCGTCCTCGGCGTCGGTCGCGCCCCCGGAGACTATCCCTTCATCGTAGAGGGGCGTTTGCTCGTGGATAAAGGAGAGCGGAACGAATTCCGTGATCGCCCCCGTCCGGTCCTGTAGCTCGCGGATGCGTTGGAGGTGGCGCGCCCGGTGGGCCTCGTTGTCGACGTGGCCGTACATCATCGTCGAGGTGACATCGAGACCGACGTTCGCCGCGGCCTCCATCGCGTCGAGCCACTCGCCCGTGTCGATCTTGCCCGGACAGATCACGTCCCGGACCTCGTCGACGAGGATCTCTGCTGCGGTGCCGGGTACGCTGTCCAGCCCGGCGTCTTGCAGTCGGCCGTACACCTCCTCGTAGCTCCAGTCGGTGCCACGGCGGGCGTGATACGCCTCCTCGGGCGTCATCGAGTGGAGGTGGACGCCGCCGACGCTCATCGCAGCCATCTGCTCGGTGTAGGTCCCCGGATCGGTGTCGTACTCGCCGGGCGAGCGATAGTTCAGGTCGCCCCGGTCGCTGGCTTCGAGGATCTCGCGATGGTCGTCGTCCAGCGCGAAGGCGGGGTGCAGTCCCGACACCGAGGTGACCTCGTAGATCCCCATCTCGACGGCGTCGGCGACGATCTCGCGGGACTCGCTCGGGGTCTTCGTGAAGCCGCCGTGCTCGCCCTGATACTCGCTGCGGAACTGCTCGGAACGGTCCTTGAAGTTGCAGAACAGACAGCCCGTGTTACAGGCCGTCGTCACGTTGTTGTTGAGATTCGCGACGAAGGTGACTTCCTCGCCGACGACCTCGGCCCGGCGGCGGTCGGCGGCTTCGAGTACCTGCTCTTTGCGGACGCCGTCGATCCCTACCCGGTCGGTCCCGGTCGTCAGCAGTTCGATGGCGTCGTCGACCGACAGACGGGTCCCATCGCGGGCCTTCGCCAGCGCGTTCTCGAAGGACTGGTCCGTCTCGGGACGATGCTCGAAGTCGAACTCGCCTCGGGGGACGTTCGCTGCGGCGTCGAAGGCGTTCGGCATCGTCTACCGATAGGTCCAGGGGAGCAAAAGCGTGGCGGGAGTGAGCAAAACCGCCGGTTTTGCGATGGTCGCCACGCGAGTGTGGCGAGTGTGGCGGGACCGGGTGATCTGACCCGTATCTACGCGGGGATGATCCCGACGATCACGCCCGTCGTCTCAAGCACGACCCAGACGACGAACGCGGCGTAGGCCACGAGCAGGGCGTAGGCTTCGCCGGTCGTCATCACCATGTCGGTCCGCAAGGCGGTAAACAGCATCAGCGTCGCCAGCGTGAGGATGCCAAACATCGGGACGGCCATCTCGAAGTCGATGGCGGCCTCGCCGACGATGAGCACGCCCACGGGGATGGCGACGAGCAGGTCGAACGTGTTCGACCCCAGTACGTTCCCCAGCGAGGCGACGGCCCTGTCGTCCTGTGCCGATCGGACGCTGACGAGCGTGTCGGGGAGACTCGTGGCACCGGCGATGATCGTCACGCCCATGATGAACTCCGGGACCCCGAGTACCGCACCGATCTCGCCGACCGACTCGACGAGGTAGTGGACGGCCACGAGGATGACGAGCAGTCCGGCCAGCAAGAACCCCCACTGCCGACGCACGTCGATCCCCTCGGCCGCGCTCGGGTCGGCCTCGTGATCGCTGGTGTCCTGAAACTGGATGAAGACGTACAGGCCGTACATTCCGATGGGGATCAGCGCCAGCGGCCGCGTGACGGTGCCCATTAGCGTCGCCCCGTCGACCGGGTAGTAGATCACCGCCATCGCGAAGGTGATCACCAGTACCGACACCGCGAGCATGTAGAACTGCGCTTCCTTGTAGACGAGCGCCCGATTGGACTCCATCTCGCCGTCCTTGGCGATGCCCGACACCGCGGGGATCACGAGAATGTTGAAGATCGCCGAACCGACGATCGCACCGACACCGAGCGACAGCGACCCCTGCAGTGCCGAGGCGACGACACTCGCCAGTTCGGGGAAACTGGAGCCGATGGCGGCGACGACCGCTCCCTGCACGACCAGTGGCAGCCCGTAGTACGTCGATAGCTCGTCGCTTGCACCTTCGAGCCAGTCGCTGCCCTTCCAGATCGCCACGGTCGCCGCGAGGATGATCGCGACGTCGATCGGGGAAACCCCACTCATTGAGCGACGCGTCGCCGCGTTCGCTGTTATGTGTTTGGGTCCACGCACGACAGCCCATCACAGCGTCGCGTGATGTTGTCAGTGGTCCCCGGAACACTCACTTCCGCCTTCGGGGCGTCATCGGCATCGGGTGATCCGGCTGGAGGGTCACCGCAGCGGCCAGTTCGAGGTCGTCGTACTCGCGGACGAGCGTCCACTCGCGGGCCAGCGTCGCGAGGATCAACTGGGCTTCGGTCATGGCGAACTGCTGGCCGATACAGCGCCGGGGGCCGCCGCCGAAGGGGAAATAGGCGTACTCGGGACGGTCGTCGCTGCCGAGGAAGCGTTCGGGACGGAACTGCTCGGGGTCGTCCCAGAAGCGCCCGTCGCGGTGCAGGACCCACGTCGGGAGCGTGATGAGCGAACCGGCGGGGATCGTGTAGTCGCCGATCACCACGTCGCGGGTCGGCTCACGCCGGATGTCGTGGGCCGGCGGGTAGAGACGCATCGCCTCTTTCACGACGGCCTCGGTGTACTCGAAGGTGAACACGTCCTCGATGGTCGGTCGGCCGTCGAGCTGGTCGTCGAGTTCGTCGTGGAGTGTCGCTTCGGCGTCGGGGTTGCGCGAGAGGAGGTCCCAGACGTAGCTCATCGACAGGGCCGTGGTCTCGTGACCGGCAAAGAGGAACGTGACCATCTCGTCGCGGATCGTCTCGTCGTCCATCGCGGTGTCGGCGTCGAGCAACATCGCCAGCAAGTCGTCGCGGTCGTCGCCGCCGTCGCGGCGCTTGCGGCGTCTGGTTTCGACGATGTCGTAGATCTGGTCGTCGATGTGGTCGAGTGCGCGGTCGGCCCGCCGCAGGAAGGGGACCGGTGCCCAGTCGGGCGCGAAGAAGGTGATGGGCTGCTTGCTGGGCTTGAGCGGTTCCTGAAACGCCTCGACGGCATCGTAGAGACCGCGCTCACCCGGGTCGATCTCCTCGCCGAACATGCAGTCGACGAGGATATCGAGCGTACAGCGAGTCATCGCACTCCTGATGTCGATCGGGTCCCCGCCGGTCCAGCGGTCGCCGGTCGCCGCTGCCTGACCGGCCATGATGTCGGCGTAGTTCCTGATGTGGTCCATGTAAAACGCCGGCTGGATCGCCTCACGCTGGCGCTCCCAGAAGTCGCCCTCGCTCGTGATCAGGCCACGACCGACGAACTCCCGTAGCTGTGCCGTCCCCTCCTCGTGTTTCGAGAACGTTTCGGTGTCTTCGAGGACGCGCTTGACGTCCTGTGGGTCGGTCAGCATGTAGGTGTCCCAGCCCAGCATCTCGTAGTTGACGACGCGGCCGTACTCGTCGGCACAGCGCTCGCGGAACGCACAGGGGTCGCGCGCCCACTGGTGGGTGTTTCCGAGTACTGGCAGACCGCGCGGACCGGGAACGTCAGTGGTCGTCATCGTGTGAAGAGACGCGCCGGACGCGCCTCGCTTTGGTGCCTCACCGACGAGGTCGATTTAAGTACGTGCCGTGACGACCGTCGAGTATGCGGTACGTCACGGTGCGAGCGATCCCACGCGAGCAGGCCTCGTTCCACCCGCTGGGACAGGCGCTGGCCGACGCCGACGACATCACACGCGAGGCGATCCACCGCGTCGAGTTGCTCGCGGACGGCACTGGCGTGATGCTCGCCGAAGCGCGCGGCAATCAGGACCGCTACGAGTCGATCCTCGATGCCAGCGAGTACGTCCACCAGTACGCCGTCACCGGGGCGGCGGGACGCTGGTACGCCTACCTCCAGTTCGACCCCAGCGACGCCAACCGCCGGATGCTCCGGTATCGACAGGAGTCACCCGTGATGATCGAGATGCCCGTCGAAATCCACCCCGACGGTGGCATGGTGATCACGTTCGTCGGCGACGAGAGCGCCTTCGCCGAGGCCGTCCCGGCCGACGAGGCCTACGAGATCGAACTGCTGGAGACCGGCGAGCGCCCGCCGAAGGGCGACGACCTGTTCGCGAGTCTCACCGAGCGCCAGCAGACCGTCCTCGAAGCGGCGCTGGAACTGGGGTACTACGAGAATCCACGGGACGCTACCCAAGCGGACATCGCTGCGGCAGTCGACGCGAGCGCCGGCACCGTCGGTGAACACCTCCGCAAGATCGAACACCGCGTCTTCTCACAGTTCGGTTAGTCGTCCGCCGGGACCGGATTGTCACCACGGTCACGCACCGCTCGGAAGCGCTCGCCGTGGTCGTCCTCGCGGTCTATCGCCGAGCGGATCGACTCGGAGAGCCACCGCTCGTCATCGAAGAAGCGCTCGTAGACCGGGAGTCGCTCACGCAGTGGCACGTCGGCGTGGTCGGCGACGGCGCGCAGTTCCCGGAGCGCGGGCCACTCGTACTCGGGGTTGATGTGATCGACCGTCACCGGCGAGACGCCACCGAGGTCGTCGATGCCACAGTCCACGAGGTCGCGGGCGGGCGCGAGGTTGGGCGGCACCTGCACCGAGACCTCTTCGGGGAGACCGGCACGAGCCATCGCCGTCACGCGGCGCATCGTCGACAGATCCGGCGTCCCGCCCGCCCAGCGCTCGTTCTCGACGACTGGCTGGACGATCACCTCCTGAATGTGGTCGTAGCGAGCGTGCATCTCGGCGATAGCCAGCACGCTCTCGGCCCGGTCGCGCCAGTCCTCACCGATACCGACGAGGATTCCGGTGGTAAAGGGCACGCCGAGTTCGCCAGCCACCCGCAGGGTGTTGAGCCGCTGGCCCGGGTTCTTCGCCCGCGGTCCGCCGTGGGCCTGCACGTCGGCCGTGGTCTCCAGCATCACCCCCATCGAGGCGTTCAGGTCCGCGACTTCGGCCATCTGCTCGCGGGTCTGGTCGCCGGGGTTGCTGTGGGGCAGCAACCCCTCGTCGAGTGCGATCTTACAGGCTTCCCGAAGGTAGGTGTGGATCGAGTCGTGTCCCCACTCGTCTAGCTGGTCGTGGATCTCGGTGTAGCGGTCGTCGGGGTCGTCGCCGAAGGTAAACAGCGCCTCCGTACAGCCCGCTGTGGCTCCACGCCGGCAGGTCTCACGGATCGCCTCGGGTGCCATCAGTTCGGCCTGTCCCGGCGGGTCGTAGTACGTACAGTAGGTGCAGGTGTACCGACAGGCCGTCGTCAGCGGGAGAAAGACGTTGCGAGCGAAGGAAAGCTCGGATGGGGCCGACACGTCTGCCGGCGAGACCGACAACAGGCGCTCGATCGCCTCGTCGTCGATCGACAGCGAGTAGTCGTAGTCGGCTGCGCCGGGAATCACGTCTCCGTCTCGTATCTGCGTGGGCAAAAAGCTGACTGAGTGGTCAGGACCGTTCGACGGCCGTTCGTCCGTCGTCGGCACGCAGTTCGAAGCCCGCCGCCCGGAGCCACGCCGCGCTGGTGTCCCCACCGTGGAGAAGCACTTCGGTCAAGTCTGCAGGCTCGTCGATGTCCGTTCCGAGGCGATACGAGTCGATCTCTGCGAGGTCGGCACCACTGTCGGCTGCAATTGCCCGGTGGTCCCGGATCGACGCACCGTGGTAGTCCACCCGAAAGTCGGGGTGGCGCGCGACGACGGCGTTCGTCCCGCCACCGCGCCCCGGCGCGAGAACCACGTCGCCGTCGGCCCCGAACAGCCGATCGAGCGCGTCGGGCGTCACTAACGCGAGGTCTGCCATCACGACCGCGACCGGTCCGTCAGTCTCTGCGAGTACGTCGTCGATAGCCGGATCGAGCGGCCGGTCGTCGACAGTGACCGGTACGTCACGGCCGAGATCGAGCGGTGCAGTGGCCAGCACCTCGGGATCGACGCCGGTCGCTTCGAGCGCGTTGAGCACGTCGTCGAGCATCGCACGGGCGAACTGCCGGCGCTCGTCGGGGGTCAAAACGGACGCGAGTCGCGTCTTTGGCTCGACGGTCGAAAACGGCACGACGACGCGCATCTACAGTTTCGAGTAGTCGTCGCCGCCACGGGAGAGCAGGAAGTACGCGCCGCCGCCGATTAACAGAAGCACGACGAGACCGCCGGCAGCGTACAGGATCGTCTGGGTGGTCTGCTGGGACTGCTGGGCCGACTGGGCCTCACTCTGGGCCTGACCCGCCAGATCCTCCGCGTTCTGGAAGTTCTCGTTCTCGTACGACGAGATCGCACTGTTGAGCAGCTCCTGTCCCTGATCGCCACCGGCCGAGTCGACCGCCGTCTGGGCCTCGTCGATGGCCTGTCGGGCCGACTGGCTCTCGCTGGTGTAGTGGTGGACGCTGTCGTTCGTCAGTTCGTCCGTGTTGCCACCGACCTGCTGGTCGAGTGCGCCGACGACGAACGTCTGGCGTGGCTCGTAGCTGTACTGCTCGACCTCGGGCACCTCGCCGACGAGTTCGATCTGTACCTCGTCGCCGTTGTTGTCGACGTCGAGCGTCTGATTGAACGACTGCTGACCGTAGGTCGTCTCACCGTCTTCGACCGGGGTCCCGGCCCGCAACACGGTCACGGTCCAGCGGACGTTCGTCAGTTCCGTGTCGGCCCGGAGTGTCCACTCGTTGGCAGTGTCGGTAAAGGGGTCGTCGATCGTGTAGGTGAGAGACACTTCCTCGCCGACCTGTGCCTCGCTTGGAATCCCCTCCGAAGAGAGCGTCAGCGCAGTGGCTGTCCCGGCCGCGCCGAGTAACATCGCAACGCAAAGCAGCGCAGTCGCAGTCTTAGAATAGCGGGTCAAGTTCATCATCGTCGTCTTCGACCAACTGCTCTAAGTTATCTTCGCTCTCCTGGCGGATGTCGTCGATGTTGTCCTGGGCTTCGATGGCGACCTGCTGGAGTTCCTTGATCCGTGGGACGTTGTGGACGCCCGCAAGCAGGACCGCCGCGGCCACGCGAGGCTCGTTGGTCGGGTAGTCCCCACCGCGGACCTCCATGCTGCCAGTCTGCTCCTCCAGCCACTTGCGCCCGCGCTCTATGCCTTTCCGATTGAGATGGGCAGAGGGACCAGCCATGACGAGCAGGGCACGTTCTGCGCCGTCGATCTCGCAGGGCAGCGTGAGGCGACCGAGGGCAGCCTTGCGGACCAGCGAGGTGATCCGGTTGGTCGTGTTCGCACTGTCCATGTCGCTGCTGTCGTCGCCACCGGAGAAGCGCGACAGCAAACCGCCGCCACTGCTGGAGGACATCTCGACATCCTCGGAAGCGTAGCCCACGGTGGAGACGCCGCCACCGGAAAGGGTGTTGATGATCTCCGAGGAGTCGACGACGCTCTCTGCGATGTTGTCCCCATCCCCGATCTCGCCGGCACCGAACAGGACCCCGAAGCGCCTGACGATCTCCTCGTTGATGTGGTCGTAGCCGCCTTCGACGGATTCGCCGGTCTTTCGCCACGCGTCGTTGTCGAACACGAGGAGGTTGTCGACCTCGCGGACGAACGTCTGGAACGATCGGGCGGCGTTGAGCGTGTAGATGCCACCCTCGTCGCTCCCGGGCAAGACGCCCAGTCCGTAGACTGGTTCGGTGTAGATCCGTTTGAGATGTTTCGCGATAACCGGCGAACCACCCGACCCGGTGCCACCACCGAGTCCCGAAACGATCAGGAAGCCGTCGATCTCGTGGACGGGGATGCCGTCGATCGCGCCCTGAATCTCGTCGATGTCTTCCTCGGCGATCTCCGCGCCGAGTTCGTTGTCAGCACCGACGCCGTGCCCCTTGACCCGTGCCTGTCCGATGAGGACCCTGTTCTCCTGTGGTATGTTCTCGAGACCGAGCAGGTCAGCCTTCGCCGTGTTCACCGCGACCGCCGAGCGGACGATACCGGAGTCCGTCCGCTCGTCGTATTCGAGGAACTTGTCGACGATTTTGCCGCCGGCCTGCCCGAAGCCGATCATCGCGAGTTTCATTGATTGGTGAGACTCCGCTTAAAAGGGGTAAGTAGGAATGAGGGGATAAGCCTTTTGCCCAAAGATCGAATACGATGGACGCGAAATCAGGGGGTCGTCTCGTACTGATCGCGGTCCGGTGGGGGAGCGTTACGCGAGGCCGAGATACTCGCCCAGCGTCGTCAGTTCGTCGGGGTCGACGCCGAAGGCAGCGACGTCGTTGTCGCTGGTCGTGTTGTCGAAGTTCAGCGATCGGTACTGATCGGCACCCATCGGGAAGCCCGGAACGGAACCGAGCACCGTCAGGCCGACGCCGGCCAGCGCCATCGGGAGCGGGACGATACTCACGGAACTGTCGCTGGCCTCGTACACCTGCTCGGTCACCTCCCGGAGCGTCAGGATCTCTGGGCCGCCGAGTTCGTAGGTCTCGCCGACGTGAGCGTCGTCGGTCAGCGCGTCGACCAGCATGGGTACGAGGTCACCGACCCAGATGGGCTGGAATCGAGTCTTCTTGCCGCCCCCGGGCAGCGGATACAGCGGGACGCCGGGCGCGAACATCCCCTTGAGTCGCTTGGTGAAGGGGACGAACTCACCGCCCTCACCGAAGACGACCGACGGACGGACGATCACCCAGGAAAGCGACGAGTCACGCACGATCTCCTCGGCCCGGCCCTTCGACCGGATGTAGTGGGTCGGCCCGTTCGAGTCGGCCCCGAGCGCGCTCATCTGGACGAACCGCTCGACGCCGTGTTCCTCGGCGGCCCGGACACAGTGTTCGGTCCCACCGCGGTGGACCCGGTCGTGGGCCTCGTTGCCGCCCTTTGGTTTGAACAGCGGCGACAGCGCCACGAGGTTGATCGCGGCGTCCTGTCCCTCGAACGCTCCCTCGATGCTCTCGTAGTCGGTGACGTCGCCGGCGACCGTCTCGACGCCGGCAGGCAGGTCCCCATCTCCCGGCGACCGGGCCAGTGCCGTCACGTCGTGTCCCTGCTCGTCCAGTTCCGCGCAGAGATTCGATCCGACGAAGCCGCTCCCACCGACGACGAGTACGTTCATATACAGTATGTGATCGGGAAGTGATATAAAGGTAGTGCGCACCCTATTAGGGCCGACGGTCGATACCACGCCAGCGAACTGAGGGGTTGCCCGGGACCGGCAGCCGAGGCGTTTACGTATGGCGCTGGCGACGACTGGAACATGCTGGTCACGCTCGAAGGGCTCGACGGGAGCGGGAAGACGAGTGCGTGGGAGGCGCTACAGGACCACGCGGCAGTCCCCGACGACGCCCTCTTCACGCGCGAACCGACGAACTCGTGGTACGGCGAGGCGGTACAGCGGTCGATCGACGACGCCGGCGCCGACTCGCTCGCGGAACTCTTTCTGTACACCGCCGACCACGCCGACCACCTCACCAACACCATCGAACCGGCACTCGCCGAGGGACGGGTCGTGATCTCGGATCGCTACTCGGACTCGCGATACGCCTATCAGGGTGCCACACTCGACGAGCGACTGGACGACGCCCTCGAATACGTCCGCGACGTTCACGCACCGTGGACGCGCCCGCCGGACGCGACGCTCTATCTCGACGTGGACCCGGAGACGGCCGCCGAACGCAGCGGTGCGACCAACAAGTTCGAGACGGCCGACTACCTCGCAGACGTTCGCGAGAACTACGAGCGACTGCTCGCGGACGAACCGGACCGCTTCGTCAGGATCGACGCGACTCAGCCCGAGGCCGCCGTGCGCGAGGCCGTCGACGACGCCATCACGGACCTGCTGGGATGACTACTGGCCGGTCGTGTCCGGCACCTCGACCTCGTCCGGCGAGGGCATCCACACGTAGTCGAACGTCATCCCGAGCGCGAGTGGCAAGAAGATCGTCAGCATCATCACGGTCCCACGACTGCCGAGGTTCCCGCCCAGTTTGAACACGCCCGAGAACACCAGCAAGAGCACGACGAGGACGACCGGGCACAACAGCAGCGCATAGAGCAGGCTCCCCCACTGCGTGTCGAGCCTGACGCGGAAAAAGCGGGTCATCAACGCCGTGACGCCACTGTTGACCAGTACGATCACGAGCACGCCAACGAGATCCAGGACGCCGACCATGGCGGCCCTAGGGGGGCAGGGGTCTTTGCCGTGTCGCCATCGAGTCGGGCTACTCCATGCAGATGTAGGTCCGGGTGTCGACGACGCCGTCCAGATCACGGATCCGTGTCGCGACCGTATGCATCACGTCGTACACTTCGTCGCCGACCGCTTCGACGATGATGTCGTACTTGCCGGCGACGATGTGGGCCTCGCTGACGCCCTCGTGGCTGCGAATGTCTTCGAGAAGCCCCTCCGATTTCCCGGCCGAGGTCTTGACCATGATGAAGGCGGTGACCATACCTACTGTGTGGATTGGTAACACGAAAAAGGTTCAGGTCTATCCACGGGGTAGCTTTATCCGACCGTCGGTCGTAAGCATTACCATGCGATTCGTTATCGTGGGTGCCGGTCGCGTCGGTCTCCGTACCGCCCGCGTGCTCGACGAAAGTGGGCACGACGTCGTGCTCGTCGAAAACGACCCGACGAAGGTCGGACGCGCTCGTGAAGGAGGGTTCGAGACCATCGAAGGAGACGGTGCTGTCGAGGACACCCTCGATCAGACCGCCCTCGACGACGCGGACGCGCTCGGTGCGCTGACCGGCGACCTCAACACCAACTTCGCAGCGTGTCTGATCGCCAAACAGTTCGGCTGTCGAACCGTCATGCGAATCGACGAAGACTATCGCGAAGAAATCTACCGCAAGTACGCCGGCGACGTCGACGAGGTGATCTACCCCGAACGCCTCGGAGCCATCGCCGCCAAGAACGCCCTGCTCGGAGGCAACATCCGCGCCGTCGCCGACATCGACCAGAACCTCCAGCTCGTCGAACTCACCATCACCGAACAGTCACCCATGCGAGGCTACTCCATCAGTGAACTCGAACTGCCCGCAAACGCCAGACTGCTGGCCTTCGGCAAGGCCGACGGCCCGCTCGATTTGCCCGGCGAAGACGAGACGCTCGACCTCGGCGACCACCTCGTCGTGCTGGCCGACTTCGACGTGCTGAGCGACGTGCGCAGTATCGTCGTTGGCGAGACCGGCCGCGCGACCGCCATGGGAGGTGCCTGAGATGGTCGTCGCCTACGTCATGATCAAGGTGTACACCGGCGACGCCGACCGACTGAAAAACGCGATCGAAGCCATCGACGGCGTCAGCGACGCCCACATCGTCGCCGGCGACGTGGACTTCATCGCAAAGGTCGAGGTCGACACGCCCGCCGAGGTCAAGGACATCGCCGCCATGCAGATACAGGAGATCGAGGGCGTCGAAGACACACAGACGTACATCGCGATGCACTAGCGGTGACCCACGGCGCAGGGACCCGACCGCTGGGCTCGCTCTCGATCGGTTAGATCCCGAATATCGGCACGAACCGGAACGTGAGATACGCCCCGATCGTCGCGATCGCCGGGACCACGTTCTGCATCAGCACGACCCGGGCCGTCGTTGCCGGATTGAACAGTGCCGACGGCTCGGGGACGTCCTCCGTATCCGCCTCACCGATCGATGGGAGCGCTTCGCCTTCCTCGTCATCAGCCAGCGCGTTGACCGTGACCGGTGGCGTTTCCTCACCAGAGACGGCCTCGGACACGGTGACCGGTCGCGTCGCTCGCCCCCAGCCCAGCCCGACGATCGACATCGTCGCGATGATGACGAAACTCGCAGGGATACCAAGCGCCGAGAGGAACACGACGAGTGTCGAACTGACCGACGCGACGACGATTGCGGCCGTCAGCGGTAGTTCGGTGATATCGCTGCCCATCGTCTCCAGTGTCCGTCGAGCGATCGTGAACGCACCGATCGCGACGGCGATGCCACCGAGGATAATCGCCGGGTTCATCGCGAGTTCGTCGCTTCCGACCAGCGGTGCGACGGCGTTGGCGATGTTCGAGGTGCCGGAGCTAAACGCCATCAGGCAACCGATCGAAACGACCGTGATCGTCCCGCCCAGCTCTCGACGATTGGTCGTCCGGTGGACCCGCGGGATCGGGACGATCCCCGACCGATCCACGTCGAACAGCGGGCCGGTGCTGCGCTCCATCGCGACGAGGCGATTCAGTCGCGCGTAGAAGTACCGACCAAGGATCAGCGACACCCAGAAGCCGATGATCGGCGAGACGACCCACCAGACGGCGATCTCGCCCATGACGGCCATGTCCAGCACGCCACCGGCCAGCGCCAGCCCCGCGATCGCGCCGACGGCCGTCATCGAGGTCGAGGCCGGGACGCCGAAGAGGTTCCCCATCAGCAGCGCGATACCGATGAAAAAGAGCACGGCGATCGACGATTCGAGCGTGAACACGCCGGGATCGACGACCAGTTCCGTGCCGAGCTTGGTCACGACGTTCCGGCCGATCGTCCACGCGCCGAGGAAGAAGAACACGCCCATCAGCGCCGCAGCGGTGGTTTTCGAGATCGCATCTGCCCCCACAGCTGGCCCGAACGCCGGCCCAGTCGTCGAGCCGCCGATGTTGTACGCGACGAACATCGCGACCAGGACGCCGACGACCAGCAGTAGCTCGACCATCAGCTGTCCTCGCTCGTCGTGTCGTCGCTCTCCTCATCTAACTGCTCTTCGACGGTCTCTTCGACTTTCTTGTCCACCGTCTCCTCGACGGTCTCGCTGACGGTTTCTTCGACGGTCTCCTCGACTTTCTCGCCAACAGTCTCCTCGACGGTCTCGCTGACGGTTTCTTCGACGGTCTCTTCGACTTTCTCGCCAACAGTCTCCTCGACGGTCTCACTGACGGTTTCTTCGACGGTCTCCTCGACTTTCTCGCCAACAGTCTCCTCGACCGATTCACCGACAGTCTCCTCGACGGTCTCGCTGACTGTCTCCTCGACCTTTTCACCGACCGTCTCGTCGACTGTTTCACTGACGGTCTCCTCGACTTTTTGGCCGACAGTCTCTTCGACGGTCTCCTCGACCGATTCACCGACAGTCTCCTCGACCTTCTCACCGACCGTTTCGTCGACCGTCTCCTCGACGGTCTTCTCGACCGTCTCCTTGACCTCCGTCGTCATCCACTCTGGATCGAACCGGGCCATCTTCCAGACGACATGGATGAGATACGAGAGCAAGACACCGAACCCGAAGGCGAGTCCGACGGCGTTGCCGACGAGCAGGATCAGCGCCACCGAGAGCGCGATCAAGAGGCCGTAGACGAGGTCGACGATCGAGTCGACCCGACTCGGGTTCACAGATCTCCCGGCCCCTGTCCGGGGCTGTTCGTCTCGGAAGCGATTCGCTGCCCACCAGATGCGAAAGAATACACAGTACTATTTAAACGTCCTCTCGACTCAAGTACCTTGGCAAGTACGAATCGTTCACAGCGGCGTTCCACCGGCCCCGCCGTCGCCGTTGTACCTTTTTACTGCGTCGGGTGTCCTCGTGCCGATGGCACTGCGGGCACCACTCCTTGCAAAAATCTACGCTAAAAACGACCTCCGAGTCGCACCCGAGGGGTGCGCTCGGAGTGAACCGCGCTCGCTTCCTCGCGCGGATGCCCGACACTCGTCGTCAGAGCGGCGTTCCGCCGGCCCCGCCGTCGCCGTTGTACCTTTTTACTGCGTCGGGTGTCCTCGTGCCGATGGCACTGCGGGCACCACTCCTTGCAAAAATCTACGCTAAAAACGACCTCCGAGTCGCACCCGAGGGGTGCGCTCGGAGTGAACCGCGCTCGCTTCCTCGCGCGGATGCCCGACACTCGTCGTCAGAGCGGCGTTCCGCCGGCCCCGCCATCGCCGTTGGTCTGGGCCTGATCCACCAGATTCGCGACCGCGCCCTCGTACTCGTAGCCGGGGATGATCCCTTCGACGTAGGTGCCTTCGACGTACTCGACGAAGGTCTTGGCGACGCGGGCAGCGGTGTCTGCGTTACCGAGTTCGAAGCCGTAGGTGACGACCACGTCGCCGTCGTCGCGCTCGACGGTGTAGGTATCGAGGTCGACCGTCGTGCGCGTGGCTTTCGGGGCATCTTCGAGACGGCGTTCGAGCGTCTCGAACCACCCGTCGGCCACGGCGTCGCCCACCTCGTCGACGGTCGCCGTCTCCAGCGTCGGTGCGTGGATGGTGACGGTGTAGGCGATGCGCCACTCAGGGGCGTCCGCGGCCGTGACGGTCCCCTCGAAGGCGGTGGTCGTCACGCGATACGCGTCGTCGGCTTCCGCGATGGCGTCGTGGTTCTCGAAGGCCCGGACAGCGCTCTCGGGGAGATCCTCGGTCATTGACCGTCGATAGGCCGCTGACGGGCAAAAGGGCGTCGTCAGCGATCGGTCGCTGTCGCTCACGGCTGTGTTCGCGACAGCAATGCGAGGGATGGGAGTGAGCACCCGCGACGCGGGTGCGATCCTCGCGGGATCCGAGGGATTCCGCGGCGTTCGAACCGGAGGAAGACGTGCTCGCTTCGCTGCACGCGACTTCCGGGCTTCGAATCCCACGATCGATTTTCATGACACTCACGTCCGTTCGAGTCGGAAAATGCGAGGGATGGGATTCGAACCCACGGACCCCTATGGGAGCGGGTCTTAAGCCCACCGCCTTTGGCCTGGCTCGGCTACCCTCGCGCATTCTGCTAAAGCGAACGGCACGGGGTTGTCCCTTTCGGTCCCGGACGATGGTCGGCGGTGACACTCGGTGCACGTCCGGCCGCGCGACAGCAGTGCGACCGGTGTGTCAATCGTTGCTATAGGATGCCTCGGCGTCGTCGGCAGCGACAGCGGTGCCGACGCCGGGGATGTGAAAGACGAGACTCACCAGCAGCGCGACGACGGTCGCGCCGGCGAGCCAGAGGTACAGTTCCTGTGTGCCGACCATATCGACGAGCTGGCCGCCGGCCAGTTCGCCCAGTGCGCGACCGGCACCGATGCCGATGCCGGTCATCACCGCCTGTGCGGTCGAGGAGAGAGTGGCGGGCGCGAACCGATGAGCGAGGTTCACCGTCGAGAGATTGAACATCGCGTAGCCAACGCCGAGCACGAGCTGGACCGAGAGGATCGCCGTCACAGCGCCGGTCAGCCCGTAGACAGCGTAGCCGACGGCGTAGGTCAGGACGCCAAGCGAGAGTTGCCAGCGGTAGTCCAGTCCGATCCGAGCCATCGCGAGGAAGATGGCCGCCTCGCCGACAGTGCGGATGAACCACGCGAGACCGGTGATGTCGTCGCCGGCCCGGATGTCCCGCATGAAGACGGCGAAAAAGGAGGCCCCGGCGGAGATGACCCCGCCCATGATCAGCGCGACCAGAAAGAGGACGAGAAAGCGCTTGTTCGTCAGCAGACGGACGGCCTCGCTGCGGATGTCCGGTGCGACCGTCGTCTCGGGCTTTGGGAGGCCATGCAGGAAGACGAAGAAGGCAGCCATGCCGACGACGTAGATGTAAAAGACGACCGGCGTCCCGAACCACTCGACGAGGCTCCCGATCCCCACGAGACCGAGACCGAACGCGATCGCCCCGAACGCCCGGACCGAGCCGTAGTTCAGCCCCGAATCCAGTACCATCGAGTTAGCGATGGGCATGATCGGCGCGCGAAAGGTGGCGAAGACGACGCCCGCCGCGAGCAACAGGCCAAAGAGCACCGGTGGATCAGTGACCGACTGCCCGACAGCCGGAAAGGCGAGTCCGGCGACCCCCGACACCGCAGTGCCCACGAGCAGCGATCCCTTCGTCCGACCGTAGCGGTCGGCGACGACGCCCCACAGCGGCTGGGCGAACATCCCCGCGCCGACCATGACGGCACCGATGAGTCCCATCTCGAAGCCCGACAGGCCCAGTTCCTCGAAGTAGACGTTCCGAAACGCCGTGATGCCGCTCCCGGCGGCGAAGAAGACGAAATACAGCGTCTGGTAGCGACGTTTCTCGTCGAACACACCACTACAACACCAGTGGTATGGCTTGAATCTGTGGGACGACTGCGTCGACGACAACAGCGTGACAAGTAGACGCTGTTCGCGCGTGAATCGGCTCCGTCGCTACCAGTCGACCGACAGCGTCCCGTCACCGTGTGGATCGGGTGCGATCTCCTCGTTCGTCCGCCGGTCGACGACGTGGATCACGCCCACGTCCTTCTTCGCGGGACACACCTCGGCGGCGCGAATCTCGTCGTCGACCTCGTCCTCGCCGACGAAGTAGGCCTTCGGGGCGGCGATACCGGTGTCGAGATCCAGTTCCCAGTTCGTCGAGACCTCGGCGCACTTCCCTGCGCCGATGCACTTGTTGGCCTCGAAGATGATCTTGTACGGCTTTGCCTCGACCGGCGGGGCGTCGGTCCCACCCATCTGGCTCGGGTCGACGGGTCCGTCCTCGTCTGCCATGTACGACTATCGGCGGCCGGGACAGATAAGCGCGACTCTTCGCGAAAGGAGGTGTTCGAACCGTGCCGTGGGTTCCGGGCACTCCTCTTTACCACGACACCTCGGCGAACGTCAGGCCGAGTTCCGACTCCACTATCGCGAGCACCGTCTCGACAACCGCGCCAGTGTCCCGAGCAACGACTGTCGCGGACCCTGCTGTGGCGTGCCCGCCACCGTCACCACCGAACTCGTCGGCGAGTGCCGGGAGGACCGTGGCTCCGAGACTGAGCCGCTCGGCCATCCTGTCGGACGCTCGCGCCGTCGCGCGGATCTCGCCGCCATGCGTCGAGCAGACGACCGCGAGGTCGACGCCGGCCGCCCGGAGCCGTTCGGCGGCCGCCCCTTCGTGTGCCCCGACCCGGGAAAACGCCACGAACAGATCGCCGGCCCGGTAGCCGCTGGCCCGGAGGGCGCCGGTCGCACTGGCGATCCGTTCGTCGCGACCGACCGATCGGTCGAGTAACGCCGGAAGCAGTGTCACCTGCTCGCCCACTGCTTCGAACAGGGTTGCTACCGTCGCCGCCGTCCGCGGACCACCGTCCCCGAGAAAGTCGGTATCGTCGAGCAGGCCGACGAGCAACGGCAGCGCTGCGTCCGCAGGAACGTCCCAGCCGGCCGACATTGCCAGCCGGGTGACCAACTCCGTCGTCCCACCGGCGTCGGTATCGACGAGCGTGGCGACGGCGCTGTCGGCGAGGTCGGCGGGCTCGTGGTGATCGATCAACAGGACGGCGTCGGGAGCGACCGGCGAGATCCGATCCGTCGACGGCGCGTCGACGACGACCGCCTCGTCGAACTCGTCGGGAAGGGTCTCCGCACGGACGGTCGCGTCCGTAGCGTCGCATAATCTCTGTGCAGACTTCGTGATGCCGGCTGGCGCACAGACGGTCCCGACGCCGAGGATCGCCCGCAGACCCAGCGCTGCGCCGAGACTATCCCGGTCCGCTCGTCTATGTGTGATGAACACTGGCGCGGTCGCCCGCTCTAACCGCTCGGTGAGTTCAGACATCGTGTGTCCTCGTAGTATGGTGAAATGGATCGGCTACACGGAGATTGTCGATGGATTGCAGCCGGTGGAAGATGGTGCGCGCAGACACGCCCGTCTCACCCCTCGCCCAGCTCGGCGCGTGCGGTGTCCACGTCGCGGATTCGCGACCCGTCCGGGCAGGCATCGAGAATCCCCGACAGCGTTTCGAGTGCGATCGGCCGATAGTTCAGCAGTTCGCAACTGACGTTGATCCGCCGGGCGTCGTAGGCCACGAACGGGAACTCCTCGGGATTGTTGTTGTGTTCGTGCCCGTGAAGCACCCACCCGTCCCACTCGTCGGGAACGTCGGCTGGCCGGTGCGTACAGTAGAACGTCCTGTCACCGTGTTCGATGGTACAGGATCGCACCACCGGGAACGGGGCATCCCCAGCCGTCAGGCCCGTATCGTGGTTGCCACGCACCAGCAGATCACCGCCGAGCCGGTCGAAGTACTCGATGGTCTCGGTCCCGTCGCGCATATCCATCGCCACGTCGCCGAGGTGGACGAGCGTGTCCGACTCGTCGACGGTCTCGTAGTGCCGATTCAGCAGGGACTGATTCATCTCCCCGACGGAACTGAACGGGCGACCGGTGTACTCGATGATCCGAGAGTGACCGAAGTGATGATCCGAAATGACGTATCGACCCATTAGATTGCCTCCTGTGTGTCGGCTTCGGCGACAGCGTATCGTTCGCCGGGAGCTACCTATAGCTGCCCATGGGTTGTTAGCGACTATCATGCGCATGATCACACCACGAACGGGACCGGGAACTAAGACGCAACCACTCCTCGGTCTCGGGTAGATGGTCGACCAGTTCCGGGTGCGCACGTGTTTCGTCGGTGTCGGCGATTTCGGTGCGGAGCGTGTCGAAGACGGGATCGAGAGCCGCGACGGCAGCGGCCAGATGGTCCCGAACGACGATCCGGCCCCCTCAGACGCTGTCGTCGAAACCGGAGCGTCCGTCGTCGCGGACCGGTTCGCGTCGTTCGATGTCGTCGTGGTGACCGGGGGTGTCACCGAAGAGGGTGCTGTCGAGACCGCTGCCCGTATCGGCGACTGTTGCGATCCCGATGCAATTACGATGGCAGTCTTCACCGGCGAGTCACGAGGGCCGGATCGAAAGCGGCTCGAAGCGTCGTTCGGGACCGTCGTGTCGACAGCGAAGCGTGACGTGATTCGTGAGGTCGCGACGGACGTGTTCACGGCGTTCACACAGCCGATGATGCTGGAGACGGACTATGGCCGTGTCAGGTCGAACCTGCGGGACGGTGGCTCGGTGTCGCTGCACCGAGCCGTCGGCGACCGCGACGACCTCACCGGACTAGTCGCGCGGTGTCGTGGTCCCGGACCAGTGGTCTTTGGGTACGTGGAAGCGGGGTCGGCGTTCACGCTCCGAGATGCAGAGCGGTTGGAAGAGCGATTCGAACGCCCCGAGGTGGTGACCGGGCAGGCGACGTTCGACGCCGCGTCCGGGTGTCGACTGACGCTGTTGCGAGGTGACTGACGCGTGGATCGAGTCGCCGAGTCGCTGTTCGTCGGGACGCTGGCGGACGCGAGTGACGAGGGACTGCTCGCCGAGAACGGCGTCGAGACGGTCGTCTCACTGACCCACGCCGATCCCGACGCCGGATTTCCCGACGAGGTGTCGGTGATAAAACACGATATGCTCGACGGACCGCAAAACGACCGGGACCGCTTCGAAGGCGCCGTCGAAGCGGTGCGCGCACGTATCGAGGCAGGCGAGACCGTACTGGTACACTGCTCTCGTGGGGCGTCACGGAGTCCGTCCGTCGCGGCCACCGCCACCGCGCTCGCTCGGAACATCGGGATCGAGACCGCGTTCGAGCGGGTGTCGGAGAACGCGGACGCCTGTGACCCACACGACGCGTTGGTCCGGCGAGCAGTAACGGTGTACCGGGAGTCGTAGGCGTCAGCCGCCCGCCGGCACTGCCGGCAGTACGAGAGTCACTGCCCCGCGCCGGTCGCGCGACCGAGTCGTCGCAGCGTCGGCCCGTGGAAGGCGAGACTGAGGACGAGCGCACACACAGCCAGTCCCGCGAGCACGTAGTACATCGAGACGACGCCGACGGCGTCCAGTACGCCACCGGCCCCGAGTTGGCCCAGCGCCCGGCCCGTCCCGATACCCAGCGCCGACAGCACCGCCTGTCCTGTCGAGGTCAGGTCCTCGGGCGAGAAGCGATGGGCGAACTCGACGACGGCGAGGTTGTACAGCGCCAGCCCTGCACCGAGGACGAGCTGGACGGCCATGATCGCCGCGGGCGTCGCGACGGCGGCGTACACGAAAAACGACCCGGCAAACAGGGCGGCACCGAGGGTCAACTGGGTCCGGTTCGCGAGGCCGATCCGAGCCATCGAGAGGAAGATGGCCGCCTCGCCGACGGTCTTGACCATCCACGCGGTGCCGGTGAGACCGTCACTGGCTCCGATCGCACGGACGTACACCGAGAAGTACGCGCTCCCGGAAGAACTCGTAGCACCCAGCAGGACGGCGACGGCGAGCAGGAGGACGAATCGTTTGTTCGTCAGCAGCTTCACGGCCTCGCTCCTGAGGTCGGGCGTCAGGTCGGCTTCGGCGTCGGGCACGCCCCTGACGATGAGCACCAGCACGACCATCCCGACTGCGTAGATGTAGAAGACGATCTCGGTCGCGTACTGGGAGAGCAGCCAGCCGACGACGAGACTTCCGAGTCCGAACGCGATAGAGCCAAAGGCCCGGACCTGCCCGTAGTCCAGTCCCTTCGAGAGGATCATCGCGTTCGTGATCGGGACGATGGGCGAGCGCACCGTCGACAGCAGCGCGGTCGCGAGCACGAGCAACAGGAACGGGTCGGGGACGCTGCCGGCCAGCGGGTAGGCGAGGATCGCCACACTCGACACGCCAGCGGCGATCAGGAGGACGGGCTTCGAGGCCGCGAAGCGATCCGCCAGCCCACCCCAGATCGGCTGGGCGACCATCCCACCGACGACGAGCACGAAACCGAGCAGTCCCATCTGACCCCCGCTCAGCCCCAGTTCCTCGAAGTAGGCGTTCCGAAAGACCAGAAAGCCGTTCGAGGACGCGAAAAAAACGAAGTACAGCAACTGGTACTGGCGCTTGTCCCCGAGCATACAGCACACACTCGAATCCTCCCACTTCAAGCCACGGATGTAAAACTACACCAATTGTTAACGGATTCGATAGTCGTCCGCAACGGAGCCGAGCACGTCGTATCGCCCACCTCGTCGCGTCCCGAGAACTACAGCTGCTGTTGGTCGCCGCGAGCAGGTTAGTCGTGAATCTCGACGCTGTCGATGGTGATCGGCGTCGTCGGCGCGTCGTGCATGTCGGTGTCGGCGTTGCCGATGGCCTCGACGACGTCCATGCCGTCGACGACTTCGCCGAAGACGGCGTGCTTGTCGTCGAGGTGTGGCTGGGCGTCGAGCGTGATGAAGAACTGTGAGCCGTTGGTGTTGGGGCCGCTGTTAGCCATCGAGAGTTTGCCCGGGCCGTCGTGGCGCAGGTCGTCGTGGAACTCGTCGTCGAACTGGTAGCCCGGACCGCCGCGGCCGGTACCGGTCGGGTCGCCGGTCTGGATCATGAAGTTCTCGATGATGCGGTGGAACTCGACGCCTTCGTACAGGGAATCGCCCCGGATTTCACCGGACTCGGGGTCTTCCCACGTCGTCGTCGACGGCGATGGGTCGTCGCTCGCGGCCGGATCGTGCTCGGCCAGTCCGAGGAAGTTCTCGACAGTGCGGGGGGCGCGCTCGTCGTACAGTTCGAGTTCGATGTCGCCCTTTGAAGTCGTCAGTGTGACGTTCGTCATGGTCCGGTCCACGACGCGGGGGCTGAAAAACCCCGCGTTCGGACGGGCGACTCATACGGATTATTGTAGCCGTTTTCCCGGTCGACCGCACCACGGTGTGCGGTCGATCCGGTAAAGATCGACAATAAACCGTATCACAGCGTCGCCGTCACCTGCTCGCCGCTGACGACTTCGGGGACGATCACCTCGTCGGCCCCGGCCCGGCGGGCCAGCGCTTCGTCCATCCGGTCGCCGGCCCGAACGACGAGTTCCACGTGTGGTGCGCGTTCGCCGGCCGCGATCCCGATCTGGACGTTGGCGTTCGTATCGTCGATCGCACCGACGACGGTGCGCGCCCGTTCGACGCCCGCCTCGACCAGCGTCTCGGTCGTGCGTGCGTCGCCACGGACGGCGAGGTGGCCGTCGTCGATCGCTCGCTGAAACTGTTCGTCGCCCTGTTCGACGACGACCACGTCGCGGTCGCGCTCGGCGAGTCCCGCGGCGATGGTCTTGCCGAAGGTGCCGTAGCCACAGACCACCACGTGGCCGTCGAGGTCGTCGATCGTCTGTTGGATCTGCATGTGTCTGAGTTCGTCCCGTATCTGTCCGCCAAAGGTCGCCGACAGTACCGTCTCACCGGTCCACAGACCGGCGACGACGAGTCCCGAGAGCACGACGATGGCGTAACCCTTCACCAGCGTCGCCGGCCCGTCGTGGTGCTCGAAGTACAGTTCGATACTGGTCGGATCGAGGAGCCAGAACAGCGCCTCGACGATGCCGACGCCAGCAAGTGTGCCAAAGCCGACCACACCGGCAACGACGACGCCGCCGAAGGCGACGACCGGGCGAAGCATCTGGCGCAAGAGCGTCCGGTCGAGGACGGCCTGCAGCAAGGCTCCTGCCACGTCAGGCCCGCCTCCAGTCCGGTGAGTCGGGCCGTCCGTTCGAGACAGCAACAGTCATGTTATTGTGTGCCACACTACGACAGCAATCGGCCGAGGGAGCCACATATACCTTCCCGTTAAACACTCCGGGGGACCACAGTAGAGTCACCGACCGACCGAGGGACCTCTAGTCGTATTAGGCCGACGGCGCGACGGTCGCCAGCACGAACTCCGTGCTCGCTCCCAGCGGGTCGTCGGCAGTCATCGTCCGCAGATCGGTGAACCCCGCCGCGCGCAGTTGCTGGAGCATCCGCTCGCGGCCGGGCGCGGCGAAGAACATCCGCCCGCCCATCCAGTTTTGTCGCACCGTCTGGAAGCGCCCGCCGGGCACGGTCACCAGCAGGCGTCCGCCGGACCGCAACACCCGCGCGAACTCGGCGTACACTCCCGGCTGCTCGGCCCGCGGGACGTGAAAGACGGCGTGGTACGCCGTGATCGCGTCGACGGCGTCGTCGGCGACCGGCAGGCTGGTCATATCTCCCTGCACGAGTCGCGCGCCGGGCACGGTTTCGCGAGCGAGTTCGAGACCGCGCCGGGAGAAGTCGAGGCCGACGCTGTCGGCCGGGAGATTCGCGAGGGTGCGAGCACCGTCGCCACAGCCAGCGTCGAGCACCAGTGGATCGTCCCCCAGTTCGGCCAGCAGGTCGTCGATCAGCGCCGCGTCAGAGCCGGTGGGGTCGCGATTGCGGGCGTAGGTCTCAGCCACCTCGTCCCACGCGTCGCGGATCTGCGAGCGGTCCATACCCGTCGTTGGACGCCCAGCGGAATGAGCCTGCTGTAGGTAGCCGGTATTTCTGTCCGGGGACCAAGGGGAGGTATGAGCGAGCAAACGGCAGCCCACACGGCCGCGGTCGAAGCCCTCGCGGAGCGGGCGTACGAGCGAGCGGGCGACGAGTACACGCGCGCTGCGTGGCGACGACTGGCCGATCCCCACGACGAACACCATCCGTTCGACCCGGACGAGCACGGCTGGATCGGGGAGGGACTGCGCTTTCTTGCGACCGCAGCGGTGGCGTACCGCGTCGCTGGCGTGGCCGAACGAGCGACCCACCGGGCCGTCGAGGGCGTCGCCATCACCCGGGACCTCGAACGGACGCTCGACAGACCGGTCCAGCGGGCCTGTCTCGCGGAGTTCGTCGGCGACTTCCGGGTGGTCGGTGACGTGGGCGACGCCGGGGCCGCTTACGAGGACGCCGCCGACGCCTATCGCGCGGCCGGTGAGTCCGTCGAGTCACCCGAGCGGTGGGCGACGACGCCGCTGTTCGAGGCCGCCGCAGCGACGCTCAAGCAGGTCGCCCGGGGACTTGCCGACGGCGAGATCGCCGTCACGTGGGAGGATTTACACGGGGCAGATCCCAGCGACGGCGGTGCCTTTCTGGCCCGCCGTGTGACGTACAAGCGCCAGCGATTCCCCTCGCTGCTCGCGCGGGCAATCGAGACCGGCCATCTGGCGGCCAGTCGCGGGACGACGGAGTACGACAACGCGAACTTCGACTGTCCGGCGTGTGACTCGACGGACGTGAACTGGATCGCCGGTCGGACGCTCTGTCTGCGCTGCTCGACGCAGATGAAACGCTCGTAGCTGTTCGTCGTCGTCCCGGATCGGCACTTCCCTACGACAGATACTCGACCAGCAGATCGTTCACCCGGTCGGCAGCGTCGAACTGCACCCAGTGGCTCGCATCGGGAATACGCTCGACCCGGAGGTCGGGGACCCACTCGTCGAGACCCTCGGTCAGTTCGGCGTCCAGCGCGTGGTCGTCCGCGCCCCACACCAGCATCGTCGGGACGTCGACTGGCTGGTCGCCGACGCCCTCGCCCCGGATGTACTGGCGGGCACGCTGGCGGCCCAGCGCGCGGTAGTAGTTCAGTGCCGCCGTCACCGCGCCCGGCGTCGCCAGCGCGGACTTGTAGCGCTCGATGTCGTCGTCCGTGAACGCGCCGGCCCGTGTCTGGGCTTTCAAGAGCGATTCGACGACGGCGTAGTCGTTCCACCGGAACCCGATTTCGGGCAGGCCGGGAAGCTGGAAGTAGAAGACGTACCACGACTTCAGCAGTTGCGACGGTGACGACCGGAGGTGGCGGTCGTACTTCGTCGGATGGGGGGCATTCGCCACGACGAGACGGTCGAGCACGTCGGGGCGGTCGATACCGACCTGCCACGCGATCAGACCGCCCCAGTCGTGGCCGACGAGGCGGGCCGCGCCGTCGCCGTAGTGGTCGATCAGCCCGACCACGTCGGCGACGAGTTCGTCCATCCGGTAGGCGGCAACGCCCGACGGCTTCTCCGAGCGATTGTACCCTCGCAGATCCGGCGCGACGATCCGGAAGCCCGCGTCGACGAGCGCCGGAAGCTGGTGTTTCCACGAGTACCAGAACTCGGGGAAGCCGTGGAGCAGGACGACGAGGTCGCCGTCCTCGGGACCAGCGGTGACACAGTGGAGTCGGACACCGTTGGGAGAGACGGTTTCGTGGGTCAGGTCGATGTCGTCGAGGGTGGGCGGTGACATTGGTAGCGCGGGATCAAAACCGGGACGACAGTCCGTTCGGTGGCTCAGTACTCGGTCAGGTCGTCGAGGACGGCTGCAGCGCTGCCGTCGGAGATCGCAGCGCGGGCCTCGGCGAGACCGTCGTCCAGACTCGCAACGTCCTCGCGGGCGTAAATACGCAGCGCCGCGTTCAGTTCGACCGCGTCGGCGAAGGCGTCGTCCTCGCACTCACCGGCGACGACGTCCTCCGTGATCGCCGCGGAGTCGGCGGCCACATCGTCGACTTCGAGGTCTTCGGCCTGCAGGTCCATCCCGTACTCGGAGGTCCGAATCTCGTAGTCGACGATACCCGCTTCGTCCGCGTCCTCGTCGTCGGAGGGCCACTCTGCGACGACGGTCGCGCCGGGTCGGATGTCGTCGTACCCCTCCATCCCCTGGAAGAACAGCGCGCGCTCGACCGTGCTCGTCTCTGACTGCTTGAGCGTCTTGATCATCCGCTTGGCGAAGGGGAGGTGATAGAAGCTCCCGAGGTGGACGTCGGCGTCGGCCGGGTTCGCCAGCGTCTCGATGGTGTTGACGAAGCTCCGGACGCCCATCATGTCCCGGCGCTCCCAGAGGCCGTCGATGCCGGGGTTGAAGTTGGGCTGGTAGTAGAAGCCAAAGCCCACGTCGTCGACCATGTCGGCGCTCTCGCCGGGCGTGAGATCGGTCTCGACGCCGAGTTCGTCCAGCACGTGCTTGTACGCGTCGAGTTTCTGGGTCGGGACGCGGTCGCCCGAGTGGGCGACAACGGGTGTGCCCGCACCGGCAGCGACGACGCCAGCGGCGACACCGAGGATGGCGGAGGTGTGCTTGCCGTCGTAGTTGGCCCCGCAGTCGACGGGATCGGCGCTGGGTGCTTCGACCGTGACACCCTCTTCGGCCATGACGTCGACGAAGGCCGCCAGTTCCTCGGGCGTGTTGCGCTTCCAGCGGTTCGCCAGCCAGAATGCCCCCAGTGTCGTGTGGTCTGGCTCGCCATCGAGGATACGAAGGAAGGCGTCGCGGGCCTGCTCGCGGGTCATGTCCTCGGCGGACTTGTGTCCGGAGCCGACGACCTCGGTCATCAGGCGCTTGAGCGGCCACTCACCGTACTCGCGCGTCGCTTGTGCCATGCGCGTTCGTTTGGCTGCGAGGGGCTAAAGCCCCCCGGTTTCCCACGGCTCTCGACGGTCGTGAGACCGTAATTCTGTGGGTCTCATGCCGGCCAGAGGCGAAAGGGATACACCATCATAGTCCTAACCTCGACCGATGAGTCTCCAGTCGGGCGACTGGCGCGAGCGCATCGACGACGTGGACGCCACGCTCATCGACGGCTACCAGAGTGGCTTCCCCGTCACGGAACGCCCCTTCGAGACCGTCGGTGACGAACTCGGGATCGGTGCCGACGAGGCACTCGAACGGGTAGGGCGGCTACTCGACGACGGCATCTTCCGCCGGTTCGGGCCAGTTCTCAATCCTCCGGTCATCGGTTCCTCGGCACTGGCAGCGATCAAAGCGCCCGAGGACCGCTTCGAGGAGTGCGCCGACATCGTCAACGGCTACGAGCAAGTGAACCACAACTACGCGCGCGACCACGAGTGGAACATGTGGTTCGTCGTGACGGCCGGATCACGAGAGACCCGCGACGACATCCTCGCGGAGATCGAGCGTCGCACTGGCTGTACAGTGCTCGTGCTTCCGATGCTGACCGACTACTACATCGACCTCGAATTCCCGGTCGTCAACACCGACCGCTTCGCTCGCGAGAGTCGCCAGTCGACCGACGTATCGGCGACGCGGATCAGCGAGAGTGCCGCCGCGGACCTGACGCCACTGGCCCGCCGGCTCTTGCTCGCGATTCAGGAGGGGATGCCCCTTTCGGCGACGCCCTACCGTGACGTGGCCGACGAAGTCGACGCACCCGTCGCGGACGTGCTCGCGACCATCGAGCGCCTCCGTGCAGACGGCTGTATCAAGCGCATCGGCTGTGTCGTCAACCACGTCACGACCGGGTTCGACAACAACTGCATGGTCGTCTGGAACGTCCCCGACGACGAACTGGACGAGCGCGGGACTGCCGTCGGGGAGTTACCGTACGTCACGCTGTGTTACCACCGCCCGCGCCGCCCCGAACAGGACTGGGAGTACAACCTCTTTACCATGATCCACGGCCGCGAAGCCGACGCCGTCGACGCGAAGATCGACGAACTGGCGAGCGAGCACCTCCCCGTCGAACACGAACGGCTCTACTCGACCCGTACGCTGAAACAGACCGGCGCACGCTACGCCGATCTGGTCGGCGAGTGAGGCCGCCGTCGGGCAGTCATCACCGGACGATCGGTACGAATCCACAGACGGCGGCCGGTCCCCGGAACGCTTTTGCGTTAGTTGGTTCATAGTGGTAGGTAGGTAAATGGCCGTCAGCGAGCGCGCGACAGTTCTGATCGTCGACGACGAACCCGACGTAGCAGACGCGTACGCAGCCCAGCTACGCGATCAGTACGAAGTCAAGACGGTCTACAGTGGTAAAGGCGCACTCGACGCGCTCGACCCCGAGATCGACGTGGTCCTGCTCGACCGCCGGATGCCCGACATCTCCGGCGACGACATCCTCGATCGGATCCGAGAACGGGACCTGCAGGCACGAGTGGCGATGGTGACCGCCGTCGACCCCGACTTCGACATCATCGACATGCCGTTCGACGACTACGTCGTCAAGCCGGTCGCACGCACCGACCTCTTCGAGACGATCGAACGCCTCCAGAGCTGTGCGGCCTATCAGAGCCGTCTGCGTGAGTACTACGCGCTGACCTCGAAGTACGCGGCCCTGAAAGCGAGCAAGACCGACGCCGAACTGCGTTCGAGCGACGAGTTCGAGGAGCTCGAAGCCCAGATCGAAGCCCACCGAAGCGAACTCGACGAGATGGTCAACCGCTTCGACGAAAACGACTACGAGGCCATCTTCCGCGACGTGGGCGGGCGTGCGGAGCTCACCTTCGACGAGTAAACTCCACCCCCACGTTCGACGAGCAGTTCCACACACTCCTTCGACGAGTGAGACACACCACGAGCGGTGTGCCGTATGTACTTCCGAAAACACTAACCGAAGATATTCCCTAGGCAGTGGCGATGAGCCAACAACTGCCGGACGTACAGGCGTCGAGTCCGGACGTGACGGTCGGCCTCAACCGCGTCGGTGTCACCGGCGTCGAGAAACTCGTGAAGATCGATCGGGCCGACCAGCGCCCCATCGTCCTGATGGCCGAATTCGAGGTGTTCGTCGACCTCCCCTCCTGGCGGAAAGGCGCGGACATGAGCCGAAACATGGAGGTCATCGACGAGACCCTCGAAGCGGCCGTCCGCGACGAGGTCGCCGGCGTCGAGGACGTGTGTGGTGACGCCGCCGAGCGCCTGCTCGAAAAGCACGACTACACGACCAACGCCGAGGTCCGCATGGAAGCCGAGTACGTCACCCGCGAACAGACGCCCGAATCCGACCGCCCCACGCAGTCGACGGCCGACATCATCGCGTCGGCGACGGCCGATCAAGAGGGCACGCGCGAGGAGATCGGTGCCCGCGTCACCGGCATGACGGTCTGTCCCTGCTCACAGGGGATGTCCGCCGCCCGCGCCCGCGAAACACTCCGTGGACTCGACGTCGAGGACGAGACCATCGACGCCTTCCTCGAAGAGGCCCCCCAGCCCGGCCACTCCCAGCGGGGCCACGCGACCCTGACCATCGAAAGCGACGGCTCGCCCGACGTGGACCTCAACACCCTGATCGAGGTCGCCCGGGACTCGATGAGCGCCCGTATCTACAACCTCGCCAAACGCCCGGACGAGGACCACATGACCTACGAATCGCACAAGAACGCCAAGTTCGTCGAGGACTGCGTGCGCTCGATGGCCGAGGGCGTCGTCGACACCTTCGACCACCTCCCCGACGACGCCGTCGTGACGATGAAGCAATCGAACGACGAGTCGATCCACCAGCACAACGCCCACGCCGAACGCGTCGCCCACTTTGGCGACCTCGAAACCGAACTCGCGGACGAGTAGTGGCGGCGTGGCGGTTCGACCCCCTGCACTAATTGTTATTCAAAAACAATGTGTGGGCATGAGCACGCGACAGGCCCACGCGCTGGACGCGATCGAGATCGGCGAGTTCCTCAGTACGCAACAGACCGGGGTCCTCTCGCTGGCCAGCGGCGACGATAGCTACGCGATCCCCGTCTCCTTTACCTACGACGACGGCGGCGACGACAGCCCGACGATCTACTTCCGCCTTGGCTACGCCCCGGCCAGCCAGAAACAGGACTACATCGAGTCGACCGACCACGCCACCTTCGTCGTCTACGACCAGACCGACGCAGGCTGGCACAGCGTCGTCGCCGAAGGTCACCTCGAACAGCTCTCTGAGACCGAACTCGACGCCACCGTCCGCGAGGCCGTCGACCACCTCGACATCCCCTTCTTCGAGGTCCACGAACGACCCGTCGAAGACATCGAGTTCACCATCGTCGAGTTTCAGATCGCGACGATGCACGGCATCAGAGAAGCGTGAGGTGGCGACCGCTGCCGCTCGTCGTTTCGTTCACGCCGAATTCGCGACGATCGGCACCGCTCGCAGGTTGGTCAGACGAATTTGAGTGGCTGGGGAGTTGAAGCCCCAGATCCCAGCCGGCAAAAAACCGGCCGGGATTGAGATGGGCCAACGCGGGGTACGGCCTTTCGTATCAGTGCTAAAGACTAGTTCGATAAACTGCTTGCTTGCGATTTTCATGGTTATTATATCTCGTCTGGAATGTGTTCGCGACGGCGTTCCATGCGCTCGCGCTTCGATGCTCGGTCGTAGTGCTTCTCCAGAATCTTCTCGCTCACGTCGCCTCGATCGCTCACCACAGCGCGGGGCGTCCCGGCGTCACGGTGGGCCGTGATACTCCCCGACCGGACTGGATGAGACGACAGCGAGAAGGGACACATTGAGAAGTCCCCGTGGCTCGTCGCCTCGCACTCGTCGGGGTCGCGCCCGTCGGGACACTGCTCGCCGATCTGGCAGGGCTGGGTCCACCTGTACACCCAGTTTCGGATCGTTCCCTTCGACGGCCGACCCTCGCGCGTGGTGATCAGTGGTCGACGGCCGTGTTCGTCTTTCCGCTCCTCCCGGTGTGGGCTGCCGAGGTAGTCCTCGATCACCTTGGCGACGCGGGGCTTAATCGAAACGTCGCGCTCGCCGCTCTTGTTGTTCTTGAGCGGGGTGTCTTCGCTCGGCCGGTGGCGAAACTCCAGCACGCACTCGTCGGGGTCGAAGTCCTCCACGTCCAGCGCCTGCAGCCCGCCGAGGCGGCAGGAGGTGCGCCAGAAGATGAGGAAGGCGACGTGATGGGTCGTCGCGTACTCCCACTGCCGGAGGTGGTTCAGGATCGAGTTCGCCCGCTCGGCGTTGAGCACCTGCTCGCTCACGTCCTCGCCGTCGTGGACCGTGGGCAGGCGAATCCGCTCGTGGAAGTCCGAGGGAACGCCCTTGATGTCCGCGAGGTACTCGAAAAACTTCCGCATCGTCGAGACCTGCCCCTGCATCGAGACGGCGCTGCAGGGGTCGGAGTCGGGGAAGTTCTCCTCGCGCTTGAACACGCGGAAGGCGTGGACCGTGCGCAGATCCACGTTGTTCATGTTCACGATCTCGCCGTCGCCGTACTCCTCGCTCGTGAGCCACCTCACGAAGGACTTCAGCCGGTAGCGGTGGCTCTTGTACGTCTCGTCGGCCAGATCGTACCGGCGCGTGTCGAGGTAGTAATCCAGCGCCGCCTCGGGCGTGATCGGGTCGAGATCGTCGCTCATGCCCGCCCCCGCTCGCGCTTTCGGAAGCACCCGAGACACCGATTTTCTCCGGGATACCGGAACTCCTCACACCCGTCGCTGGCGCACTTGTCCACGTCCTCGATGACGCGGTCACTCACGCGGACGCACCCCCGCGTGGCGTCGTCGGTCGAATGGCTATACCGCTGGTCGGTGGGCTACTTTCAATAGCCCGGTCGTTGTCGTACTTCATGGCTTCTCGAATCTCCAACCGGATTGGAAGCCAAGTCCGACGTGTTCCAGCACGTCGGGCACTTTCTGAGCACCCGTGTGGACTGGCTTCCAAATGGCAGATGAATGGCTACCACAATATAACTTTCCCAACGGCTGTTGAGACAAGCCGATGGGTTACTACTATGACCTCTTGGTGAATTGTTCTGGTATATCGGTGTTACTATGAGTGCTTCCAACCCATCCGAAGACCAGATGCGAAAGTCCGCTGAATGGATGTCCCAGCCCGCCGATGATCGGATTCTCGAAGTGATCCGAGGCGAGGGCAACATGACCCCAATCGCTCTGTCGAGAGACGGCGAAGTTGCCCGAATCGACATCGGCCGTAAGTGGGCTGGTGAGCGATGCCGGAAGCTTGCCAAGTACGGCCTGCTCCACCGGATCGATAAGGGACTCTTCGGAATCACCGAAGACGGCATCGCCTACCTCGACGAGGAACTCGACGCCAGCGAACTCGATCCTATCGAAGACTCCGGCTGACATTCTTTCAGACCCTCGCGAGTCGCGCCGTCACGTCGTCGGCCCACTCCGGCAGTTCCAGATCGGCCAGCGATCCGTCCCGCCAGCTCGTCACGATCTCCACGTCGCCGCTCCGGCTCACGTCGACGCGCCACTTTCGCCCATCGTCGGTGGTGATGTCGAAGCGTGCGCCACGTCCCGAGAGGGTCTTCACGTGCTCTACTGTCACCTCTTCGCCAGTGTAGACCTGCATGCTGTCCTGCATACAGATGGGTCGAGGGGTGGATACGGGTTAAAAAGGTGCTAGATTTCCGGGAGAAGTGAGGCGGATGGTAGAACTCTCACATATGCAGCTAAGATCAAGAATCCCAAGGCAAGCATAGCTAAGGTTAAGATTTCATTTCCAATTCCGACGAAGGCCCTAACAGCAGTATCTACAACTGTTACAGACATCAATCCAAATGTAAGAACACCTGCAAGAATGTTGGTCTTCTGTCTCTTTTCGGCTCTTTCCTCTCTGCGCAATTGATCTCTTTTTTCTTGTATTAAATCATGAATTACGTCAAAACCGGATTTATCAAGTTGAATTGGACCATGATATGGACCATATTCCATCTGTTTTATTAACTTCATCTCTTTCAGGTATTTGACCGTTTCTTGTATTTCTTCAACCTCGACACCCAATTTATCTGCTAATTCATCCTGTTGGTCAGCTTCAATTCTAGCCAATTCTGAATCTGGCATATCATGTGTTTTAATCATTATATCGAACGTCTCTTGGCCGTGATACAACTCGTATAGAACTCTTGCCCAAAGTGGTTCGTCGGAAAGGTCTTCCATAGCATCCTAATATATCCAGTGAAAATGATTAATGTATGGTATTCTACTACCCGCATAATTCTTCGTGATGGGGCTACTGACAAGATAATTGGCCTCTGTGACACTACATCTGTACTCTATGCCCATCCACAGGGCTGGGAGTGGATTGTTGAAAATTAATCCATCTTAGGTTCGGACGGGCCAATTTATTGTAATTTCAGCCTGCACACGCTCATCGCACACAGTATACCGTCGATGCCGATTCTCCCCCTCCACCTCGATCAACTCGTAATCCTCCAGTTTCGATAGCTTCAGTCGCCTCGACCGTTCCGAGATTGGCGTCAGCCCACGCCCACGGTACACGTCGTCGGCCACCGCCTCGTACCGCTCATGCAACTCCCCAGCCTGCAGCCCACCGCCCACACGAATCAGCTCGTACAGTAGCTGGTGGTGGAACGGCAGTGACTCCAGATTCTGCTCCAGAATGTACCGCTGTGCGCGCTCGTAGGAATCGGCCACGTCGTTGCTCCCGATCTCGCCGTGATCCCGCTCCTCGGCCAGCAGCGCCGCCTGCCGAAGCGCCTGAATGCCCTTCCGGGCGACACCCGCGATTTCGTCGGCGATCGCCTCCAGTTGCTCACGCGTGACGACACCCGACGGCAGCCCACGCCGCGCACGCGCTTCGAGGATGTCCGCCAGTTCGTTTACGCCGAAGCGGTCGAGTGCCAGCTCCTTCAGCAACAGCCGTCGACGGAGTTGGTTATCCACCTGCGAGAGCCACTTCTCGCGGTCGTGGCAGATCGCGACGACCGATAGCTCTTCTACGTCGGCCAGTCGGTCCAGTACGTCGGTGGCCGGCAGGTCGTCCGCTTCGTCGAGGATAACGACCGTCGGCTGATTGACGCGCTCGCGCAGCTCGACGCACAGATCCTCGCGGGGTGTGTTCGTTGCGGGGTCACTGCCGGGGAGGTCGTGGAGGATCGACCGAACGACGCCGGCCGTGCTCTTGCCGAGGCTCTCGACGTGGGCCGAGTAGATGTCTGCATGCTGGGTAAGTCGCTGGAGGGTGTGCCGAGCGAGCGCCGTCTTCCCGACGCCCGAGGGGCCGTAAATCAGTACGTCGTGGGCCTGCTCGCCCTGGAGGGCCGGCTCCCACGCGCGGGACAGGTGGTCGACGGCGGCTTCGCGGTGGAGGAGGCGACGCGGCAACTGCTCGTCGTCGAAGACAGCGGAGTCCGTGATCATCTCGGTTCGACGTAACGATGGATAGGGGTAAAAATTAGTGCGGCATTTCCGGGAGCGAAACCGACAGAGGGGTTAACTGTGTGGAACGGAATTCAGTTCAGAGCTGTTTCCACTCCAGATCGAACCACATCAAGAGCCTCTCGATCGTCGTAATCTCCATCCGTCACCGAAACGAATCCGATGTCCTGCTCGTTTTCAGGAACCCAGACCCGAATGAAGCCCTGAGAACTGCTAATTGCCGATTCTTTCGAGACTGGCTTCTGCCACAGTTCGGCTGGTTCTTCCCTGTACAGCGGATTCACGTCCGCCGGGAGTGGTTTTGTGGTCTGATATCGAAAGTCTGGATCGTCTTCCAGAAGCGACAGAATATCGCCTTCTATGAGATGTTCTTTCGCGGCCTCCTCGATACTATCGTAGAACAACTCCGTAACCCGGTAAATGAACTTTTCAAGGTTCTTTGACGGAACGATCTGACTGGCATCGTCGACGATCTGGGCTTCTTTCTTTGCCGGGGTCCCATTGAGAGCTACGTTCAATTCGTGACTAACGGGACTTCTGTAGAATGCTACGTTTGCGCGGGCTTTCGAGCCCGGCTGATACGTATCTGGAATCGACAGAACAGCAGCATCCTCCAGTGATTTCACAACTCCAAATTCACTGCTCAGGAACTTCCTGAGTGCCGGCATATCGTCTTTGCTCGGAGAGAGCGAGATGAGAGTGTACAGTGTCTCAGTGTCGGGATTACTATCGTCGTAGAAGAACTCGTGTTCGGAATAGCCATTCATCGCAATCCACGCAAGGGAGTCGACTGGCCCATCGTCTGCGAAGATCACTTCATCAACTCCCTGGCGAACAGCATCAGAGAATTCTTCGACGAAGATGTCGGCTATCTTCTCAAAATCCGTCTCCGGATTGATCTCGTATTCCTCGCGGATATCCTCCAGCATTCAATCGCTCTCTGAGATGAGTATTAAAAAACAGCGCGGTATCGAATCTGGATCCAGTTCACGGGGGTATACCTGAGGAATTTACTGATCTTGCTTCTGGGTGGCTTCGTAGTAGCTACAGGCCGAATTGAGCGGACAGTTCTGACAGTCTGGATTCTCGGGCGTACAGACCAGGGCACCGAGATCGAGAATTGCGAGGTTGAAACTTCGGGCAAGAGCCGGATCCTCCGGTGTTAACGCTTCCAGAAGGGAATAGACCTCACTGCTCTTGTGTGGCTGTGTCGGCATCTCGTATCCCAGTACTCTACCGATGACACGGGCAAAATTCGCATCAACGAGGGCCATCGCTTTCTGACGGGCGAAGATCTGAGTAGCCCGTGCAGAATAGTCACCCGCTCGCCAGGGCCGTTTCAGCTCCTCGACCGTATCTGGAACCTCGCCATCAAAGTCGCGAGTGAAAATCTCGCCCACCTCTTTCAGGGTCCGGGTTCTGTGATTGACGAAACCAAGTGATCGCACAGTATCCTCGATCTCGGTTTCTGGACTGTCTGTTATCGACTCTGGATCGGGAAACTTGCGCAGAACTTCGTCATAGATACCCTCGACAGCGTCTCCTCGTGTTCGCTGGAGCAATATCTCTGCCAGATATACCTTCCACGGGTCAGTTGTCTCTCTCCACGGGTACTGCCGTCCGTGGTCTTCGAGCCAGCACAGTAACTGGGGAAGTGCCTCGATGACTCTCTGAATCCGCTGTGCTGGTTCCTCAACTTCACCTTTCTTTGCCTGCTCTATCGCCTCTTCAACATCAACGAGAGACTCTAATTCTCTCTCTGAGACCACTGTTCTCCCGAATGGCTGTGATACGGTCATCGTTACCGCTTCAGATCCGTAACGATTTCTTCTCCCTTCTCGGTCGCGGCCCACAGTCTCCCCTTCTTCTTTTCCGGAGTTATACACTCAGCAAGTCCGTGGTCGTCAAGGTCAGATAGTACGTTGCTGACGTGGCTGAGATAGTAGTCATTCATCTCGGCAAGCTCTTTCGGCGTTCGGGGCTTCTCTTCGACCGCGAGCAGGAGATTCTCGCGATACTCGCTTGCCTTCACCCACGAGTATTCCTCAATGTCCATTCAGCCGTCGGATAGACCGCAACACAGTATTTAACTTGGTTACAATATACACACGAAGTACACACATGAGGAAAAAAGGAAGTTTAAACGATCACGCTTGCATTGGTGTCTACAGATGAGTGAAGAACGGCTCACAGCCATTGACCTGTTCTGTGGAGCAGGCGGGCTTTCACAGGGTCTTCACGATGCCGGTTTTGAGACTCTCTGGGGCATTGACCACGAGGAGAAGACCAAACCGACCTACGAGAAAAATCACGACTGTGAGATGACGGTCGGTGATATCAGGGAAGAGGAACCGCCGGATCTCGGACTCGAAGAGGGTGAACTGGATCTGGTTGCCGGTGGGCCGCCCTGTCCAACCTTCTCGCTCGTCGGACGTAGCAAGATCAACTCGCTTGAGGGGAGAGACAACCAGAGTGACGACCGCCATCTGTTGTATGAAGAGTTCCTTCGTTTTGTAGATCACTATCAGCCCAGAGCCTTCCTGATGGAGAACGTTGAAGGGATGCTCTCGGCGGAAAATGAAGACGGTAAGCCGGTCGTCGATACCATTAAGGAACAGATGCGTGGAGAGCGAGAAGTTGCAGATCTCGATCTGGATCTGAATTACAGTGTTCGAGTGCAACTGCTGGATTCGGCAGACTACGGGGTTCCCCAGCACAGAAAGCGTCTCTTCTTCATCGGTAACCGGATTGACGAAGATAATCCGGATATGACCGAGTGGAAAACCCATCGGAAACCGAAGAACGATGAAGAAAAGAAGATCAAATACAAGGAAGACCCATCGGAGCGGTCCGAAGAAGATCAGTCTACACTACATGGGTTTGTGGATGAGGATGGGACTGAGGAATTCCCTGCCTTCCGCAAGAACAAACAGAACAGGGAGCCGTGGAACACGGTGGCTGACGGCATTCTCGATCTACCTCCTGTCTCCCCCAGTGGAGATACACCTC
The DNA here is from genome assembly GCF_058933345.1 of Halomicrobium sp. HArcht3-1. NCBI lineage: Archaea > Methanobacteriati > Methanobacteriota > Halobacteria > Halobacteriales > Haloarculaceae > Halomicrobium > Halomicrobium sp. HArcht3-1. The sequence continues at coordinate 256,055 of NZ_JBZYDM010000001.1, read as the reverse complement.
CGACCAAAGCAGAAGAGCACGAGATTGGTCCAGTCTCAGAATTCCAGTACTGGGCACGTAACCTCGGTGAGGAACAGGACTGGGAAGATCAGCCCCTTCTAAATCACGAATGCCGGGGACACAATATGCGAGACCTCACTCTCTACAAACTCCTCGGTGAGGGTACCTCGTACATCATTGGCGATATTCCGGAAGAGCACCAGCCATACCGGACTGATATCTTCCCCGACAAGCTCAAGAAACAGAACCCGAAAGAGCCTGCGACGACCATCGTGGCCCATCTCTACAAGGACGGCCATATGTTCATCCATCCGAACGAGGCTCGATCGATCACTGTCCGTGAAGCCGCCCGTCTCCAGTCGTTCAAAGACACCTTCGAATTCCCTGTCTCGCGGACGCACGCATTCAAGCAGGTGGGTAACGCTGTCCCACCACTACTGGCGCAGGCTCTTGCTACTGCCATTCGGACGGAAATCTTCGATCAGCCTGTTCAGGAACAGGAAGCGCAAAAGGCAGACTGAAGCACACTGCTACGTGATTTTGAGCTGTCACAGTTTCGCGTTCATGCCGGTGAATTCTACCACATCCTCGATGAACTTATCTGCTGGACGGAGTGTATAGGACAGTTCCGGGTCATTCTCGTATCGGTTCCAGACGAAGGAGTCACGTGGGACATAGATTCTACTGCCATCGTTGCTGATGTCCTGCAGCTTCTCTCTGGAAACGTCTGCCATGAGCAGCGAAACAAACCAGACTTCGTCAACCCCGATCTCGGCTTCCCGTGAGAGACTCTGGCGAAACCGCTCTCGGAGCGTTCGTTTACAGGAGAATCCAATGCTACCTTCCGGACCATCGACCATGTTGTCTATTTCGAGATCACCGAAATGGGCTGGATCGCCCGTCGCAGGAATCCCAAACTGATCGAAAATGTACTGAAGGCCGGTTTCAAGAACGTTCCCCGCAGTAGATGCTCGACTCTGGCCTGCACGTCGCTCGTATTCCTGAACGATGCCCGAAATGATCCTCGCCACTTCTTTTTCGCCTGTCTGTGGGTCTGAGTGAAGATCACCCATCTTTTCGTGAATATAGTCAATTAGCGGTTCCCGCTGGGCGCCGAGCTGATATGCTTCTCCCTCAAAATCGACATTGAACAGGGCATCGTAGGTTCTGGCAGGATCAAGTGCTCCAGATTCCGTCTGGAGGGTTTCGTCGATTATCTCGACGATTTCCGACTTGCCGAAGCTCGGGGTGGTTTCCAGAATCTCACTGGTTCGGACCACGGCATCAATCGCAATCCGAAACTCGTGGATGTCATCCTCTGCTTCAATACGTCTCAGAATCCGCTCGACAAGATCCTCAGTTTGCCGATACCGCTTCGAAATATCGCCACCATACGTCCTGTTGACTGAGTCTGTGATCGTATCTCGGATTATGCGCTTCTGCCTCTCAATAGAGTCATCTCCGGTGAACTGTCGGCTTTCGAGTTCGTTCCCCAGCTGTGCTGAAAGCTCTTTGAGCGTCGCTTTCTCTTTCTTTGCGTAGCTCCCATAGCTGGAGGCGATGAGATCTCGTGCAAACCAGTACACCTTGAATTCGGAGGGATCTCCCGAATAGTCAGCCATTCACCATCGGCGACGAGAGAAAATATAAAGAAAACAGATTACATCTTGAATACAAGATACTCACGTTATCGCACTCTCGTCCCACGAAATTCCGAACTCCAGTTGAGAAGACTATCTCCACCGACTCTCGACACTTGTCCGATACCGTAACCCGATCACACTGGTGTTGAACTGCTGGATCGTCTCGGGGTCCAGCTCCCCGCGTGCGCTGTCGATGTTCTCCTCGCTCTCGACCAGATGGGTCAGCGCGGCATCGAGCACGTCGGACATCGGTGGGTCGTCGTGTGGGTCGCTGGCGACGATCGCGCTGGCCTTGTCGAGGAGTCGCTGCCGTTCGTCGGTGATCTTGAGGGAGGTCCGTCGAGTCATGGTTTAAACTGGTGTATGTACGGGGGGTCGAATCGCGTCGCTCGCGTGTGAGCGACTGGGTGGTTCTTGATAAAGGGGGGTCGGGGCGTCGGCGTGATCGGTGCGAACCGCTGGTCCAACCGGCTCGAATCTATGCACCGTGGCCCACGGCCCACAGCCCACAGGTGCATACATCGAGGATCGGCGATACATCTGGCTCGAACCCCGTGGTGTCGGGGTCGGATCATGGACTGACCAGTTCTAATCGATAGTCGCCCTCGTCGGTCTCGTCGAGCGACTGGACCTTCGCCCAGTGGTCGCCCACCAGTTCGCCGTCTTCGTCGACAATCCCGCGCTCGCGTAGATCGTCGATCGGGATTGAGACCGTCACACAGCCGCCGGCCGGGGAGAGTTTTCGCATCTCCATGGCGACGGCCCTGCAGTCTCGTTACTTCAATCCTCGGGTGAATCCTTGGAATCACGTCTTTGGATGGAGGAATCCGATCGAGTCATGAAAAACACTAAGCGAAACCATAGATGATGTGTGCAGAGATGGACGAACAGGTCAGACGGCGTGCCTATCTTTCATATATCGCTGCCTCTGGATTGTTAGCCGGCTGTGCTGGTGACGAGTCACAAGCGGAGCAGGAAAGCCAGCCGACAGCGACAACGACAGAGGCGAATTCATCAACGACAGAAACAGAGATCCCAGAGACAGTAACTCCTGAAACAGCCGAGACAACTGAGATCGCTACGAATACGAAGGAACAGACAGAGACCGCTACGGAGACAAGTACAGAAACGGACACTACGACGGAAACAGAAAGGCCCACCGAGACAGCAGAACCCACAGAGACGGAAGAGCCGACAGAAACGGCTTCGTCGCCAGATCAACCCAAAATCAGGGAAGTACAGGACAACTTCGGGAACACGTTCACTTTCGATGGAGACTCCGGTGGTTCTGTTCAGGTCGACGATGAGATCGTCGTGAGCGACGAGACGGAGGTTGAACTGTGCGTTACAGAGGTCGCCAGCCAGTCAAGTGATGATGTACGATTCAGCTACTGGTTTGGAAGTTCGCAACCAGATCATCCCGACAATACTGCAGGGGACGCTCGAATCGAAGAGACCTGCTGGAGCTGGGAAATGCAGCGTGAGGATTATGCGTCTGATTGGAGATTCAGTATCTGGGTCAGGAACGAAGACGAGATCTACTATCAGAATGATGCCGTCGAGAGCGACTTCCGAGTGACCATTCACTACACTAATCTCACATTGGAAGGCGACGACACGGATACAGGATCAGACTCAGGCCCGGGACAACCCAAAATCAGGGAAGTACAGGACAACTTCGGGAACACGTTTACCTTCGATCGAGATTCCGGCGGTTCTGCTCAGGTCGAAGACGAAATCGTCGTGACTGACGAGACGGAAGTTGAGTTGTGTGTAACCGATGTAGCGAAACAATCCGATGGCGACGTGTACTACAGTTATTGGTTCGGAAACTCCCAGTCTGAGCACCCTGATAACACGGCTGGCGATGCCCGGATGGAGGAGAGTTGCTGGCGCTGGGACATGGAACGAGAAGATTACTCATCCCACTGGGGATTTAGCATCTGGATCAGAAACGAAGACAAGATCTACTATCAGAACGACGCTGTCGAAAGCGACTATCGTGTAGTCATCCACTACAACAATCTGACTCTGGAAGACTAACCTCTCGCTTTCGTCTGTATCGTCCCGCGAACCCCGGGATTCGGTGCTTTCTAGGACAACCACTGCACGCGCCGAACACGGTCGCAATCGGCGGCCGGGTGCAACCATGTACGGCAAAATCGACATCGAAGACGCGCTATTCGGCACGATCTTCGCCGCCAGCGCGTTCGTCACCAACGGTATCGCGACGATCAACATCCTCGGGAACGACCTCGGTGCGGCGGTGTGGACCGTCCAGGGCACGGACATCACCTTCGCGTTCCTCCTGACCCTCGTCGCCCTCGTCGGAGCCTACGCCACCAACCGAGTGAACCGGAGTAGCGGGAAGTCCTACGAGATCGACACCGACCTCGCGAACATCGCCCGCGGCGAAGCCCCCGTCGAGACGTACCTCGCCGTCGGTACCGCTGTCCTCGTGCTGTTGACGGGCCTGAACATCCTCGGCGTGCAGGAGATCATCGCCGGAACGGCCGCGTTCGGACTGGCCGTCGTGGCCGTCGAATCGGCTGGCTACTACGTCATCTCTTACCTGGGGTGATCGCTCGTGCAACTTGATACGCTGATGGGCTACGCCCTGCTCGGAACCATCGGCATCAGCGCCTCGACCATCGCTTCGGCCGTCGTCGGCCGTCCGTTCCCGGTCGTCGTGCCGATGGTCTTCGCCGCCGCCGTCGTCGCCGCCCACCACGTCCGCACGAAGGACTCCGGCGATCAGCTCAACGGCGCGACCGACGCGGACACGACGATCTCCGACGGGAGCGCCAGATGACCCGACGTGGTTCCATCGCCATCGTGGCGTTGCTGCTCCTCTCGACGGTTGGGGCACCCGTGTCGGCGGATTACTGGGTCGGTGGCGAGGACGCCAACGAGCAGTGCGTCCCCGACGGCGCGCAGATCGCGACAGGTGCCATTGGACTCGTCTCGTATGCCAGCGGCTGCTACGACTACGTCAGCACTGGGAACGTGAACACCACCGGGACTGACGCCGAACAGGCCCAGATGGATTTGTACGCACAGGCACAGGACTCCAACAAGAACGCCGACCTGCTCCTGACGGCTCATTCGAACCACCTGCAGGATACCGAAATCAAGGCGTTCATCATCGGGAAGAACGCCTACGTTCGCGCGCTCAACAACGAGTCCACCCAGCCAGCGGCCGAAACACACGCCAAAAATGCCATCTCGGACTACTACGCCACCAAGCAAGTCGAACTCCTGCAGGCATACGAATCCCAAGCACTGACCTACGACTACATCCACGGCGTCGCCGAGAATGAATCCGGTGTCGACTCGACGGTCGCCTCCGATCAGGGCACCTTCATCGGCATCGAACACACCCACCCGTACAGTAGCGGCGCAAAGATCGAGTACCGTGGGCTGGGCAACGCTACGGCCACGCTCGCCAACGGCACCACCTACACCTACCGCGCTCCGAAAATCTGGACCAACGCGGGCTATGAGTACCGCGACACATGGACGCGCACGGCTGCTATCGACATCAGCGAATCCGCCCTCACGAACGACGGCGGTGGCTCCGGCCGTCCGAGTGTGAAGGTCACAGGTCTGATCGTCCGGCCACCGAATTCGAACTTCGACCCGCTGCCACTGCACGCCTGGGACGACTTCGAAAAACGCTACAACGAGGTCGGGAGTCAGAACGCCGACCTGCACGGCCAGATCGACACGCTGTCCAACCACACCTACGACGCCTATCAAGCCGGCCAGATCAATAACAGTGATCTGATCGACCCCTACATGCTCCAGAGCGAGTACAATCCCGGCGACCAGTTCCAAGCGTGGGCGATGTCGACCCTCACGACGACCGGTGTCAACTCGCCCGAAACGCTGGATTCGACCGGCTACTTCAACGTCACCACCGCCAGCGGTGACAAATACCGCGGGATGCTCATGTCCGAGACCAATCCCGCAGCCGGCTCGTTCACCACAAACACGACCTACAACGCCAGCAATATCACCGGCCAACAGTACGTGGTGACGACCACGGACATGGTCGAACTCACTGGCGAGTTCACCGTCACCGACATCCGGGACACCAGCGGCCAGCACGTTCAGAACGTCACCATCGAGGAACGCAACTACACCACAACGAACCTCACTGAGTACCACAACATCCTCAAAGAGCTGGAATACGAACGAGCACAGATCGAAGCCCGTGAACAGCGAGTCCGTAACGCCGATGACGGTCTCTTCGGCGGGGGTGGCCTGTTCGGCGGCGGTGGTTCGATCAATCAGACCGTCGCGCTGCTGGTCATCGCTGCACTGGCCGGCGCTGCACTCCTCAACTGACCCACCATGCGTTTTTCACACCTCACCACACTGGTAGTCGTATCGCTGGCGTTGCTGGCGGTCCCGATTGGCGCGACACCGACCATGACCGCTGGCACCGCCACGAACGCAACGACGACGACGGTTCCCAGCCCACCGCCCACGGCCCAAAGCCCACAGTCGACACCGACCGACACCACGCGAATCGACTCACAAACAGTGATCGTCGAGTCGGAGTACCGGAAAAACGAGAGTCTGGCACTGTTGACGATCCGCTCGCGAGCGGCCCAGACAGTCACGTTCACCGACGCCGGTCGGTTCCGCCAGGGCGGACAGGTGCCGGTGCAGGTCGAGGCTCTCCGACCCGGCGAGACCGCCACCTTCGAAGTGCCGGTCACCGAAGTTGACGGCTGGGCTGGCGTCGCTATCTCAACCGAGCGCACGCGCCTGTACTCGGAGATCGTCAAGCAGCCCTCCGGTGGCGGCCTGGACATCCTGAAAACGCTCTCGTCGCTGCAGGCGTGGCTCGCGGGCGCTGCCATCGCGTTCGTCTGGATGGTCGTCGCCGGCTACAACGTCATGCGGCGGGAAGACGGCCGGCCGGAGGTGGCCTGATGCCCGCGCCGACGTTCGCTTCGAACCGCGACCGGCTGACGTGGCTGCTCGGTGAGTACAAGCTACTCGTCTCGGGCATGATCCTTGGGGCGTTCGGCCTGTTCGCGTACTATCAGCCACAGCTCCCGACACCGCCGGTCTGGATCGCCGGGGTACTGGCTGGCTGGCTCCTGCTCGGCGTGCCGTGCTACCTCGTCGGGGCGAAGATCGCCCGCTGGCTTCGCACTCGGAACTGGGTGGAAGTTCACCATGTCAACGCCGTCGAGGACGTGCTGCAGAAGTACTACGTCCCGCCGGAACTCTGGCGCGAGAAGGAGATCGAAGGTCCCGATCCGTACCCTGTCAACGGCGGCAGCGCGTGGGCGGTTCGGGAGTACGAGTATCTCGACGATATCGAACAGGTGCGCGTGCGCGGGGTGTGGCTCGAAGGCTGCCAGGACACCCAACTGATGACGTCGAAAAAGCAGATGGAAGACATTCACGGCTGGCTCATCGACCGTGCCGAGGAACTCGCAGCGATTCGCGGGCGGTGGTCTCGTGGTGCCGTGGAACTGCAAAAGAAGCTCATCACGGCCGAGAGCGAGGCGAACGAACGCGGCCAGATGATCCAAAAGACCGCCGCGAAGGACACCTTCGGCGACCTCGTCGACGGCGAGAACCCCGAAAATGCGCCGACGATCCACGACCTCGACGATCACGACCCGACGGCGGACGCTGCCGTGGGCGATGGGCCGACGGAGGTACCGACCGCTGACCACCAGAACCAGAACCCCCACATGAACGATGACTGACGACAGTGGCGACCTCTATACGCCGGCACAGTTCCGCGAGTACCAGGACGGCTACGGCCAGCGTGATCCCGACGAGACACACCCTCACGCCGGGATCGTCCGTGATGAAAAGCTGTCGCGCTACCTCTCGATCCTCGAAACGCACTACGATCCACAGCAAGCTGACGACCCGGCGAAGATGCCCGGCCAGGCCAAGGACCTCCAGCACGTGCGCGACATCGTTCGGATCGAGGGGACCGAGACCGCCCGCCGGGCGCTCGAAAATGGGGATATGCAGTCGTTGAAGCACTTCACGGGCGACGCCGGCCAGCGGGCCGACATCTCGGGCATCAAAGCCATCGACCAGCTACGCGCCCAGATGACTGGTCCCGCGCCGATGTTCTACGAGTGGGCCGAACCCGGAACGGGGAAGTCGAACTTCGCCTGCCTACTGGGACAGCTCTGGAAGGAACAGCACCCCGACGGTCTCGTCGCTTCGAACATTCGTACCCTCGAAGAGACCGACCCCTGGACCGACGACGACGGCGAGGAACGGGACGGGTGGCTGGCGAACTACGGCGATCTGAACGAGTGGCTGAAACAGGACGGCGACCCGATGCACAACACCCAGACGCCGAAGCTGTTCATCTTCGACGAGGCATCGAGCAACGCCGGAGGGAGCGGGAAGGACGGCTACGACACGAAGACGAAACTCGGGCCGTTGACGTACAAGATTCGGAAGTACGGCGGATCGTTGATCGTGATCGGCCACGACGGTCGCGACGTGCATCCACTCGTCCGTGAGCTGGCCGTCTGTGTCCACAAGGAGGGACTGAAAGAGGCGACATTCTACGAAGACGTGAAGGGTCGATCGGGCGTGAATCCGATCTTCTCGGTCTCTGGCATCCCGGAGACGGACTGGCGATATGACGACAAGGAGCCGACGACGTGGTCGTGGTCCGGCGGCGAGGACGACGGCGACGAAGTCGATCCAGCGGACCTCTCGCGGAAGCTGGCGGTGTACACGGTCATCACGGCGAAGGAGGCGAACCCGGAGCAACCAAACCACGAAGTCGCCGATTTCGTGCCGTATAGCGCCGAATGGGTCCGACAACGCTGGAACGAGTACCAGCACGACGGCGAGCACCGAAACGTGGTTGGCGAGGTGGAGGGACTAACCGCATGACTGCGACGGGATTCGGGCAAACCAACAACAACCAACCCCCCGGCGCACCCCTACTGTTGGCCCATGGCGCGCTCGCTGGGTGCGAGCGCCCGCGAGCCATGGGCAACGGCTGTCACCAACCCGGAGGAGTATCTATATATGACGCACGCGAGGCGCGATCGCGATGAGTCGGTCACACAGGGCCAATCACTACGGCACGCTCGTCGAGCGCCAAGCGGTCGAGCGGTACAACCTCGAACTCGATCGGTGTAGCTGGCACGACGCGACCCGGCCCGACGGAACGCCGGTCGAGATCAAGGCTGCGATGCACCGCCACGCCGACGGCCAGCCCGGCACGTTCAAGCTGTACGACCGGTACCACGAGCGGCTACGAGCAGCGAATGGATGGTACGTGTTCGCGGTGTATCGGGTTCGTGGGCGTGGTATCGAAGTGCTACAGTGGGAGATGCGTCACTCCTCGCGGTTACCGAAGTTGGACTGGCACGGTGGAGGACAGCATCGAGATGCGAAGCAAGCGAAGATCCGCCCCTCCGGGTTACGCTGACTGGACGGGCCAAGTATTCTTGTTACGCAGAAGATCAGGGCTATACAGAACTATTGATCTCATCAACAACAGCGTCATTCAGCCGCTCTCTGCTTGCTAAGTCCGTCTGGGCCAGCAGTTCAACGATATCCTTCCCCGAAAAGAGTCGTACTGGATATGTCGATAGATTCTCTTCCTGAGCTTTTTGAGTATAGTACGACATCGTGAAAAACAGTCCAATTTCCCCGTCATCGACCCGCGACGCCAGACGGCTAAGCTCGCGCCCACCAACACTGCCTGATTTATTCTTCACTTGGGCTTTGAATTCTATTTTTGTATTTGGCTCGCTCAGGTGTGCCTCAGTTATCAGCTCGATTTTGCCTGTCAAATCAACACCCCTGTCTCCACTGCTGGGAGTCAATTCGACCTGAGACATATTGTCCATGCTACTGAGAACCTTTTTCAGTAGTCTTTCCAGCTTTTTTCCTCTTTCAGTATTTGATCCATCGAGACGTGATCGGATATCTGAATGAAGATCAGATAGCCTCCCTTTGGGCTTTTGAGCATCCTCTGAACGGATGCGGTCTTTATATACCGAGTACCGGCGGATGGTGCCAGTCTCCACCCAGTGATCCCACGCTTCCGGTCCATCGCTATCGACACCTGTTCGTGCTTTACGATGTATCCATTCTAAGTCGACAGAATCTGCATCAAGAATATCAAGATCAATTCGGTAATTGACAACAGTCTCGTCCCCATCTTTGTGCCGCTTAATGTTTATACCAGAAATGAGACAGAGTCCTTTGAACGTCACATATCCCGGTCGCTCTTTTTGAAATAGTAGCACGGGAGCGGCATCGGATCGGTGGTTTTGAGCATAGTTCGTACAGTACTCCTTTTTCACCAGAGTGTTCCCAGGACGTTCTAACGGATCTGGTCCGTTTCCGGCCTTAGAGTCGCCCCAAAAATGTGCAACCCCATCTTCCATATTGATGACATCCTCCCACGGATCGTGCCGCATAGATTGGCCGTCAGACGAGTAGAAAACGAGAAATTCACGCTCTCCAGTGGTTGGGTTTTGGAGCCTCCCGATCCCCATCTGTGGATTGATGCCTCCATCTAAAGGTGCATTCAACCACCTATGATACTGATTCGTTTCAGTCGCTGTTGAGTTGCGATATTCTTCTCCTACAATATACTGGTCGCCGTATGATCCCATAGATACGTTGTAGTATAGCAACTGATGTATTGGGATAAAAGTAGCCAAAAGTATCAACAAATTCTATCTCACAGCCGTCGGTTGTTCCACCTCTCTGGTAGCAATGCTGTGCGTGTATATTGAACAGGTGACCTTAGCCACAGGACTTCTTACCCCCTCGTAGGCGTTTCTGACAAGGTTGATTGTCAGGGTCCCGTGGCAGTCTACACCCCATAAGAAGCGCGTACACACCAGTCAGCCGCCCGAACACTGTTTGCGGTAGCGGTGCGGTAAGGGGCGCGCGTTCTGCGCGCCCCGCACTTGGTGGCCCTGCCTACAGGCACCGCCGTAGGGGGACCCGGCAACCTGCGCGGACGGCCCGGCCCGCGAGACCACCGTTTTCGCGGTGAGAAGCGCCCGCTCACGGGCGGTTCGGGATCGTCGCGAGCAGGGCGCTCGGCGAGAAACTGGCCCGAACCCGCCCCGATCGAGGCGTCGACCCCGTCGCGACGGCCCGAACGACCGGGTCGAAGACGCACTGAAACCGATCCTCTAAGAATGAGTTAACGAAAGTCGCGTAAGAAAGTCTGAAACGCGAGAGAAGTAGCTATCCGCACCACCAGCGCCCGGCCCACGAATCCGCCTTAGCCCGGTGGCTCGCTCAGATCACGAACACGAACGTCGCGGGGCGTCCGATCACCGTAGGTCAGCTCACCGATCAGCTCGTCGACGCTCCCCCACTCATCGAGATACAGCCACTCCGAGCGGGCCGAGCCATCGCTGTCACCACCCTCGACAGCGTCGACGGCGTCGCCAGCGTCCTCGGTGCCGTCGGACTCGCGGCGTTCCTCGCGGCGCTCACGGCGCTCCTGAGCACGTTCGGCGAGGTCCTCCTGCGTGTCGTCGGGGTTCGCCTTCGCGAGGATCTCGGTGGCGCGCTTCCACAGGTCCTTGCTCACGAAGGTGACCAGTACCGGATTCCCACGCCGGGCGACCACGCCGTTCTCGGCCAGCCGGGCGATGTGATAGCGGATCGTCGAGCGGGCGAGTCCCGTCTCGTTCTCCAGGTGATCGTAGGTCGCGCCATTGGCCCGGGTCACCACCTTCAGGATGTCATAGACGGCGTCTGTCGACTCCTTCAGCGCCTCGCGGTACACTTCGGTGGCGAGGTCCTGATACCGTCGTCGGAGCATATCACGCCGGCCGATGGGGCGCTCGAACTCGAACTGTTCGGCGAACGCACCATCGAAATAGTCGTCCTCGACGTGGTCCGCTCGGTCCAGCCCACCCCAGTAGGCATGCGTCGCGACGATCGTCCGTAGGTGGGTCATCACGTCGTCCCAGTCGTCGATGTGGGGGTTCTCGCCCCGGTCGACGCCAGCATAGGCGGCTTCGAACTTCGGATGTCGGTAATAGTCCGTCTCTGGACGCTTGTGCCAGTCCTGTGCCTGGTAGATCTTCGCGTGAACGCTGTATTTCGTGCCCTCGAACCCAAGCAGGTCCCAGCGGTCGGACTCGACCGAAACTTCGTTCCAGCCTTCCCGGTCGCGCTGCTGGCCGGCTTCGATCTCCGAGTGCCCACCCCACGCAATTAGGTCCTTTGAGTTCTCCAGGGCTTCGACGACACGGGGTTTCTTGTCCACGTCGAAGCGGATATGCGTCTCGGCCTTCGCGATGCGCCGGGACTCGTCGACACGATCCCGACCGACGTTCAGGGCGTCGCTCCCGTACACCGCTCGGAGCGCGTCGTAGGCCCGCCGTTCTACCTCTGCAGCCTCCTCGGCCCACGTGGTCCACATCTGCAGGCGAGTTCCCTCGCCGTAGGGACACGGCAGCGGGTCGCGGGAATTCTGATAGACGAGGTCGCGGTACTGGGGCATGATCTCGACCCGGAGCGAAACGGGACCGGGTTCGAGCGACAGGCCAGGGTCATCGTCGTCGATGATCCGCCGGAGCAACACGTCTTGCTGGTAGTAGGGCCGATAGTCGCCACCGGTCTCGGTGCCGGCCATCCACTTGCTCGACCGGACGACGAAGCCGTATTCGTGGCCGTCGTCGGGCACCCAGTCGTACCGGTCCTCGACGCCGCGGACGGCGATGTACGGCTCGACATCGCGGTTCGAGATGTTCGCCCGCCAGTAATCCACAGCGGTCGAATACAGCGTCTCACGCTCGTTCGGCGCGGCGTCCTGATCGCTCGGGGAGAGGTCCGCCAGCACGTTCTGAATCGCCGCTCCGTGGGCGACGGGCTTGGGCATCGCGGTGGTCTCGTAGCCGCCAGCGACATCGTCGAAGCGAATGTGATCGTCGCCGGCCGGGTTCAGCGGATCGATACTCACTCGTCGCTCCCTCCATCGGTCGCGACGGCACCCGTCTCGCCACTCTCGTCGGCGCTGGGACCATCCTCGAACAGATGCGGGTATCGCTCCCGTAGCGGCCCAAAGGCGCGTTCAGCGGTGAAAACGGCCCGATCACTGGCCTCGTCTACATCGTCGCGGTCGGGATACGAGCACTCGACGGGCGGGAGGTCCCGCGGTTCGTCGCGTGGCTCCAGCCGGTCGGGGCGCTCCCCGATCTCCCGAAGCGTCAGCTCGCGCTGTTCGAGCGCGTTGACGATGCCCTCGCGAGGGCTGCCGTCGTCGCGTCCGAGTGCCCGCTCGACCGCAATCCATGCCCGGATCACTTCGATACTGTCGATCGAGTCGATTCGCGTGCGAACGAGCTTTTCACGGCCCTCGTCGCCAAGAATCTCCCAGTCGAGCCACCGAGCGGGATCTTCGCCGATGTCGTCGGCGATACTGGGGAAGGTCTCGCGAGTCCGACCGCTGGCGCTCTGGTTCGTCGACGGCATCACCGCCCTCCTGCGTGGCGCTCGGTCGCATGCAGGCCCTCGCCGTGTGGCTGCACTGTTCCCCAGTCGAAGTGGAGGGGTTCGCTCGCCTCCACGTCGTAGAGGCGAGAGGCACGGACGAACTCGGTCACGCCGACTCACCTCCGACGTATCGCTCGACCTGTCCGACAGCCTCGGCGACGCTGTAGCCCGACAGGAGCAACCACTGACGCAGCCACAGGACCGCGACGACGTACCAGCACCACAGCGGCAGCCGGAGCACGGGCGTCCACGACAGTGGCAGGGCGAAGACGTTCAGTTTGATCGCGAGGACGATCTTCGCCAGTCGAAGCGGGTCCGTCCCGCCCGCGATGAACGCCAACAGGTACGCCACGACGATCTCCGTCACCGACTGTGACAGCCGGGAAACGAGACGATCGAGGTTCACCGTGATTCACCCCCATCGGTGGCTGCGACCATTCCGAGTGTCTGTTGTTGGGACCGGCCTTCGACGGCCCGGAGGATGCTCTCGGAGAGTTCGCGCGGCATCTTCGAGCGCTCGTCGTAGTCCGAGGGCATCGACTGGATAGCACTGTAGCCGTCGTCGTCGGTGTTACTCGCGTGGCAATCGGCACCTGATGGGCAGCTCCGATACGTGAATCCTTCAGGATGCTCACCCCAGAGGTCGGTGGGCTTCTGGTAGTTCGTCCCGTACTGACAGTAGGTGACAGTGCCCTCCGGTTCACCGAGCACCCAGCGGAGTCGACCACGTGGGTTTTCGAGAAACCAGAACTCGGGTGCGAGTGCGTGAATCAGTCCGAGCGTGTGGTACACAATCGCGACGTGCAACTTCGCACGGTCGCCGATCGGCTCGCGAGCCTGCTGGTCCCACTCGTCGTGGTTCCCTGCCCGCGAGAACAGCGTACACGGATGCCCGGCAAGGACGATATCGGCTTCGGGAAGGTCAGCCGGGCGCAGGTCCATCACGTCGGCGACGATGTCGGGGTCAGTCTCCGGACGGTTGTCGACGGTTACGACTCGCCAGCGTGGGGAGTCCGCGAAAGCAGCCGAGAAGCCGCCAGCTCCGGCGAACAGGTCCAGACACACCTGTTCTGGGCAATCCGTCACGCCTCGTCACCCCCCAGCCGCCTCCGCGCCCGCCGAAGCAGATTCCCGACAGTACCGGGTGCTCTCCCTGTCTTTCGTGCGTACTCGCGAACGCCGTACCCGTCCTGCTCGACAGCTTCGTACACCTCGCGCTGGGCATCTGAAAGCGGCGAGAGGTCTTCCTCGTACTCGAACAACGACGATTGATGTCTCACGCCGACTCACCCCTGAAGGACTCCAGGCCGGTCTGCTGGGTCGGGCGAAACGGAACCACGTCGTCGGGATCGTAGTTCAGTACCAGCCGCTCGGTCGAAGTCTCACAGTCCTCGCCTTTGCGCACGTCCAGCGAGTAGTGAACGTCGTAGGTCGCGACGTGCCATCCGTACTCATCGACGGCGTCTGCCATCGCGGGCGGGAGTTCGCCGTAGGAACAGAGCCACCGTCCCTCAGTGTCGGACAGCGTCGCGACGAGGTCACCGTGATCGAACCCCTCGGAGTTGTAGTAGCCTTCTTTCTGGTAGTAGGGTGGGTCGAGGTAGACGACCGTCTCGGGATCGTCGTAGCGATCGATCACCGTCTGGTAGTCCTGACATTCGAGGTTGACGTGACGGAACCGCTGACGGATCTCGTCGAATCCATCGACGGCCCCGCGGAAGCTCCTCGCCTCGTTGCGCTCGCCGCTGGTCTTGAACCCGGAGTACGCGGCGATCTTCCCGCCGTACTGGGTGTAGCGCAGGTAGAACCACTTCCCGGCCCGAGCAACGTCGTCGTCCGGTCGGTGGCCGTCGTAGAACTCGCTGGCCCACCGCCCATGCAGTTCGCGCGAATAGGGAACCGTCCCGAGCCACTCGCGCAGCTCGTCGGGTTGCTGACGAAGCACCCGAAAGAAGTGGACGATGTCGGCGTTCAGGTCGTTGAACACCTCCGTGTAGCTCTCGGGCTTGTTCAGCAAGACGGCAGCCGAGCCACCGAACGGCTCGACGTAGGTTCGATGGTCGGGCAGCCGGGTGATGATCTGGTCAACGAAGCGCGTCTTCCCGCCCGGATACGGGAACGCCGACAGTCTCACAGCGACTCACCCCCGTCGGCACGAGCGTCCACGCGCCCGCCCTGGTTGCGCTGGGGCTGGTCCTCCGGGTCGGGATAATCGAGTTCCTTCCCGGCAGCGGTGCCCCGAGAGATTCGAGGCATGCAGTCACAGGCTGGACAGCGGTGGGCGACGTTCTCCTCGTCGCCGAACGTCCGCCGAAAGTCCCGAGAAACGTGAGCGCCGCAGTTCTGGCACTCTGAGGGGTTCTGCTGGCGAACGCGCATCATGCCGGCTCACCTCCGGCTAATGACGGTGCCCGACGTGGTGGGTGTGCGTTCGTTTCCCTGTTGGGACAACGTTTCGAGACCCCACCCTCAGAATCGTTAGAACCGTAAACTTGAGTGGCTGGGGAGTTGAGACCCCAGATCCCAGCCGGCAAGGAACCGGTCGGGATTGAGATGGGCCAACGCGGATTTGAACCGCGAGCCTCCCGGTTATCAGCCGAGCGCTCAACCTGATTGAGCTATTGGCCCAGGTGAGCGCATTCATTTGTACCCGAGGGGTACTGTTAACGGTTACGTTTCGGGGTCGGGGTGTGGGTCGACACCACGCCGTATGGTCATTCGTGGTCGCGTTCTTCGAAGTCGATGTCGGTGGCGTTGTCGTGGTCGAAGCCGCTGGGCGAACCGCCGTCGCCGCTGTGAACGTCGCCGCCGGGACCGCTACTCGGCCCGCTCGGACCCGTGCCACCGGAGTCAGCGCCGGGGCCGCCAGCACCGTCCTGTCCGGGGAAGCCCCCGACGTAGACGTTGCCGGTGACGAAGCCCTCGGCTTTGGCGTCGAGATAGGGAGTGATGACCCAGCGTTTTGCGGCTGCACGAATCGGCGCGCGGGTGAGTGGAATCGCCAGTAGGAGCGCGAGGAAGTCGGTGACGAAGCCGGGTGTGAGGAAGAACGCGCCGGCGGCGACGAGGAACCCGCCGTCGACGAGTTCGTCGGTAGGGACCTCTCCGGTCGCGAGTTTCTCTTGGATACGCCGGAGGGTGTGGCGGCCCTCGGCGCGGACGAGCAGTGAGCCGATGAGGGCGGTGACGACGACCAGCAGAACGACGAGCAGTGCTGAAAGGCCGTCGAACTGGGTGGCTGCGACGACGAGCAAGAGAGCGTCCAGGAGCGGTATCAACAGCAACACCGCGATGACGCGGAGCATACCAACCCTTGCTGGCGGCGAGGCATACACTTTTCGAGTGTCGGGATGGAATGCAAGCCTCTTTTCCATCCCCGCCAAAGTCGAGGTATGGATCAGTTCGCAGCCGAGACGAAAGTCGAGTGGCGCGAGTGGGGGGCGGCGGCCTTCGAGGCGGCCGGCGAGGCGAACAAACCCGTCTTGCTCGCGCTGACGGTGCCGTGGAGTCCCGAGTGCCGGGAGATGGACCGGCGGACCTACGCCGAGCCACGGATCGCGGCCAACGTCAACGATGGCTTCGTCCCGGTGCGAGTCGATGGCGACCGCCATCCCGAGGTACGCGAACGCTACACGATGGGTGGGTTCCCGTCGACGGTGTTCCTCACTCCCGAGGGGACCGTCCTCACGGGTGCGACATTCCTCGGCCCGGACGGGTTCCGTGGGATCCTCGACAGCGTGCGTGAGACGTGGGACGCACAGGGAGAGGATGCCGGATCGGTACCGCGCTCGCTCCAGACCGACGCACCGCCGGGCGGCGAGATCACGTCACGCATCGAGGAACTGATGATCGAGCAGTTGCTGGCGGCCTACGACGAGAGCTATGGTGGATGGGGGACCGACGTGAAGTTCCCGCTGCCCCGAACCGTCGAATTCGCGCTGGTGCGTGCGCCCGAGCAAGCCACGCGCACGCTCGAAGCGATCCAGACACATCTGCGGGACACCGACGACGGCGGCTTCTACCGGTACGCGAACGGACGCAAGTGGTCGAACGCGCGCACGGAGCGCCTCCTCGACGAGAACGCGGCCCTGATACGGGCCTTCTCGCATGGCTATCGCTACACCGGCGAGGACGCCTATCGGGAGACCGCCGAGCACGCCATCGAGTATCTGACGACGGATCTCTGGGTCGACACCGATGCCGACGGGACCAGCGGCGCGTTCGCCGGCAGTCAGGCCGGTGACGACGAGTATCACCGCCTCGATGCGAGCGATCGGGCGACGGCCGAACCACCGCACGTCGACGAGACGGTCTTGGCCGACCGGAACGGGCTGGCCGTCGACGCACTCTGTACGTACGTGGCCTACACCGACGACGAGCGCGCCAGTCGGTACGCAGAGCGCGCCCGCAATACCGTCGTCTCGACGCTGGTCGACGACGGTGCGGTCACCCACTACCGAACCGACGAGGAGACCGGGCCGACCGGGCTGCTCCTCGATCAGGCCCGCGTCCTGCAGGGGCTGACGAGTAGCTGGCAGGTGCTCGGCGAGGGTGGCCCGGCGACCGCCGTCGCCGACTGGACGATCGAGCACTTACAGACCGACTCGGGGGCGTTTCGGGACGGACCGGCCGACGGACCCGGTCTCTGTTCGCGTCCGCAGTACCCGCTGGATGCGACCGTCGAACTGGCCGACGCCCTGCTCGATCTGGCGGCGCTCGCCGACGACGACAGTTACCGGGGGGCCGCCCACGACGCCGTCGCCGCCTTCGCTGGCGCGGCAGACCGGATGGGCGTCGAGGTGGCCCACTACGCGGCGACGGTCGCTCGCTTCCTCGACCAGCGCGTCGTCAGGGTCGGCCCCGCCGCCGGCAGCGACCTCCACCGCGCCGCGCTCAGACTGGCCGACCACGAGACCGTCGTCGTCCCCGGCGTCGGCGGCGAGGAGGCGACGCTCGTCCAGCAGGGCGAACGGGTCGGCGCTGCGACGACCCCGGCCGACCTCGAAGGCGTGCTGACCGACGAGGAGTGAGCGCCGTCCGGTCCCCGTAAACAACTGTCCACGCGGGCAAACTGCCGGTGTGTTTTTTATGCCCCAGCCCGTGGCACAGATATGGCGAATCTTAGAGACCTCGGCCTCTCCGAGTACGAGGATCGTGCGTTTCGGTCACTGCTCGACACTGGCCCGACAACCGCAAAGGAGTTGTCACGGGCCAGTGACGTGCCGATGGGCCGAATTTACGACGTGCTCAACAGTCTGGAGACGTACAATCTCGTGCGCAGCCAGACGGCGAGCCGACCGAAGAAGTACGCGCCAGTCGAACCCGATACCGCCCTCGACCGACTGCTCGAAGACAAGAAGCGGGAACTGGACGAGAAGGCCGAGCAGTACGAGGAAATCGTCGACGAACTGTCCGACCAGCTCGAATCCGCGGACCCGGTCGACGAGCCGTTCTGGACCGCCGCCGTCGGACCACAGGAGACGGTGGACCTCCTCGTCGAGCGCCTCGCCGCGGCCGACGATCTGATCGTGATGGTCGGGTCCCTGCCGGGCCGGCAACTCGATCTCACGGAGACGACAGACCGGCTCGTCGACGAACTCGAACGCGCCCTCGAACGGGGCGTCGCCGTCTACATGCTCTTGCCGCCGTCGTTCATCGAGGCCGTCCCGCAGGACGTGGGGCAGGCCTACCAGCGACGCCTCCAGCAGTACGACAACTATCACTATCGCACGAGCGATGAGGTCACGTCGACCTTCGAACTGATCGACGACATCGAGGTCTGTATCGAGGTCCCGCACCCGCTGGGTGGATCGACCTTCGCCGTCATCGACCTGAAGGACCCGGAGTTCGCCGACGAGATCTACGAGGAGTTCGAACCGCGCTGGGAGCGCGCGACAAAGATCGTCGGTGAGTGATCCGGCGGTCTTCGTCCTCGGTGCCAGTGGCCCGGCCCACACGGAGTGAGTCGAGACGGTATCGAACCACCCCACTCCGAAGGCGTTTTTCCGACGACGACCCACCGTTTGGTATGCCAAGTGCACACCACGTGGGGATCACCGTCGAGGATCTTGATCGCGCCGTCGAGTTCTACAGCGACACCTTCGGCTTCGAGGTGTTGAGCCGCTTCGAGGTCGCAGGCGAGGCGTTCGAGACCGGTGTCGGCGTCCCCGACGCCGAAGGGCGCTTCGCCCATCTGGACGCCGACGGGATTCGACTCGAACTGGTCGCGTACGACCCGGCGGGCGACGACGTGGCCGCCGACGCGATCAACGACACCGGCGCGAAGCATCTGGGCTTCGAGGTCGCGGACCTCGACGCGTTCTACGCCGCCCTCGACGACGGCGTCGAGACGATCAGCGAGCCACAGACCACGGCGAGCGGGACCAGTATCCTGTTCGTCGTCGACCCGGAGGGGAACCTCGTCGAAGTGCTCGAACCCTGAAAAGGCAAGCGCTGTTCGGTTTAGTCCCACTTCGCGCCGGGATTGGTCACCGCGCCGTTCGCCGCAGAGCCGAAGTCCCGGTGATACTTCGCCAGCACGCCGCTTTCGTAGTTGGGTTCGGGTTCCCAGTCTTCGAGCCGTGCCTCGATCTCCTCGTCGGTCAGGTCGACGGACAGCTCCAGTTCGTCGATGTCGATGGTGATCGTATCGCCGTCTTCGAGCGCGGCGATGGGGCCGCCGACGAAGGCTTCGGGGGCGACGTGACCGATGGAGAAGCCACGGGTCGCGCCGGAGAAGCGCCCGTCGGTAAAGAGCGCCACGTCCTCGGCGTGGCCCTGCCCGGCGACCGCAGAGGTGACGCCGAGCATCTCGCGCATGCCCGGGCCGCCGCGTGGGCCTTCGTTGCGGATGCAGATCAGATCGCCCGCCTCGACCTCGTCTTTCTGAACGTACTGCATGGCGTTTTCCTCCTCCTCGAAGACGCGCACTGGGCCTTCGTGGTGGAGGTGGTCTTCGCCGGTGATCTTGATGACCGCGCCGTCGGGCGCGAGGTTGCCCGTCAGGATGCGGATCGCACCGCGTTCGTGGAACGGATCGTCGACCGGCGCGAGGAAGTCGGCGTCGAGATCCTCGATGGCGGGCGGGTCGATCCGTTCGAGTGCTTCGCCCATCGTCTCGCCGGTCACGGTCAGGGCGTCGCCGTGGAGCAGGTCGGCGTCGTGCAACGCTTTGAGGACGACCGGGACCCCGCCGAGTTCGTGGAGATCGTTCATCACGCGCGTGCCGCCGGGCTGAAGGTTGGCGATCTTGGGGGTTCGGGCGCTGATCTCGTTGAAGTCCTCGATGTCCAGATCGACGCCGGCTTCGGCGGCGAGTGCGAGCAGGTGAAGGACGGCGTTGGTCGAGCCACCGACGGCGACCTGCAGGGCGATGGCGTTCTCGAAGGATTCTCGCGAGAGGAAATCGGAGGGACGGCGGCGTTCGTTCACGACCTCGACGGCGAGTTCGCCGGCCGCACGGGCGACCTCGTATCGGGACTCGTGTTCCGCTGGCGAGGACGCAGAGCCAAGCGGCGAGAAGCCAAGCGCCTCGGAGATCGAGGCCATCGTGTTGGCGGTGAACATCCCGCCACAGGAGCCGGCACCGGGGCAGGCGTGGCGCTCCATCTCGTCGAGTTCGTCCTCGGTCATGTCGCCGGAGGCGACCGCGCCGACGCCCTCGAAGACGTTCTGGACGGTGATCTCGCGGCCGTCGTGTTCGCCGGGCATGATCGAGCCACCGTAGAGGAAGACGCTGGGCAGGTCCGTACGGATCGAGGCCATCATCATGCCGGGCATGTTCTTGTCACAGCCACCGATCGTCACCAGTCCGTCCATGCGCTCGCCGAAACTGACGAGTTCGACGGAGTCGGCGATGATCTCCCGGGAGATCAGCGACGCCTTCATCCCCTCCGTCCCCATCGAGATGGCGTCGGAGATGGTGATCGTACCGAACTCGATGGGCATGCCCTCGGCCTCGTCGATGCCGTCGTAGGCAGCCTCTGCGAGGTCGTCGAGGTGAACGTTACACGGCGTGATGTCGGCTGCGGGGTTGGCGACGCCGACCATCGGCGAGGAGAGGTCCTCGTCGTCGTAGCCCATCGCCCGGAACATCGCGCGGTGTGGTGCCTTCTCGTAGCCCTCCGTCACGTCGGTGCTCGGGAGGTCCGGGTCCTTCTCGGCGTCCGGGGCCTCCTGCTGTCCCTGCTTGCTCATGCTCGCAGGTGGGCGACGCGGCATCTTAAACGCACGGACTACCGTGTTCGTCGATCACACCCGTCCCAGAGCCGGACCCTTCATTTCGCGGGAGCACGAACGCGACGTATGGTGACGGTCACGACGGCGGCGCGACTCCACTTTGGCTTTCAGAATCTCGCGCTCGCCAACGAACGGCTGTACGGCGGGGTCGGGATCGCACTCGACGAGCCACAGCTGGTGCTGGATGCACAGCCGGCCGAGGGGATCGAGTGTGACGACGGCGAGGCCCAGTCGTACGTCCGCCGGGCGGTCGCGACCCTCGGCGTCGACGGGGCGCGGGTCTCGATCAGAGAGCGCCTGCCCAGACACGTCGGCTTTGGCAGTGGCACACAGCTCGCACTGGCCGCCCTCGTCGCGGTCGCCAGAGCCTACGACCGGGAGGTCGACCCGCGTGAAGTCGCACCGGACCTGGGCCGTGGCGGCCGTAGCGGCATCGGCGTCGCCACCTTCGAGTCGGGCGGTTTCGTCGTCGACGGGGGCCACCCGACTGAGCGATTCACGTCCGAACCGCCCGCGAACGGCGACTGGACCGTCCCGCCGGTGATCGCCCGCCACGAGGTGCCCGAAGACTGGCGCTTCTTGCTGGTCGTGCCCGAAACGGAACCGGGCGCGAGCGGTGCCGAGGAGGACGCCCACATGCGTCAGGCCGTCGAACGGGCTGACCCAGGGATCGCCGACGACATCGCGGCGACACTGACCCGGACGCTCTTGCCGGCCGCTGCGGAGGGCGATCACCGCCGCTTTGGCACCGCCGCGGCCCGCCTCGGGCGGCTGAACGGTGCGTGGTACGCCGACGAACAGGGTGGCGTCTATCGCCCGCCGGCCGGCCCCATCGTCGAGCGACTGGCCCAGCAGCCGACGATTTCCGGTGCGGGCCAGTCCTCCTGGGGACCCGCTGTCTGGGGGCTGACGACGACGGCCGACGTCGACACCGCCCGGACCAGCGTCGAGATGGCGCTCTCCGACCTCGCGGTCAGTGCCGACGTTCGGGTCGCGCGACCGCGTAACGAGGGCGCGACGATCACGGACGGCCCGACGCTCGGGTGATCGGCCACGGTGAGTCGATTGCCACCGCGGAGCCGTGGCTATGCGGGAGACACGCGATAATCGGTCGCGATAACTGCGGGACAATCATTAAGCGCGGTGGCGGGACAGTGACGGTATGGATCGCATCCCGTTTGGCGTGCGACAACTCGATACCACGATCAAGGGGGGCGCACCGACGGGGAGCGTCGTGCTGGTCGCCGGGGAGTCGGGGGCTGGCTCACGGGAGTTTATGTACACGAGTGCGCTGATCAACGGACTGGCAGTCGGGGACAACGACGAGCTATACGATCTCTACTACGGGACGAGCGCGAACGACGCCATCGACCCCGAAGAGGTCCACTACATCTCCTTTACCGCCTCGAAAGAGAACCTGATCGACGAGATGGCACTGGCGATGGACTCCGAGATCGTCGAACAGGGCTTCGAGAGCATCCAGTTCCACGAGATGGCCGAGCGCTACTTCCACATGAGTCCGGTCCCACGAAACTGGTACGCCGACGCGACCCACAGCATCACTGACCTGCGCAAGCGCCACGAGCGCATGGGGCTGCTGGAGGCACTGGGGACGAAACTCAGCGAGATCGCACCCGGCAACCTCGTCGTCATCGACTCGCTGTCGGACCTCGTCAGCGCCGTCGGCGACGACCTCGAGTGGTCGGACATCAGCTATCTCGTGCAGGGCCTGACGAAGGCAGCCCACCAGTGGGACGGTCTCATCCTCGTCCACCTGAACCACGAGACGGTGTCCTCGACGCGATACGCACAGTTGACCGACGCGACGACCGGATCGATGCGTTTCGAGTGGGAGTCCGGCGGATCGACGCGTGCTCGTACCCTCGTCGTCTCGCAATTCCGGGGCGTCCTCTCACAGATCGAAGCCGAGAACATCGTCAGATTCGAGACCGAGATCGGCGATGGCGGCTTCGACATCAGCGACGTGCGCAAGATCCGGTGACCCCCGCAGTGACCGTCCAGCGGTCGGCGCAGTCACCGCCGGATCGCTCTATCACCGGCTGAAATCGGCGGCAAACGCTTAACTGTCTGGTTACGATACCGGTTGACAATGGGGAC
The DNA here is from genome assembly GCF_058933345.1 of Halomicrobium sp. HArcht3-1. NCBI lineage: Archaea > Methanobacteriati > Methanobacteriota > Halobacteria > Halobacteriales > Haloarculaceae > Halomicrobium > Halomicrobium sp. HArcht3-1. The sequence continues at coordinate 232,563 of NZ_JBZYDM010000001.1, read as the reverse complement.
TGAGTCGCGTGAAGAGCAGTCCGTTTCGGTCGATCTCTCAGCGGAACTCGACGAGTGGCTCGACGAACAGGCCGAACGAAGCGACACGAGCCGAGACGAGGTCATCCGCCGACTGCTGGAGACCTACCACGCGACCGAGACACTCGACGAGACCGCCGTCGAGGAGATTCAGGAGACCGTCGAACAGACCGTCGCCACTGAGGCGACGAAGGCCACCCGGGCAGTGGTCGCCGACCGCCTCGAATCCGAACTGCCCGACCGCCTCGACGACGAGATCGAGAACCGAGTGACGCGTGTGGTGACCCAGGAGGTCGAGACGGCCCTCGACGAGCGGGTCGAACGGATCGTCGACGAGCGACTGGCCGATGCGGTCGACGCGGCGATGGCGGACAAACTGCCGAGCATCGCCGACGCAGTCGAGAGCCGTCTCGACGAGCGTCTCACGGCAAAGACCGACGGGATCGAAGACGACGTCGAACGCGTCGAATCCGAGTTTCAGGGCAAGATCGAGGACGTTCGCGAGCGCGTCATCCAGCTCAAGCGCGAGACAGACACGAAAGCGCCGCGAGACCACAGCCACCCGGAACTGGATCGGCTGGACGAACTCGACGCCGAGATCGAGGAGATCGGCACGGATCTGCTGACCGTTCGGGACGAACTCGACGACCTCGACGACGCCATCGACGACACCGACGAGACGGTCACGGACGTACTGGGACGGCTCGACGACACCGAGGACAAACTCAAACGTGTCGCGTGGGTCGTCAGCGACCTGCGCGACGACAGCCGTGGGCGAGACAGCAACGAGCGCGCCGTCGCCCGTATCAAGCGCGCTGCCGCACAGGAAGGGATCACGTCGGCACGCTGTGAGAAGTGCAGTGAGTCTGTCGAGATCGGGCTGTTGACCGACCCAGAGTGCCCACACTGTACCGCCGCCGTCACGGATGTGCGCCCCGAGGGCGGCCTGTTCCGGTCGAAGGCACGACTCGTGACCGCGTCGGAACTCGAAGCTGGTGACTCCGAATGACCGACGACGCCGACGACCCGTTCGAGCGACTTGGCGATGTCGACCGCGAGGGCGACCCGTTCGAGCGACTTGGCGACGGCGAAGAGACGGACGAGACAACCGATTCCGGTGACGAGTCCCGACCGGACCCCTTTGCCGACTTCGAGCCAGATGCGGCCGAGGGAGAGCGTCCGACCGTCGCCGACGACGTGACGGCTGGCGAACGGGAGAGCGACATCGACCAGCCCGATCCCTTCGCCGACATGGACGAGCGGACCGGCGACCCGTTTGGCGATGCCGACAATGTCTTCGAGCGCGTCGACGTGGGCAGTGTCGACGACGACGAGGTCTGGGAGACGATCACCGACGACGGCGACGCCGGGGACGGGTCGGTCGTCCCCGACGACGACCGCTACGCCGCGGTGTCGAAACACGCCTTCTGCGAGCAGTGTGAGTTCTTCGCCGAACCGCCAGACGCCCACTGCACGCACGACACCGCCGAGATCATCGAGTATCTCGACATGGAACGGGTACGGCTGCGTGACTGTCCGGTCGTCGCCCGGCGGAAAGAACTGGAGTAAGGTCACTACAGTTCTGCGTCGTCGACGAGTGCGACCGCCAGCCGTGCGGCCGCTTCCGCAGTCTCGCCGAAGACGTACGTGATCGGCTCGATGCCGAAGGCACCCTCGTGGTAGACGACTCGGGGAACGTCACCGCGTTCGTCGAAGCGTTCGCGCAGGCGCGCTGCCCGGTCGTCGTAATCCGCGTCGAAGCGCAGCGGCTCGATTCCACGCTCGCGGGCGGCGTCCAGCAGCGCCTCGTCAGTCGTGAGATTGAGCGCGCCGCCGACCGTCGGATCGACGGCGCGGGCGGCCAGAATCATCGTCGCGACGTTGCTGGAGGCACCGAACGCCGGATCGGACGGGACTTCGACGCGCCCGCGCATCGCGTGGAGACGCCCGGGGATCGCGGCCACGTCGGTCGCGTCGGTCGCGTCGGGCAGTGCCGTCCCGAGGTTCGTCCCGACGTTCGGGATCACCGCGGCGATCCCGTCGGCCGTCGCCAGCAGTCGCGCGGCCCGCCGGACCGTCGCCAGCGCCTCACGTTCGGCCGCGAGCGCGGGGTCGTCGCCACGAACGCACAGGTCACAGCCAAGCCCCTGCAGGGCCGGCATCGCGTCCTCGTGGAGTTCACAGATCGGCCCGCGGTCCTCGAAGGCGGCGATCAGGTCGAGCAGTTCCGCCAGCGCGTCGTAGCCGTCCATCCGGTCGCCCGCGAGTCCCGCGGCGATGCGCTCGACGGCCGCCTGCGTGCGCGAGTCGTCGGCCACCGGCCCCGTCGGCGCCGTGTCGTCGTTGAGGTAGGCACTCACCGCGGCCTGTGTCACCCCGAGGTGGTCCGCGACGGCCTGCTGTGTCAGCCCCTCGGCGGCGAGTTCGCGTGCGAGCATCGTGCGGACCGTCGGCAGGACCTCCTCGACGACGATCTCGCTCGGCAAGACCAGCGACATGGCCGTCCGTTCGCCGAGGGTGGCTAAAAGTCGTGTGGGCGCGGCGTACCGATAAACTGATAATATTAGAAGGTTATAAGGCCGGCGCGACGACACGGGCAAGCATGACCGGCACCGACGAACTCGCGGCAATCGGCGATCCGATCTGGGAGGCGATCCTCGATCATCCGATGGTGACACAACTCGGGGAGGGGACGCTGGACGAAGCGCCGTTTCGCTACTGGGTCCGCCAGGACTACGTCTACCTGATCGAGTACGCGCGGGTGTTCGCACACGGCGCGGCATCGGCACCCGATCTCGACCGGATGGGGACCTTCGCCGAACTGCTGGCGTCGACGATCAACACCGAGATGGACCTCCACCGGGAGTACGCGGCCGACTTCGGGATCACCGAGGCCGAACTCGAAGCGACCGAGCCGTCGCCCACGACGCAGGCATACACCGACTTCCTCGTGGGCACCGCCGCGACCGGGACGTTCGGCGACCTCGTCGCCGCGCTGTTGCCCTGCATGTGGGGATTCAACGTCACCGGCACGCGACTGGCCGAACGCGGTCGGCCCGACCACGAGGGCTACGCCGAGTGGATCGACACCTACGCCGGCGCGGAGTTTACCGAACTGACCGAGTGGTGCAAGGACCTCATGGACGACGTGTGGGCCGACGCGACGGCGACCGACCGCGAACGCTACCGTGACCTGTTCCGTACCTCCGCGCGCTACGAGTACCGCTTCTGGGACGCCGCGTGGCGACAGGAGGAGTGGTCGGTATGAGCGACGACGCGAACGCGGAGCGCCCGCCCGAGCGGTTCGCCGAGTACGCCGCCGACCGGGCGGACGCCCGTTTTACCGACTGGTGTCGCGAGCGTGCCGACCCCGACTGGACGGCGGCCGTCGACCATCGGTTCACCGAACAGCTCCGGGCCGACACTCTCGACGACGCCGTCTTCGAGCGCTATCTCGTGCAGGACTACGCCTTCCTCGACGCGCTGGTGGGCACCTTCGGCCACGCGCTCGGGGACGCCCCGTCGATGGCCGCAAAGGGTCGGCTGGCCGAGTTCCTCGGGACGCTCACCGACGAAGAGAACGACTACTTCGAGCGCGCGTTCGACGCGCTGGGCGTCGACGAAGCCACCCGGATCGACCCCGATCTGACGCCGACGACGCGGGCGTTGCAGGACTTGCTCGGCCGCGTCGCCCACGAAGGCGGCTACGCCGAGACGCTCGCGGTCCTCGTCCCCGCGGAGTGGATCTATCGGTCGTGGGCGGCCGACCCGCCGACACGCCCCGAGCGGTTCTATCTCGCCGAGTGGATCGACCTCCACGACAACCCCGCCTTCGACGCGTTTGTCGAGTGGCTCCGTGACGAGCTGGACCGCGAGGGGGCGGCCGCCGCCCAGTCCCGGCAGCGCCGGCTCGAACGGCTCTTTTGCCGGACTGTCGAACTCGAAGTCGCCTTCTTCGAGAGTGCGTACGCGGCGGAGACCGGCGACGGGCCGATCCCGAACGGAGGTGCGGGCCAGTGGTGAGTGCCACCGTCGCGCTCGCGCTCACCGTCGCCACGCTCGTGACCGTCACCGCCGTCGGTCTGTGGTACTCGCGGGACGCCGTCGGCAGCGTCGAGGACCTGCTGACGGCGCGCAACTCGGCCGGGTCACGCCGGACGACCGCGACGCTGGTCGCCTCGGTGATGGGCGTCTGGATCTTACTGGCCGCACCCGAAGCGGGGGCGAGTTTCGGCATCGCCGCCGTCATCGGCTACGCCATCGGCGAGGCGGTGCCGATGCTCGTCTACGCGAGACTCGGCCCGCGCATCCGACAGGTGATCCCGAGCGGGCACTCGCTGACGGAGTACGCCCACGCCCGCTACGGCTCTGCGATGTACGCCTTCGTGCTGGTGGTGAGCTGTCTCTACATGTTCGTCTTCGTCGCCGCGGAGCTGACCGGTATCGCCGGCGCACTCTCCCTTGTCGCCGGCGTCCCCCAGTGGCAGACGGCCGTGCTGGTCGGTGGGTTCGTCCTGCTGTACACCAGCTACGGCGGCCTGCGAGCGTCGATGCTGACCGACACCGTGCAGGCCGTCCTCGTCGCGCCGCTCCTGCTCCTCGCGGTCGTCGGCACAGTCCTCGCACTCGGCGGGCCAGCGGAGATTCACGCCAACGTCGCCGCGGCGAACCCGACGCTGCTCGATCCGGGCTACCTGCCGGGACTCCAGTTCGGTCTCGGACTCGCCTTCGCCATCCTCGGGGCCGAACTGATCAATCAGACGTGGTGGCAGCGCATCTACGCCGCCGACAGCGAGGCGACCGTCCGACAGGGGTTCCGGCGAGCCAGCCTCTACAACGGCCTGATCGTCTTCGCCGCCGCCCTGTTCGGCGTCGTCGCGGTCGGCAGTGCCGAGGTCGTGACCGACGTGACGAGTTCGGCGTACAACGCCGACGTGGCCTTCTTCGTCCTCCTGCAGTCGGCGTTCCCCGAGTGGCTGGTGCTCGCGGTCGTCCTGCTGGCACTGTTGCTCGTGATGAGTTCCGTCGACACGCTGTTCAACGCACTCGCCAGCGTCGTCACCGCCGATCTCCCCCGACTGCTTACCGACCCGGACGACCGCACCCTGCGGCTGGGTGCCCGGCTCCTGACGGTCGTCGTCGCCGTCGCCGCGATCTACGTCAGTCTGCGCGCCCGGAGTGTCCTCCGCCTGTTCTTCCTCGCTGACCTGCTCGGGGCGGCCGTCGCCGTCCCGCTGCTGTACGGTCTCTACTCGGACCGCCTGACGGGACTGGGTGCGCTGATGAGTAGTCTCGGCGGGCTGACCGTCGGCCTGGCCTACTTCCCCGACTTCGCGGGACTCCTGCGGTCCGTTCCCGTCGTCGGCGGTCTCCTGCCGGCCCCCGACCCACTCTATCTGACTGCCTTCGGCGGCGCGTTCGTCGTCTCGGCCGGTCTCACCGTCGCCGCTGCCCGCCTCTCGCCGTCGACCTACGACCACGACCGACTGTCCGCGGAGATCGGTCGGCTCGACGAAGCGACCGACGGCGGAGAGACAGCCGACTGATCCCGCCGCCGTCGCGCAGTTCTTCGGCGGCCGCCCGGCCACTTCGGCCACATGGCGGCTAGAAGACATAAGCCAGTGGTACAACGCAGTTCAGTAGTCTTTTACGCTGGAACGTCTACGTGGAGGCAATGAGTAACGAGACGACCGAACTGTCCGGGTTCGGCACGAGTACAGTGCGTTCGTATCTGAGTGAGATGGGGCCGGCGTGGGTCGCCGGTGCGATCGCCGCCGGGCCGGCGTCGATGGCAGCACTGCTGGGTGCGGGGGCCAGTTTCGGCTACGCGCTGCTGTGGGTCGTGGTCCTCTCGGCAGGTGCGGGCACGGTGTCACAGTATCTCTCGATGCGACTCGGCCTGCTGACCGAGCGAGGGATCGTCGGCGTCGTCGAGGACTACCTCGGGGAGACGTGGGCATGGCTCCTCGTCGCCGACGCGGTGCTCGCCTCCGGTGTCGCCCAGTTGGTCATCATGAAGACCGTCGCCGGCGTCTCGGCGACGATGACCGGCGTCGACGCACGCATCTGGGGTGGCGTCTGGGGCGTGATTCTGGCAGTCGGGCTGGCCGGGCGCGGGTACCGCTTCCTCGAAGTCGGCGCGAAGGTGCTGGTGTCGCTGGTCGTCGTGACCTTCGTCGCCTCGCTGTTCGTCGTCCCCATCGACGCCGGTGCGGCCGCAGGCGGTCTCGTGCCGTCGCTGCCGGAGGGGAGCGCGGTCGCCGCCGCCGGCGTCGTCGGCGGCGCGGTCCACATCTCGCTGATCACGATGCATTCCTACACGATGCGTGCCCGTGGCTGGACCGAGCGCGACTACGATCTGGCGACGTTCGACATCGGGACCACGATGCTCGCCGTCTTCGGCGTGTACAGCCTCGCCATCTTCCTCGTCGCCGCCAGCGTCCTCGCGCCGGGTGACACCGCGACGACCATCGGCGCGGCGCAGGCGCTCGGTCCCATCGCGGGCGACAGCGCCCAGTGGCTCTTCCTGATCGGGCTGGCCGGCGCGGCGGTGTCGACGCTCGGGGGCAACACCATCGTACCCGCCTTCCTCGTCGCCGACAAACTCGGCTGGGAGACGGACGTGCGCGACAACCGCTACCGCGCGCTGCTGGTCGGCGTCGCCCTGCTGTCGATCCCCGGCGCGTTCATCCCCGGGAGCGTCCTCGGACAGCTCCTCCTGATCCTCGCAGTCGGCACGGTCGGAACGCCGTTCGCCGTTGCCATCGTGCTCTACCTGCTCAACACCGACGCCGTTACGCGCGGGAACTCGCTGCTTGCCAACCTCGGTGGCGTCGCACTGCTGGTCGTCACTGGCACGCTCGCCGCGAACTTCGTCCGGGGACAGGTCGCGCCCGCCGTCGGCGAGAACGGAACGGTCGTCCTCGGCGCGATCAGCCCGCTGGCGTGGTTCGTCCTCGCGTTCTCCGTCGCTATCGCGCTGGCGACGCTCACACTGGGTGGGAAGTACGCCCGCGAGGAACTGCTGGCCTGATGGCACTGGACACCGGCCGGACGCTCGTCGTCGGCCCCTCGAACGTCGGCAAGACCACCGAGACTGCCGCGGCACTTGCGGAGTGGCTCGACAGTCACGGTCCCGACGGCGTCGTCGTCCTCGATTTCGCCCCCGAGGTCGAACGCGACGGGCGGATCATCGGTGGCCGTCTCGACCGGGAGACGACCGTTCCCGACACGGTCTTTGCCGGCGTGCTGGACGCCCACGCGCCGCGCTCGGAAGGTGGCGACGACGAGGAGGCGCTGGCGCTTGCCCGCGACAACGCCGAGCGCGCTCGTGACCTCTTTGCCGCCGCACCCGCCGACCCGACGGCCGTCTTCGTCAACGACGCCACCATCCCCTTTCAGGCCGACGGCGACATCGACGCACTGCGGCGGTACTGTGAGGGGGCGACGCTCGTGGTCGCCAACGCCTTCGAGAGCGACGAACTCGGCACCGACGATCCGGTGTCGAAACACGAACGGGCCGCACTGAGAGAGCTGAAAGCGTGGGCCGACCGTGTCGTGACACTGGACGAACGACGCGGACGGAGCTAAACGGGACCTGACTTTCCGGTGGGTCTCGGTCACGAGCATCGCCGTTGTCGCGGACCAGTATCCAGCGTCGAACACGGGTATATATGAGTCCGAGGTGAGTACGTCGAGCCAACATGCAGTTTTGCGACGACTGCGGTTCGATGATGCACGCAGACGGCGACGAGATGGTCTGCAAGTCCTGTGGCGAACGCGTCGCCAAGGACACCGACCGGGCCGCCGCGTTCGTCAGCACCGACGAGCAGAGCGACGACGACGTGATCGAGACCGAGGAAGGCGCGAACTTCGAAGGGAAACCGACGGCCGAGGACGTGACTTGCGAACAGTGCGGTCACGGCAAGGCGTGGTACACGATCAAACAGACCGGCTCTGCCGACGAGCCACCGACACGCTTCTTCAAGTGTCAGGAGTGTGGCAAGCGCTGGCGGGGCTACAACTGAGACGGAGTATTGTCGATCCGTCCCGGATCGACCGCACGACGGTGTGGGGTCGACCGGCACCACGGCGACGATACGTCGTCCGGGTAGCTTCCAGCAACTGTCCTGCGGTTATTACCTTCTGATATTGGACCCGCAGGTATATATCCGAACCTGACTGAGGAGTCAACGACTGAATGGCAGTTTCGTTGCAACTCTCGTTGAGAGCCGGCTACGGTCTCTTTTTTGCGGTGGCGGCGCTGGCCTGTCTCGGGAGTCTCGCCAGAGCGTGGCACGTCGAGGATCGGGCGACCAGAGACGGGCTTGTCGCACTCCTGCTGGCGTCGGGACTGTGGGCTGTGACCTACCTCGGCGTGCTCTACACGCCGACACGGCCGCTCAAAGAGCTATGGTACACGATCGGACTGGTCGTCGGCTTTGGCACCGTGTTCGCGTGGCTGTACTTTTGCTCGGCGTACACCGACCGGCAGTATCATCGGCGGCGACCCTACCAGTACGCGGGGCTGGTGCTGTACGGCATCGTCGTCGGGATCAAGCTAACCAATCCCTTCCACGAGCAGTACTTCAGGGCGATGATGGTCGGGACACCGTTCCCCCATCTGGCGATCGTCCACGGGCCGGCCCACTGGATCGCGACGGGGCTGGCGTACGTCCTCGCCGCGATCGGGATGTTCATGCTGTTCGAGGCGTTCGTCGAGGCGGGCTACGACACGCGCTCGCTGGCGGCGCTGACCGGGCTGACGGCGCTCCCGGTCACGCTGGACCTGATCGCCTTCGAGTCGGCAGCGGTGATCGACATCATCTACGCGCCACTGGGCGTCGCAGCGTTCGCTGTCGGCGTCCTGTTCGTCGTCAGGGATCGATTCCTCGCGGTGCAGTTGACCGGGAACATACCCGAGCCGGTGGTCTTCCTCGATGGTGACGGTCGCATCAGGGAGTACAACGACGCGGCCCGCGAACTCTTTCCCGACCTCTCAGGGAGCGTCGGCCAGCCCATCGCGGCGGCGACGCCACTCGATGGTCCACCGGACAGCCAGGAGATTCTGGCGCTCGACGGCGAGGAGACGCGATACTATCTCGTGAACGGGAGTCCGCTGACGACGGCCCAGTCGTCTATCGACCGAATGCTGGTGTTCGTCGACGTGACCCGGCTCGAACACCAGCGCCGGGAGCTACAGCGACACAACGAGCAACTGGAGGACTTTTCGGCGGGGATCAGACACGAACTCCTGAACTCCCTGCAGGTCGTCGGCGGTCGGGTCACGGCTGCGGGGGACGCACTGGAGTCGGGCAACGTCGGCGAGGCCCGCGAGCGACTGGGGACGGTGTCACAGCGCGCCGACGAGATGGTGACGGTCGTCGATGGCCTCTCGACGCTCGCCCAGTACGGCCAGACCGTCGACGAGGTGGAGTGGGTCCCTCTCGACGCCGTCGTCGCGGACGCACAGCAGACGGCCGACGCGGCAGCGCTGGCGGTCACCGTCGTCGACGACGCGACGATCGAAGCCGACCGGACCCGGCTTCACGAGCTACTGGTCACTCTCCTCGACTTTCTGGAGCACAACGGCGGGACGGAGATGCGACTCACCACGCACGGCGATGGGCTTACCGTCCAGACGGACTGGCGGCCGCCCGAACTGCTCGACGACGACCAGCTCTTCGAGTACACCGGTGGGCTGACCGGTACGACGGACGGACTGGCACTGCCGAAGATCCGAACGCTGGCGCGGGCACAGGGGTGGGACGTGACGTTCGAACGCACAGCGGATGGATCACAGATCGTCGTCGACGGTGCGGTGGTTCGGAACCAGGCGCCGAGCTAGCCCGATCCCGTCAGATCGAGAGCGACATCGACCCGTCGGCCTTTTGCCCGCGCGCCGCCAAGCCCGGACAGTGTCGACGACGCCCCACACGGTCGAGGTCTACCCCGGCAAGGAGGCCGTGATCGACTTCGATCCCGACCTGACCTTCGAGTGCGTCGAGGAGTGTACGTGGTGCTGTCACCACGGCGTCTTGCTGTACGAGAAGGACCTGCTGGAGCTTGCGGCCCGCGAGAACCTCAACGAGTCGACGACGCAGTTCCGCGGGCAGGACTTCGTCCGACAGGAGGAGAAAGCCCGTGACGACCACGTCGACGAGGAGGGGAAGGCCTGTTTCTTCCTGCGGGAGGACGGACTCTGTGCGCTGCATGCCGAACACGAGTGGAAGCCCGCGCGCTGTTCGGTGTTCCCGCTGCACGTCACTGTCGAGGACGGGACGGCGACGGGACGGGACGGCGGGGACATCCACGTCTCGATCAGGGACACGGCCCACGAGCACTGCGAAGGACTGAACGTCTCGGAACGCCGAGTGATCGAGCACCTCGACGCCTTCCTGCCCGCGCTCCTCTGGGACCTCGACGATCCAGAGACGTACCGACAACTGTAGGGCGACGGTGTGGTGGCGCTGTGGATCGCCGACCGTCGGACCCACACCGCTGGATCGATCCGACCCGTCTCAGGCGGTGTCCGCGTCGGTGACGCGCCGGGTCGTCGTCTCGCCCCCGGCACGGATCAGCACCGCAGCCGCGACGACGGCCCACGGGACGACGCCCACGAGTGCGATCGGGGCCGCGCCGACGAGACCGACGCCCGAGAGCAGGACCCCGAGGCTGCCGACGGCGTTGAGCGTGCCGTGGGCGAGGGCGGCGGGCCAGACACTGTCGGCCCACAGCGCGATGGCACCGATGACGGTCCCGATGCAGACGGTCGCGACGGTCATCATCGCCAGCCCGCTCCACGGTGCCAGCGGGTAGCCAAAGCCGTAGTTGTATCCCATCGCGATCACCGGCCAGTGCCAGACGCCCCAGATCACGCCGTGGGCGACGAGCGCCCGGCGAACGCCCAGCGGTTCGAGTTTCTGCAGGAGGTACGCGCGCCAGCCGAACTCCTCGCCGACGGCCACGAGCGTGTTGATCGCCGGTCCGGCCGTGAGAGAGAGGACGATGGCGACGGTCGTCACGTCGGGACCGGTGCTCGCTGCCGTGACGAGTCCCGCCCGCTGGAGGGCAAGATAGAGACCGAAGCCGGCCCCGATCAGGACGATCGTCCCGAGCCACGCGGCGACGTAGGACTGCCAGCGTCCGCGCAGATCCGGCCGCAGGCGCAGGTCTGTCCAGCCCTCGCCGGTCAGCAGGCGGGTCGCGACGTTGGCGACCGCCGGCGAGAACATGTAGACGGTCGGAAGCAGGACTGTCGCGAGCGTGACGCCTGCGACGACCTCGGGACTGTTCTGGAGGCCGCCGGTCGCGTACAGCACCGCACCGGTGAGGGCGGCGATACCGTACGCGATGGCGACGAAGACGATGATACGACGACGGTTCGTATCGGTCAGCGAGGCCATACGACGACCGACGCAGGCCGGACGGGTATAACTGCGAGCAGCGTCGCAGACACTGCGACTGCGGTACAGCCTTAATAGTCCGGGCAGACAGACACGGATAGTGAGCGAGGATCCAGACGTGGCCGCCGTCGCCGAGGTGCTGGCAGACGAGACGGCGCGCCAGATCCTGCGTGAAACACGGACCCAACCCATGTCAGCCGAGACCTTGAGCGACCGCTGTGGCGTCTCGCCGAGTACGATCTACCGGCGCATCGAGGACCTGCGCGAACACGACCTGATCGAGGCCCGGACCCGACCGGACGAGGAGGGACACCACTACGAGGAGTTCACCGCGGCGCTGGATCGGATCGTGATCGACGCGACCGACGACGGCTTCGAGGTAAACGTGACCCGCGAGGAGAGTATGACCGGGCGCTTCACGCGACTCGTGGAGGAGATGTAGCGTGCTGGGTCAGCTACGATTGCTCTCGCCGGTCGAACTCGTCCTGTTCCTGAGTGACTACGTCACCGTCGCCATCGGACTGGCGATCAGCTACATCGCCTATCGTGGCTACCGGAACCACCGGAGCAAGCCGATGCTGTACGTCGCGGTCGGGTTCGTCCTCCTGATGGGTGTCCCCGGGCTACTGGGCGTGCTCTTTTTGCTGTTGCCCGTCGGCGAGATCATCGTCGGGGGCCTCACGCAGGCCAGCGAGATCGTCGGCATGTGCAGTATCCTCTACGGGCTATGGGTCGATCCCGAGTGACGGCCCGCCGGCACAGTCGCACAACCTGCGACCGTGCCGGCCCTTTTGTGTCCGACCGAGACGAAGGAACGAACGAGACAGATGTACCACGATACGATCCGCTGGACGCGGCGTGGGTTCCTCGCCACCGGCGTCACGGTCCTCGCAGGGTGTAGCGCGCTCGAACAGGGCTTTACGTTCCCCGACGGTGAGCCGACGGACGAGCAGAAGGCCGTCGCGCGGACGTTCGTCGAGCGCGTTCACGACGGCGAGTACGAGGCCGCCAGAGAGCCGTTCACCGACGAGATGCGCGACGGTATGTCGGCCGATCGCATCGAGAGTGTCTGGGACGAGACCGTCGGCGACCTCGGGGCCTACGAGGAGATCAGCGCGTGGGGACTGAAATCGAACGAGGACACAGACGCCGTCTTCGCCCGTGTCGACTGTGAGAACGGCCACTACGCCCTGCAGGTGACAATCGTGGACGAGCAGATCGCCGGCCTGTTCATCAAAAACGTCGAGACGGAGTAGCGAGCGTCGGCACCCGTCTAGACGAGCAGCCACGCGGCGACCACGGCGAGGACGCCGACCGCCGTCGAGGCGACGGCGTGGGTCCTGAGTTCGTCCAACAGGTGGTGTGCACCCTCCTGTAGCTGGACGACCTCGTCGATCTCACTGCCGGATTCACACTTGGGCAGGAAGTCCATCGCGACGTGAAGGAAGATACCCGCGGCGAAGCCGAAGACGACGGCGTTGATCGCCGGAGCCTCGGGCACCGTCACGAGCGCCATCGGGATGGCCGTCAGCCCGACGCCCGCGGCCGGGAGCAAGAGCGACGTGACGGACTTGTCCGCCCGCGAGAGGCGACGCGCGGCGGCGTAACCGGCCGGTCCCTTGTGCGAGACGATGGCGAGACCGAGCAGGAGTCCCAGCCCCGGCATCGAGGCGTAGACCAGCCCGATGATCAGCCCCGCAGAGAGCGCGTGGGCCGTGATCTCCAGGGTCGTCACGTCGAACGTCGTGTCGATGTGGGTCAGTCGATGGGCGATGGTGTGAGCGCTGTAGCCCACGGCGATACCGGCGGCGACGCCGATCCCGCCCAGTCGCGGCGATCCGGCAGCCTGTCCCAGCCCCATCGCCTGCGGGAGCAGGAACATCGCCGCGCTCGTGATCATCGCGCCGCTCGCCAGCCCGTAGCCCCAGACCAGTCGGTAGGGATTGGTCGCTTCGGTCCGGCCACCGAGCCACGCCCCCACCGCCATCGCGGCGAACGCGACCCACGAGATGACGAACACCTTCCCCGCGTCGAACAGCACCGCGAGCACCGACAGCCCCACGAGGATCGCGATACCGACGAGTCCGGCCACGGAGACGCGTTGCCCCGGCATTGTGAAATGAGATGATTCGTTTGCAGCCATGTTATTAAACACAGACTTGTAGTTCATAACATCATCGATCCGTCGACCACGGTTCGGTGCCGGTCAGCGCGTCGCGCGTCGCCAGTCTGCCCGCGTCACGACGCTGTCGAGTTCCTCGTCGTCGAGTGCCGTCGCAGCCCAGTAACAGAGTTCGGCGGCCTCACCGGGGTCGTGACCCGCCTCGCCGGTCAGGGCCGTCGCGGTCTGGCCGGGATCGACGCGTGCGACCGGCACATCGATTTCCGCGGCGAACGTCCGGGCAACGGCGTCGGCGGCCGCCTTCGAGACGCCATAGCCGCCGTAGCCCGGTGGCGTTCGCTCGCCGAAGGGACCGACGGGGACGACGATCCGACCGTCGTCAGCCAGATGTGGCAGCGACTCCCGGATCGTCGTGAACACGCCCCGAGCGTTCGTCCGCAGGTGGTCGTCGAACGCGGCGTACGACGACTCGGCGAGTGGTGTCTCACCCGGGTCGCCGTGGTAGACGCCGGCGTTGGCGACGACCACGTCGATGGGTCCCTCGCGGGCGGCCCGTTGCAGCAGGCGTTCCACGTCGAACTCGTCGCGGACATCGGCACGGAGGGCCGTGACGGACACGCCGTCCCCCCGGAGTGTCTCGGCGACCGATTCGACCGCCGCCCGATCACGCGCACAGCAGACCACGTGGGCACCGGCGTCACCGAAGCGCTCGGCGACCGCCCGACCGATCCCGCGACTCGCACCAGTGATCACGACCGTCGCGTCGTCCATACGTCGCGTAAGCACTGCTGACCAAAGCGCGTTGCCCCGGTTCGAAGGATTCGTTATCTAGTTCAAGATTCTTCTTCGAAATCGGTGGCTTTTCACCGACGAGTTCGCTTGCTTGGCTATGAACCAACGTCGGCTGTGGACCGTCGCGATCTTCCTCTTTACCATCGGCGATGCGCTCGCATTGCAGGTCCGTGGGGCGATCATCCCGAGCCTCAGCGAGGAGTATCAGGTCGGCGAGGCGCTGCTTGGGCTGGTCGCACCCGCGGGAACGGCCGGGTTTATCGTCGCAATCCTGCTGGTGGGGATCGCCGCCGGTCGACTGAACGTTCGACGAACGGTCCTCGGGGCGCTCGGCGTCGCCGCCATCGCCTTCCTCGTGATGGGTGCGGCACCGATCTACCCCCTCTTTCTCGGCTTCCTGTTCGTGCAGGGCAGCGCCGACGGCGTGGTCCGCGGTCTCGACCGCCCGATCCTCAGCCACCTCTACCCGGGCCAGCGCGGTCGAATCTTCAATCTCTACGCGCTCGTGTGGGCGACCGGCGCGGCCGCCGCGCCCATCTTCGTCAACGCCGTCCTCGCGGTCGGGGAGTGGCGCTGGGTGTTCTACCTGCTGGCGCTGGTGTTCGTCCCCGCCGCAGTCCTGCTCAGTCACGCCGAAAAGCCCTCCATCGAGGGCAACGAGCGGGTGGTCTCGAAAGCGCGATTCCTCGAACTGCTTCGCGACCCCCCCGTGACCGGCATGACGCTTGCGCTCGTGTTGAGTGGCAGTATCGAGGGCACGTTCTTCACGTGGCTGCCCTACTACGCCGGCCAGTTCCTCGCCGACTCGCAGGCGAACCTCCTGCTGTCTGGCTTTCTGGCGACCTACATCCCCGGCAGAGCCGTCTACAGCGTCCTCGTCGAGCGCGTCGATTCGCTGTGGCTCGTCGCCGGTCTCTCCGTGCTGACTGCACCCGCACTCTATATCGCCTTCACGACGACTTCGACGACCGTGCTGGTCGCCGCCGTGCTGTTCTCCGGGGCGACTGTCTCGGGCCTGTTCCCGACAATCTCGGCCTTCGGCGTCGACACGCACCCGACCTACAGCGGTCCGGTCAACGCTATCGCCACCGGCGCGAGCTATCTCGGCCTCTCTGTCACGCCGGCCCTCGTCGGCGTGCTGGCGAGCCAGTTCGGGATCGGCACCGCGCTGTCGATGCTGCCGGTGCTCGCAATCGCCTTCGCCGTGATCGTGGTCGTGCTGCGCGTGCGGATCGGAGCGCCGGACGCGACGGCCGCCGCGTAGCCCCACAGGTTTGGGGACGTATTTAACACCGACGCCGCCTTCTGTTCACTTAATGAGTGACCTGTCTGGTGACGAGATCGTCGTCGTCGGTGGCGGCGTGGGTGGCCTCTCGACCGCGTGCTTCCTCGCGGACGCGGGGGCCGACGTGACCGTCGTCGAAAAGAACGAACAGCTGGGCGGCCGTGCGAGTCGGCTGACAGAAGACGGCTTCCGCTTCGATATGGGACCGTCGTGGTACCTGATGCCCGACGTGTTCGAGCGATTCTTCGCTCACTTCGACCGTGAGCCAAGCGACTACTACGATCTCGACCGGCTCGATCCCCACTACCGGATCTTCTTCAAGGACGGCGACCAGCTCGACGTGACCGGCGATCTGGCGGAGATGCGCACGAAGTTCGAGCAGTACGAACCCGGCGCGAGCGAGGCCTTCGACGAGTATCTGGCGACGAGTCAGGAACACTACGAGACGGCGATGGAACACTTCGTCTACACGGACCGGCCGCGCCTGCGCGACTGGGTCGATCTGGACGTGATGCGGGCCGCGCCCGTGGGTCTCTCGCTGATCGGCTCGATGCAAGGCCACGTCTCCGACTACTTCCAGCACCCCAAGCTCCAGCAGATCATGCAGTACACGCTCGTGTTCCTCGGTGGCTCGCCGACGAACACGCCCGCGCTGTACAACATCATGAGCCACGTCGATTTCAACCTCGGCGTCTACTACCCGACCAACGACGAGGGCGAGGGCGGCATCGGCGTCGTCGTCGACGCCTTCGTCGAACTGGGCGAGGAACTGGGGGTCGAGTACGTCACCGACTGCGAGGTCGACGAGATCACCAAGCGCCGGGATAGCTTCCACGTCGAGTCCGTCGACGGCGACGTGTTCCGACCCGACGAGGTCGTCGTCAACGCCGACTACGGCCACGCCGAGCGCGACCTCCTGCCCGACCACGAACGCCAGTACGACGACGACTACTGGGACGACCGCACGCTCGCGCCCTCTGCGTATCTCATGTACCTCGGCATCGAGGGCGACGTAGAGCCACTGGCCCACCACACGCTCGTCTTGCCCGACGAGTGGGACGATCACTTCGACGCCATCTTCGACCGGCCACGCTGGCCTGACGATCCGGCGTACTACCTCTGTGTCCCCTCCAAGACCGACGACACCGTCGCGCCCGACGGCCACACCAATCTCTTCGTGCTGGTCCCCATCGCCCCCGATCTGCACGACGGCGACGAAATCCGGGGCCAGTACCGCGAGAAGATCCTCGCCGACATCGCCGACAACACCGGCGTCGATCTGCGCGACCGGATCGTGTTCGAAGAGCAGTTCGCCGTCTCCGATTTCGCCGACCGGTACAACGCCAGCGGCGGGACCGCGCTTGGACTGGCCCACACACTGCGCCAGACCTCCTTGCTCCGGCCGCCGAACCGCTCGTCGGCCGTCGACGGCCTGTACTTCACCGGCTCCTTTACCCGGCCCGGCATCGGCGTCCCGATGTGTCTGATCAGCGGCGAACACACCGCGAACGAACTGATCGAGGACCAGCAGTAGGCGCATGAGCGCTGCACTGACCGACCGACTGGCGACCGCCCTCCCGCCAGAGGAGAGCCGCGTGGGCTACCTCCTGCGACTGTCACGGCCGCGCTTCTGGTTCTATCTGGCCGGTCCAGTGATCGTCGGCGTGACCTACGCGGCCGACGGGCCGGCCGAACTGTTCGCACCGGTCGCCATCGCCCTGTTCGCGTACTTTCTGGTGCCGGGGAACGTCTTCCTCTATGGCGTCAACGACGCCTTCGACGCCGACGTAGACGAGTACAACCCGAAGAAAGACGAGGACGCAGGGAAAGAAGTCCGCTTCCAGCGCGACCCCGTCGTGCTCGGCGTGATCGTACTCTCCGGCCTGCTCGTGCTGGCCTTTGTCCCGTTCTTGCCCACGAGCGCACTCGCAGCCATGGGTGTCTGGGCCGTCCTCTCCGTCGAGTACAGCGCTCCACCGGCGCGTTTCAAGACGACGCCGTTGCTGGACTCGCTGTCGAACGGGCTGTACATCCTCCCCGCAGTGATCGCCTTCGCCACCATCGAGGGCACTCTCCCCCCGACGCTTGCCATCGCCGGCGCGTGGCTCTGGACGATGGGGATGCACACCTTCTCTGCCATCCCCGACATCGAACCCGACCGCGAGGCGGGCATCCAGACGACGGCGACGTGGCTCGGTGAACGCCGCACCTACTACTACTGTGGGGCCTGCTGGCTCGCCGCCGCCGTCACCTTCGGACTCGTCCACTGGGTCTTTGGCCTGCTGCTGGGTCTCTACCCCGTCCTCGTGTTCGGTATCATGCTGGCCGGCGTCGACGTCCACGCGGCCTACTGGTGGTACCCCGCGATCAACACGCTCGTCGGCACGAGCATGACGCTCGTCGGCCTCTGGGTGATGCTGTATGGATGACCTGCTCGCCACGACGACGCGAGAGCGTGTCGTCGACCGACTGGACGATCTGGTCCTCGAAAATCGGTTCACCATCGCTGTCGTGTTTCCGGTGACGGGAGCCGTCTTGCTCACGCTGAGTGCCGTCAATCCGCCGTGGTTGCCCGACCCGCTGGTCTTTCACCCGCTCTTGATCCTGCTGGGGACGTTCGTGATGCGCCTGCCCCTCGTGGCCGGGCTGGCACCGCTGATCGACCGCCGGGCGGCCATCTCGCTGGGGCTGTTGACGCTGTACGCCTACGCCATCGAGTTCGTCGGACTGTCGACCGGGTGGCCCTACGGTGAGTTTACTTACGGCGTCTCGCTCGGGCCGATGCTGGCCGGCGAAGTGCCACTGGGCCTGCCGATCTTCTTCGTCCCGCTGGTGGTCAACAGCTACCTGCTGTGTACGCTGTTGCTGGGCGACCGGGCCGCCAGCGCGTGGATCCGCCTGCCGGCGGTGATCGCGACCGTCCTCGCCGTCGATCTCGTCCTCGATCCCGGCGCGGTGGCGCTCGGCTTCTGGGACTACGGCGGGGGCGCGTACTACGGCGTGCCGTGGTCGAACTACGAGGGGTGGGTGCTGTCGGCGACGGTGGCCGTCCTCGCACTGGACTTTGGCTTCGAGTGGGCCGACCTCCGTAATCGGCTTCGCTCCTGTACGTTCATGCTCGACGACATGGTGAGTTTCGTCATCCTCTGGGGGTCGATCAACGCCTACTTCGGCAACTGGGTGCCCGTCGCCGTCGCAACCCTGTTCGGCCTCGGCCTCGTGGTTACAGACCGCTTCGACGTGCCGACCAGACCGAGGTGGATGGACGGATGAGCGACGATACGTCCCTCGGACTGCCGGAGTATGCCGCCCTCGCTGGCGCGCTCGTTTCGATCGTCGGCACCCTCCTCCCGTGGCAGGTCACGGCAGGCGGGACGACCGCCGGCCTCGAAGCCAACGGCTTCCTCGCGATCCTCGTCGCCTTCGCCGTGCTCGCGGTGGTCGCGGTGCTACAGGGGACTCGTCGCAGTGGGCAGGCCGCGGTCGGCGGCGGTGCACTGATCGCGGTCGTCGCCGGCCACTGGATCGGTCTCGTCTCGGGATTCTCGACGGCCGGTGTCGGTGTGTACGCCACGCTGGTCGGTGCGACAGTGGTCGTCGTCGGTGGCGTCCTCCGCCTGCGCGAGACTAAGTGAGACGGACAGTGATCGCCGCTTCCCCGGCCGACCGCACGCAGTCGTACGGTCGGTCCGGCACGGAACGACCGCCGTCGATCCGAAGGATTATTCCAGCGATGTGTGTAGCGGTGAGTATGACGCGTGAAGAACTCGCGACCGCGAGCGAACTGCTCGCCGACGCAGCACAGTCCGCCGACAACGACGACGACAGCGAACGCCTCTCGGACCTGGCCGACCAGCTCGACCGGCTCTCGACGGCCGACGAGGGTCCCGACCACGGCCGACTGGCCCGCATCCAGAACGCGCTCCACGACCTCGAATCGAGTGCCGTCGACGAGGCCGCTGAAACGATCGCAGAGGCCCACGAGCACGTCAAGGAGTACCGTTCGGGCGTCGAAGGCGTCTGATCGCGGCGACGACCATCGTGTCACTTGATGACACACGGGGAACACCCTTTTTCCGACCCCACACGACCAGCATCGCATGGACGACAGTGACGCCCTGTTCGACGGCTGGGCCGAGTACTACGATAGGATCTACGACGAACAGTCGATCGGCGACACCGACTTCTACGTCGATCTGGCGACGAACGCCGACGGCCCAGTCCTCGAAGTCGCGTGTGGTACTGGCCGGATCTACAACGAACTGCTCGCCGCTGGCATCGACGCCGACGGACTGGACGCCTCGCGGGACATGCTCGACCGACTCGAAGCGAAGGCCGCGGATCGCGGTCTCGACCCGACGGTCTGGCAGGACGACATGCGGACGTTCGACGCGCCCCGCGAGTACGCACTGATCACGATTCCCTTCCGGTCGTTCCTCCACCTCCACTCGATCGACGATCAGCTGGCCGCGCTCGAACGGGTCCGCGAGCACCTCCAGCCGGACGGCACGCTGGCGCTGAACGTCTTCATCCCCAGCCACGAGATCATGGCCGACGGGATGACCCTCGATCACGAGTTCGAACTGGACGGCCACACCTACCGCCAGCACGACGAGAGCGAGACCGTCGATCCGGCGACGCCGATCGTCCGCACCGAACGCGAACTGTACCGCGACGGCAAACTGGTGTGGGAAGAGACGTTCGACCTGAAAGCGGTGTACCGTCGTGAGATGGAGCTACTCGTTCGGCTGGCGGGCTTCTCCGAGTGGACGGTGTACGGCGACTTCGACCGCTCGCCCGTGACCGAAGACAGTACCGAGCAGGTGTGGGTGATCGAGAAATAACACCGCTCGGACCGTCCTACTCCTCGCCGACCAACTGCTCGGCCAGCATCGGCACGAACGTCCGCAATCCACCTTTTTCTCCTCGGGATCGCTCGCTCTGGTCGCGACCCACTCGTCGAAAAACGTGGGCGAAAAAGCCGCTCGCTTCGCTCGCGGTCCTACTCCCCGTCGACCAACTGCTCGGCCAGCATCGGCACGAACGTCCGCGATCCACCTTTTTCCGCATCGGGTCGCTCACTCCGTTCGCGACCACTCGCGCAAAAATCTGGACCAAAAAACCGCTCGCTTCGCTCGCGGCGCTACTCCTCGCCGACCAACTGCTCGGCCAGCATCGGCACGAAGGTGCCGATATCAGTGACCATCCCGACGGCCTGCGCGCTGCCCCGATCCAGCAACTGGGTCACGGTCGCGGGGTTGATGTCGACACAGACGACGCGGGTCGTCGAGGGCAGGCAGTTCCCGACCGCGACCGAGTGCAGCAACGTCGACAGCATCAACACCATGTCGGCCTCGTGGGCCTGCTCGCGGATGGCGTTCTGGGCCTCGACGGCGTCGGTGATCGTGTCCGGGAGGGGGCCGTCGTCGCGGATCGACCCCGCCAGCACGAAGGGGCGGTCGTTGGTGACACATTCATACATCACGCCCGACTCGATCGTGCCCGACTCGACGGCGGCCTCGATACCGCCCTCGCGGATGATCTCCGAGATGGTGTAGATGTGATGTTTGTGTCCTTTCCGGGCGTGATCGAGCGTCTCGGTGTCCATCCCCAGCGACGTGCCGTAGAGGTCCCGCTCGATGTCGTGGACGGCGAATCCGTTGCCGGCCGAGAGCATGTCGATGTACCCCTCGCGGAACAACTGGGCGAGGTCCTCGCGTGCGCCCGAGTGGATGAGCGCCGGCCCACAGACCGCGAGGACTTTGCCGCCGTCGGCCTTGGTCTCCGCGATGGCCTCTGCGATCTGGCGGATCGTCGACTCGGAGGGCCGTTCCGAGGAGACCCCACCCTGCATGAAGCCAAAGGCACCCTGCTTGCCACGCGGGCGTTCTGGCGGTTCGACCTTGATACCGGTCTCGCCGGTGACGATCAGGTCGCCCTCCTCGACGGCGTTGAGGACTTTGGTGTAGGCACGGGGGTCGTCTCCGTTTTCTACCACCACTGCACAGTCCATCTCGACGTTCTCGACGCCGATCCACTCGCCGTCGTAGCGGATGTAGGTCGGGTGATTCGTCGTCGAGTAGAAGCCGTGGGGGACGACCTGATCGGCGGGAGCCGGTTCCAGCGTCGCGTCTTTGGGATCGCTCGGGTTCGCGCCGTTCTGGTGGAGTTCGTGAATGATCGACTGCAGCGTGGCCTCGTCGTCGGCCTCGACCAGCAGCCTGGCGTACGACTCCGCGGTCTCGTGGCGACCGATCTCGAACGTCTCGACGGAGAACGAGCCACCCATGTCCATGATGATGCCGAAAGAGGTCTGCATCATCCCGGAGTCGATGATGTGACCCTCCAGTTCGACCTCACGAGAGACAGTCATGCTCGAAGCGTAGTGTGGGGGGCGACAAGACGGTTTCCCTACGCAATAGTGGACTCACAGGCGACCGACCACGCACAGTCACTCGCGGCGACCAGTCGCTCGTAGAACCGACGCAGGCCGTCGGCCTCGGTGGCGGGCAGGACGTGCAGCCGAATCTGGCCGTTCCTGATCGACACGCGGAACACGTCGGCCGTCTCGTCGTCACGGACAAGCCACAGCGGCATCGGCAGTTCGATGAACTCTCCCGAGCGGTACGGACCGTCCGCGACGACGGTCTCGACGAGGTCGCGGAGGGTGGCGTGGGAGTGGTCTGTCGCCGGGTCGACCCGAAACATCGTCTGGCCCTCGTACTCGACGCCGCCACTCGACGGATAGCGTCGCCGCGGCCGCGCGGGGATCGAAAACGAGGGATCAGCCGTCATCCGGGCGACGGTAGGGCGTGATCGGATTTAAACTCGCGGGCAGAGAGGACAGTATTTGACGCTGGGAGACGAACCCACGCCCATGTGCGGTCGCTACAGCCTGTTCGCGCCACGTGGGGACATCGAAGAGCGCTTCGGCGCGACGTTCGACGACGACTACGAACCACGCTACAACGCCGCCCCGAGCCAGTCGCTGCCGGTGATCACGGCCGACGAACCGACGACCATCCAGCGCATGGAGTGGGGGCTGATCCCGTCGTGGGCCGACGACAGGAGTGACTTCGAGTTCATCAACGCACGGGCCGAGACTGTCGACCAGAAGCGCAGTTTCGCCGACGCCTACGAGCAGCGGCGCTGTCTGGTCCCGGCGGATGGCTTCTACGAGTGGACGGAAGAACACGGCGAGAAACAGCCCTATCGGGTGACGCTGGCCGACCAGACGCCGTTCGCGATGGCGGGCATCTACGAACGCTGGCGGCCACCACAGCGCCAGACCGGTCTGGGCGAGTTCGGGGCCGGCACCGACAGCGAGGACGACGAGGACGAAATCGTCGAGACGTTTACGATTCTCACGACCGAACCGAACGAGTTCATGGCCGATCTGCACCACCGGATGTCCGTCATCCTCGCCCCCGACGAGGAGTCGACGTGGCTCCACGGCGACGAGACGGCCCGCGCCACACTCTGTTCTCCCTACGACGGCGAACTGGCCGCTCGGCCGATCTCGACGCGTATCAACGATCCAAGCAACGATTCACGAGCGGTGCTGAACGCTCCCGGGGCGTAGCGTCAGAAAACGTGTTCGCTCGAAGCCGGCGTCGTCAACCACCGGGAGCGCGACGACGACGACCGGCGGAATCTGGCTATGGGGACAGGCGTGTGCTCGTGTGCTCGGCTGTCAGTCGAGCGGTTCGTGATCCCATGTCACGAACCGGCGGGCCGGTAACAGCCGACAGTCTCATATGGTTTATTGTAGTTGCTTACTGGTGATCGTATCCCCCGTGACGACGGTCACCGGTAAATCGCTACAATAATCCGTATCACTCGGAGGGGTTCTGACCGCGGTCGAACAGGTAAACCATCTGCCACATCGCCTGCTCCATGTCGCGGCCGTCTGTCGATTCTTCGAGCTTGCGGTACAGTGAATCTGATACCGTGATCTGAGGCATCGATTGTTCATAATCGTTCATAGGATATAAATGTCCGCGGACTCGGAATCGAGTTAAGCTGTACAGTTCGGGGACGGGGAGCAGATCCACGGTAAGCACCGCAGTATCGAGGGTGACGACTCAGGCGAGTCCCGCCCGTCGGATCGATTGCATGACCGCTGCTGGAGCGTCGACCGAGCGAATCGCCGCGGCCGAACGCGTCACCGACCTCGTCGGCGGGACGCCGCTGCTGGCACTCGACTCGTTCGCATCGAACCTGTACGGGAAGATCGAGGCATCGAACCCCTACTCAGTCAAGGACCGCATCGCGCTGGCGATGATCGAAGCCGCCGAGGACTGTGGCGCACTCGACGACGGAGGCACCGTCGTCGAAGCGACCAGCGGCAACACGGGGATCGGACTTGCAGCGGTCTGTGCCGCGAAAGAGTACGACTGCATCCTGACGATGCCGGCCTCGATGAGCGACGAGCGCCGCCGACTCCTGCGCGCGCTCGGTGCCGACCTCGAACTGACGCCCGCCGACGCGGGCATGAGCGGGGCCATCGAGCGCGCCGACGAACTGGCCCAGTCCGAGGGGGCGATCCGCGCCCGACAGTTCGAGAACGACGCCAATCCGCGGGTCCACCGGGAGACGACCGGCCCGGAGATCTGGGACGCCACCGGTGGCGGCGTCGACGCCGTCGTCGCTGGCGTCGGCACCGGCGGCACGATTACGGGCATCTCGGCGTATCTCAAGGAGGAACGGGGCAAGACAACGGTCACTTCCGTGGCGGTCGAACCGGAGTCGTCGCCACTGCTCTCGGAGAACGCCCCCGACAGCCACGAGATACAGGGCATCGGACCCGGATTCGTCCCGGACGTGCTCCGGCGAGAGTTGCTCGACGAGATCCGCACGATCTCGGCGGACGACGCTCGCGAGTGGAGCCGTCGCCTCGGCCGGGAAGAGGGCGTCCTCGTGGGCATCTCGTCGGGCGCAGCCCTTGGTGCCGCCGTCGAGTACGCCCGAGAACACCCCGAGGAGACCGTCGTCGTAATCTTGCCCGACACCGGGGAGCGGTACCTCTCGACCGATCTGTTCGAGTGAAGACCGACGCGACCATCGAGAAAGGGCGAGGTCCCGAGATCCGCTCGGTAGACCTTTCCCGGTGAGGTGACAGTCTCGACTGTCAGATGACCAGTTTGAAAGGACGGTATCGCCACTTCCACTACCGGCTTGCTGGGAACGTTGCTCGGATTATCTACCGGCCGATGGACGACGACCGGGCGAGAGACAGGATCCGATGGTACACCGCAGGGATGGGCAGATTGCTCGGTCCGTTCTTCGTGATCGTCTACGCGGGTGGGCTTCTCGTCTGGGTCAACGAAGCGATCGATCCGCCGGGTATCGCCCCGATCGACATGGAGTATCACGCGATCGCGCTCCTCCTGTTCGGTGGGCTACTCATCGCGTCGGACGCGATCATCCCGGCGTACATCACCGAAGAGAAGATGGATCCCGCGTATTTACTCGGAATGCACCACGTCGGCGCACTCGCGTTCGTCTACGGGTCGTGTTTCCAGTTAGTGACGGTCCTCGGTGGCGCCACCATCGACAAGACAATTGCACCGTACGTTGGAATCGCCGGCACCGATCCCGCGATCTGGGTCGCGACGGCGGCGTTCAACGTTGCCAGCCCGATTCTCCCGTACGTGCTGTTGACATGGCTGTTCGTCACGGCCAGTCGGGACCGGACGTGATCGAACGCTGACGAGTGAGCCACCGAACGGGATACTGTCAGCGGATCGCTACGCCAGCGCCACCTCGATCCGCTCGACGGCGTAGTCGGCTTCCTCGTCGGTGAGACACATCGGATTGATCGTCACGATACCGTCGTCGATCCCGTCGGCACCGACGAACACGCGCGGGTCCTCCTGTCGAAGCTCGCGGGCTAACGTCGCGGCCGTGATCCCGGCGGCGTCGGGATCGACGAAGACGGAGACTTCAGGTGCGACCGAGACGCCGTCACCGCCCGTGATTTCGGCCGTGACCGGCGCGTCGGTGAGACCGGCAACGACACGCTGGGCGCGGCGTGCCCACTCGTCCTGTTTCGCGGCCTGATCCTCCTCGACGAACAGTTCGAGCGCGCGGATGAGACCGACCAGTTCCTCCTTGCCGATCTTCAATCCGCGACCGATGCCCTGTCGGGGGACGCCGCCGAGTGCCTCGACGTCGATCAGGTCTTCGGGCGGGACGTACGCGTCCGCGGCGGCGTGCATGTCGAGGTGCTGGGCAGCGGCTGAACGGACGTACTCGCGACGGGCGGCCAGAATACCTGTCGACTGGGGGCCGCGGATCGCCTTGCCGCCGCTGAACACGACCATGTCCGCGCCCTCGTCGATAAAGCGTTCGAGGTTGTCGACCGGCGGGAGTTCGGCGGCGGCATCGACGATCACGGGCACGTCGTGATCGTGTGCGATGTCGGCGACCGTCGACAGTGGTGGGTCGGTGTACTCTTTCTGGACGTAGCCGACGGCGGCCGTGTCCTCGCCGATGGCGTCGGCGATCTCCCACGGCTCGACGTTGGTCGCGCCGGTCCCGAGGTGGCGGTCGTTCGTCCCCACGTCGACGATCGTCGCCCCGGCGGCGCGCAGCGCGTGATCGTAGCCGGTCCGATGTGTCCGGGGCATGACGATCTCGTCGGCGACTCCATCGGTGTCGGGGAGGCGTGCCATCGTCCCGAGGTCGTCGCCGGCGATGGCGGCCGCCGCTGCGAGTGTCATCGTCGCAGCGGCCCCGCTGGCGACGTAGCCGGCCTCCGCGCCGGTCACGTCGGCGATCAGATCGCTGGCCCGTGACTGGAGATCGGAGATCCGCGCAAACGAGTTCGCCGCCGCTCGCATCGCGTCAGCGGCTTCCGGCCGGATGAGACTTCCGCCGATCCGTGTTTTGGTGCCGGCGGCGTTGATCACCGTCGGGACGCCGATATCGTCGTAGATCGAAGTGTGTGCTGGCATACTGTGCCCTTCCCCGCGAGATCAATAAGTATTGGTCGTCACGACCGCACGCATCGCGCCGGGAAGTCGACCGTTCCGCGGCTGAAACATCGATTAGGAACGGCTTACCGCTATTAATGCCCAGGTACCGCAATTATGGATTTGTAGCCGACTGTCAATATGGAGATATGGAACAGGAGCGGGCGACGGTCGAACTCAAGTTCGAAATCAGAGACTCGGAGAGTTTCTTTATCGCCGTCTCCGAAGCACTGAAGTGTCGTGTCGTCGCCGAAGACGCGATCCACCGCGACGACGACTACTTTCTGGAATACTACACCGTCAGAGCACCACCCGAAACGACGGTGGAGTTCGCGCAGGGCTTCGAAAACGTCGAGTCGGCCAGAGTCGTCCGTGACACGGGCACCGAATCGCTGCTGGAAGTCGTCATCGACCGACAGGATTGCGTGATGCGAACACTCGCGACGACCCACGCGGTGATCAAGCGTACCGTCGCAGAATCGGGGACCGGCATCATCGTCGTGGAGGTACCGGGACACGCCGACGCGAGCGCCGTCGTCGACACGATGCTCGACCACCACCCGGGGACCGCGTTGCTCTCGAAGTGGCACCGCGACGATTCGGACCTCGTCGCCGTCACCGGTGCGGTTGGAACCGAACGCTACCTCTCGGCGCTTACCACGAAGCAACGCGACGCCGTCCGGGCGGCCGTCCAGAGCGGCTATCTCGCCTGGCCCCGACGAAGCACCGCGAGCGACTGTGCGGCCGCACTGGGAATCTCACAGCCGACGTTCAGCCAGCATCTGTATCGCGGACTCGAACTGCTGTTGCTCGATCTGTTCGACATCTCCGAGGAGGAGCGCGACAGCGTTCCAGCGAGTCACTGATACTGCCGGCAGTACCCGTTTCGAGATATTCGCGACCCCGGGGTCGCGAAATTCCGTCCAGACGTACAGCCGGCAGTATGAACGCTCCGGACACCCGTGTGAACCACCAACACTGAACAGGAAACCTTTCTGGATAGGCAATAGTTTGAGCACGACGAATACCATCCACACGAGTGGCAGAAACGTCCGTGCCAATGGGAAGGGCACGACACCGACTACACATGTTAAGCATGACATCAGAGGTTCCAGAGAGCAGTACAGCGCGCGATCCACCAGCTACGACCGAAGACATCGTTCGTGCCGTCGCGGAGCAGAAAGGGGTCTCCGAGACGGACCTGACGCCGCTCTATCACACGATCGATCCAGAGGCACTCGATTCGATGGTGACGCACACGGACGTCACGGTACAGATCTCCTTCGAGTACGAGGGGTACGCGATCACCGTCGAAGACGAGACGATCACGCTCGAAGCAAAATAGGGACTTCTCGCAGAATTCGTTCGACGGCGCTAGTTCGTCGTCGTGATCTCCACCACGTCGCGATGGTCGAGCAGCGTGTCCGCACCGATCTGGCGACCGCTTCGCACGTCGTGGGCGTGCAGGAAGCCCTCGCCGATGTCAGTGTGCAGGAAGTACGCGAAGTCCTCGGCGGTCGCGCCACCTTCGAGGACGAAACAGTCCTGCAGAAAGGTCCCGTCTTCCTGTGGCTTGCGGGCACCGGGGAAGATGGCGATCGCGTCCAGTTCCTCGAACAGGGCCGTCTCGATGGCCTGCTGGACGCCCGTCCCGCCGTACTCGTCGGTGAAGTCGCCGATCTGCTCCAGTGCCGCGGCCTTCTCCTCGGGCACGTCCTCGACGATCTCGAAGTCGTCGTCACCGGGTCGATAGTCCAGCACGTCCTGCTCGTCGCCGTTCTTGAGCGCCTTCTCCGCGTGGGCGCTGGCGGGCACGATGGTCAGGTGATCGTAGTCGGGATCGCTCGTGATCTCCTCGTAGTTGTCCTGTGCGGCGGGCGTGTCCATCTTGTTGGCCGCGACGACCATCGGCTTGGTGCGCTTTCTGATCTCGCGGGCCAGTTCCTCGCGGTCCTCGTCGTCCCACGCGTCGGGGTCGAGTTCGAGGTCGAGTGCGAGGATCACCTGCTTGATCTCGTCTTTGTTGGTGCGGAACGCACTCATCTGGGTCGCCAGATCCTCCTCGATAGCGGCTTCCTCGCCGTGGTAGCCAGAACGGTAGCGCTCGATGCCTTTCTCCAGTACGTCGAGGTACCACATGTCCAGTTCGTCTTCGAGGAAATCGATGTCCTCCCGTGGGTCGTGGCCCTCGGTCGGTTCGCCCTCCATGTCGGTCGTCCCCGAGAAGTCGACGACGTGGATCAACACGTCGGCCTCGTTGAGATCGGAGAGGAACTGATTGCCCAGTCCTTTCCCCTCGTGTGCGCCCGGGACCAGTCCGGCCACGTCGACGAGACGGACCGGGACGAACCGGGTGCCGTCCTCGCAGTAGCCCAGATTCGGCGTACAGGAGTGATCGAACTCCGGGGCCGCACACTCGACGCGAACGTAGGCCTCGCCGACGCTCGGGTCGATCGTCGTGAACGGATAGGCTCCCTCGGGCACGTCGTTCATCGTCGCAGCGTTGAAGAAAGTGGACTTGCCGACAGAGGGTTTGCCGACGAGTCCGACGTCGAAGCTCATGGACACAGTCACGTGAATCCGCCGTTTAAACGCTGTCAAAGCGATCGAGAGTGTGTGCGCATGCCATGGGGGGCGGTCTCGGGCAGGTCGGTCGCCGTCACCCAGCAGCGAGTCGGCCTGCCAGTCGGGGTGGGTTTAATGCGGCTGTCACCATACACTCGGTATCGTGGCACACGTCAACTACAGTGGGCTTGTCATCGCCGGCGTCGGCTTCTTTCTGACCCGGTTTACCGTCACACTCGCGCTCTACGAAGGTCTGGCACGATTTCTGCTCTCGGGGGTCGTGCCGTTGACGCTCGGACTGGGGCTGGCAGCCTTCGGCGTGGCGCTGGCCGTCGCCGATGTCGAGGCCAGCGTCGTCCGAACGACGGCACTGTGGTGTGTGTTCGGGACGGTCGGAATGCTCTTGCTGTCTGCTCTCATCCTGCTCGGGTCGCCCGAAGGCGCGTCGGACATCCAGACGGCGAGAGCACAGTCGGCGTTCTCGACGTTCCTCATCGGCGGGAGCGTCGGCGGCACCCTGACCGGACTGTACGCGGCGCGCAATCGAACACAGCGCGCCGAACTCCGACAGCAGACGAACCGACTGGTCGTGCTCAACCGAATGCTGCGCCACGAGGTCCTGAACGCACTCACGCCGATCCGCGGGTTCGGGACGGTCGACACCAGCGAGCATCCCGACGCGATCAGCGTGATCGAGTCGAGAACCGACGATATCGAGGAGACCGTCGAGGAAGTGAGCTACCTCGCCAAGCAGGCGGGCAAGGGGACGACGACCACCGCACCGACCCCGCTGTCCGAGGCACTGACAGCGGCACTCGACGCCGTCCACGAGCGGTACCCGGACACCACCATCGAGACGGCGAGCGTCGACGAGCGGGTCAACGTCGCGGCCAGCAAACGCCTCGTGCAGGTCGTCGCACAGTTGCTCGAAAACGCGATCGTCCACGCGAACGACGAGTGTCCTCGCCTCGACGTGACTGTCTCTCGCACGACCGTCCGCCTCAGCGTTACTGACGACGGCGACGGACTCCCAGAGACCCAGCAACGATTACTCGAAGACGGCGAGATCGGTGAGTTCGACGACCCGAAGGCCGGGTACGGCCTGAACGTCGTTCGACTGCTCGTCGAGAGTTACGGGGGCACAGTCGAGACCGACACCGGGCCGACCGGCACGACGGTCACCGTCGTGCTAGAACGAACGGACACCGTCGACCGGCACGTGGCAGCGAGCGAGTCGAACCTGACCGGCATCCGGCCCGACGCGGCCAGCCTGTTCGTGACGCTGGTGGCGTCGGTCCTGGCCGGCGTGCTGTTCGGCATCACGTCCGAGGAACTCGGTGGATCGATCGCCGGGATCGGCGTCTTCTACGGCACGGCCGATCCGATCATCGGCTGGCTCACGCACGAGTTCCATAGCATCGTCTTCGGGTTCGTCTTCGTCAGTCTCCGGTCGCTGGCCCCGGAACGCTACCGGACCGGCGTCTGGCCGTCGGTCGGTCTCGGCGTCGCCTGGGGGCTGGTGCTGTGGATCGGGGCCGCCGGAATCGTCGCCCCGGCCTGGCTTCGTCTGCTCGGAATGGACACACCGCTGCCAAACCTCACTGCCCTGCACCTGAGCACGCATCTCGTCTGGGGTGCGTCGCTCGGCGCGCTGACCGTCTGGGGCGACCGAGTCCTCACTCCCCTCGTCAACCGAGCCGATGGCCGACTCAGTGCCCAGATCGATCGATTTCGATAGGTCACGCGCCGATGCTCGTCTCGTAGACGTTCACCGGTAGTTCTCGACCACCGAAGGAGACGGTACGCTTGTCGACCCGATCGAAGTGCTGCTCGTAGAAGGCGTTGCCCACGTCGTTGGCAGCCAGTACCTCGTCACGGACAGTCGTCGTCCCGAGGGCTGCGAGGTGATCCGTCCCGCGGTCGAGCAACGCCTCACCGATCCCCTCGCCCCAGTGGTCGGGATGGACGTAGATGTCCAGATCACCGACGCCCGCCGGGTCCATCAGCCCGCAACTGGCGTACCCGACCACCTCGTCGTCTCTCGTCGCGACGAACAGGCCGACCTCGTCCAGTGTGATCATCTCCGTGAGCACGTCGGCGGCGTACCCTTCCTCGACCATCGCCACGATGGCGTCCTCGTCGAAGAGGTCACCGTAGGTCGCCCGCCAAGAAGCGAGCGCGACCCGCTGGATCGCCGCCACGTCCGCTTCGGTCGCCGATCGTACGGTCGCTTTCGAAGACATGTCAGTGGCTACGAAGACGAGTGACTAAAGCCCTCGCCGCGACCGACCCGCGCCACGGCTGGTCAGTATTGCCGGTGATACTCCCGCCGATAGGGCTAAGGCAGGTGACGACACAGGTGGACACAATTCAGTGCATGATGGTGTGTAAACAGCGCTACTCGAACGACCGGAGAGCGGCCGATCACCGGAGGGGGCAGCGATGAGCCTCGTTCGCAAGTTCGCCGTCCTCGTCCTGACGCTCCTGCTGACCTCGACGCTGGTGACGGGGAATCTCCTCGCTGCGGCCCACCTGACCGTCCTCGATCCGGGCTTCGTCCAGAACACGATCGAAGAAGAAGGCGGGTACGACCTCGTCGAGGACGCGGCAGTCGAGACCGCCGCCGCGCAGGTCCAGAACGTGGAGAGCAGCGGGTCCACGAACATCACCGGGCTGGTCGACACGGAGTCGCTGGTCCGCGACGCGATCGATCAGTCGTATCTACAGAACCAGACGGAGGACAACGTCGATCGGCTGTACGCCTACCTCCACGGCAACAGCGAGACGCTGAACCTCAGCGTCGAGGCAGCCCCGCTGAAAGACAACATCGAGGCGGCCGTCGAGGCCCAGATCCGCAATGCGACCGTCTCAGAGCTGCTCGAACAGTCGGAGACGGACATCACCGCGATCGCCGGTGACGGGCTGCCAGTGCAGTTCAATCAGACGACAGTCGAGCAGATGACCGCAAACGAGAGCGGCTATCAAGCGGTCAGACAGGACGTTCGAGACCAGCTTCGCCAGCAGGTGCTCGACAGTCTCGTCCAGCAGGCGTGGGAACAATCGAGCAACGACGAGAAGCTCGCGCTGGTCGTCCCGGACTACGACCCACGGGACTACACCGAAGCCGA
Source organism: Halomicrobium sp. HArcht3-1 (assembly GCF_058933345.1). Lineage (NCBI taxonomy): Archaea > Methanobacteriati > Methanobacteriota > Halobacteria > Halobacteriales > Haloarculaceae > Halomicrobium > Halomicrobium sp. HArcht3-1. The sequence continues at coordinate 200,272 of NZ_JBZYDM010000001.1, read as the reverse complement.
GAAAGAGCAGATGGTCACCGACAGAGAGCCGGAGATTCGGACGGCACTGCGCGAGCGGATCGAACGAGAGCGCGGTGACCAGATCGACCGAGGGATCGAACAGCGCCTCGCCGAGGCCAACGAGACGCTCGCACCCGAGCCGAGCGGTGACGAGACGGGCATCGAGGCTGCCACCGTCGAGATGCAGACTGCCTTCGTCGCCGGGCTGACCACCGACATGACCTACGAGGAGTTCCGGGCTGATCTCGACGGCGCGAAAGCACAGGCCGCCACCGCGGTGGGCGAGGAAGTCGCCCGACAGCTCGACGAACAGCTCGACGACCGGATCAGCCTGACCGCGGGCATGGACGCCGGGACCCAGCAGGCCCTCCAGCAGGGACAGACCGCCGTGACGTGGCTCGACCGACTGGCGATCATCTTGCCGCTGCTGGCGCTGGTGCTCGTCGGACTGATCTACTTCGCGACCCGGTCGGGCCAGACCGTCGCAGGGTCGCTCGGTACCTCGCTGCTGGTGGCCGGGCTACCGATCTACCTCTCGCTTGGCGTCCTCCAGTCGATGGTCGAACAGCGCGTCGAGGCGCAACTGACCGCTGGCGACCCCAGCGACTTCGCGCAGGCGGGAGCCGACCTCGCACTCGGTGTCCTCGGGCAACTGTTCGGCCGCGTCGGGACCGTCTCGCTGGCCTTCACTGTCGGCGGGGCCGTGCTGCTTGCGGTCTGGCTGGCACTTCGCTACGACGTGATCGACGGTTCGGAGCGTGGCGAGCGGACCGCCGCCGAGGCGGCCGCAGCCGCCGATGCCGAGGCGATGGACGACGACGAAGGCGACACCGACGACGATGCTGGCAACGACGGCGCGGCGACCGCCGTCGCTGGTGACACCGACGCTGATGGGCCAGACGGTGACGCCGACGAGAGCGTGTCCGAGGACGGGCCAGTCGTCGAGGAGACGGACGACGACGGGGACGATCCGTTATCCGACGTGGTTGACGAAGAAGAGTAACGAGAGCGCGCGACGGCGCGGTTAGTCGATCCGTTCACGCGCTCCGGCGACGAGCAGGGGGAGCGTGATCGTCGCATCGGCGTAGACGGAGGCGTTGCGAGCGGCCTTTTCGAGTTTGCCCCACGACCGGGCTTCGTCCAGCGTCGCGCCCGAGAGACCGCCCGTGTTGGGCTGGTCCATCGTCAACTGGACGGCGTAGTCGTAGGCGTCGGGCGAGACCAGCATCGTCTGGAGGACGTAGTTCTTCGGGACGCCGCCGCCGACGACCAAGGCCCCGGCCTCCTCGGCCTCGTAGGCGAGATCCGTGATCGCGGTCATGTCCCCGAGCGCGTCGAGGGTAAACGGAGAGGTCTGGGAGTACATCCACGCCTGCAGGCCCAGCACCGAGTCCTGCACGGCGGGGCAGTGGATCGGCACGTCGTTCTCGTATGCCGCGGCGGCGATGCCGGCGTCCTCCTCGATGCCCTCCGATTCGTTGCGCTCGCTGTTGGCTCGCCCCAGTTCTGCGGTGAGTCGCTGGATCGAGACGCCGCCGTCGTCACACTCCTCGGCGAGGACGGGAAAGACCTCCTCGCGGAGGTGAGATTCGAACAGTGCGAAGTGTTCCTGCGGGAGGTAGACGTTGTAGATGCGGTCGACGCCCTCGTCGCGCAGCGTCTCGTCGTGTTCGCGCTCGGTCTTGCCCTCGGCGTGGACCTCGCCGTGGTGGTGCTTGCCGCCGATAGCCTCGATAGTGTCGTGGGTGAGGTTCGCGCCCGTGGTGACGAGCGCATCGATGTGGCCGTCCCGGATCAGGTCTGCGACGACGGCCCGCATCCCCGTCGGGACCATCGCACCGGCCAGTCCGACGAAGGTGGTCACGTCCTCATCACACATCGCGGCGAAGATGTCGACGGCCTCGTGGAGATCCGCTGCGCCGATGCCGGCCGAACCGTACTCCTCGATCAGTTCGCCGACGGTCATGCCCGCTCGGACCTCAGTGTGGCCGATCGGGTCGTGACTGAATGTCTCGCGCTCGTCGTCGTGGTCGCTCATTGTCGACAGTGTGTGAGCCGCGACTTTCAACGCCGCGGTTCCGGCCGCTCGCCGAAAGTCCGATGTACGTGGCAACCAAGGTGTGACCAATGCACACGGTCGGTGTCGACAGGCGACTGTCCGAGCACACGCGCAGCCAGCTTCGCGAGCGTATCAGTCAGATCGGCGACCGCGAGTCACTGACCGTGACCGCTCCCTACACGGGCGAGACGGTCGGTGCAATTCCGCAGTGTACGGCCGCCGATGTCGAGACAGCCACCGAGCGCGCGCGGGCGGCACAGACCTCGTGGGCGAAGCGACCAGTCGACGAGCGCGCAGCGATCTGCCAACGGTTCGCCGATCTGGTCCTCGCCAAGCGCGAATCACTGCTGGACACCGTCCAGTTAGAGACCGGCAAGGCCCGGTTCGACGCCCACGAGGAGTTGCTCGACGTGGTACTGAACGCCGACTACTACGCGCGACACGCCCCCAATTTTCTCGCTGCCGACGGCCGGACCAGCGGCGTCCCGCTGGTGACGACGGCGACGGAACACTACGATCCCGCCGGTGTCGTCGGCCTGATCGAACCGTGGAACTACCCGCTGACACTCGCGATTTCGGACATGCTGCCGGCGCTGCTGGCGGGCAACGGGATCGTCCTCAAGCCCGCCGAGGCGACACCCTTCACCGCGTTGCAGGCCGTGTCCCTGCTCGACGAGGCGGGCGTGCCGGCCGATCTCGTGCAGGTCGTCACCGGCCACGGGAAGCCACTCGGTGAGCCACTGATCGCGGGCGTCGACCACCTCACCTTCACTGGGTCGACGGCGACCGGCCGCGCCGTCGCTACGCTCGCGGGCCAACACCTCGTCGACACCTCGCTGGAGCTGGGCGGGAAGAACGCCGCGGTCGTCCTCGACGACGCCGACATCGAGCAGGCGGCCCGAGGAATCGCACGCGGAGCCTTCGCCAACGCCGGCCAACTGTGTATCGCCTTCGAACGCGTCTACGTCGATCAGCACGTCTCCGACGACTTCCTGCGAGCGCTCGTCGCGGCGACCGAACGGCTCGAACTCGGCGCGACGTTCGACTTCGGGCCGGACGTGGGATCGTTGATCGGCCAGCACCAGCTCGACACCGTCGAGGCCCACGTCGCCGACGCCCGCGAACGTGGCGCGACCGTCGAGACCGGCGGTCGCCGCCGCGAGGACGTGGGACCGCTGTGCTACGAGCCGACCGTGCTGACCGGGCTGCCCGACGACGCCGATGCGGCCTGCGAGGAGACGTTCGGTCCGGTCGTCGCGGTGACGCCGGTCGCTGGCAGCGAGGAGGCCATCGCACGCGCCAACGACACCGACTACGGCCTGCACGCCAGCGTCTGGACTGGGGACCGCGACCGGGGCCGGCAGGTCGCCCGCCGGATCGACGCCGGCTCGGTCGCCGTCAACGACGCCTACCTCGGGATGTGGGCCTCGACGGACGCACCGATGGGCGGCGTCGAGGATTCGGGAATCGGCCGCCGCCACGGCCGGCAGGGGATGCTGAAATACACAGAGAGCCAGACCGTCACCACCCAGCGCGGACCGCCGCTCGTTCCGTTCGACGGCGTCCCCAAGCGCCTCGTCGCTGGCGGCGCGACCGCGGGCGTCAGGCTGTTGCGCTGGTGGCGCAGGCACCGACCGTGGGGACCGTAATGCGGTTTCTCACCGGCTTTCCCGGCTTCCTCGGGTCGGCGCTGGTCGAGCGTTTGCTCGCCCGAAGCGACGCGCCGATCACGTGCCTGATTCAGTCGGTGTACCGCGAACAGGCCGAGCAGCGGCGTCGAGCGCTGACAGAGCGGGTTGGTGTCCCGACAGATCGAATCGTACTCGTGGAAGGCGACATCACCGAGCCCGATCTGGGACTCGACGAATACGACCGCCGCCAGCGAGCAACCGAGGCGGTGTATCACCTCGCCGCGGTCTACGATCTGGGCGTCGACCGGGCGCTGGCTCAGCGGGTCAACGTCGACGGCACCCGCCACGTGCTGGATTTCGCCGAGGGTGCCGACGTAGACCAGTTCCACTACGTCAGCACGTGCTACGTCAGCGGTCGCTTCGACGGCGAATTCACCCATACGGACCTCGACGTGGGCCAGTCGTTCAACAACCACTACGAGGCGACGAAGTTCACCGCCGAAGTCGCCGTGCAGGAACGAATGGGAACGGGCCTGCCGGCGACGATCTACCGGCCGGCCATCGCCGTCGGCGACAGCCAGACCGGCGCGACCCAGAAGTACGACGGTCCCTACTACCTGCTCGCGCTGCTGGACCGCCAGCCACGCGTCGCCGTCGCGCCCGCACCGGCCCGGCCGACGACGATGAACGTCGTCCCGCGGGACTTCGTCGTCGACGCCATCGCCGAACTCTCGGGACGGGCCGACACCGTCGGCGAGGTGTACCAGCTAGCCAACCCACACCCGCCGACGGTCGCCGGTATCGCTCGCGCGTTCGGTCGTACGACCGGACAAGCCGTCGTATCGGTCCGCGGGACGGCAGCCCTCTCGACGACGCTGCTGGAACGGTACCCCACCGTCGCCGACCGCTACGGCATCGAACCGGCGGCGATGCCGTACCTCACGCATCCGACGACCTACGCCGACACGAACACGCGTCGGGCACTCGGGGGCACTGGCGTGGCCTGTCCGCTGTTCGAGAGCTACGCCGACAGACTGGTCGCGTACGCCCGTGAACACCCGGATCTGGGCGACGATGCGATGGTGTGAAACGGTCACAGACCTCACTAGAAAGTGAAAAATTCCGGTATCGGGGCCGATCACCGGGATCTGTTGGGATTCGACAGAAGCTACCGGAGTAACCGACGCTATCGACAACAATGTCCAGAATATCCAGTATATGAAAATCAAAAGTCCAGCAAAAAGGCAGATAAGAGTACAAAATGCAAATGCTTATCCGTGTAACCCGCATTTCGTTAATTGCAATGGCAAACGGTAAGGTTGATTTCTTCAACGACACAGGCGGTTACGGATTCATCGAGACTGAGGATGCGGACGACGACGTTTTCTTCCACATGGAAGACGTGGGCGGCCCGGACCTCGAAGAAGGTACTGACGTCGATTTCGACATCGAACAGGCCCCGAAGGGCCCGCGCGCGACCAACGTCGTTCGCAACTGATCGGAATTGCTGTAGTCGCTGACGGCGTCGCTTCGCGACGCCCGAAGCCGACCGATCGCAGGGCTTGTTCCTGCGATCGGCTACAGCAATCCCGATGTCTCGGACCGCCGCTGACGCGGCGTAAGAGCTTTTCAGTTTTCTGGACACTCACCGACGAGCGATGCCACCGCTTATAATGGATGGCGACCCGCTGCAAGCGACGCGTCGAGGGTGCTCGCCGGACCCTCACAGCGAGCAGGCTGGGTTTTGCTCTCGCGTTCCGATCGAGATCGACTAGCGGCGCGACCGATCAGGCGTCGCCGCTGACTTCAGTCTGCGTGCTGGTCTCGATCGGCTCGCTCGTCTCGGTCGGCGTGGGCGCTTCCGTCAGCGTCGCCGTCGCCTCGCCGCCGGTCTCGGTCTGGGTCGGAGACGTCTCGGTGTCGTTGCCGACCGGTGGCGCGGTGATCGTCGGGGTCGGCGTCGGGGTGTCGGGCAACTGGACCGCGACGGTGGCGTCGACGGTTCGGACGACCCGGAACGACTGGGCGTCGCCTTCGGGCGAGACGTTGCCAAGCGCCAGCGCAGAGTGGGCGCTGCCGTTGTCGAGGGTCACGTCGGTCGTCGCGAGCACGGGACCGTCGTTGTCGGCCGTTGCCTCGCGGATGTCGACGCTGTAGTTTCCAGCGGGCACCGTGACGTAGTCACCGGCCTCGCCGTAGGAGACGTTCTCGGCGAGTACCACGGTGTCGTTGCCGGAACCGACGGTCACGTCGACCGAGGGGGCGTCGGGCGAGAGGTGGATGACGCTGACGGCCGACTCGCCGGCGGCCGGCTGATAGGCGTTGTCCTCGTAGCGGATCACTTCGAACGGCTGGGTTGCGTTCTCGCCGATCTCACCGGCCGCTGCGACCGTCGTGATCGACCGTGGATCGAGCGTGATCGAATCGTCGAAGACGACCGTGCCACTCTCGTTTGCTGCGATGGTCACGTTGTACGTGCCAGCCGACAGGGACAGGTAATTACTGACGCCACCGAACGGGACATCGGCCAGTACGGTCTCGTTGTCGACGGTAACGTCGACCGCAGGCGCGTCGGATGCGGCGTGAATCACGCGGAGATACGAGGCGTCCTGTGTCGCCGTTTCGTCGGTGTCTGGGGCCTGCTGGAGACCGGCAACGCCACCGACGACCAGCATACTCCCGAGCAACAGCGCGGATACGACGAGCGTACTCAGGGTTCGTGCAGTTGGTATCGACATTCCATCACCGAGAAAGGACGACCGGCGCTTTGTTATAAATCGCCATACAGGTCGGCGGGCGCGCAGTCCACACACCCACCGCTGGTAACGTCACCGTTGTCACCACCGGCATGCCGGTAACGTCGCCGTATCGAACGGACACATCGCCACGCTGGCGACCGAAAGGCCGGGTTATCGGCCGAGTCGTAATCTCTGGGCCTGCAACGGTCCTCCCGACCTGTCGTCGTCGGTCGCTCGGCCGGCACACCTGTCGGCACTGGGCGACGACGGAACCCATATACGTCTCAGTCGCCAGCACTAGGTATGAACTACGACGCAGCACTCGACAGAGCGTTCGACGCGCTCCCCGACCAGCCCCGGGAAGGCGGTGACCGACTCTCGGTCCCCGATCCCGTTGGACAGACCGACGGCGCGTTCACGCGCCTGACCAACTTGGACGCCATCTCGGACGCCCTCTCGCGTGACTCCAAGCACGTCCACCGGACCATCCAGCGCGAGTTCGGGACGAACGGTCAGTTCGACGGCAACGAGGCCCGCTACAACGGTGACTTCTCCGTCAGCGACTTCGAGGCCGCCATCGACGCGTACATCGCCGAATACGTCACCTGCTCTGAGTGTGGCCTGCCCGACACCAAACTCACCACGGAGGACGGCGTCGACATGCTCCGCTGTGAGGCCTGTGGGGCCTTCCGCCCGGTCACCAAACGCTCGACGAAGAACACACAGACCGACCGCCCGACCCTCGAAGAGGGCAAGACCTACGAGGTCAAGATCACCGGCACCGGCCGCGAAGGCGACGGTGTGGCCGAGAAGGGCAAGTACACCATCTTCGTCCCCGGCGCACAGGAGGGCGACGTGGTCGACATCTACATCGAGAACATCAGCGGCACGCTGGCCTTCTCGCGACTCGCATAAAACGAGACAGTAGCGATCGTTTTCGGAGTGACCGGGACGCCGATAGCGTCACTGCTTCGACTGGACAACCGAAGGAAGCCACTGTTTCGCCCCTGGAACGGAAAGTAACTGACCACAATCGTTTTCCCCCCGCTGGTCATCCTGACGAGCGATGCGACTGGGCGTCGACGAGGCCGGCAAGGGACCGGTGTTGGGTTCGATGTTCGCCGCGGCCGTCCGGTGTGACCCGGCCGACCTCCCCGACGGCGTCGGAGATTCGAAGGGAATCCCCGACGAGCGCCGGGAACGACTGGCCGAGCAGATCCGCTCGGTCGCGACGGTGGGGGTCGCCGAGATCACGACCGACCGGATCGACGACCCCGAGACGGACATGAACACGCTCACCGTCGTGGCCCACGCCGAGGCACTCTCGGCGGTCGCAGCGGATGGACTCTCGGGCGTGGTCGACGCCGGCGATACGAACGCCGTCCGCTTCGAACAGCGGGTCACCGACAGGGTCGACGCCGACCTCGACCTGACCGCGAAACACCGCGCAGACGAGACCGACCCGGTCGTGGGTGCCGCGAGCATCGTCGCAAAGTCCGCACGGGAGGCCCACGTCGAGGGTCTCGCCGAGGAATACGGAACGGTCGGCAGCGGCTACCCGAGCGATCCGAAGACACGCGACTTTCTCGAATCGTACGTCGACGACCACGACGACCTGCCCGACTGTGCCCGCCGGTCGTGGTCGACCTGTTCGGACGTGCTCGCCGCTGTCGAACAGTCTTCACTCGACTCCTTCTGATACGGACGGTTGTAGCGATGTACCAGTGAGCGTCTACCCCGTGGCGACGCTCACCGGTACGCAACGACAACTTTCCGTATGAAAATCGGTCGGCCGCGAGAGCGGCTATTGCTCGTCGTCCAGCACCAGCTTGCGGAGGATGTCACCGTAGGCCGGTCGGGTGATCAACACACCGATCAGCACGCCGATGATGGTGATGATCGCGAAGCCGGTCAGATCGCCCAGTCCCAGCACCGTCAGCGGACTCATGGCGATGATCGTCGTCGCGGCGGCGGCACCGATGACCCAGAACGCCTTGCGGAAGCGGTTCTGGAACACCCGTCCCGTCGCGACGCCCTCGCGCTGGAGGATCTCGTCGGCGATGATGATGAGGTCGTCCACACCGGTCCCGATGACGGCGATGAAGCCGGCGATGTGCGAGAGATTGATCGGGAACTGGATCAGCGAGACGAACCCCAGCAACAGGAGCACCTCCGAGAGGGCGGTGACGATCATCGGTGCGGCCACGCGGGGGTCACCGTAGCGCAGGAAGACGGCGAGACTGACCGCGAGCACCGCGATGATCCCAGTGATCAGGGAGTTGATCTTGAACTGATCCGCGAGCGCCGGTTCGAGCGAGGTCGTCTGTGCGTTCTCGAAGTCCAGTGGTGCGGGCAGGGGCTGACCAGCCTTCAGGCTGAGTTCGATGTCGCGGGCCTGCTCGCGGGTCGGCGTCGTCATCGAGAACGTCGGGTCGTTGGTGAACGTCCCACTGGCGAACGAACTGGCGAGGTCCCCGTCGACACCGCCGCTAAACACGACGTTCCCGTCGAGCGTGGCGAGCAGACAGTGAGCACCGCCGGGCGCACCGGTCGACTGACTCGGGTCGGTCTCGTTGTAGAGACAGCGGTACGTCGTCGCCTGATTGAAGCCGGCGTTCTGCACGTCCCGGACGAATCCCGGTGCGGCCTCGTCACTGATCGTCACGGAGACGCCATAACCGGAGTCTCGGCGCTCTTGGACGTTGCCGATCCGCGTGAAGTCCTGCTGGGTGAGGACCTGATTGCGGACGTAACTCCCGTTCTCGCCGGGCGTGAAGGTGTAGACTCGGACGACACCACGCTGGTCGACGATCGACCGCAGGTCGTCGATGTCGCGACCGGTCGCCTCGATGACGATGTAGTTCTGGCCGGTCGCGGACTGGGCGGCCTGGACGTTGGCGTTGCTGAGCGCCGAGAAAGAGAGTTTGCGCTCGATGACGCGGACCATCTCGTTTCTGGTCGCCTGCGTGACGCCGTCGCGCACGTCGCTCTCACTCACGTCGTAGCCCTCTTCCTGCAGGGCGGTGGCGAGTTCGGCCTGTGAGACGTTCTCGGTGAACACCTCGACCGTCGTGCCCGCGTTCTGCTGGGCCTGCTCGTTGGGCAGGCGCACTTCCACGTCGATCTGTTCGACGCCGAAGCGCGAGACGAGCGCGTCCCGTAGCCTGCCCGCCTCGGTGCCGTTGGTTATCTCGACGTCCTCTGCGGTGATGCCGACGATCGGCGCTCGGATACGTGACCCCCCGTCGAGTTGAATCCCGTACTGGAGGTTCGACAGCCCCGCGTCGGAGGCGTTTGTCGCGTTGACCTGGGTGGCGTTGTCACCCGTCGAGACAGTCGCGCCGGGGACCAGCAGCGTAACGAGACTGCCCAGCGCGAGCACGACGAGCAGGATGATTCGCCAGTTCTCGCGGAGGCCGCTCATCGGGACACCCCCTCGAACTTGTACCAGCGAAGCAGTGAGAGATTGAGCATGTACGTGTTCATCAGGTCGGCAGCGAGGCCGATCACGAGTACGACACCGATCGAGGCCATCAGCTCGATGTTGAAGATCGTCGCCACGACGGCCATGACGGCCATCGCCGACAGCGACGTCAGCGTCATCGTCACACCGGTCTGCATCGCCCGGTACGTGCTCTCGTAGAACGACCCCGACCGGCGCAGGATGTGGTTGTTCAGGAGGATGTCCGAGTCGACGCTATACCCGATCAGCATGAGGAGGGCGGCGACGGTCCCAAGCGAGAGTTTGATCCCCAGCAAGTTCATCGCCGCCAGCGGGATGACGATGTCCGAGAAGGCGGAGATGACGACGGCGATACTCGGGACGAACGTGCGGAAGAGCGCGAACACGAGGACGCTCATCCCGACGAACGCCACCAGCACGCCGAGGACGGCGGTCTGTTGGTTGCCGCTTCCGAAGGCGGCAGCCGTCGAGGAACTCGACAGCAGTTCCATCCCGGCGTCCTCGGCTTGGGTCCTGAGCTGGCTGATCTGGCTCGACTGGAACCGGACGATGTACTGGTCCTCGTTCGGCCCGACGGTGTCTGCCTCGTCGACGGCCTGCTGGACCGACAGCGGTTCGGCGTCGAAGGACGCTTCGACCTCCGACTGTGACATCTCGGTGACGACGGTCAGTTCGGCTCCACCCGTGAAGTCGATACCAGGTGTGACTGGTGCGCCCGTCATCGCCCACCACCCGACGAGAATCAGTATCGCGAGGCCGAGTACCGCCAGCGGCACGGCCGCCAGCTGGCGGTTCGTGTACTGGTCGTAATCGACCTCCGGTACCTCGAACGCGTTCATGGGCGTGGGTGTGCGAGCGCCCCGAATAAGCCTTCTTATCTCTCGATGGTGACACACGCCCGCGACGGAGCTTTCAGCGGCCGGTTCCAACGACCGGTATGATGACTGCGACCCGTCTCGTATGTTCGTACCCGGCAGATCTCAGCGAGTGGGGCCGGCAGGTGATCGAGCGCCCAGCGTTCCGGTCGTACCTCAGCACGGCCCACGACACCGCCAGCGAGGGCGACGTGTGGGACGAGTTCGTCGGTGTCGGCTGCTGTGGCAGCGCACTCGACGTACCACTCCGGGTCGAACGCGTCGAGGGCGGCGCGGAACTGTCCGACGAGACCGAGATCGAGTACGTCGAGCGCGAGGCGTGTGGCGTCGCCGGTGGCTGGCGCGTCCAGAGCGCCGGTGGCCCGACCGAGTGAACGGTCCAAAAGCGATTTAGTTCGGCAGATACCGGACGCTGACGACGCCGTCGCCGGCTCGAACGGAGACGCGGTCGACACCCAGCCGTGCGGCCCGCTCGCGCGTCGCCACGTCGTCGAGTACGTCTTCGGCGGCGGCCTCGGCGTCCGGGACGGTCAGGACATGGAACTCACCCGACCCGGCGCGTTCGCGTCTCGTGATCTCGCCGACGGCCTGCTCGGCCGCGATGTCCCGTGCGAGCTGGGTCGGGGACTCGTCGCTGCGTTCGATCGGAATCCGCCACTGGCGCTCGATTTCGGTGAGCTGATAGGCCACCTCCAGCGGTGGCTCCGGTTCGACGGTCCCCTCGATGGCCTCGTCGACTTCGAGTCCGGGGTTCGAAGCGAGCGTGATCACCTGCTGGTCGATCACGTCGCGCAGCGTCGCCGTCTCGGCGTCTGCGGCCGTCACGAGGAACGTACTGGTCTTCATACCCATCGGTAGCGACTCGGTGCTTTTCTCGGTCACGGTTCCGTCACGGGCGAGCGTGGGCTACCGCCAGCGCCGGACGACGGCGAGCATGACGGCCACGGCCACGATGGGCGGGATCAGTCCTGCGAGTCTGGGCAGCGAGTACAGCACGTCGACGACCGGTGCGAGGAAGCCACTCGTCGACTCCTGTTGTCCCACGGGCGTCGAGATGATGGCAGCAACGTACAGCGAGGCGATGAAGGCGTAGCCGACCCCCGCTATCGTCGCCTCGAAGCGGGTGTCGGCGTTGCCCCGCCGTCGTCGTCGAGCCACGAACAGCACGGGGGCGAGCAGCGGCGCGACGACGAGCAGGCCGACGAAGATAAAGAAGGCCCGCACGAAGCTGAACGTCCCGCCGCCAGCACCGACCGTGTTGCCAAGCAGGACGACGAGCGCGAGTCCGAACAGGAGCGCGACCAGCGCCGCTGCCAGTCCGCCTACCAGTACGTAGCTCCGAAAGAGGTAGGACTCGCTCGACCGGAAGGCGTAGGGGAACGCACCCACCAGCCCGCCGTAGGTGTCGTCTTCGTCGACTGGGGCTTGCGGCGTCGCGGACTGTGACTCGTCCGATGGCGATGGAGTCGCACCGCCACCGGTCGCGCTGTCGTCGGTCCGGCCCCACTCGTCGTCGGTCCGGCCCCACTCGTCGCCGCTCGCGCCCTGATCGACGGCGTCCTCGGCCATTGTCGGCCATAGGGAACGGCTGGGGTTAAACACCGCGTTTCCCGCCAGTGAACGACGCTGGGCGACGGAGATGAGGCGTACTTTTTACGCTGCCCGGTCGAGGCTGGCACATGAACGTCGACATCGGGAACGTACTTGGGACAGTCGCCGACCCGGGACTCACCCGGGACGACCTCGACGAACTGGACGAGCGAGTCGCCACAGCCCACGAACGGATCGACCGCGGGCGTGCCGAGGGCGACTTTGGCTACGCATCGCTCGCGCTGCCCGAACGGACCGATCCGGCGGCGATCAGGGACGCCGTCGCCCCCGTCGACGACGCCGAGACGGTCCTGACGGTCGGGATCGGTGGCAGCGCACTGGGGGCGCGCACGATCACGAGCGCACTGGCCGACGACGGCGGCGCGAGCCACGTCGTGCTGGACAACGTCGACCCCGATCACGTCGAGCGCGTCCTCGCGGATCTGTCGCTCGCCGACACCGCCGTCAACGTCGTCTCCAAGTCCGGGACGACCGCCGAAACCCTCTCGAACTTCCTCGTCGTCCGCGAGGCGTTCGTCGACGCCGGCGTCGACTGGACCGAACGGACCGTCGTCACTACCGGCGACGAGGGGCCGCTGGCCGATCTGGCGGCCGAACACGACCTGCCGACACTGGCGGTGCCCGAGGGCGTTCCGGGCCGTTTCGCGGCGCTGTCGGCGGTCGGTCTCGTCCCCGCGGCGATCCTCGACTGCGACATCGAAGGGGTACTTGCCGGCGGGCAGACGGCACTGGACTCGCTCGCGCCGTCGCTGTACGACTGCCCGGCCTACGCCTACGGCGCGGTGGCCTACGCACTCGAAGAACGGGGCGCGTCGATCAACGCCGTCATGCCCTACGCCGAGCGACTGGAGGCCTTCGCCGAGTGGTTCGCACAGCTCTGGGCCGAGAGTCTGGGCAAGGACGGGCGCGGCCAGACGCCGGCACGCGCACTCGGCGCGACCGATCAACACTCCCAGTTACAGCTGTATCGGGCCGGCCGCCGGGACAAACTGGTGACGCTCGTCCGCCCGCGCGAGCGTCCCGAACTCGCGGTGCCACCGACCGATACCGACGCGCTCTCTCATCTCGCTGGCACCGACCTCGGTGAACTACTGGACACGGAGCTACGCGCGACCGAAGGCAGTCTCGCCGCTGCAGGCCAGCCCAACGTCCGACTCGAAATCGACCGACTGGACGCCGAGGGTCTCGGCGAGCTACTCGTCGCGATGGAGGCCGCCTGCATCCTCGTTGGCGAACTGGCCGACATCGAGACGTTCACCCAGCCGGCCGTCGAGTGGAGCAAGCAGGCCGCTCGCGACAGTCTCGAAGGCGAGGAGACCGAGCGAACCGCAGCCATCGCGAACAAGACCGAACTCGTCGTCGACGACGAGTGACGAACGCTTGCGACTGGTGAGCGCGACAACAGACAGTATAAGGGGGCGTCTCCCGAACGCTCCCGTAGATGGGGTCGGACCTGTATCACACCGCGGACCGGTCTGTTCGACTGGAAGCCGTCGTCGCGTCGCTTGGCATCGTCGCCTTCGCCTACGGCGTCGGTATCGTCCTCGCGTCGCTCGGTATCTGGGCCGCTGCGTCGGTCGGTTACACGCTCGAATCGACGCCGGTCGTCGTGCTCGCACTCCAGTACGCGCTGTTACCGGCGGGTTTCGTCCTCGTCGTCGTGGGCTACGTGGTCAGTGGCGGCCACGGCGACCTCCTGCGCTATCGGCTGCTGACCGCCCGTGATCTGGGCTGGATCGTCGCCGGCTTCCTCGCGCTCGTCGTCGCGTCGACGGTACTGGGCGAGGTCATCACCGCGCTCGGCGTCGAGAGCGCCCAGAACCGGGCCATCGTTCGGGGCCGCGAGAACCCGGTCCTGTTCCTGCTACTGTTGCCGATCACGCTGCTGTTCGTCGCGCCCGGAGAGGAACTGGTCTTTCGCGGCGTCGTCCAGGGGAAGTTCCGAGAGGCCTACGGCCCGCTGCCGGCCGTCGTGATCGCGAGCCTGCTCTTCGGGATCTCGCACTCGGGCGCGCTGACCGGGACCGGGCAGGTCACCTATCTGGCGGTCGCGACGATCCTGGGGCTGATCCTCGGGGCTGTCTACGAGTACACGGAGAACCTGCTGGTCCCGATCGCAATCCACGCCGTCTGGAATTCGCGGATCTACATCGTCGAGTGGCTCGACATCGTCCACGGGGTCACACTCCCGGTGTGACGGCTGTCTGACGGGGATTTATGCGACAATGTAGCATACCACGGCGTATGTCGACCCGGTACACGGTCGTCTGTGACGACGACCAGGCGCGAGCGGTCACACGGCTCGCACACCGGTACGGGATCACCGAGGAGGAGGTCCTCGCGCAGTTGATCGACCTCGGTCTCGAATCCGTCGAGGAATCGACTGTTTAAGCGGTCTCTGGACTACGCCGGGTTCTTCCGCGAGAGATCACTCCCGCAGATCGGACAGCGCTCGTGGTTCTCGTCGAACTCACGGCCACAGCCCTGACACTGAAATCGCCAGTCGCGCTGCTCGGCGATGCCCTCCTGTGCGATCACGTCGACCGCGACGTTGAGTTTCTCGGCGACGTTTTGCATCGCGTAGTCGTCGGTGACGAGATTCCCGTCGAGTTCGAACGCGGCGGCGATCAGACGAACGTCGGTGTCGGAGAGTTCGGCCAGATCGCCGGTCTCGCGGGCGGCCCGCTCGACGCGCTCGACGGTTCCCGGTTCGGGGATATGCATGTGCATCCCCGACCCCTCCAGTGCGTCGAAGCGGTAGGAGCTTTCCCCTTCCAGTTCCTCGCGGACGAGCGGGATCGAAGCGATCGGCTCGTCGGTGTGATACTCGTTGATAAACGCCGATGAGTCGAGAACGTACATCTAACGCTTGACGATCATGTGGTCTTTGACGGCCTGGACTCGCTCGACCGGAACGAGGAGACGTCCGGTCTCGTCGCGTTCGAAGTCGTTCTCGCGGAACGACTCGTGGGCGTCGATGACGAGGTTCTTGAGTGTCCCCGTATCGAGGTCCATCGTGATGTTGTACAGGCTGCCGATTTCCGCACCGTCCGTTCCCATGACATCCTTCTCCGTGAGGTTCTCGGCGAGTATTTCTGCCATACAGGTCCATCCGAGTGAGCTACCTTAAACGCCACGGGCCGTCTGACGCCGGTGGCACACAGTTTAGTGGGGCCGGTCCTTCGAACCCCCATGGATCGTCGACGCTTTCTGGCCGCGCTCGTGACCGTCCCCGTGACCACTCTCGCCGGCTGTTCGGACGGTGGATCGACCGCCACGCAGACCGAGACATCGACGGCGACCGACACCCAGACCCCCTCCGCGACACCGACGGCGACCGACACGCCCACCGCATCCCCGACGGCGACCGCAACCGAAACGACGACCGCCACGCAGACCGAGACACCGACGGCGACCGACACCCGGACTCCCTCCGCGACGCCGACCGCCACGCAGACCGAAGCGGTGCCCACCGAACGGACAGTACAGGTCGCACCGGGAAGTCTGCGGTTCGATCCCCGGTCGTTCGAGATCGCCGTCGGCGGCACCGTCGAGTGGGTCTGGGAGGCGGGCGGCCACAACATCGTCGTCGACAGCCAGCCAGCGGGCAGCGAATGGACGGGGACGCCCGACGGGGCCGGAACGACCTACGACAAGGGGTACACCCACACGTACACCTTCGAGGTTCCCGGCACCTACGAGTACTACTGTAACCCCCATCAGGGCATCATGAAAGGGTCGTTCACCGTCGTCGAGTAGGCACAAAGTCGAACGCTCCGACCGGCTGGTACGCCATTCCAGCACACGAATAGCGGGGCATTACGATGCACTTATCAGGTGTCGCCAACTTCGATCCAACAACTTCTCGACGGTGCTCCACCATGTCCGAACCCGATTCTCACGCTGACGACGACTTCGACGCTGGGTCTCTCCGAACACCGATCGTGGCGGTGCTGGGCCACGTCGACCACGGCAAGACCAGCCTGCTCGACAAGATTCGCGGCTCGGCCGTGACCGCGGGCGAATCCGGTGCGATCACCCAGCACATCGGCTCGACCGCCGTCCCACTCGACGTGATCTCGACGATGGCGGGCGATCTGGTCGACCCGACCGACTTCGACCTGCCGGGGCTTCTCTTTATCGACACGCCCGGCCACCACTCCTTTTCGACGCTGCGCTCGCGTGGCGGGGCGCTGGCCGACATCGCCATCCTCGTCGTCGACGTCAACGACGGCTTCCAGCCCCAGACGCTCGAAGCCATCGACATCCTCAAACGCACCCAGACACCCTTCATCGTCGCCGCCAACAAGATCGACACCGTCCCCGGCTGGAACCCCAACGAAGGAGAGCCAGTGCAGGCGACCAAAGCCAAGCAGTCCGAGCGCGTGCAGGGCGATCTGGACGAGAAGCTGTACGAGATCATCGGCCAACTCTCGGACAACGGCTTCTCGGCGGACATGTACTGGCGCGTGCAGGACTTCCAGAACAACATCGGCGTCGTCCCGGTCTCGGCCGAGACCGGCGAGGGCGTGCCGGACCTGCTGACGGTGATGATGGGGCTGTCCCAGCGCTATCTCAAAGCAGAGATGTCCGTCGACGTCGGCGGTCCCGGCGTCGGGACGGTACTCGAAGTGACCGAAGCGCGTGGCTTCGGGACCACCATCGACGCCGTCGTCTACGACGGCACGATCAAAGAGGACGATCAGATCGTCGTCGGCGGACTGGACGGCCCCATCGTGACCGAGGTTCGAGCCTTGCTGAAGCCCCAGCCACTCGCCGAGATTCGAACCGAAAAAGAGTTCCAGCGCGTCGAGACCGTCGCCGCAGCCGACGGGATCAAGATCGCCGCGCCGGATCTAGACGATGCGATGGCCGGTGCGCCGGTCCGAGTGGTTCGGAACCGCGATCTGAACGAGGTCATCGCCGAGGTGGAGGAAGAGCTGGCCGGCTTCGAGGTCTCGACTGCCGAGGAGGGGCTGGTCATCAAGGCCGACACACTCGGGTCGCTCGAAGCACTGTCGGGCACGCTCGAAGAACACGAGATTCCCGTGATGCGCGCGGAAGTCGGCGACGTGGCCCCGCGAGACGTTCGGGTCGCCGGGACCGCAGGCGAGCCGATCAACCGCGCCGTGCTGGCTTTCGGTGTCGACATCCTCGACGACGCGACGCGACTGGCCGAGCAAGAGGAGGTCGAAATCTTCGAGCACGACGTGATCTATCAGCTCATCGAGGACTACGAAGAACACGTCGAGGCCATCGAAACCGCCCAGCAAGACCAGATCCTCGACAACATCACTCGCCCCGCCCGCTTCCAGATCCTGCCCGATCACACCTTCCGCCAGAACGACCCCGCTGTCGTCGGCGTCGAAGTGCTTGCGGGCACGATCAAGCGCAACACCCACGTCGCGCTGTTCGACGGGGCCGAGCCAGAACGCATCGGGCTGATGAAATCGATTCAGGACGAGGGCGAAGACGTGGACGAGGCCACGCGAGGCGACCGCGTCGCCGTCTCCATCGACGGCCCGACCGTCGGCCGCCAGATCCACGAGGGCGACGAACTCTGGACCGAGCTGCCCGAGAAACACGCCAAGATCTTAGAACAGGAACTCAAAGAGGACATCACCGGCGACGAACGCGAAGCGCTCAATCAGTACCTCGAAAAGCAGCGTAATCGCGACCCCTTCTGGGGGAAATAGGCCGACGGCGGGCGACCGACACGCGCCCGGCCACCGAGTAATAATATTTAATTAGCTGGCGTGAGCCATTGCTGATACGATGCTCCCCGGAGAGGTCTCGCTCGCGACGGCCGATCTCGTCTTGCTCGTGATGGCGGTGCCGATGGTGCTGGCCTCGCTGGTCGGCGTCGTCTTCTCGGTCCAGCTAGGCGTCGCGATGTGTGCCGGCAGCCTCCCGGCCAGCGGGACGCTTGGCTACGCGCTCTTTTACGATCCGCCGGCGGACGGGTGAACGAAAATCGATGCTGTCAGCGGTCGTTTACTGTGCGGTCGGCGCTGCGTCGTCGGTCATCGCCTGCTTGACCTGCAGCGCGGCCGACGCCGCCAGTCCGTGCACGAGGTCGTCGCGTTCTTCATCGGTGATCTCGACTTTGTCCTCGGTCGGCGAGTAGCCCGCGCTGACGACCGAGCCAAGCGGCGGCTGGACGGCGATGGTCGCCCGTGGCCCGCCCGAGCCACTGCTGATCTCAGAACCCACCACGAACTCGTCGGGGAGCACCTCACGAAGCCCGGCCGCGACGTGGGTCAGATCACGTCGGAGCGACTGGCGCTGCTCGGCCGTCAGCGTGACCTCCTCGACGTCGGCCCCAAACTGGGTATTTCCGTACATTCGGTTTCCGGCGTATCTATGCGAACGGCGGTTAAAAACGCGGCGATGCTTACAGTGCTGGCCGGCTTCGTCCGTAGATGGCACACACCACGGCACTGGCGTGTTCGTCGTCGGCGTCGACCGACCGAACGACCACGTCTTCCTCGATAAAGTCCCAGTCTCGGAGTTGGCGTCCCGCCGCCAGCCCCGCTTCGATCTCTCCCTCGACCGCGTCGGGATCGGTGCCCGAGACCTCGTAGAAGATGCCCCGGCCCGAGGCGCTGCGTGCCCAGCCGATGCCCGCCGCCGCACGCTCGCCGGGTGCGGCCGTCGCCGACGATTCGACGACGTGGAGTTCGTCACCGACCGGCCCGAGGTCCGGCGCACGGCCCACGACCTCGATATCGGGGTCGGCGGGGATCACCGAGGAGAGCGTCACCAGATTGTAGTTGTGGACGCCCGCTTCTGCGAGGGCGGCGTCGAACGCGGAGAGTTCAGTGGGACCGCCTGCAGTGCCCCACACGACTCGGATGACGCTCATACCTGTTCTTGGTCGGTGCTGGCTGTAAGGGGTTTCGCTTTGAGTGGGGCAGTCTACTGGTCGAACACTGCTACCGTCACAGCAACAAAGCACCGAAAGCCCTCGCCACGCTGGCTAGCAGTCGAGTCGGTCCCCGCCAACACTGGAAACGACCACTGAAAGCCCTCGCCACGCTGGCGGTCGCTGACCGGCATCTCCTCGCTCCGCTTCGCGTCGCTCGGAGAGGGGCCGCTCAGACGACTACAACGAGCGCCAGCGCACCTCGCCCTTTCATCCGCCAGGACCGCACTGCACAGCACCGCACCACACACCTCCCCAACCGACTGCGTTACTCGGTCGCTCCGCTCCCTGCGTTACTCATCCCTCGCGCACTGTCATCGCTCGACGGAGCGAGCGACAGCGCACGCCAACGCAGAATGTTACATAGATCGTCTGTATTGGGCGGTAAGCATTCGCGCGACCGAGCGGTCCGTCAGGACCCGGTAGGTCGCGCGATTCACTCGACCGAACGGAGTGAGGTCGAGCCTTTTTCACCCATGTTTTTGCGCGAGGGTTCCCGCAGCGAGTGGAGCGAGCGAGGAAACCCGACGCGGAAAAAGATGGTAACTAGGCGAAGGCAACCGGGACGCTGCCGTCTTCAGCGCCGTTTTCGATCTTTGCTAAGGCGTCGTCGAAGTCGGCTTCGGTGACTTCGGTGCGCTGGTCGCGGATGGCGAACATGCCGGCTTCCGTCGACAGCGAAGCCAGTTCCGCGCCCGAAAGCCCGTCAGTCTTGCCGGCGATGGTCGACAGATCGACGGTGTCAGCCAGGTCCATCTGTTCGGTGTGGATCTCCAGAATGCGGCTGCGGCCGTCGAAGTCGGGTTCGGGGACTTCGATGAGTCGGTCGAAGCGGCCGGGTCGGAGGATGGCCCGGTCGAGCATGTCGAAGCGGTTGGTGGCGGCGATGATGCGGATCTCGCCGCGTTCGTCGAAGCCGTCCATCT
The DNA here is from genome assembly GCF_058933345.1 of Halomicrobium sp. HArcht3-1. Lineage (NCBI taxonomy): Archaea > Methanobacteriati > Methanobacteriota > Halobacteria > Halobacteriales > Haloarculaceae > Halomicrobium > Halomicrobium sp. HArcht3-1. Next base: position 180,044 of record NZ_JBZYDM010000001.1, on the reverse strand, counting down.
CGCTGAGCAGTTGCATCATGGTCCGCTGGACCTCGGCGTCGCCGGAGGTCTTCGATTCGGTTCGCTTGGCCGCGATAGCGTCGATTTCGTCGATGAAGATGACGGCGGGTTCGCGTTCGGCGGCGAGTTCGAACAGATCCCGGACGAGTCGCGCGCCCTCGCCGATGAACTTCCGAACGAGTTCGGAGCCGGCCATCTTGATGAACGTCGCGTCGGTCTCGTTGGCGACGGCCTTGGCGAGCATCGTCTTTCCGGTGCCCGGCGGGCCGTGCAAGAGGACGCCGGCAGGCGGTTCGATCCCGACTTCGGTGAACTGCTCGGCGTTGACGAGTGGTTCCTCGACTGCTTCCCGGACTTCGCGAATCTGGTCTTCCAGCCCACCGATGTCGTCGTAGGTCACATCGGGCGAGCCATCGACCTGCATCGCCTGTGCGCGGGCGTCGGTCTCGGCGTCGAGGATCTGCTTGACGCTAAAGGAGTCGTTGATGGCGACGCGGTCGCCGGCGTCTAAGCGTTCGCGCATCGACGGCGACACCTCGGTCAACACTTCCTGATTGTTCCCGTGCTGCTTGACGATCACGCCGTCGTCAGTGATCTCCTCGGCGGTCGCGATGTACAGCGAGGAGGTCTTGAGCATCTCGTTTTCTCGCTCGATGCGGTCGACATCGTCCGTCAGCGAGTGCTGGCGGTCGCGGGCCGCATCGAGTTGTGTCTCCAATTCGTCGTGAACCTCGACGATTTCGGCGAAGTGGTCCCGGAGCGCTTCGAGGCGCTCTTCGGGCGTCATATCGGGGTCGAGATTCAACCGTGGCCGGTCGGGAAGCGAGGGACTGCGCGACATCGAGTTATAGGGTCTACGTAATTGAACTATTAAGGGCCTTTGGGTCAGATACACATAGTCGAATCGACAGGCCCACCGAAGTGCGTTACATCAACTGATCGAACTCGTCGAGATAGTCGCCGTAGGTGTCGATTGCGGCCTCGACCGGGGCCGAAGTGGACATGTCGACGCCAGCACCTTGCAGTAGTTCCAGCGGGTACTCGCGGGACCCGCTGGCGAGGAAGTCGATGTAGTCCTGGGCCGCTGGCTCGCCCTCGTCGAGGATCCTGTCGACGAGCGCCACCGCCGCCGAGATGCCCGTCGCGTACTGGTAGACGTAGAACGCCCGATAGAAGTGGGGGATGCGCATCCACTCACGGGCGATGCGGTCGTCGACGTTGGCCGGTTCGTAGTAGTCGCTCTTGAGATCGTGATAGAGGTCGTCCAGTCGGTCGGGCGTCAGCGGTTCGCCGGCCTCGCTCATCTCGTGGGCGCGGTGTTCGAACTCGGCGAACATGGTCTGGCGGAACAGCGTCGACCGGAATCGTTCGAGGTACTCGTTGAGGACGTGCCGGCGCAGTTGCTCGTCCTCGACGGTGTCGAGCAGGTGGTGGGTGAGCAGCGTCTCGTTGACCGTCGACGCGACCTCGGCCACGAATATCTCGTAGCCCGAGTAGACGTAGGGCTGGGACTCGCTGGTGTACTCCGAATGGAGCGAGTGGCCCAGTTCGTGGGCCAGCGTGTACATCGACTCCACGTCGTCCTGATAGTTCATCAAGATGTACGGCTGGGAGTCGTAGGTGCCACCGGAGTAGGCCCCGGACTGCTTGTTTTCGGTCTCGTACACGTCGACCCAGCGCGATTCGAGGCCCTCGGCGACACGGGACTGATACTCCTCGCCCAGTGGGGCAACGGCGTCGACGACGTACTCACAGGCCTGCTCGTACTCGATCTCGGGGGATTCCTCCTGCACGAGCGGGACGTAGAGGTCCCACATCTCCAGGTCGTCCGCGCCGATGGCCTCGCGCTTGAGGTCGGCGTGACGGTGGAGCGCGTCTAAGTTCTCGCGGACGGTGTCGACGAGCGTGTCGTACACCTCGACGGGGACGTTCGGGCCGTCGAGTGCGGCCTCGCGTGCGGTGTCGTAGTTGCGGGCCTGTGCCATCTTCACGTCGGTCTTGACGCTGTTCTTGTAGGCCGAACCGACGGCGTTACGGACAGTGCCCCACTCGTCGTAGAACGACTCGTACACCCGCTGTCGGAAGTCGCGGTCCGGTCGCTTCTGGAGGGTCGTGAAGTTGTTCAGCGTCACGGGCTGCTCGTCGCCGTCGGGGTCCTCGACGCTGGGGAACGACATGTCGGCGTTGGCGAGCATGTTGTACACCTCGCCGGACGCCCCGGTCACCTCGCTCAGTTCGGCGAGTACGTTCTCGACCTCGGGTGAGCGAGTGTGGTCTTTCATCCGCAGCACGTCGTCGAAGTAGTGTTCGTACTCGGCGAGGGCTGGCTCGGCGTCGATCATCGCCTCGATGTCGTCCCACCCGAGTTCCTGGAGCGCTGGTTCGAGGAAGCTCGCCGCACTCGACGCGTCCGAGGACAGCGACTGTGATCGGGCGGTCAGGGCCTGATACTGGTCGCGGGTCGTGTCCTCGTCCTTGCGCATCCGAGCGTAGGACGCGACGTTGCTGACGGTCCGCATCAACTGCTCGTAGGTCTCCAGCGTGGTGAGGAGAGTCTCCGCGTCGTCGGTCGCTTCACCCTCGTAGGCCGCTAGCTCCTCGACGAGACCTTCGGCCTCCTCGAAGGCCGCTTCCCAGTCCTCGTCGGTCGCATAGAGCGATTCGAGATCCCACTTGTACTCTTCATCGATCTCCGATCGATCGGGCACCGAACTCATATCCCGGCGTTAGCACCTCGGTACCGTAAGTCTTGCCGGCCCGCCGGCGTGTAATCACTCCACGCCATCACCGATCGTCCGGGCGACGCGAGCGCCCGCGAGTCGCCGTGCGTGGCGCTGTGTGAAGATCGCTCGAACGCTCTCACGACCGTCCTCGTCGACCGTGAAGTCGATGCCGTAGTCGACGGCCGTCAGCACGAGCGGTTCGGCCGGCGCCGGTGGGACACCGTCTGGCCCGTCGAGTGGCTCGTCGTCGAGGACGCGATCGACCGTCGAGAGCGGAGCTGCGCCCGTGGCGACCGATTCGACCAGTGCGACGATCCGCCGGACCAGTTGTCGGCAGAACCCCCCTGCACGGAGCGTGCAGACGAGAAAGTCCCCGTCGCGGCTCAGATCGATCGAGAGGTCCCGAACCGTCCCGGTCTCGTCGGGCGTGAGGTTGTGAAAGTCGTGCGCGCCCGCGAGTTCGTCCGCAGCCCTGTGAGCGCGCTCGTCGTCGGCGTCAGGCGCGTACAGGTGGTAGACGTACGTTCGCTCGCGAGCGTCGTGGGTCGCGTGGAACTCCTCGGGCACGTCCGCGCTGGCCCACGCTCGCACGTCAGCCGGCAGTTCACTGTTGAACGCCGCCGCTGAGAGCCACTCGGGAGCCTCGAAGGCGACGGTCTGTGCGAGCGCCGAGACGCCAGCGTCGGTCCGGCCGGCGGCCGCGTACCCCTCGGGGACGGTCCCATCCGTCACCCCGAGTCCCGAGAGGGCTGCGAGCAGTTCCCCCTCGACGGTCGCTACGTCTGGCTGGCGCTGGAAGCCATGGTAGGGACCACCGTCGTAGGCGATCCGATAGGCGCGCATACACCGACTCCGGCCGTCGGACACTTCAACACCGCCGTTCTCGCCCATCGGGAGCAACTGGCCGCCTTTACGTGGCCGGACGACCAAACCCGGACGATGGCAGACGACGCCACGGCGACGCTCGCTCCGGACGAGTTCCAGCCACCCCCACGTTCGTTCGTCGACACCCACGAGCGCGACATCGAGATCACGACCGCCGATTCCACCGATGGCGACGCACTCGTCGATATGTACGCCGCCTACACCGACGCGGACCGCGCACAGGGAATCCCCCCACGCGAACGGCGCGACATCCGGGAGTGGATCGATATCCTCCTCGACGACGGGATCAATCTCGCCGCGTGGCATGCCGGGCGAGCCGTCGGCCACGCCGCCTTGCTCCCCCACGACGACACCGCCGAACTCGTGATCTTCGTCCACCCCGACTACCACCACGCCGGTATCGGGTCACGGCTGATCCGCGCGCTGCTCGGTGCCGGCCAACAGGCGGGACTGACACACGTCTGGCTCTCGGTACAGCGCGACAACCACGTCGCGATGAATCTCTATCGGTCCGTGGGCTTCGAGACGACCGAACGCGAGCGCAGCGAACACGAGATGGAACTGGATCTTGCGTAGTCACTCCTCGTCCAGCAGGCGTTCTCGCTGAACGCTCGACGACCGGTCGGTCGACTGACCAGCCGAAAGGTCTTCTGTCTCTAACAACCGATCCAGTCGCGCATCGAACTCCTCTTTCGAGAGTTCACCACGGGCGTAGCGCTCACGGAGCAGTTCGACTGGATCGTCGTCGGGCAACCGAGAACCGTCGGCTTCGTCTTCGGAGGCTGCGACGAAGGGGAGGTCCTCACCCAGCAGCGCGACCAGCGGGAGCAGGACGAAGATACCAAACACGAACAGGGCAGGGACCAGCGTTCCACCGCCGAGGACGGCGGCCAGGGAGGTAAGCCCGAAGCTCAGGATGGCGATGGTACCGGCGAGTCGCCATTTGCCCATCGGGAACAGGGAACTCATGACAACAAATTCGGACGGCGATCGTGAAAATTCCGTCGCTTACGCGAAATCGTCGTACGTCGGCCGATCGATTTCGCCGGGGAAGGCGTCAACCGGCGCGGTCGTCTGGTCGCCACTCGCCATGTCCTTGACCGTCACCTCGTCGTTTTCGAGATCGTTCTCGCCGACGATGACGACCGTCTCGGCGTTGATCGAGTCGGCATAGCCCATCTGGGCCCCGAAGCTCCGATCCGACACGTCCGTTTCGACGACGTTGCCCCGCTCGCGCAGGTCCCGCGCGATCCGGGCCGCGACCGAACGCGTGTCACCGACCTGCAGGACGTAGTAGTCCGTCGCCAGCGCTTCCTCGGGCCAGACGCCCGCCCGCTGGAGGAGCAGTGGGAGCGTCGAGTTCAGGACGCCGGGAGCGAACCCGACCGCCGGCGTCGGCTCACCGCCAAAGCCCTCGATCAGGTCGTCGTACCGGCCGCCGCCGAAGACGGCCCGTGACACCTCGCCCGTCGAGTCGAAACACTCGAAGACGACGCCGGTGTAGTAGTCGAGCCCGCGCGCCGTCGTCAGCGAGACGGTACAGTACTCCCGCACACCGAAGTCCTCGGCCGCGGCCAGGACGCGCTGGAGGTTTTCGACGGCGTCGGCGACCTGCGCTGACTCACTCGCCTCGGCCAGCGAATCGAGGTCGTCCTCGCCAGCCTGCAGCCACTCGTCGAACTGTTCGGCCTGAGACAGCGAGAGACCGGCGCTTTGCAACTGCGAGAGATACTCGTCGCGGTCGATCTTCGCACGCTTGTCGACGGTGCGGATGGCCTCACGGGAGTCCACGTCGGCGTCGAAGGAATCGAGCAGCCCCGAGAGGATATCACGATGGGAGACACGGAAGTCGAAGTCGTCGGCCGACAGCCCGAATCCGGTGAGCATGTCCGCTGCGACCGCCAGAATCTCGGCGTCGGCCGACGGCTCGCTCGACCCGAAGATGTCGATGTTGGTCTGATAGAACTCACGGAAGCGGCCCTGCTGGACCTGTTCGTACCGCCAGAACGGCCGTGTCGACACCCACTTGATCGGTTTGGACAGTTCCTGCTGCTTGGCGACGACCATCCGCGCGACCGTCGGCGTCAGTTCCGGGGCCAGTGCCACGTCGCGCCCGCCCTTGTCCTCGAAGTGGTACAGTTCTTCGACGATCTCCTCGCCGCTCTTGTCGGTGTACAGTTCCGTCGCCTCCAGTGCCGGCGTGGCGATCTCGCGGAACCCGTAGCGCTTGGCGGTGGTCTCGACCTGATCGATGACCGCCCGATAGGCAGCCATCTCGGCGGGGTAGACGTCACGAAACCCCTTCAGCGAGTCGTACATGTCCCGGGATACAGCGACGGCCCGCTTGAAACTGTCCTTTACCGACTCACCGACGGCCGACGACCCGAGACTGGGTGTGTTCGGGGAACACGTCCGACACCACCGCAGTACCGTACTCTTCGCGCATGATGGCTCGCAGTTCGGTTTCGTAGTCGGCCTTCGGAATCGACTCGCTCGGTCCGGTCTGGACTCGAAGCCGGTCGGCGACGAGCGCGTCGATGGCGTCCCGGCCGAACCCCGAGAGAGGAGCTAGATAGTCGACGGCAAAGCGATCTTCGACACTCTGGGCCAGCGGCCGATCCACGGTCGGGACGCGGTCGTCACGGCGGGTCCCGTCCGCGATGGCGTCGAACTCCCCGTCGGCTGCGATAGTCTCGACAGCGTGCTCGTGGACCTGCTGAATGCCGTTGCGGGGGTAGCCATCGCTGACCATTCGCTCGACGGCCGCCTCGGCGACCGAGCGATCGAGTTCGATCGTCTCGAAGTCGAAACCGACGGACTCGGCCGCTTCCCGGCCGTTTCCGACCACGTCGGCGTTGCTACCACCCTCGCTGCCGTCGTCGCCGATCCCGAACGTCGCCGTCACGAGTGTCACGTCGTACAGTGGGTCGAGAACGAGCGCCGCGAGCGTCGAGTCCTTGCCGCCGCTGTACAGCAGTCCACAGCGCATCTACCGGCGTTGGATGTCGAAGCTCTTGGAGTCGGGCGTCAGTTCCTTGAGCAACTGCTTCATCTTCTCGTCGTCGATCTTGCCCTGCACGCGGCCGCTCTGGGCCAGCGAGACGATCTGCTGTTCGATCTGCTCGCCGCGCTGGGGCTTTGACATCTTCACCGTGTTGAGACGCTTGCGTGCCTCGTCGGTGAGGTTCTGGCGGAGGATGGCCTTCTTCTGGGCCTCGCGCTGTTGCTTGGCCTCCTCACGGGCCTCCGCGTCACCGTCACCACCCTGCTGTTCTTTGAGCTGCTCCATTTTCTTCTCGCGCAGTTCTTCGAGTCGTTCTTCGTCTGGCTCACCACTCATACTATTCCCCACTACTGGCTGAGCACCAAAATTTCTTTCCTACTAAGCCCTCGGCAGGTCGCTGGCGCGACTGCCTCGCCCTTAGTATTCCACCAGGCCGCCTTGCGCCCGCCGAGCGACGCTCGGCGGCGCTTGAGTCGCCTGTCGGCTCTCCGTAGCGGCGCGCCCGAGTGCGCGCCGCCGACCACACCGCTCCCGCGGTCCCCGTTGACTCGCGGGTCACGGTGTTCCCCGCTCGTCGTTCCGAGATTCCGTTGGAATCTCGCTCCCTCCCCGTGCGCTCGCGATAAAACGCGAGCGTCGGCATCCTGACAGCTGGTCCGCTAAACGATCGGTTCCAGGGGAACAGATACCCACCGCAGTCACTGACTCGCCCTATGTCTTTATAAAGTAATCTCTGTTTGGATATAAACTTTAAGTTCGATGCGAAAAGATATCTTTACTATGAAAACGAACTCGAACAGTCAGGACGACCACGCCACGACGATAGTCCTCAATCTCCCGATCCAAGACGACCGGTTGTTCAGCAGCCAGGCGATGAGTGATATCCTCTCGTTCGTGAGCAAAAATCCGGAGTCCCAGTTTTCGTACGTCGAGCTTGGGCGGGTACTGGATTACTCACGCCCGAGCATCTCGAAGGCTGTCGACGTACTCGTAGCTAACCAGCTCGTCACAGTCGAGCAAGAGGCACAGAAGAAGCTCGTCCAGATCAATACGGGCCGTCTCTCCGTCCCAGACGATCCGTTATTCGAGATCCCACAGCCAACGTTCCGGCCACCCGTTCGGGCGGCGGTCAGTTCGCTCAGGGAGCGGCTCGACGAGGTGATCGGCGTCGTCGTGTACGGGAGCGTTGCTCGTGGTGACGCGGACCGACGAAGTGATATCGACCTCTGGGTGGCCATCAGAAACAATCGGATGGAAAACCAGCGGCGCGCAAATCGAGTCAGACAGGACCTAGAGGAGAGGCGATTCGACGGCGAACGGTTCGAATTCGAGATCGACGTCGAGAGCTTTCAGGCAGCCCCGAGCCACATCTCGGACATTCGCCGGATTCTCAGCGACGGTATCGTGGTGTACGACACGGACGAGTTCATCGAACTACGAGAGATGATTCTCAAGGGAGCTGCTGATGAGTAACCGTTCCGATCCGAACGATCTTACGCGAGCGTTGGACGCTGCAGTCGATGCGTTCAATCAGGAGGGAGGTGGTATCCCGACGCCCGAAGAATCGATCGATATCGACGAACACTGGACCGCACAACTCACGAAAGGCTGTAAGCTTCTCGACCTCGCCGAGAAGTCGGTCGTCGACGGGTACGATACGGCAATCATCGAACTGTGTTTCGGTGCCATAGAACGATCGCTCGAAGCGTACGCCCTCGCCGAAGGTGGCGATTCGCTCCGGGATTTCCACGATCACACCACATGCTACACGCGGGCGGCAGAGCTTGGCTTACTGTCTCGGGAGACCTCGACACAGCTCCGGCACCTCTACGACAACAACCGAACGGACAGTTACTACGGTGGCAATCGCCCGACCCACGAGCAGGCCACCGCCATGCGTGCGTTGGCGCGAGCAATTCATACGCACGCGACCGAGCAGATTCGCCACGGCGGTATCTGCGTCTGTAACAACCTGTGATCGCACACGGAGTATCGAACGAAATAGAGCAAGTCGGGTACGATGGTGAGAGTCACCGGTACTGATTAGCCGATAAATCACCGGCAAAACTGCCAAGTCATGCTAGAGAGGAAGGTATTGGTAGAAAGCATCCGGGCGACCGAGCGGTTCGAAGAACCCGGTAGGTCGCCCGGTTCACCGTCAGAGCAAGCTCTGACGAGCGGTGCGTTCGCAGGCTCACGCACAACACCCGAATCGCCAATGGCGATTCGCGCCTTTTTCGCCCACGTTTTTTGCGCAAGTAGTGCGGGACCGGAGGCCCCGCACCCGCATACCATGCGAACGGGCGCGAAGCGCCCGTGAGCAGACGGTGAGCGCCTCGCGCTCACCCGAAGCGGAAAAAGGTGGTAGCTTAGGCGTAGCGTTCGAGTTCGGGTCGGTCGAGGTCCTGCATGACCTCGCCGGCGAGGTCGTCGAGGAACGCGCGACCGTCGGCGGAGACGCGTCGACCCTCGCCACCGGCGGCTTCGACGTAGCCGACATCTTCGAGCTGCTGGAGGATGGTGCGGATGATGTTACCGGAGGCGTCCGTCTTGTGCGGCGGACGGACCTGATAGCGGTTGGTGCCACCCTTGGACTTGCCGTAGGCGGTGCGGAGGGTGCCGACGCCGACGGGACCGTCGGTGGCGACCTTGCGCAGGACACTGGCGGCGCGGCGCTGCCAGAAGTCGTCCTGTTCCGGGGGCAGTTCTCGGTCGATGCCGGTCTTGGTGAACTCGGCCCAGTCGGGTGCCTCGATGGCGTCCTCCGCGGCGAGCTCGACCGCGGCGGCCTCGATAAGCTCGTCCGCGGGCACGTCGTAGAGCGTCGTCATTGCACTGTGGTTTCCGTCGGCGTCATTTAAGGCCATCGTTAGGAGGCGAGTGCGCTAATGGGTGACGGCCGTTATCCGGCGTTGCTTGCGCGTCCGGCGCCGAGGAAGCTGGCGACGCCGCCGCCGATCAGGATCGGGAGCCAGTAGGTCGCACCGCGGTAGATCAGGACGGCCGAGAGCGCCACCGCCGAGGGGACGCCCGCGGTCGGTACCAGCAGCGTCACGAGCACCGTCTCGATGGCACCCGACCCGCCGGGCAGCGGTGCGATGCCGGCGACCATGCCCACCGGAATCGCGAGCATCACCGCAGAGAACGGGACGCTGTATCCGAGCGAGTACAGCGAGAGCCACAGCGCCGCGCCGAGACCGAGCCAGCCCAGCGCCGAGAAGCCCGTCGCCGCGAGGAGCGACTCCCGGTCGCCGGCGACCCGGTCGATAGACGTAAAAAAGCCCTCGATGCGATGCTCGATCCGCGCTGCCGTCGGCGGGGTCCAGCGCGGGACGATCCTGCCGACTGTCTGGACGACCGGCGTCAGCGCCCGGACGACGGTCGATTCCAGTTCGTACCGGTACCGCCAGCCGAGGTATGCGCCGATCGGCAGGCCGACCGCAAGGATTGCTATCGCGCTCGCGGCGAAGACGACGTTGCGTCCGAGTCGGACCGTGCCGGCGGCGACGAACACCAGCCCACCGATGGCGAAGCCGATCGACGGGATGAAGTGCAGCGTGTCGACGCTTGCGATCGCGGCGAGACCGGTCTCGTACTCCGTGTCGGCCGCCTCCGAGATCAGCAGTGCGCTGACTGGCTCGCCGCCGGCCTGTCCGAAGGGCGTGATGTTGTTCGAGAAGACGGCAGCGGTAAACACCAGCACGGCAGTGTGGGCAGCGACCGGTGCGCCGAGCGATTCGAGGACGGTCCGCAGTGCCAGCCCCCAGGCCGTCATCCAGAACGCGGCGACGGCGACGACGACGGCCACGACGGCGATGTCAGCCATGGAGAGCGACGCGAGGATCTGATCGACGCCGACGAACCAGACGAGTACGCCCAGCACGACGAGCGCACCAGCGAAGCCGACGATCGTCGGCAGGCGATCACCCATACGGCGTTCGAGTAGCGGCGTGCGTTTCAAATCACCGGTGAGGGCAGAGCGAGACCGTTTTTGTGCTGGCCGGCCCAGCGACCGACATGGACGAACGCGCGGCCCTCGCGATGGTGGGTCGACAGCTTCCGGCGGCGGGCGACGACTGTGCCGTCGTCGACGGGCAGGTGCTGACGACGGACATGCTCCACGAGACGACGGACTTCCCTCCGGGGACGACTCGTTACACTGCCGGCTGGCGGGCCGTCGGCGCTTCACTGTCGGACGTGGCGGCGATGGGTGCTGACGCGACCGCCGCCGTCGCCGTCTACGGCGCACCCAGCTTCGACCCCGACGAACTGACCGCCTTCGTCGACGGGGCCAGCGACGTCTGTGAACGCGTCGGTGCCGAGTACGTCGGCGGTGATCTGGACGGCCACGAAGAGTTTACGGTCGCGACGACCGGACTGGGCCGGACCGACGATCCAGTGTTGCGATCCGGTGCACGCGAGGGTGACGTGGTCTGTGTGACCGGCACGCTCGGGCAGAGTGGGGCGGCACTGCGACTGTTCGACCGTGGCGAGATCGAGCGTGCCAACGACCTGTTCCGGTTCGTCCCGCGCGTCGCCGCAGGGACGGCACTGGCCGGGCGCGCGACGGCGATGATGGACTCCAGCGACGGACTGGCGCGCTCGCTGCACCAGCTCGCCGAAGCCTCCGAGTGTGGCGTCGCCGTCGAGTCCCCGCTTCCGATCGACGACAGCGTCGACGCGGTGGCTGCCGACGGCGACGAGCGCCTCGAACTGGGCGCGTTCTTCGGCGAGGACTTCGAACTGGTCTGTACGCTCCCCGAATCGGCCGTCGAGCGAGCGCGCGAGCAGGTGCCGTGTCCGCTCACACCGATCGGTACCGTTACCGACGACGGTGTGACACTCGACGGCGATCCGCTCCCGGACCGCGGGTACAGTCACGGGAAGTAGCCCCGACCCCGTCCGGTCAGGTGACGAGTTCGAACGGGACCGGCGTGAAACAGAGGATACCCAGCACGAACGTGAGGATACCTAGCACGACTCGCTTGCTGTCGAGCGGGGAGTCACGGATCGGGTCTGCCGGGCCGGCGTAGGCCAGTCCCGTCGCGAGCAGGCCCCACATGACCCAGATGCCGACGGCGTTGGTCACGTCCTGTAAGAAGTACAGGTAGCCGGCGAGGGCAAACAGCGCCGCCGGGACCGCAGCGGCGATGGTCTCCTGACGCTTGCCGTACAGCGCGCGGACGATGTGGCCCCCGTCGAGTTGCCCGACCGGCAGGAGATTGAGGAACGTGATGAACATCCCGACCCACCCCCCGAAGACGACCGGGTGGAGTGGCTCGGTCCGCAGCGTCTCCAGCGTGCCGGTGGCGGCAGCGATCAGTTCCAGCAAGAGAGGATTGTGAAAGTCGACGTAGGGAGCGTCGGGACTCGCCGCCATCGCCTGCTCTGTGACGACCGGATCGAGTTGCAACCCGATGGCAGAGACCACGACCGTCGCGACCAGTCCCGCGAGGGGTCCCGACGCGCCGATATCGAACAGCGCCTTGCGGTCGGGAATCCGCCCTTTCATCCGAATGACCGCACCCATCGTCCCGATGAGTGTCGGGAACGGGATGAAGTAAGGGAGACTGGCGTCGACGCCGTGGTAGCGACTGGCTACGTAATGACCCAGTTCGTGGACCGCGAGGACACCGAGGACAGCGACGACGAAGGGCCAGGCCCGAAAGACGGCGAGTGGATCGCTGACGATGTCGACGTTGTACCACTGAAGTGCGCCGACCAGCAGTGTCGAGGCGACGGTCACCAGTCCAAGCAGAATGTTCGTCCACGGGATGCCGTCGACACCGATCGAGTACGGCCGGGCGACGAGCACCCAGCCGTGTGTGGGAATCGCCGTCTCGTCGGCAGGGACGTACTCCCGTTCGAGCGTGATCTCGTACCCAGCGTCGTGGAACGGTTCCCAGAGTTGCCGTTCGACGGCTTCGGGCTGTACACGCGGATCGCCCACGTAGACCAGCCGATCACCGTCTCGGCGGACCTGATAGACCCTGAAAACGGACGCAAGCTCCTCGACCGACGGCGCTGTCGCCGGCGAGTCTGGCCGTTCCATCAGCGATTGCTACGCGTCGCGCGAGCATAAAACCCCGGACGGGGACCTGTCCGGGAGCACTGTCAGGTGTCGAACACTGCAACAGGAGTCGATACAGGGCGGAGACCGGTCGGCGTCACTGTGCGGGTTCGACGCGCCACGTGGTCGCGCTCGTGTAGGACCACTTCTCGACCTGCAGATCTGTCGCCGAGTCCTTGAGCTTCACCATCAGCGCGCCGATCTCTTTGGGGGAGAGTCCGACCTCGTCAGCGATGAACTTGCTCTTGAAGTAGAGTTCGCCGTTGTTGGCCTTCTCCTGGAGAAACGTCTTCAGACGGTCTTCTTTGCTCATCTCGTCCGTGGAGGGCTGCACAGTCGTGCTCATCTTTGTGACCTCGTCAACTCATTCCGCCCCTGACAGTATATAAACGAAGGAAGCTTCGCGCCGCTTCGGCAACTTTCAGGCTGAATCAGGGAAAAACGCACCTTTCACGAACGCCTCAGAAGCAACGAGACATTTTATTCTATGATCTAATGCTGTTTTCTGGCACTATATTTTCTCCTATTATCGCACCGAGATAAATGTGGGAAAGCGACACTATCCGCCTCAAAAATAAGAATTTGTTGCCGGTACTCGCGCCGGCAGCAGACGAGCGTCAGACGGCATGTGTGCCCGTCTCACGGTCCAGCATGGGGACACAGGGTAACGTCGGCTTGGATAGTGCAGTGCTCGTGCCCATCGAATCGGTCGTCGCGGTCAGAGACGGCCACGCGCTGGTCTTGACAACCCTTAAGACTGCCTCGGGGCTACGCTGGCACAATGAAAGTAGTCGTCTCCGTCGGCGGGAGCGTCCTCGCACCCGATCTGGAACCGGATCGGATCAGCGAGTACGCCCGCGTTATCGAAACACTCGACGAAGCGGGACACACCCTCGGGATCGTCGTCGGTGGCGGTCCGACAGCGCGCGAATACATCACGACGGCACGTGATCTGGGGGCCAACGAGATCGAACTCGACCAGCTCGGTATCGCCGTTACCCGGCTCAACAGCCGGCTTCTCATCGCCGCACTCGGCGACGCCGCCGCACCGGCGCCGATCGAGAGCTACGACGGTGGCCGCGAAGCGATCAAACGCGGCGACATCCCGGTGATGGGCGGCACCGTCGCCGGCCAGACGACCGACGCCGTCAGCGCCGCGCTGGCAGAACACGTCGACGCCGACTTGCTCGTGTACGCCACGAGCGTACCCGGCGTCTTCAGCGCCGATCCCAACGAGGACGACAGCGCGGAACGCTACGAGGAGATGGCCGCCTCGGACCTGGTCGACCTGATCGCCGGGCTCGAAATGAACGCCGGCAGCAACGCTCCCGTCGACCTGCTGGCAGCCAAGATCATCGAACGAGCGGGACTGCGATCGATCGTCCTTGACGGCTCCGACCCGGCGGCCGTCGAGCGGGCGATCAGGACGGGCGACCACGACGGAACCGACGTGATTCCGAACGGCGTCGGCGCTGCCCCCGACGACTGGGACCAGCCATGAGTGACAGCGAGGACGAGACCACGGCCGATCCCTATTCGCTCGGCGACCACGACGGCGAGGAATCCGAGGATGCGCACAACGTCTTCTGGGCCGACGAAGTCGCAGACGAGATCGAGGCTCGCGACCCGACCGAGCCGGTCGTGATCAAGGGTGCGATCTCCCCCTCGGGCGTTCCGCATCTGGGCAACGTCAACGAGATCATGCGGGGCTACTTCGTCGCCGAGTCACTGCGCGACCGCGGATACGAGGTCCAGCAAGTGTTCACCACCGACGACCGCGATCCGCTCCGAAAGCTCCCGCGCAAGCTCGCGGATCTGGACGGCAACATCGTCGATCTGGGCGAGGTCAACGCGGGCGCGCTCGGACAGAATCTTGGTCGCCCCTACACCGACATCCCCGATCCCTTCGGCTGCTGTGACTCCTATGGCGATCACTTCTCGAACCTGATCGCCGACTGTGCCGAACTGATGGGCGTCGACATCGACATCGTCTCGACGACCGATCTCTACGAGGACGGCGCGTTCGAGGAGCTGACCCGGTACGTGCTGGACAATCAGGAGCGGGCACGCGAGGTACTCGGAAAGTATCAGGACAAGGTCGACGACTCGTACGTCCCGTTCAATCCGATCTGTGGCGAGTGCGGGAAGGTAACCGAGACGGTCACAGCGGTCGACACCGACGCCGGGGCCGTCGAGTACCGCTGTACGGACATGGAAGCCGGCGACCGCGTCATCGACGGCTGCGGCCACGAGGGGACCGCGACGCTCCGTGACGGAAAGCTCCCGTGGCGCTTCGAGTGGCCTGCCGGCTGGGAAGTCCTTGGCGTGGACTTCGAGCCATTCGGGAAGGATCACGCCGAGGGATCGTGGCCCTCCGGCGTCGACATCGCCGAGCACGTCTTTGACATTCAGCCGCCGGTACCGATGGTCTACGAGTGGTTCACGCTCGACGGCAAGCCCTTCTCGTCTTCGGAGGGCCACGTCGTGATGGTCCACGACGTACTCGAACTGCTCGAACCGGAGGTGCTGCGATACTTCTTCTCGAAAGACCCCAGCAAGGCCCGGGACTTCAGCATCGAACGACTCGATCAGCTCGTCGACGACTTCGACCGAACCGAACGGCTGTACTTCGACGAGGAGTCGGGCACCGAACGAGAGACGGCACTGGCAAGACGAGCCTACCCGCCGTCGATTCGCCCGACAGTGGCAGCCCGCTTTTCGGACACGCTGGGCGACGGGGCGTGGCGCGAAATGGTAAACGACCGCGACGCGCGTGAGCAGATCGTCGACCTGATCGACGACGCGTTCGCCGACCGCGTACGGATTCCCTACACCTTCGCGGCCGTCCTCGGGATGTTCGACGACCCCGAACTCCGGGCTGACGTGGCTCGCAAAGAGGGCCATCTCGTCGACGACACACCCGAGTGGGCCGTCGAGACCGCCATGGGTCGGGTCGAGCAAGCCAGTGAGTGGGCCAGTCGTACCGACAACGAATTCGACTACGAACTGAAACGCGCCCAGATGCCCGACGTGGACTTCGACGAAGCCACCGAAGCCGCACTCGCCGATCTCGCTGACTTCATCGCCGAGGGTCACGACGGCGAGACGATTCAGGGCGAGATCTACGAGACGGCAAAGCGCCACGACGTGGCGATCGGCGATCTGTTCTCGGCAGGCTATCGACTCCTGTTCGACGAAGACGAGGGGCCACAGCTCGGTCCCTTCGTCGCGAAGCTCGATCGGGCGTTCGTCGTCGAACGGTTCCGGCGCGAGCGATAGACCAAACCCTCTTTGCCGGGTGGGTCTTCTATTCGACCGAATGGTCAGTACGTTCACGTGGGTCCTCGTCGGCGTCGTTGCCTACACCATTCTCGGGATGGTGCTGCGCACACGAGGACTGCTCCCGGAGTACGTCCGTCTCTCTGGCCCGATCACGACCCTCCACACGAAGAAAGGACGACAGTTACTCGAACGACTCGCCCGGCCCAAGCGCCTCTGGCGAGCGTGGGGGAACATTGGGTTCGGACTCGGACTGGTCGTCATGGTCGGTTCGTTCGTCGCGTTCCTCTTTGCCGGCTACAACGCCGTCGTCGATCCACAGCCCTCACAGCTCAACGAACCGCGCAACGTGCTTGCGATCCCCGGTGTCAACGAGTTCCTCCCGCTGTCGGTCGCTCCCGAGATCCTCGCCGGACTCGCGCTCGGGCTGATCGTCCACGAGGGCGGCCACGGCCTGTTTTGCCGTGTCGAGGACATCGACATCGAGTCGATGGGGCTTGCACTGCTGGCCGTGATCCCCATCGGCGCGTTCGTCGAACCGGACGAAGCCGACGTGCAGCGAGCGAGTCGCGGGTCGCAGGTTCGGATGTTCGCCGCCGGCGTCACCAACAACTTCGCGATCGCACTGTTTGCCTTCCTCTTGCTCTTTGGTCCAGTGATGGGATCGTTCGCCGTCGTCGACGGCGCGAAGATCGGCGGCGTGCTCGGTGGTGGGCCTGCTGCACAAGCGGGCCTCGAACAGGGCAGCGTCGTCACGGCCGTCGACGATCAGCCGATCGCGTCCAGTCGCAATCTCGAACAGGTCCTCGCCAACACAACGGAGCGCTCGGTCGATCTCCGACTGCGCGGCGGTGACACCGTCACGCTGGAGCGGTCGGTCATCGTCCGAGGCAACGTCACGAGTGTCCCAATCGAGACCAACAGCACGATCACGGCGATCAACGGCACGCCCGTCCACACCGAATCGGAGTTCTACCGACTGGCCCGGAACCACACGGTCGCAGACGTGACGACCAGCGCCGGGAACGTGACGATCCCGATGGGCGCGTTCGGCCGGATCACCGCCGACAGTCCACTGACTGGCGAGGGTGCACCCGCCGAAGGAACGATCGTCGTGACCGCGATCGACGGTGAACGGATCGTCAGCGACGGCGACTTCGAGCGCGCGATGAACACGAAATCACAGGGCGATCAGGTGACAGTCGTCGGCTACGTCGACGGGCAACGCGAGGAGTTTTCCGTGGCCGTCGGCGCTGACGGTCTCGGCGTCAACACCGCGCCCGGCATCGGCGGGCTGGCAGTCACCGACCTCGGCGTCCGGTACTACCCCGCTGGGGCCTTCCTCGAACTGCTCGGTGGCGAGATGGACGGGGAGACCGGCGCAGCCACGCTCGACCTGCCACAGCGAATCTTCGCCATGCTCCTGTTGCCCTTCGCGGGCGTCGCCAGCGGACTCGGCTACAACTTCCCCGGCTTTACCGGCTTCTGGACGAACTTCTACGAGGTCGGTGGCGTCGTCGGCGCACTCGGTGACGGTCCCGGCTTCCTGCTGGCGAACGTCCTGTTCTGGACTGGCTGGATCAACCTCCTCATCGGCCAGTTCAATCTCGTCCCGACGTTCCCACTCGACGGGGGCCACCTGCTGCGGGCCAGCGTCGAGTCGATCGTCGCTCGCCTCCCCATCGAGAGCAAGCACTCGCTGACGACAGCGGTGACGGGTGCGATCACGATCACGATGATCACCAGCCTGCTCATGATGGTGTTTGCGCCCCGCCTGCTGACCTGATCGGCACTGACACGCTCGGCTGGCGGGCGAGTCCGTTACCCCTATACCGACCGCCGCGAAAGCCGCGAGTATGTTCCGCCAGACCCGCTCGGAGGTCACAGACGCCCTCGAAGCCGCACTCGAAGGGCTCGACCTCCCGAGCGACGACCTCGGTATCGAGGAACCCCCAGAAGACGTGGCGGCCGTCCTCGCTTCCAGCGTCCCGTTCCGTCTCGCAGGCGAGGTCGGCGCACCGCCGCCGAAGGTAGCCGCCGACATCGCAGCCGAAATCGACGCCGACACGCTCGAATACGTCGACAGCGTCGAACCGCAGGGTCCCTACGTGAACTTCCTGCCCAGCGAGGCCTACTTCGCCGACACGCTCGAAGGGGCACAGGACGCCGATTTCGGCCGACTGCCCGACCGCGAGACGAGCGTCGTCGTCGAACACACCTCCGCGAACCCGACCGGCCCGGTCCACGTCGGCCGCGCCCGGAACCCGATCATCGGTGACGCGCTCGCTCGCGTGCTCGACTACGCCGGCTACGACGTGGATCGTCACTACTACGTCAACGACGCTGGCCGCCAGATCGCGGTGTTCACCTGGGCCTACGAGACCTTCGACGAGAGCGACCTCCCCGAACCGGAACGCGACTCCCCGGAGTACGAGATGGTCCGCTACTACCGCAAGGGCAACTCCTTCCTCGAAGAGGCCGACGCCGACCGGGTCGACGAAGCAGAGACCGAGATCCAGTCGATCCTGCAGGGACTCGAAGACGGTGACGAGGCGACATACGAACGGGTCAGTGAAGTGGTCGACACGGTGCTTGGCGGCATGAGCGCCACCCTCGAACGCCTCCCGGCGACCTTCGACGAGTTCGTCAAGGAGACCCGCTTCATGCGCGACGGTTCGACCGACGACCTCGTCGCCCGCCTCAAGGAACTCGACGAAGCGGTGTACGAAGACGACGCGTGGCAACTCGATCTGGCGGACTTCGAGAAGAACCTCGTCTTCCTGCGCTCGGATGGGACCTCGCTGTACACGACCCGGGACCTCGCCCACCACGAGTGGAAGTTCGACACCTACGACCGGGCCGTGACGGTGCTTGGCGAGGATCACAAACTACAGGCAGACCAGCTAGACGCCGCCCTCGATCTACTCGGGAACGACACCGACCAGCTCGAACAGGTGTTTTACTCGTGGGTGAACCTCCCCGAAGGCGGGATGAGTACCCGTGAAGGCACCGGCGTCGATCTGGACGATCTCCTCGACGAAGCGATCTCGCGTGCTCGCGACGAAGTCGAGGACCGACTCGACGACCGCAGCCGCGACGACGACATCGACGCCGAGGACGTGGACCGCATCGCCCATCAGGTCGGTATCGGTGCCGTCCGCTACGATATCGTCTCGAAACAGCCAACGAAGGGGATCACCTTCGAGTGGGAGCGCGCACTCGATTTCGAGGCCCAATCTGCCCCCTACGTCCAGTACGTCCACGCGCGTTGCTGTGGTATCTTGGACGAGAGCGACGCAACGCCGACCGCCGACGACCTCGACGTGTCGTTGCTTTCGACCGATGCCGAGCGGGATCTCCTGCGCGTGATCGCTCGTTTCCCGGCCGTGATCGAACAGGCCGCCGACGAACACCGTCCCCACGTCGTCGCCACCTACACCCGCGCTATCGCCGAGCAGTTCAACACCTTCTATCGGGAGTGTCCAGTGCTCGATGCCGACGAAGACGTTCGACTGGCCCGTCTGGCGCTGGTCGACGCCGCTCGCCACACCGTCGCGAACGCGCTCGACGCGATCGGTGTGGAAGCACCCGACTCGATGTGAGAGAGAGTCCAGTACGTCAACCAAAGAGTCCGAAGACGCCACCCGACTCCTCGTCGTCCTCGTCGTCGTCGTCCAGTTCCTCCTCGTCGACGAACCACTCCTCTTCGAGGACCATCTCGACTTCGTCGGCGGACTCCCCGCGGAAGAACATCGTCTCCAGGGACGCTGCGAGCTGACTGAATGCACTCGCCGCGCGACTATCGGGGGCGTTGAGCACGAGCGGTTCGTCGGTCGTCGCCGCCTGATCGTCCGGGACGACCGCGAGCAGCTTGAATCCCAGCCGCTCGGAGATGTCGGCCACGTCAGTGTGCTTCGTGACGCGATTGAGGATCGCCCCGATCACCTCGCCGTCGATGCGGTCGGCCAGCTGGGCGGTCTTGACCGTGTCGCCGACGGCCACGTCGTCGGGCGTCGTCACGAGTATGATACCATCTGCCAGTCCAAGCGGGACGGCGACCTCGTGGCTCAGCCCCGCACCGGTGTCGATCAACACCACGTCGTAGGCGTTGCGCAGCGTCTTGATGACCTTCCGAAGCTTCGCCGGGTCGGCATCGGCGAACGCTTCCAGGGACTGCTCGCCGGGGATGATCGTCAGGCCACCCGGCGCATCCGTCAACGTCTCGCTGACGGCCGCGTCACCGGCGAGGATCTCGTGGAGCGACGCCGAGTGCTCGATGCCCAGCATCGACCCCAGATTCGCCATCCCCAGATCCGCGTCGACGACGACCACGTCGTGACCCCCCTCCTGCAACGCGGCACCGACGTTCACCGCGGTCGTGGTCTTGCCGACACCGCCCTTACCACCCGCGATCGTGCACACGTAACCCGCCATTGTTTGAGTATCTAAGGCCATGGCTGGCTATCATATAAAGCCGCCCGTCACCCAGAAGCCGATTTTCGGCGGCCCGTGACTCCCGTAGGTCCTCACGCGCCGCCCTACCCGCGTGTCGCTAACGCTCCCGCTCGCCATAACGAGGACCTCGACTCACTGCGCTCGTCGATGCCTTCGCTGTTCGCGTGTCGCTGACGCTCCCGCTCGCAATCAGGAGGCGCTTCGTTCCACTCAGCGCCTCCCTGTCAACACTTACTTACACACGCTCAGCCAACACTGTTCCAATGAGCGAGTCCGAGCAGGAGCAATCAGACAAACAAAAATACGAGTTCAAGAAGGTCATCGAGAAGCTGAAAGGCTACGATGGCTCCGGGACACAGCTGGTCACGATCTACGTCCCCGAGGACAAGATGATCAGCGACGTGGTCGCCCACGTCACCCAGGAGCACTCGGAGGCCTCGAACATCAAGTCCAAGCAGACCCGGACGAACGTGCAGGACGCACTGACGAGTATCAAGGATCGACTACGCTACTACGGGAACACCCCGCCAGAGAACGGGATGGTGCTGTTCTCGGGAGCGGTCGATTCGGGCGGCGGCCGGACCGACATGGTCACCGAAGTGCTCGAATCACCACCGGATCCCGTCGAGTCCTTCCGGTATCACTGCGACTCGGACTTCCTCACCGAACCGCTGGCGGAGATGCTCGCGGACAAGGGTCTCTTTGGCCTGATCGTGCTCGACCGGCGCGAGGCCAACGTCGGCTGGCTCAAGGGCAAGCGCGTCGAACCCGTCAAGTCCGCCTCCTCGCTTGTGCCGGGCAAACAGCGCAAAGGTGGGCAGTCCGCCCAGCGTTTCGCCCGACTGCGCCTCGAAGCCATCGACAACTTCTATCAGGAGGTCGCCGGGATGGCGAACGACCTGTTCGTCCCGCGTCGCCACGAGATGGACGGCATCCTCGTGGGCGGTCCCTCGCCGACGAAAGACGAGTTCCTCGACGGCGACTACCTCCATCACGAACTGGGCGACAACGTCCTCGGGAAGTTCGACGTGGCCTACACCGACGAGTCGGGGCTGTACGATCTGGTCGACGCCGCGAGCGAAGTGCTGGCAGAGCGTGAGATCCTGCAGGACAAGGAAGCTATGGAGGAGTTCTTCAAGGAACTCCACGACGGCGATCAGGCGACCTACGGCTTTGGCCCGACCAGAGAGAACCTGATGATGGGTGCCGTCGACCGCCTGCTCATCTCCGAGGACCTCCGAAAAGACATCGTGAGCTACACCTGTGAGAACGGCCACGACGAGTACGAGATGATCGACCGCCGGAAGACGACGAGTGACCACGACTGTTCACGCTGTGGCGCGACGGTCGAGGCCGACGAGGCAGAACGCGAGGACGCAATCGACCATCTGATGGAACTGGCCGAACAGCGTGGCTCGGAGACGCTCTTCATCTCGACGGACTTCGAGAAGGGCGAACAGCTTCTCACGGCGTTCGGTGGCGTTGCCGGCCTGCTGCGATACTCCACCGGCGTCTAGAGCGGCTCCTGCTCGGCCGTGTCGTTCCGACCGACCAGCGACGGCTGTCGCTCACCGGTGTAAAAGTCAGAGGCACGGTCGCCCGGGACAGGGCGACCAGGTGCGGCACGTCCAAGGTGGCATGGGAAGGATGATGTTGTGGTGGGGTGGGGATGGTGAGTGGGCACAACACCGCTGTGGCGTCGTGGACGAGTGTCGTCCACGTCCTGATGCCGCACTTGATTGTATTGCCCCCACATATAAAGAAACAGTACCTTACTAGTTTGGGTCCCGCTCACAGCAACTGTTCGAGTTGCTGCCGACGGCGGGCCAGATCGACCTCACTCTCGATCGATGGGTCGGCGTCGAGTCGGTCGAGCACCAACAGTACGTCGACGCCAGCCCGTTCGACACGCTCCAGGAGTGCAGCGATCTCCTCACGATACAGTGCCAACGACGACAGCAAGCCAAGGAGGAGGGCCATCGGAACGGCCGCGTCCGTGTCGGACGGGAAAGAGTCACCCAGTGGTGTGAAATCAGGGTCCGACACCGGTGGTTCCGCCGCGGGCCGGACGGTCAGACACCGGGAACACAGCGCTGCCCCGGAGTCCTCGCCCGGGAGGAACGCACGAAGGTCCGGTTCGACGGCGAAGACGATCATCTCGTGACCGCACTCGGGACAGTCCATGCAATCGATGGGCACGGCGCAGTAAAAAGGACAGCGACAGGGCAGTCGAGATCGGAGACGTTCAGTCGTCGGCGGCGACGGTCGCGGGTTCGGCCGCTTGCGCTTCTTCCTCGCGGGCGGCGGATTCCTCTTCCTCTTTCTTGTTCTTGATCTTCTTCATGCGGAAGATCTCTTCGCGTTCCTGCTCTTCGAGTTTCTGCTCGATGTACTCCTTGTTGTCGTACAGATCGGGCAGCAGTTTGAACTCCAGTGCGTTGACGCGGCGCTTGGTCGTCTCGATCTCTTCGAGCATCTTCTTCATCGCGGTCTCGACCTCCGCGGCGAGGATGATGTTCTCGATGAGGTCCTCGTAGGCGTCGGCGGCCTCGTCGATCCGCGCGGAGGTTCCCATGACGCCGTACCCTCGCTCGTCCAGCGATTTCTTGACCTTGCTGGACTCGATCTGGGGGACGACGACACCCATGATATTCTTCGACTGGGTCGTGATCTCGGGGTGTTCTTTCAGTGCCGCCGCAGCGCCCCGAACGGCCACGTCGCCGTCCATCGCGCGGGCCATGTTGATGGCGTGCTGGGCACGGTCGTAGGAGTCGTCGAGATCCTCACGAACGTCCTGTGCCTGGTCCAGGATGTCCATGAACTCCATGATGAGGCCGTCGCGCTTCTTCTCCAGCGTGTCGTGCCCACGCTCGGAGAGGTCGATGCGATCCTCGATCTGCATCAACTCCTTCCGAGTGGGTTTGACGTCTTTAGCCATTATCGGGGCGTTACGTTCCCAGTCGGATAACTGTTTACAGTTTCCGTGGCTGGCAGGCCAGCACGCGGTGTCTCACCGACCCCAGACACCCTGTCGCCAGTCGAGGACGGAGACCACGACGACGTGGGGCAACGTGAGAACGGCGAGCAAGACCAGATAGAGACCACCGATCTCCTCGACGGCCACCGGCGTCGTCGGCACGGCCAGTGCCAACCCGCCGAACAGCACCAGCGCACCGACTGTCGCCGGCAGCGCGTCGTGGACGAACCGACGGATCGGGCGGGCAACAGCACCACGGTCGAGGGCCGCCATCGACACGTCGTCGAGGGCGATCAGCCGCGTGATGTGGCGCAGCGAGTGCCAGAGCGCAAAGTAGGTCCCGATCGCGAGTACCGGCGGGACGACGGCGAAGAAGGCCCACAGCAGTGCCGTCTCGCCCACGTCGACGCTCCAGACTCGGCCGAGACCGACCGTGTACGCACGCATCGCGAGCGTGACGACGGTCACGGTGGCGAACGCGACGCCGAGTCCGAATCGAACGTCTGACCCGAACAGCGGGGCGAGCCACCCGCTCACATCCGCACCGAACAGCGCGACGACCGTCTGGACGACGGCGGCGTACCGGTCGGGGAAGAAGAGCAGCGGCACGAGCATCGGCAGGCCACCGCGAACGACGACTGTGAGCGCTGCGAGGACCCGCGATGGAGCGGCGTCGGTCAGCGTCCCCAGCCAGTACAGATCACCCTGTCCCCAGTGGAACCACGTCAGGCCGAGGAAACAGCAGAACGCGGCAGTCGGCGCGAGAAACCAACCCAGCGTGTACGTCGCTGCCAACAGGAGGTACGCGCCACAGAATCGACCGAGTAGCCCCAAAGAGAGGTCACGCCCGAGGACGCGTGCGTACGAGTAGTGATCCGCCGCTCCGTGGGGCAGGCCCAGCACCACCAGCGTCACCAGCAGGACGGCGTACCGTACGGTGATCGGGAGCGAGAGACCGCCGAGATGGGCGAACGCGACGAGAGCGATTCCGGCCCACGCCGGCAGGAACGTCCCGCGTGCGAGACGCCGCCAGGCACCGGACCGACGCTGGCGACGCTCGGTCGCTATCTCGAACGCCATCGATCGATCACCCATGGATACAGTAACAGGCCCTGCACGACGAAAGCATTGGTCACGAGGAAGAAGGTGGCCTCCTCGATGGGGAGACCAAGCAGCGACAGTCCGGTCGTGTACTGCTCCGACAGGATCCAGACGCCGGAGGCGAGTGCGATACGGTCGGCGATCCAGAGATACGCCGTCGGTACCGTGATCCCGACGGCCAGCGTCTGCCAGCGGGCCACCAGATACGGCCAGCCGACGGCCCACTGCAACGCGAAGACCGGCCCACTCCAAGCGATGATCGCGCCGAGATAGAAGGTGGCCGACTCGAAGAGCAACGCCGTGCCGAGCAGCGTGATCACCGCGCCGCCGGCGACACCGAACAGTCGATCACGCCCGCTGACGCTCGTGTCGTCGTCGAGTGGGACGCCCGGTGAGATCAGGTGTAGCCAGAGAGCGGCGACCACTGGCTGCAAGAGGATGAACAGGTACTCCTCGACGGGCGCGTGCCAGATGACGGCGACGACGCTGTCCGGGCCGTAGGACCACACGCCGCGCAGGATGAGATAGTTGTCCCACGGAATCGTGTACAGCATCGCGACGAGGATGATCACGGCGACGGCGACGGGTCGGACATCGCTCCGGGTGGACCGCGAGCGAATCCCCACCGCGCCGACGAGGACTGCCAGCGCCGGAAGGACGAACAGTGCGTGAAATTGGGCGTATGTGAAAGCTGCCATCGTGTGGTACTGAAACGAAACCGGTGGGTAGTCGTGACGCTGGCGGTGCGCGGACGAACGGGCCGATGGGACCGGTTAGTCGGCCGTCGGCGTGCGTTCGGGTGTCGGCTGTTCTGCCTCGTCGAGGACGGAGTGGCTCCGAAGCAGGATGTACCCGAACCCGATCTTGGCGACCAGGTCGAGCACCATGAAGCCGGCCGTCTCGGCACCGATGCCGATCAGGTTCAGCCCTTCAGTGCCGACGATCCACCATACCGGATACACCAGCCACAGGACCAGTATCAGGTTTCGCAACGTCGAGAACGTCGATCTGACATCTCCCGACAGTTCCGAAGCCCGCGCGGTGAGTTTGCTGAACAGGAAGTACAGCAACACCAGCAGGAAGCCAGTGCTGATGCCCCACCAGAGGAGGCGTTCGGCCCCTGCTGCCAGCACACCGGACCCTGCCGACAGGGTCGCGAGCGCACCGGTACCGATCATCAGTGCGTCGATGCCGACCAGCGAGTAGATCGTGTTCCGATCTGCGCCCGCCAGCAACGCGAGGTCATACAACAGCAGTGGCGTCGTGAACAGCCAGTCGGTGTATCGCGCCCAGTAGATCGGGCGTGCTTCACCGGCGATCGTGATCTCGGTCACACCGAACCCCAGTGCCATCGCCAGATAGTTCACGAAGGCGATCGCGGCGATCATAATCGTCGCGATGTAGAACTTCTGGCGGCGCTGATTCGTGACGCTCCAGCCACGGCCGATGAAGTACAACATCCCTATGAACATGCCGGCCGTCCCGGCCCAGAGGAAGATTCCTTCACCGCCTGGCGTGTACGCGCTCATGCCTGATTGTATCATGACACACAGATACCTTAGTCATAGATACTTAAACAACTCATACCAACAAGGATTGGTATGCCCTCACACGAAGAGGTAAAGCGACGCGACGGCGCTGATATGGGCGATACGGTAATTTCGAGGTGGCGGCAATAAATAGTCGAACCGAAAAGTGTGGTCGTTCAGTCCGCAGAGACTTCCTGGGCCGGTTCGTCCTCGCGGTAGTGTTCCTCGATGAGTTCCTCGTCGATCCGGTTGAGTTCCTCGGGCGGGAGCATCGAGAGGAGGTCCCAGCCCAGTTCCAGCGTCTCCTCGATGGAGCGGTCCGTCTCGATACCCTGATCGACGAACTCCGTCTCGAACCGGTCGGCGAAGTCGAGGTACTTGTTGTCCAGATCCGACAGCGCCTCGCGACCGACGATGTTCACGAGGTCACGCAGGTCCTCACCCTCCGCGTAGGCGGCGAAGATCTGGTCTTTCACGTCGGCGTGGTCGGCACGCGTCAGGCCCTCGCCGATCCCGTCGTCCATCAGCCGTGAGAGGCTCGGCAGGACGTTGATCGGCGGCTGAATACCCTGACTGTTGAGGTCCCGATCGATGTAGATCTGGCCCTCGGTGATGTAGCCGGTCAGGTCGGGGATCGGGTGCGTGTCGTCGTCACCCGGCATCGTCAGGATGGGAAGCTGGGTGACAGAGCCGTCACGACCCTCGATCCGGCCGGCACGCTCGTACAGCTGTGCCAGGTCGGTGTACATGTATCCGGGGTAGCCACGACGACCCGGGACCTCTTCACGAGCGGCCCCGATCTCTCGGAGCGCCTCACAGTAGTTGGTCATGTCCGTGAGGATGACAAGCACGTGATATCCCTGGTCGAAGGCGAGATACTCCGCCGTCGTCAGTGCGAGTCGCGGCGTGAGCGTTCGCTCGACGGCCGGGTCGTCTGCGAGGTTCATGAAGACGACGGAGCGCTCCAGCGCACCGGTGCGCTCGAAGTCCTGCATGAACTCGTTTGCCTCTTCCTGGGTGATCCCCATCGCACCGAAGATCACGGCGAACTCCGATCCCTCGCCGTCGTCGCCTTCCTCTTCCTCTGGCACGCTCGCCTGTCGGGCGATCTGGAGTGCCAGATCGTTGTGCGGAAGCCCGGAGGCCGAGAAGATCGGCAGTTTCTGGCCGCGCACGAGCGTGTTCATCCCGTCGATACCGGAGACACCGGTCTGGATGAACTCTTCGGGGTACTCCCGGGAGTAGGGGTTGATCGCCTTCCCGACGATGTCACGACGCTCGTCCGGCTCGATGTCCGGACCGCCGTCGATGGGGTCACCGGACCCGCTCAGGACACGCCCGAGCAGGTCTTCGGTGAGCTTCATCTTCATCGTCTCGCCGAGGAAGCGAACGGAGGAGTTGCGGTCGATCCCCGTCGTCCCCTCGAACACCTGAATCGCGACGTAGTCGCTCGTCGATTCGAGCACCTGACCGCGGCGAACGTCGCCGTCGCCGGTGTCGATCTCGACGATCTCGTCGTAGCCGACCGGCTCGTCGACTTCGGCGAACACCAGCGGACCGCTGATTTCCGTGATGGTCTCGTATTCTTTCTTCATTGTTAGTACAGCTCCTGAATTTCTGCCTCGATGTCCGCTTCGAGCTCGTCGATGTACTCGTTGTAGTCCTCCTGGACACCGATCCGGTTGAGCTGTGGGACGGAATCGAGGTCCGTCAGATCCTCGACCGGGACGCCAGCGTCGAGCGCCTCGAAGGCCTCGTCGTTGTACGTCTTGATCGCATCGAGGATGCGGTAGGTCTTCTCTGGCTCACAGTAGGTGTCCGTCGGGTGGAACGCGTTCTGCTGGAGCCACGCTTCACGCAGGTAGCGTGCGACTTCCAGCGTCAGCTGCTGGTCCTCCGGCAGGGCGTCCTTCCCGACGAGCTGAACGATTTCCTGTAGCTCGGCCTCTTCGTCGAGCGTGTCGATGCCCCACTGGCGCTTCTCGGGCCAGTCGGATCGCACGTTCTCGACGAACCACGGGTCGAGCTGTTCTCGGTACAGCGAGTACGATTCGTTCCAGTTGATCGACGGGAAGTGCCGGCGCTCGGCCAGGTCCGCGTCGAGTGCCCAGAACGTCTTGACGATACGCAGCGTGTTCTGCGTGACCGGCTCCGAGAAGTCACCACCCGGCGGCGAGACCGCCCCGATAACGGAGACGGAGCCTTCGCTGCCGTTGACGTTCTTGAAGTAACCGGCCCGCTCGTAGAACTCCGAGAGGCGCGCGGCGAGGTAGGCAGGGTACCCCTCCTCACCGGGCATCTCCTCCAGACGGGAGGAGATTTCGCGCATGGCCTCGGCCCACCGGGAGGTGGAGTCGGCCATCAGTGCCACATCGTAGCCCATGTCACGGAAGTACTCCGCGATGGTGATTCCGGTGTACACACAGGACTCACGGGCTGCGACCGGCATGTTCGAGGTGTTGGCGATGAGGCAGGTCCGATCCATCAGCGCGTTACCGGTGGTCGGGTCCTCCAGTTCGGGGAAGTCCTCGATCACTTCCGTCATCTCGTTGCCACGCTCACCACAGCCGACGTAGATCACGATGTCCGCGTCGGCCCACTTGGCGAGCTGGTGCTGCGTGACGGTCTTCCCCGACCCGAAGGGACCGGGAATCGCTGCCGTCCCACCCTTCGCGATGGGGAACAGACCGTCGAGCACGCGCTGACCGGAGATCAGGGGCGTAGTCGGCGTCTGCTTCTCCTCGGAGGGACGCTGCTGGCGCACCGGCCACTCCTGTCGCATCGAGATTTCCTCGCCGGTGTCGAGTTCGACGACCGTCTCTTCGACGTTGAAGTTACCCGATTCGACGGCGACGACTTCGCCACCGTCGGAGTCGGGTGGCACCATCACTTTGTGGTCGATACTGGGCGTCTCGGGGACGGTCCCGACGATGTCGCCGGAACTGACCTCGTCGCCTGCCTCGACCTCGGGTTCGAACTCCCAGGTCTTTTCGAGGTCGATCCCGGGTGCGTCGACACCACGGTCGAGATAGGGCGATCCCATCTTCTCTTCGAGGACGTCGAGGGGGCGCTGGACGCCGTCGTAGATGGCGTCGAGCATCCCCGGTCCGAGGTCCACGGAGAGCGGGGACCCGGTCGATTCGACCGGTTCGCCCGGGGAAACGTCGGACGTTTCCTCGTACACCTGGATCGTGGTAATGTTACCTTCGATCTCGATAACTTCGCCCATCAGCCCTTCGTGACCGACGTACACCACGTCGTTCATCCGGGCGTCGAGGTCGGTCGCGGTAACGACCGGCCCCGAAACGCTGTCGATGACGCCGTCTTCACGGACGTCGGATTCTGTCGCTTGACTCATATTAGTCTTCCTCCATCAGGTCGATTCCGATCGCACGTTTGATCTGCTCGCGCAGTCCGCCGCTCCCGGTGCCACCACCGAGTGTCACCATCACGGGTTCGACGCTCGTCTCGACATCTTTCCGCACCCCGCGCGAGAGGTGGTCGAGGTCCTCGTCGTGCATCACGATGATGCCGATCTCCTCGTCGTCGAGCATCTCCTCGACGGCGGCGTCGAGGTCCTCGTCTTTCTGCTCGTCCGGCACGTCGGCGAACTTCCGCACGCCGGCCAGTCGGAAGCCGGTCGTGAAGTCGGGACTGCCGATGACACCGATCTCCTGGCTCATAGTACCACCAGTTCCTGTTCGATCTCCTCACTGTCGAGTCCGGCCTCGCGACCGCGAGCGATCGCACGGATGTTGTCGACTTCTCGCTCCTTGGCGAGAATGTACGACAGCACCGGACAGACCGACAGCGGATAGCGGTTCGAGAGTTGATCCGAATATTCGAGGAGGGCCGCATCGAGTGCGTGTTCGAACTCGATGACGTTGCCCGCCTCCGAGAGCGCGTCGAGTGCCTCGTCGAGATCGTCACCGTACGCGCTCTCGCGGACGACCGAGACGAGCTGATCGACGTTGGCGGACAGGCCGGCCAGATCGCTCTGCTTGAACAGGCGTCCGCCGTCGATGTAGTAGTCGGTCGGGTCGAGGCTCTCGGCACCGCTCCGCGCGAGCCGAACCGCGTTCCGAAGGTTTCGGAAGTCGACTTCGGCACGCAAAAACGAGACGAACAGCCCGGTCGGGCTGTCGACCTCGGGGTTGGCCGGCAGGCCGTCCAGCAGCGTCTCGTAGAACGTCCGGTCGACGGCGTTCTCCAGCGGGACGAGGACACCGCTTTCCTCGTAGTCCTCGTAGGCTGCTGTGAGTGCCTCACCGAAGATGGTGCGGTCGAGCACCTCGACCACCTCTTCGATCGAACCGGCGGCCAGCATCCGATCGAGCTGATCGGACGTGAACTCACCGGCTCGGATCAGGTCGTCCTCGATTTCGGTCCGGTCCGCACCGGAGTAGAGACCGCGGACGACCGTCTTGACGTTCCAGGCGTCGAACTTGCGCAGGTACCGGGCGAGGTAGTCGTACAGCCGACCCTCGGACCAGTCCAGAATATCCTCGAAGTTCTTCGCGAGGTTGCGGTTGAGCGCGTACTCGATCAGGTCGACGCCCGAATAGCGCGACCCGAGCGCGTTCATCTCTGCCTCGTATTCCGACTCCTCCATGAACCGGGCGATCTCGCCCGGTCCCATCCGAACCAGTTTGCGGTAGTCGTCGTCGTCGAACAGCGAGGCTCGACGTGACCGGGCACGAGCGTTGACGTACTCGTAGTTGCTGCTTCCCTCGCCACGGTCGCCGACTCGCGCGCTCATTGGTCCTCGAAGAGTCGTCCGCTGATGTCTCGCAGATTGTTCTCCCAGACTTCCTCGAGCACCGAGTCGAAGGTGTTGTTCACGCTGATGCGCGAACTGTCGCTCTCGACGACGACACCGCCGAGACAGTCGTACTCGCCTGCCAGTTCGTAGCCGTCGTACTCCTCCAGAATCGACTCGAGGAGGTCGGCGTCGTCGGCGCGGCCGTAGACCTGCACGGACGAGTCGTCGTCGAACTCCTCGGCGGCGGCATCGAGAAGCGCTCGCGTCAGCTCCTCGCGCTGGTCGCCGTCGAGGGCCGCGATCTCTGCTTCGACCTGTTCTCGAACGTCTTCGAGGACGTCACGGCGTGCTTCCAGCCGTTCCTGCTTGGCCTCCAGTTTCGCACTGGAGACTTTCTGCTCGCGCTCCTGCTCGATCTCGCGTTCGACCTCGGCGGCGCGCTCCTCGCGGATCTCGTCGGCGTCGGCCTCTGCCTCCGCGATGATCTCGTCGGCGCGCTGCTGGGCGTCGTCGCGGATTTCGTCCGCACGTGCGCGGGCCTGCTCTCGAATGTCCTCTACGACTGTTTCAAGACTCATTGTTGGAAAAGTGGGGGTGGATTAACCGAGGATGAAGACGACGACCAGCGCCAGGATGACGAGCGTCTCCGGCAGGACTGTAAGAATCAGCCCACGACCGAACATGCTGTCGTCCTCGGCGATGGCGCCGACCGCTGCGGCACCGATCCCACGCTCTGCATACCCCGAACCGAGGGCGGCGAGACCGACTGCGAGGGCTGCTGCGGCACCGGCGGGAATCGCCGGGGCGGCCGCGGACGTTCCATCTTGCAGTACGACGTTAGCGATGAGTGCGAAAGTTTCCATCATTGTTTTAGGTTCCTGTCTGCGGTTGCTCGTTCCGAACAAGCGTATGTGACCCCACGGAGTTCATAAAACTTCCCAAAACCGTTCGTCAGCACGCTGCATTGGCGTTTTAGCCCCTGAGCGGGGAGGGAGTGTGACGTGATACCAGCCGTCGCTACGAGGTACTGGCAGCCTACTGGGTGCCGGCGGGTGATGATCGAGCGAATCGCCGGACGGCCCGCAGGATCGAACGGCAACGAAAAAGCCGATCGAGCGACTCGGGATGACGATTTCGTGTAGAACGAAGGAAACGTGAGAGCGCCGTCGCGGCGCTTACTCTTCGGTCGTGTAGTTGCGCTCGTAGCCGAAGGGGTTGTAGGACTTGCCCCCGCCCTCGAAGAACTTGCCGAAGAACTCGACGTATTCGAGACGGACGCCCTGCAGGCCGGCGCTCGTGACACCGAGTACGAGCACGAGCACGTGACCGAGCACGAGCACGAGGAGGCCACCGACCACGCCGGCGATGCCCGAGTGCATCAGGCCGCCGAACATGACTTCAGTCACTTCGTGACCGTGGTAGGTCCCCTGTTCGAGCATGTACTGTGGGGAGTGGTCGATGCCGAAGTGCCACTCAGCGCCGTGGCCGCTGTCGACGACGTACACACCGAAGAAGAGGAGATTGACCACGAAGGCCATCCCCGCCTTGGCTAGCAGCACGGCGGCCAGTCGGGTGTACGACAGGACGTTCACGAACACGTTCAGGAACTCGACGACCTCGATGGGGTCGGCGAGTGCGAGCAGGACGAGTCCGACGAGGAACACGGCCAGCCACGCCGAGAACGGCGCGCCGAGTCCGGGGATCGTGAACAGATCGAACGCCGGGAGGCCGGTGAATCCGAGCGCGAACGGATGTCCGGCGAAGATCCCTTCCTCGGCGGTGTAGAGGAAGTTCGGCGCGGCACCGTTGGCACCGGAGAACACCCACGCCCAGAGTCCGAACATCATCAGGAGCCACGAGCCACTCTCGGTGATCGCGTCCCAGAGACCGTGGCCGAGATTCTCGACGAAGTCGAAGATCCAGCCAGCCGCGAGATGCAGCATGCCAGCGAGCAGGCTGATCGTCAGCCACGCGATGGCGTAGTCACCGAACGCGGGCTGGAGTCCCTTGTGTATCGGCGGGTCGCCGCCCCAGACGATTTCACCGAGCTGGTGGAGCCCGAAGAACTCGCCATACAGGACGCCAAAGAGCGCCGTGAATCCGCCGGCCCACATGGTGACGCCACCGAGACTCTTCAGCACGTCGCTGTCCATCTTCGAGTACAGGCCAAAGCCTGCGAGGAAGTAGAGAATCCCGTACCCAAGGTCACCGATCATGAACCCGTAGAACGCCGGGAACGTCAGGAAGAAGGCGACCGTCGGGTCGAACTCGCTGTATTTCGGTCGGTTGACGACCTCGACGAGGTCCTCGAACGGCTTGACCGGGCCGGGGTTGTCCTGAATGACTGGCGGCTCGTCGTCGCTCATCGTCACGAGTCCGCCGTCGGCGACTTTCTGGCCTTCCTCGGTGCTCGTCTCCTCGGCGGCACCGCCGGCGTCGGCCTGTGCCGTGGTCGTCGACGCCTCGGTGGCTGCACCACCACTGCCGCCGTGCTCGACTTCCTCCGACGAGTGGGCGTGGCCGTGGTCGTCGTACTCGGCGACTTCGAGTTTGTCCACATCGACTGCCTCGCCGACTTCCGAGCGGATCGTCTGCTCGAAGGTGTCGTACTCGGCGTCGGGAATCCAGCCCTCGGCGATGAAGGCGTTCTCCATCGTCGCGAACGTCAGCGGTGCCTCGCGCTTCTGGACCTCGATCGCGAGTTTCTCTTCGGCCGCCAGCAAGAAGCCGGCGACATCGAGGCGCAGGTCTTCGAGTTCGTCCTCGACGGTCGAGAGATTGGATTCGAGTTGCTGTTTCTTGTGGACGAGTTCCTCGCGGTAGGATTCCGGGTCGGTCTCGCCGGCGGGGATCGTCAGTTCCGAGAACGTAGTCCCGAGAATCGCGTCCTGTAGCGTGTCGCGATCGGTCTGGCCGAAGATCGCAACGACGTCGTCCTCCGTGAAGGTGTCGTAGGTGTCGACCTCGCTGTCGGCCAGTTCGGCTTCGATCTGATCTGCGTCGCCCGTGCCGACGAGGACCGACAGAGAGTCGTAGCCCCGGAGCAGGTCCAGATCGATCCCGAGTGTGACGAACGGATCGATCGTGTCGATCTGTTCTTCGACGTCGCGCAGTTCGCGTTCGAGTTCGTCACGGCGGTCGTCGAGTTCGTTGACTTCCTGCCGGATCTCTTCGAGTTCCTCGTCGAGCGCTTCGTCGGTCACCAGTCGCGTCGGTCCGGCGTCGGCCGCGTCGACGTCGAGGATCGACTGGAGCGAGCGGACGGTGACGAGCTTTTCGGATGCAGAGTCGGAGCCTGCGATCGGGTCGCCGGGTTCGAACCCCTCCCAAGACCCGTCGTACTCGGTGACGTGAAGCATGCTGAGGTCGTGGACCGCGTCGACCACGTCGTCCATGACCCGTTTCGATCCCGTCACCGAGACGCGACTCATTCGCTCAGGTCTGAGCATGTACCGCCTCCTCGAACAGGTCTGTGACGTGGTCGATCACGTCCTCGGTCCGTTCTTGGGCGCTGGCTTCGAGTTCCTCGCGGGCTTGCTGGCCCTCTTCGAGGATGGTTTCGCGCTCGGCCTCGATCTTCTCACGAGCCGATTCGAGACGGTCTTCGGCGTCCGCCTCGGCTTCCTCGCGCGCGGCCGAACGAATCTCATCGGCTTCGGCGTGAGCGTCCGAGATCCGCTCTTCTCGGTCCTGCTCGGCCTCGTCGACGATTTCGTCGGCCTCCTGTTCGGCCTCCCTAATTCGGTCGAGAACTTCTGGCCGTGGCATCTTCTAATCGCCTAATCGTTGCTTCAGGGGCTATTTGGTAGTTGCGAAGTTAGAGCGAGTGAATCGTCTGCAGAAGTGCGAGTCATGGTATGGGGTCGCACGCCACGGCCAAACACCGGTCGCGGGAACGACGATCCGAGGCAATTATGCCTGCCAAGTCCTAACGCCGTACAATGGGAGTCCTCGAGAACAAGTCGCGCGCGCGGACGTTCTACAAATACCTCTCGAAGGTGTACGACCAGATCAACCCCTTCATCTGGAACGAGGCGATGCGCGACGAAGCGATCGCCAAGCTCGACATCGGTCCCGAGGACCGCGTGCTCGACGTGGGCTGTGGGACCGGCTTTGCCACCGAGGGGCTACTCGAACAGACCGAACGCGTCTACGGACTCGACCAGAGCGCCCACCAATTAGAGAAGGCCTACGCCAAGTTCGGTAAGCGCGGGCCGGTTCAGTTTCACCGCGGCGACGCCGAGCGACTCCCCTTCGCCGACGACACCTTCGACGTGGTGTGGTCGTCGGGATCGATCGAGTACTGGCCCAATCCCGTCGACGCACTCGTTGAGTGTCGCAGGATCACCAAACCGGGTGGGCAGGTCCTGATCGTCGGTCCCGACTACCCGAGCCAGACCGTCTTCCAGAAACTCGCCGACGCGATTATGCTGTTCTACGACGAGGAGGAAGCGGATCGGATGTTCGAGGACGCCGGCTACACGGACTTCGAACACATCATCCAACAGAACCGGCCGGGCAGTCCGCGCGCGATCACGACGATCGCACAGGTTCCCGAACGATCGTAACGTGACTCGCGGTTAGCCGGCAACTGTTCGAACCGTCGCAATCCGAGTGTTCTCTGCGTGTATCCCGACAGTAACGCGGTCGCCAGTCTCGGGAAGCGGCGCGTTCGTCCCGGCCAGTCGGAGGGTGGCACGCTCGCCGGCCGACCAGACTGGATCAGCGCCGCTGTTGAGCGGGCCGGTCGGCCCGCCTCGATACCCCGTCGCGGCGAAGAAGGGGACTGGTGGCTGGTGATCGAGTGGCTGTCCAGCGACCGTGATCCGGAGAGCAAGCCCGTGCGTATCGAGTGTGTCACCTCCTCGGTGGCGAAGCGTCAGAGTGGCACGCTCCGCGTCGGCCGTCAGCGAGAACGACGCCATCGGCGGCTGAGAGGGGGTGTCCAGTGCGACAGCAGCCGTCCCGACGGCGGTCGCTAGCAGGATCGTCAGTGCGACCAGTAGTGCCACGCCGACGACCGGCGTGGTGGCCCGGTTCGTGATCTCCGGTGGGCGCATGTGCCCCGGTGGGACCGT
Source organism: Halomicrobium sp. HArcht3-1 (assembly GCF_058933345.1). Lineage (NCBI taxonomy): Archaea > Methanobacteriati > Methanobacteriota > Halobacteria > Halobacteriales > Haloarculaceae > Halomicrobium > Halomicrobium sp. HArcht3-1. The sequence goes on along the minus strand of NZ_JBZYDM010000001.1, from coordinate 144,181 downwards.
GTTCTGATTTGAACGTCAGGGTGGGATACGGACCTCGACGAGACCCGAATCGGTACGCACCGAAAGCGGGACGCCAGGACGAGGTTCGACGAGCCAGAGCGACCCATCAGCACCCGTTCGGCCGACACGATCACCCGAAATCGACACCGTAGCGTCGAGTGGCTGACCGGTCGCGTTGTCGACGACCGTCACGCTCATCGGCCCGGTCTGGTAGGTGCGGTTTATTTCCACGGCGACGGAGTCGTTGTGCTCGGTGATGGTGTCGGTGACCGGGACGGCAGCGACCGACTGGCGCTGTGTCTCGCGGAAGACGTTCGTCGTCCCACCGTCGAGATACGCGGTCAGATCGCCACTCGTGTACTCGGCCCGGAAGCGGTAGATGCCCGTCTGACCGAGTGCCTGTCCCGACGGAGACGTGTCGTTCGAGACCCACGGATACAGCTCGACGCCGCGGCGGTTTGCGGCATTGACGAGATAGAGGTCGCTCTCGCGGAACTGGTCGGTCGCGTCGGGACGGCGCTCGTCGGCAAGGTACGTCTCACGGAAATACGAGTCGTCATCGACCATCGCGAGGCTGTAGCCCGAGTCGGACGTTTCGACGTAGATTGATTCGATCGCTTCGCCGCCCGCGATGGCACGAGCGGAACGCTGTGCGACCGGCCCCTGAAGTACTTCGAGTTCACCCCTGAGGTTTTCCAGTCGCGTATCGAGCGAGCGCGGCAGCGAGTAACTCGACGTTCGTGCGACGTTTTTGATGCGTCGGACGATCGCTGCGACTCGCTCGGCCTCCGCGTCGATGAGTGCGAGCGACCGGACGAACGCCGCCGTCGAGTGCTCGCCATCGGCGAACGCCTCGATCACGGCTTGGCGTCGGTCACGGAGTTCCGCCGTTCGTGCTTCGGCCCGGCGAGTGTGGCCGACGATGATCTCGTCACGCTCACTCGACTGCTGGGTGCCGTAGAACCGGTCCTGGAAGGCGGTCTCCTGATAGTTACTGCGCAGACTCTCGGCGTCGGCTTCGATCGCCGTGGCAACGTCGACGGAGACGCCACTGGACGTCGTCGTCGTCACGTTGTCGGGCGAGATCGAGGCGTAGCTGGCGAAGTCGTCGACCGGTTCGATCACCGGCGAGGAGTCGTCGAACTGTGTCGGTGCCGGTCGGTCATCGACTGGCAACAACGCTGTCGACCCTGCTGGGATCGCCACCGACGCGACGAGGAGGAGGGCGAAGATTGAGACGGGGGCGGAACGCATCATGCCGTCGTACAGCCCCGAACCACAAAAATCCCTCTCTTCGATCAGCACCGGATCACGGACGCAGAATAGCCGAGACGTTTCAACGGCGCCGTTGACGTTTTATCCTGTGATGGAAAGCGTTTTCCTCTCGGGAAGCACAGACCACAGACGAAGATGTCTCACCGGCTACGTGCCGCCCACCTCGCCCTCCTCCTGGTGGCGCTCGCAGCGCCAGTTGCGGCCAGTAGTGCACTCGTCGACGGCGCAAGTGCCCAGCAACTGACGGCCACGCCGTCAGACTCACCACCAGCGGGTCACACCACGATCGAGATCCAGCTCACGTCGAACAACGACGTACACTGGCAAGTAACGACGTACTTCAACGTCACGACGGCACAGGATCGGGCGAGCTTCAACGAGACGGCAGAGCGATTCACAGGCGGTGAGACGGATATCCTCGGCCTGTCCGCGTTCAGGCGCGCCAGTGGCGTGGCGAGCGACGCGACCGGCCGAGAGATGAATATCACGGATGTCAGGCGGACCAGTGACGGCAACAACGGGTCGCTGACGCTCGCGTTCACCTGGACCAACTACGCACGAAGCGAGGACGAAGTGCTGTACGTCGACGACGTGTACAACACCTCCGACCGATGGCTGAGTGGGCTCGAAGCCGACCAGACGCTCGTCGTCGAACTGCCACCGGACGCCGGTGTTCGGAGCGCTCCCAAGCGAGTCCAGAACGGCCGCATCGTCTGGCAGGGACCGACGACGTTCTCGGACGGCGATCTCGAAGTCGCGTACAGTCAGGGCACGACGACAGTCCCGCCGGACTCGCCGGAGTCGCCGACATCGCCGTCGCCCGACAGTCCGGGTGGCCCATCGGAACCCGGCGACGAGGGTGACGGCAACGCCATCCTCTGGGGTGGCTTCTTCGTCGTCGGGCTGGGAATCGCCGTCCTCAGCGTCTACATGCTCTCGGTCCGTGACGGCGACCCGTTCGACGGGGCGACGACGGCAAGAGAGCCGTCCGAAGTGGACGAGGACGAGCCACCGGCCGCCACCGTCCCAGCGACCGACTCGCCAGACTCGGCCGACAGCGACGAGGGCGACGACGAACTCGACGAGGAACTGCTCAGTGACGAGGAACGCGTCGAGCGCCTGCTCGAACGGAACGGAGGTCGGATGAAACAGGCCAACATCGTCAAGGAGACCGGCTGGTCGAACGCCAAGGTCTCACAGTTGCTCTCGGCGATGGCCGAGGACGGCCAAATCGACAAGCTCAGGATCGGTCGGGAGAACCTCATCTCGTTCCCGGACGAGGACGTGACCGATATCGAGGACTGATCTGTTCGCGAGGGCCGTGCACCGAGAGACGGTACCACCAGTCGATCGAAGACGTCGGACGAACGAGCAAACAGTGGTCGCGTGGTTGGACGTTCGGAAACGTTTATTCACCGGCCGGTCCCACTGCGTGGTATGAAAATTCTTGTCACAGTCAAGCAGGTGACAGCCGTCGACGACGAGTTCGAGATCGACGGGCTCGAAATCGACGACCGGTACGTCACGGCCGACCTCAACGAGTGGGACGAGTACGCCGTCGAAGCGGCGGTCCAGCTTTCCGAATCGCTCGACGACGTCGAGGTCGTCACCGTGACCATCGGTGACGCCGACACCGAAGAGACCATTCGGCAGGCGCTCGCGAAAGGGGCAGACCGGGCTGTCAGAGTCTGGGACGACGCGCTCGCTGACGGCATGCTGCTCGACCCGGCGACGAAGGCCCGACTGCTGGCTGCCGTCGCGCGCGAGGAAGAGCCTGATCTCGTCCTGACCGGCGTCCAGTCGGCCGACGACAGCCTCGGGGCGACCGGACTGACGCTGGCCGAACAGTTGGGTATGGAGTGGGCGGCCGTCGTGAACGCCCTTGATGTAGACGCCGAAGAGGACATCGCCCACGTCCACCGTGAACTCGAAGGCGGCGTCGAGGAACTCACCGACGTACTGCTCCCCGCCGTGTTGACGATCCAGACCGGGATCAACGATCCACGCTACGCCAGCCTCCGCGGGATTCGACAGGCCCAGAGCAAGCCCCTCGATGTGAAGGGACTCGACGATCTGGGACTCGGAGCCGACGCGCTCGCGAGTCCGCTGGAACAGACCTCCCTGTACGAACCCGAAGCCGAGGGCGAGGCGACGCTGTACGAGGGCAGCGCCGAGGAGACAGCCGGTGAACTGGCTGGCCTGCTGCGGGAACGGGGGGTGGGCCAATGACGGTGCTGGCCGTCGCCGAGCACCGCCGGGGCGAGCTCCGTGACGTGAGTCACGAACTCCTCGCTGCCGGGCGTGAACTGGCCGACGCGACCGACGGCGACCTCCACGTCGCGATCATCAGCGGTCCCGTCGAGGAGTACGCAGACCGGTTGAACCGCGAGGGCGTCGACGTGATTCACACCGTCGACCACGGCGAGGAGTTCAACCACGACGTGTACACACAGGCTCTCGCCCAACTGACCGACGCCATCGATCCAACGGTCGTGCTCATGCCCAACACGGTCAACGGTCTCGACTACGCACCGGCGGTCGCGAGCCGTCTCGGCCGCCCGCTCGTGACCGACGCGGTCGATCTTGCCTACGACGACGAACTGACCGTCACCCGGGAACTGTACGGCTCGAAGGTCGAGACGACCATCGACGTTCACGCTGAGCAGGCCGCCGTCACGCTCAGGCCCGCCGAGTGGCCGGCCGCCGAAGGGACCGGTGACGCCAGCATCGAAGCGTTCGACGCCGACATCGACGAATCACAGGTCCGCTCGACGGTGACGGGCTTTCAGGAGGTCGGCAACGGTGACGTGGACATCGCCGACACCGACGTGCTGGTCTCCGTGGGTCGGGGCATCGACGAAGAGGAGAACCTCGATCTGGTGCGGGACCTCGCCGACGCGCTGGGTGCGACCCTCTCGGCGTCGCGCCCGATCATCGACAACGGCTGGCTCCCCAAGGACCGACAGGTCGGCCAGTCGGGCAAAGTGGTGACGCCGGACGTGTACATCGCCATCGGCATCTCCGGGGCCGTCCAGCACGTCGCCGGCATGAAAGGCGCGGAGACCATCGTCGCCATCAACAACGACCCCAACGCACCGATCTTCGACATCGCAGACTACGGGATCGTCGACGACCTGTTCGAGGTTGTACCGGCGCTGACCGAGGAGTTCGAGTAGGCATCCGGCGAGCGACGCGAGGCGGTTCACCGGTCCGAACGAAGTGAGGACCGGCCTTTTTCGCCCACGTTTTTCGTGCGAGTGGTCGGGAGCGCAGCGAGCGACCCGACGCCGAAAAAGGTGGTATCGGTCCGTCAGCCTCAAGCGCCCCCACTCCTAAGCGCCGACACATGGAGTATCTGCAGCGGCGTCGGGACCGCGTCGAGGAGCGACTGGAGGCGGTACTCGACGCAGTCGAACCCGACGAACTCGCCGAGGAGGTGCGCCACGTCGCACTGGCGGGGGGCAAGCGGGTCCGACCGACGGTGACGGTGCTGGTCTGTGAGGCACTCGGGGGCGATCCGGCCGACGCCGTCGAGTTCGCGGTCGGCATCGAACTCGTCCACAACGCCTCACTCGTGATCGACGACATCATCGACGAGTCCGACGTACGCCGTGGGACGCCCTCGGCGTGGGCGGCCTTCGGCCACGGGCCGGCGATCATCGCCTCCGACGGCTTGCTGGGCGAGGCCTTCGCCCTGTTTTCTTCGGACGAGCGCGCGATGCAGGCGGTGACCGAATCGATGGTCGAACTCGGCGAGGGCGAGGCGACCGAACTCGTCAGCCAGCCCACCAACGAGGCCGAGTACATGGAACTGGCCCGTCGCAAGACCGGCGCGCTCTTTCGCGCGGCCGCAGAGCTGGGGGCGATCGCCGCCGACGCCGACGCCTACACCGTCGAAGCCTTCGGCCAGTACGCAGAGCGCGTGGGCGTCGCCTTCCAGATGCGCGACGACGTACTCGACGCGACCGCCGACGCAGAGAAGCTGGGCAAGCCCGCCGGACAGGACGCCGAGATGGAACGTCCCTCGCTCGTCGAAGTGACCGAACTGACACCCGAGGAGGCAAACGAGCGCGCCCGCGCCGAATCCGACACCGCACTCGAAGCGCTCGCGACCGTCGACACCACAGACACACAGGCCGTCGAGTACCTGCAGGACCTCGCCGAATTCGTCGTCGTTCGGGAGCGGTGACGAGCAGCGGAGGCTAAACGAAACGGACTGTCAGCGGCGGTGAGGAGCGCAGAGAAGGTCTCGAAAGCCCTCGGACCGTTCCAGTCCCGCGGTTCGCTGCGCGCGCTTCGCTCGCTGCGCTCGCTCCAGTGCTTTCGTCACCGGGGTTCCCGGAACGCTCCTCGCCCTTTCATCCACCAGGACAGAGACTGACGGACAATCTACGAGCCTGGCGGATGAAAGGGCGAGGCGGGGTCGTCGGTTCCCCGACGAAGCAAGGACCACAGCGAGCACCGCGAGCGAGGACCGTAGCGAGGCGCGGAACCACGAGCGCGCCGAGGGCTTTCGAGACGGTGTCCGCTCCAGCGAGCGCTCGGGCGTTATCACTCGGTTCTGCTAGCCGTGGAAGCGATACAGCGAGGTGACGTAGGGCAGGCGATTGAACATCCAGATCGCCACGGGGATGCCGATGATCGTCAGCGAGAGGGCGGCTGCGACGTTGGCCCACAGCCACGAGAGCCACCAGCCGACGAAGACGAACCAGACCGCGCGCACGACCAGCGAGTGCTGGCTGCTCTCGTCGCTGTCTGCGAGTGATCGAGGTTCGGCCAGTGTCAGGGCCGTCGGGACGAGGTTGATGAGTTTGATGCCCAGTGGAATCAGGATGATCGTCACGTTCAGCAGCCACGCGACGTTGACGAGGATCGGCGTGAGCCACCAGCCCACGAAAACGAACCAGAGGGCGCGCACGAACAGGGAACGCTGGGTCATATCGTGCGATACGCCGGAGGACGGTATAGGGCTGTTGCCAAGTAAACGCAGTTCTTATGCGCAGGCTGGAACTACGACGTTCCAATGGAAGTACTCGCGACGGTCGGGCTGCCCGGCAGTGGCAAGGGCGAGGCCGCCAACGTCGCCGACGAACTGGACGTGCCGGTCGTGACGATGGGCGACGTGATTAGAGCAGAGACGCGGGACCGCGGTCTCGACCCGGCGACCGACCACGGGACGGTCGCGAAAGCGCTGCGTGAGGAGAACGGACCGGCAGCCATCGCCGAGCGGTCGCTCCCGCTGATCGAGGCCGAACTCGAATCGAGCGACGTGGTGCTGGTCGACGGCGTCCGGTCGGACGTGGAGGTCGACGCCTTCGAGGACGCCTTCGGTGACGACTTTTCGCTGGTGAGCATCGAAGCGCCCTTCGAGGTTCGGAAGGAGCGACTGGCCGAACGCGGTCGTGATAAGGGTGCCGAAGAGGGCGGCGAGTCCCTCGAAGAGCGCGACGAGCGCGAGCGTGGCTTTGGCATGGACCAAGCGATGGAGCGGGCGGACGTGACCATCGACAACACCGACACGCTGGCGACGTTCCGGGCGAAAGTACGGACACTCCTGACCGACGGCGTCGAGAGCGACGACCAACAGTACGATGACTGAATTCCCCAGAGAACGATGAGCACAGTCTACAGTATCGACGTGCAGGTCACCGCACCGGTCAACGACACCGAGGTGACCGACCGCGTCGCCGACGCGATCACGAACATCTTCCCGACGGCCGAACCGACGTTCGCCGACGGCGAACTCACCGCCGAGATTCACGACCTGAGTCACCTCTCGGAGCTACTCCACCGCGAGGAGATCCTCGACACCGCACGCGGCGTCTTCTTCGAGCATCTGCGCAACGACACCTTCTCGTTCGACCTGAAAAAGCAGGCTGCCTTCGAGGGCCGGATCAACTTCGCCGTCGGCGGTCCCTCCGAACTGGGCGATATTCACGTCCGCGTGCAGGTCACCGAGCCGTCGGCCGAGGCCTTTATCGACGCCATCGCGCCGCCGACCGAGGACGGGGCCCCGATCGAGATGGACGGGACGTGACACACGTGTCAGTCACGACCGCCGCCTGCTTCGATCTCGACGGAACGCTCGTCCAGTACGAGCGAGGGTTCGACGCGATCCTCGAATCCGTGTTCGAGGCGGAGCTGGGGACAGCGAGCGCAGCGATGGGTGAAGCCTACGACGAGGGATTTTTCGCGGCCTTCGAAGCGGTCGAACCGGAACCCTACCACGCCGGCATGGCCGCCGCGCTCGACGCCGCCGGTCATGCCGACGGCGAGCGGATCGATTCGCTCGTCGCGGCCCTGCGCGAGGCGGAGTTCGCGGCGACGACGGTCCCCCCGGCCGTCCACGACTGCCTGTCGGAACTGGCCGACGACGACGAGACCACCGTGGTCGTCCTGACCGACGGCGTCGGCGACTGGCAGCGCGCCAAGATCGACCACCACGACATCGACCGGTATCTTGACGAGACGGTCGTCTCGTACGACGTTGGCGGGCACAAGACCAGCGGCGAACCGTACGCCGCGGTCCACGACCGCATCGCTGCCGAGGAGTACGTGATGGTCGGCGACAGCTACGAGGCCGATGTCGAGGCGGCCCGCGAAGCCGGCTTCGTCCCGATCCACTACGAGGACGCCGACGTGGACCTGTTCGAGACGTTCACCGCGATGCTGTAGCAGTTCGGATACTTCTGTCGTCGGTCACTCGTCCAGTCCACTGACGAAGATGGCGACGGACTCGCCGATCTCACGCGTGCGCGAGAGTCGGACTTCCTCGACCCACTTGACCCACTGGAACCCCCGGCGACCGGGCGCGACCAGTCGCAGGGGTGCGCCATGAGCGTGACTGAGCGGGTCGCCGTCGACGTGGGTCGCCAGCAGCGCCTCGCGGGCTTCTTCGATCGGAAGCGACCAGCGATAGCCCGTCACTGAACGGAACTGCACCCACCGGGCGGCGTCGTCGGGGTCGACGGCGGCGAGCAGATCGGCGACGGCGACGCCCTGCCAGTCGTGCTCGGAGTACCAGCCACTCGTACAGTCCAGCAGCGCGCGCTGTTCGCTGGCCTGCTCGGGAGCGTCGAACGCGAAGTCCTCGGTCGTGAACGTCGCCGGCGTCTCGACGCGGCCCGTGACCGACAGCGTCCAGTCGTCGGGATCGATCGGGTCGGGATCGTCGGCCATCCAGCTAGTGGCGGGAAAGGCGTTGCCGTCGTCGCTGCCGTCCTCGCGCGACCCGGTGAATCGCCGATCCGCACCGGCGGTGTCGAACACGTCGTTGACGGCACGCTGGCCCCGCCACGCGACCGCGGCGACGCCCATCACGCCGGCGAACTGCAGGGCCGTGCGACGGTCACGGTTCGGGACCGCTCGTGGGTCGTGGAACCGATGGCGGAGGTGGAGCAAGAGGACGATCGGGACGAGCAGGCCGACGCCGATGTGGAGGTTCAGCAGTCCCCACCCCCAGAGAGCGACCGTCCCGCCGAAGACCCACCAGACCCCCGTCGCGAGGGCCGTGAGAGCGGTGACGGCCAGCAGTATCGAGAGGACGCGCGGCCCGGTCAGCCGGGACGGGGCGACCCGCGGGGCGACCCGGCGGAGTTTGAACGCGAGCAGGACGATCAGCGCGACGGCGGCGATGGCGTGGAGATCGAACACCCACGCTCCCGTCGGCCGGCCGACGACGAGGCTGTAGAGGCCGGTCGCGAGGATGACGGCGACGCTCGCGGCGAGGCTCCAGTCGAGGACCCTCGGGCCGGGTTCGAGCGCGGAGACGGCCGCACGGATAGCGTGATCCGGCCGGCGCATGTGCCAGCTTAGGACTGGACGTGCTTGTGCATGTCGCGCTAACAATCGTCAGAACGAGCGCGCAGCGATGGTCGAAACCGACGCGTGGCTCGGAATCGGGCACCGAGGGATCAAGGAAACGCCCGAGAATGATTCACAAAGCGTATCGCCCACACAGTCGACAGGGCTGCCCACAGCGATGGCAAAGCGGACAGCACGGCGACGATTGCTCGCCGGAATCGCGACTGTTTCACTCGGAGGATGCCTGTCTCTGGGCACAGAACCGAAGGGCAGCCGTCTTCCACGGCCGCTGATCAACAACCGCGATACCGAGCCCCACACAGTCGATTTTCGCGTTACGTGGGAAGGTGAAGAAAGGCTCGACCAGACCTACCAGATCGCCGCCGACGATCCGACAGACAGTCAGATTCCGGGGGCGCTGCCAGAAAAGACGTGGCCCGATGAAGCGGGACAGTTCACCGTCTCGGCGCGTCTGTCCGGCCACGAGTGGCAGACGGTCGATCCCGCGGAGTACGGGTATCCGGACTGCTTCAGCGTCGTTGTCCAGATCGCTCCGAGCGGGACACTGGGACTGTTCTCGACGCAGAACGAGATTGCGTGCCCCAGAATAACGAGTACACCACTACCATCCGAGTGAACGGACCCTCGTGTCCCAGATGGTCGGTTCAGTACGACACTTCTGCGACGACGGTCCCGTTTGCGGCCGTGAGAGTGGCGGTGTCGCCGCCGTTGTTCCAGATGGGGCCGTCGTTGCGGTAGAACGCGGTCGCGGTGTCGGTGCCCGACCCGGAGTAGAGTCGGACAGAGCCGTTGGCGGGGATGGTCGCGTTCGGCGGGAAGGTGTAGGTGTGGTCGGCTTCGTCGGTGATCGTCCAGTTGCCGATGGCGAGGGGGTCGCTGGTGGGGTTCGCGAGCACGACGAACTCGCCGTTGGGGTTCTCGCGGTCGTCACCGGGGGCGTCGGCGACCACGCGGAGGTGTAGTCCGTCGGCGGCGGTCGCGGCGTCGGGGTCGGTGCAGGCCCAGAGACCACGGCGCTCGTCCTGTGCGCTGGCTTCGAGGTCGTAGAAACGTTCGGCCAGCGAGAACGAGGAGTCGTAGACGCGAGCGTGGCCCGCGGCGACGAGGCGTTCGTTGAGGTTCGTGCCGTCGACGACGACGTAGGCCAGCAGGCGCTGGTAGCGGTCCCGGCGGTCGGTGTCGGGATCGACCGCCAGCACGGCCGGTTTGTCGGCCGCGAAGCGTTCCAGCGCGCGGGTGGCGTCGTCGGCCGCGGTCGCGAGACAGGCCCGTCCGGCCGCAGAGTCGGGCACGCCCTCGAACTCCTCGGGACTGGTGCCCCCGCGGGTCTCCGGCGTGTCGATGCCGACGAGACGGACGGTGTCGGTTTCACCGTCGTCGTAGCGTACCTCGACCGTATCGCCGTCGACGACGCGGACCACCGTCGCGTTCAGGCGCTCGCTGTCGGCCGGGACAGCATCGCCGGGAGCGGCCGGGGTGGTGTCGGCCGGCGTCGAGGGGACGACCGAGACACAGCCAGCGAGGAGTGCGAGTGTAACGACGAGTCCCACGAGGAGATGACGAGCCATTCGTCACGGACCGAGACGGTGCGGGGAGAAAGCTTTGGTGTCGCCGGGAGACGTGTCACCCGAGATGACTGTTTCACTCACCGCCAGCGATGTGATGCAGACACCGGTCGTGACCGTGTTCCCGGCGACTCAGCTGGCCGAGGCCGCCAGACTGCTCGACGAGCGCGGGATCGGGTCCGTGATCGTCGCCGAGGACGACCGACCGGTCGGGATCGTCACCGACGCCGACGTGGTCCACCAGTTCGTCGTCGGCGCGGCCCGGGAGACCCCCGTTCGAGACGTGATGCAGACGCCCGTGGTCACGACGACGACGGATGCGTCGATCGACGACCTCGCGGCGACGATCCGCGAGGAGCGGGTCAAGAAACTCCCCGTCTGTGACGCCGACGGCTGTCTGGCTGGCATCGTCACCGCCGTGGACCTCTCGTACTACATCCCGACGCTGGCCCGCCTGCGGGCCGAAGAATCCGAACGCTCGACCCGTCGGCGTGACGGGACAGCAGAGACAGCCTACGAAGACGAGACGTGGGAGTTCGAGAGTTTCGGCACCCACGACGGCCAGATCGACGTGGGCGACAGCGTCACCTTCACGAAAGTGATCGACGAGGGCGACGTGCAAGCGTTCGCCGACGCCAGCGGCGACACGAACCGTCTCCATCTCGATGCCGGGTTCGCCGAGCGGACGCGCTTTGGCCGCCTCATCGCTCACGGGACGCTCGTCAGCGGCACGATTAGCGCCGCGCTCGCGCGCTTGCCCGGCCTGATCGTCTACCTCTCGCAAGAAGTCGCGTACAAGACCCCCGTCGACATCGGCGAGCGAGTCAGCGCCCACTGTGAGGTGACGGAGGCACTCGGCGGGGATCGGTATCGCCTGCTGACCGAAGTACTGGACGAAGACGATGCCGTCGTGATCGAGGGCGATGCCGTCGTGCTGGCCGACGAACTGCCGACGTAGCGTTCGAGCCACTGCCGGGACGTGAACCGATGGTCTTCGCGGGGACCCGTCACGGTGCCAGCAACACCGCGACCGCGGTGGCGATGAAGACGATCTTGAGGACGGTGTTGACCGCGATCACTTTCGACCCGAAGTCGGCCCCCCAGATGCCGTACTGGAAGGGGATCGACCGCTTGAACGTCGAGAACGCGAAGGAGACGATCCCGCCGACGAGCATCGTCGCGACGGCCTGTCGGACGGTGAACGTCCCGTTCTCGACCAGCGGCGCGGTGACGATGGCCCCGTTCGTGGTGTCGATTGCGTAGACGGCGACGACGCCGACGGCGGCACTCGGCAGACCCACGATGCCGGTCAACGCCCCGATCGCGTCCGTGATCGACGGGACGAGCGTGTCGAGACCGGTCCCGCTCGCAGCGGCGACCACGTCGACCAGCGCCGGAATCTCCTGCCAGTCGACCAGCACGGCGACGACGGCGTAGATCGCGAGCAGGCGCGGCAGGATGTCACGGAGTTTCTCGGCGGTCGATTCGGCTGCCTCGCGGACCTTCTCTCGCGCGCTGTCGTCCCCGTCAGTCGGGTCCTCGACGTCGGGCATCCGGCTTCGGTCGACGTTCCGATCAGAGAGCAAGAGTGCCCCGGCGAGGATACCCACGACCGTGATCGCCAGTGAGATCGCGGCCCGCGCTCCGACGTACAGCAGGCCGACGCGCAGGCCAAGAATCGGGATCAGTACGGGCGCGTAGAAGGTGAAGATGTGCTGGGCGAACCCGAAGAACGTGTTGATGGTGACGGCCACGAGCGTCGCCCGATCGTCCAGTACCCCCGATTCGCGGAACTCCGCGAGCATCCCGTAGCCCGCCGTCGGCGAGGCGGTGGTCGCGAGGATGGCCGTTCCGACCTCGCGCGGGAGATTCGCGGGTTCGGTGAGGTACTTCGAGAGGGCGGCGATGTACTCGACGACGCCGAAGGCGACGGCAACGTTCGCGAGGAACACGCCGGCCGCGAGCGCGACGGCGATGGTCCCGACTCGTGGGAGGACGGTCCCGACGAGAAGGTCGGCGAGCGGGCCGGCGAACTGGCTCGTCACCTGCACGTTCAGGGGTCGGGGAGAGACGAGCAAAGGCGCGTCGATTCTGACGTGGCCGTCAGGGACCTGCCGGCCTCACGTAAGGACCCGATAGACGCCAAAGAGGACCAGCACGCCCAGCACGTCACAGACGTTCGTGACCACGGGCACCACCACGTCGTCGGGGTCCAGCCCGTAGCGGTAGGCGACGTAGGTCGTGATTACCGTGACGACCACGGCGAGGACGGCGAGAACGAGCCCGCTCAGCGAGGCGACGGCGACGACCGTGACGAGTCGTAATCCCGTCTCCCCGACGGCCGCTGTCAGGCCCCACGCACTGGCCCCGACCAGCGGGAAGACGGTCACCGAGAGCGCGACCGTCGCGACGGCGTTGCCAGCGAGTCGGTCGTCCGTCGGCGAAAAGGAGAGCAAGCCGAGGTGAAACGCCGTCGAGAGCCGCGCGGCCAGCACGCTCCCGAGGTTGCCGGCCATCCCGATCGTGACGGGCACGAGCAAGAGCAGCGACGGCGCGGCAAGCAACGTCGCCTCGAACGTATCCAGCACCAGCCCGCTCACCAGTTCGATTCCGGTCAGAACGAGCAACAGCGGCAACATCGTCCGAACGATCCCGCGTACGGTCCACTCGCTGGCGTACTCGACCACGCTACCCACCCCCGAGTGCGAGGACCACACGGGCGGCCACGAGCATCGTCGCGATACCGACCACGTCGCCCGTCGTCGTCACGACCGGCCCCGCCAGCGTGTCGGGGTTCAGCCCTCGGCGATAGCCGACGAGGACCACGGTGACGACGGCGACCGTCAGTAACAGCCCGGAGATCAGCCCCGCAAGGAGCGCGATCGCCACCAGCGTCAGTAGGCCAGCCACTGGCTCGGCGAGTACGCGCAGGACGACGACCGCGAGCACCGCCGCGAAGCCGCTCACGAGGACGCCGTTTGCCAGCGCCGCTGCGACGGCGGCGTTGAGTCGGTCGTCACCCACCCCGAGGTTCGGCTCGATCACCCCCTGATGGAGCGCCGATCCGAGTCGCGCCCCCAGCGAGCCATAGACGTTGCCACGGGTCGCAAGCAGTGCCGGGACCAGCACGAGCAGGCCGGGCACGGCCGCCAGTTCGGCTTCCATCCCGACCAGCACCAGCCCCGCGAACAGACCGCCGACCGCGCTCAACACCAGCACGGGCAGCGTCTCCCGGTAGGCCTCGGCGGCGACCTCGCGGACCGTCATTGGCGGGCGAACGGTCGGGGCCGGCAAAAACACCGGTGACTCGGTCAGCAGGTAAGCGAGTCCAGCGAGACCGGAAGCGATGTACATTTTTTCGCGTGCGGTGTAGCGGCTCGTATGCCGACGCCACGCTTCGTCCAGCAGCCCTATCTCTCCGTCTTCTTCGGTGTGGCGTGTCTCCTCGCGCTCCGGGAAGTCCTCGCGCGCCGCCTCTGGCGACCCGACACCGACACCGCGCTCGAACGAGGGTCCTTCGGCGTGCTCTGGGCGACGACGGCCCTCGGTACGGCGCTTGCGTTCTCCGTTCCGTTCGTCGGCATCGGGAACCGCTTCCCGCCCGTCCCGGCGTTCTGGCTCGGTATCGGCGTGATGCTCGCCGGGTTCGTGCTCCGATTGACGGCTATGCTGGCACTGGGCGAGCAGTTCAGTCACGCGGTCGCGATCAAGGACGAGCACACGGTCGTCGAGTGGGGTCCCTATCGATACGTTCGCCACCCCTCTTACACCGGCGCGGTAGTGACGTATCTCGGTATCGGGATCGCCACCGGGAACGTCTTGAGCATCGTCACCGCGCTCTCGGGTGCACTCCTTGGCTTTGGCTACCGGATCACGGTCGAGGAACGAGCACTCCGTGTGCAATTAGACGAGTACGAGACCTACGTCGAACGGACACCGTATCGACTTGTGCCCGGGGTGTGGTGACTGCGAGAAACGGCGCGACCGGAGTCAGTCGCCGAACGGACCGCCACCGCCGCCGCCGAGACCGCCCATGCCGCCGCCGGGGCCGCCGCCCTGCTGTTGCATCTGTTTCATCATCCGTTCCATGTCGCCGTCGCCCATGCCCTGGAACTGATTGAGCATCTGGTCCATCTGCTTGTGCTGCTGGAGCAGTTCGCGGATGCGCTCCTCGGGCTTGCCCGAGCCACGGGCGATGCGTTCTGTCCGGGACTTGCCCACGACACGGGGGTTCTCTAACTCTTCTTCGGTCATCGAGTCCATGATGACCTCGAAGTCACGCATTCGTTCCTGGGTCACGTCCATGGCGTCGTCGGGTAGCTGGTCCATCAGCCCGCCACCCAGTCCGGGGATCATGTCCATCACCTGATCCAGCGGTCCCATGTTGTTCATCGCCTCCATCTGCTTGCGCATGTCCTTGAGCGTGAACGACCCCTCCATCATGTTCTCGGGGTCCCAGTCCTCGTCCTCGGCCTGAGTCTCCTCCATCGCGCGCTCGACGCGCTCTGTCAGCTGTTTGAGGTCGCCCATTCCGAGCAGCCGGGAGATGAAGCCCGACGGCTCGAAGCGCTCGATGTCCTTGACAGTCTCACCGGTCCCGAGGAAGGCAATAGTGGAGTCGGTCTGGTCGACCGCCGCCAGCGCGCCCCCACCTTTCGCCGTCCCGTCGAGTTTGGTGATGGCGACGCCGTCGATGCCGATTGCGTCCTCGAACTCCTGGGCCTGATCCTTGGCCGACTGGCCCATCGCGGCGTCGATGACGAGCAGGTTTCGGTCGGGCTGGACTTCCGCACCGATGCGCTCGATCTGGTCGATCAGTTCCTCGTTCAGGCCGTCGCGGCCGGCCGTGTCGACGATGCGTACGTCGGCGTCCTCGGTCGCCGCCAGTCCGTCGCGGGCGATTTTCACGGGGTCGTCGGCGTCCTCGTCGCCGTAGAACTCGACTTCCGCGCGTTCGGCCATCTGCTTTGACTGGTCGTACGCGCCGGGCCGGTCCGTGTCGGTCTGGATGATCGCCGGGCGCAGTCCCTTCTTCGAGAACCACCACGCCATCTTGGCCGCGGTGGTGGTCTTCCCCGACCCGTACAGGCCGGCGAGCATGATCGTCTGGCCCTCCAGCGGGATCTCGGCCGACTCGCCCACCAGATCGACCAGTTCCTCGTAAACGATGCGAAGCACCCAATCCCGCGGCGTCGTGCCGGCGGGTGGCTCCTCGTCGAGGGCCCGCGACTTGATGCTGTCCGAAAGGTCCTGAACGAGGCCGACGTCCACGTCGGCCTGCAACAGCGACCGCTGAATCTCCTTGACGATGTCCTGCACGTCCTCCTCGGAGATGCGGGACTTGCCACGGAGATTGTCGAGGGTTCCCCGAAGGGAACTACCCAAATCGTCGAGTACCATTTGCTCACCGATACGCGACCACGGCGTTAAAGGCTTTGTCTGCTGGGTCGTCACGCGCAGTTCGGCGACCGCCCGACAGCTACAAACCACAACCGAACAAGCTACCCGCTATGTCCTACCACCAGATCGATCCCGACGACCTCGACGCGACCGAGGACTACCCCTGCGACCGCCGTGCCGTCTCTGACGACGCCGAGACGACGCTCCTGCACCTCGCCCAGTACACGATGGCACCCGGCGAGCAGCTCCCTCGCGTGTACCACTCCCATCGCCAGCGTGAGGAGGCGTTCGTCGTTCTGTCTGGGACACTGCACGTCGAGACGCCCGACGAGGAGTACGTCGTGCCCGACGGCGAGGTGTTCGTGGCGGAACCGGAGAGTCCCCACCGCGCGTACAATCCCGCGGATGCCGACGGGGACGTGACCGTGATGGGGACCGGCGCACCGAAGACCGATCCGGCGATCCCGTACGAGCGAGAGGGCTGAACTAGAACGTATCCATCAATAGGAAGGCAACGAACACGCAAATCAAAAAGGCAGCGAGGAGCATGACCGCAGTCCCCACCCAGTCAGGAAACACTGACAGATCCGGTGCCATCGGCTTTGTCGTCCTGTCCGTCATATGGCCGTATTGTCATCGGTAAGACAAGTGCTTTGGGACTGGATCGCTTTCTGGAGACGATGCCGATGGACGCCTTTTCGGGTACGTCGTTCCCACGGAGCGAACTTGACGCCGAACGAGCGAGATGGGGTGGACTTTTGCCCGTGCCCATCGCAGGCCCGCCTATGACGAACAAGCAGGCCGTCATGGACAGCATCGTCGACAGCGGCGTCACGGCAGTCATGCGAGACATCCCCGAAGACGACATCGTCGAGGTCGCCAAGGCGATCCACGCGGGCGGCGTCACGGCGCTTGAACTGACCGCCGACGCCAAGCGCTGTAGCGAGATGATCGCGAAGGTCGACCGCGCGCTGGAGGGGACCGACGCCGTCATCGGTGCCGGTACCGTGATGGACGCCGCCGCTGCGCGCAACGTCATCGAGGCCGGCGCGGAGTTCGTGCTCGCGCCCAATCTCAACGAAGAGGTCATCGAGGTCTGCAATCGCGAGAGTGTCGTCGCCATCCCCGGCGTCATGACACCGACCGAGGCCGACGCGGCGATGGCCGCCGGTGCGGACATCCTGAAGATGTTCCCCGCCAAGACCGTCGGTCCGAGCCACATCGGCGCGCTGCAGGGGCCACTCGGTGACGTGCCGATCATGCCGACCGGCGGCGTCTCCGCGGACAACGTCGACGACTACTTCGACGCTGGCGCAGTCGCCGTCGGCGCTGGCTCCGCGCTCGTGAACTACGAGGCCATCGAGGCCGGTGACATGGACGGCGTACGCGAGCAGGCCGCCGAGTTCGTCCAGGCCGTCGAAGACGCCCGGAACTGAGCGATCAGGCTCCGTTTTTTCACTCGGCGTTCGGGATCGAAACACTCAATCGCCGACCGTCGGTTCGCCCCGGCATGGCAGTCGCCATCGTCGGCGCGGCGATGACACAGTTCGGCCAGCGTGAGGCGTGGCTGCGCGAGCTACTGGCCGAGGCCGCGACGGCGTGTCTCGACGACGCCGGCGTCGGTCCCGACGAGGTCGAGCACCTGCTGGTCGCCCGCTCCAGTGGCGACTACGAGGGCGATGGCGGGCTGATGGCATCGCTCTCGGGCGATCTCGGGACCGATCCCGCCCACGCTCGCTGTGTCGATCAGACCTCCGCGGCCGGCGGCGCGGGCATCTACGCAGCGTGGCGGTCGGTCGCGAGCGGCGAGAGCGAGATGACGCTGCTGGTCGGTGGCGAGACGATGACCCACGCCTCGACGGCCGAGACGACGGACGGCGTGTCGGCGATCACCCATCCCTGCGAGTACAGACACGGCGTTACCATCCCCTCGTTTGCCGGACTCACCGCCCGCCACTATCTGGAGCGCTACGACGCGCCACGCGAGGCGCTGGCCGAAGTCGCTGTCAAGAACCACGCCCACGGCGTCGACAATCCGAAGGCCCACTTCCAGAAGAGGGTCGACGTGGAGACGGTGCTCGACTCACCAATCGTCGCCGACCCGCTCCGACTCTACGACTTCTGTCCGATCTCGGACGGGAGCGCCGCGTTACTCTTTACCACCGAGGAACGGGCCCGCGAACTCGCCCGGCCCTACGTCCGCGTCGCCGGCGTCGCCGGCGCGACCGGCACCCACGTCGTCCACCAGCGCGAGGATCTGACGACGATGCCGGCCGCCAGCGAGGCCGGCCGTCGGGCCTACGACCGGGCCGGACTCGGTCCCGAAGACATCGACGTGGCCGAACTCCACGACATGTTCACCATCCTCGAACTCCTCCAGATGGAGGCACTGGGGCTGGCCGACGCGGGCGCGGCGTGGCGCGACACCGTCGCCGGACGGACCCACCGAACGGGAGCCATGCCGATCAACACCTCCGGTGGTCTCAAGTCGAAAGGACATCCACTCTCGGCCTCTGGCGTCGCACAGGGGGTCGAACTGTTCGAGCAGTTGACCGACAGCGCGGGCCCGCGCCAGGTCGCGGCCGACGTGGGCCTCGCCTGCAACGTCGGGGGGTTCGGTAACTGCGTCGTGGTTACGGTGCTCGAACGCCCGTAGCGGGCGTATGCGCTGCGAGAAGGACCGTGTCGTTACACTGGGCTAGAGCGGGTCGTCGGACAGCACCACACAACAGCAGCCCAGTCGACCCGTCCGTCGACTGTATCGTCCCGATAGCAGCAATCGCCCTATGGTCCCGGCAGTGGCGCCCCGTCTCCAGTATTACTGTCTCGGTGGCTGTCAACTGCAGTCGTGTACCCACGGATTCGAAATCGTTGAACCGACATCGGCGATCCGTCCGAATAGCAGTTGTGTGTTCAGACATCCACCACTGGCGGAAAGAATAGTAAAATACTCTATTTCATTCCGGAAAACCTAATATTTATCAAATAGTGCCGTGGTGGCGATTAGTATGCAAACGAACGGACATCACTTGCTGCGTCGGCATCAGCTGAATCACTGTCGAGTGAGCGAGCGCGGAGGTGGCCGATGAGTGGGCTGTCGTCACTCCTCAGCAAGATTACACCGAACGCGATCCGCCGACGGTTCGCGCTGAAGTTCTTCATTGCACTGCTGTGTATCGGTGTCATGGTCGGCGGTGTCGGTGTCGCCGGGACCACACAGATCCAGTCGGAGTTCAAACAGCAGGTCGACGACAGACACGCCGATATCGCCCACGAAGAGGCCCAGCAACTGGCTGGCTGGAATCAGCAGAATCTCCAGTTCGTCTCGGCCGTCGCGAACACCGAGACCGTCCAGAACGGGAACACAACCGAGATCCAGAGCGTGGTCACCGCCCAGATGCGCAACCGCGGCGTCCTTGGTAGTAACGGCGACCGGACGGCGAACCTCCACTACGTAGACACGGCCAACGGCACCATCGAAGCGTCGACGAGAGCACAGTTCGTCGGCGAGAACATCGATACGCTCAACGGAACGGTTCGTCAGGCCCTTCAGGACACAGGGACGACAGTGACACCCGGATACCGGAGTGCCTCTGAGCAAGGGGACCCCTCTAGGCGGATCGCATACAGCAGCCCGATCCCCGAGCGTGATGGGGTCGTGGTCTACACCGTGCCGCTGAATCGCTACAGTTCGCGGCTCGAATCGAGCAGTGACAGTGCCACGTTCGTCGTCGATGCCCGGAATCAGGTCCTGTTTCGAGAGTCGCGTGGCAAGCGACTCGTCGACTACGGCGAAGACAACGGCGCAGCGGCCGCGGCACGTACTGCAGATCAATCCGGCGGCGGGGCCACCACTGGCGGTCCGGCGACGGGCGTCGTCGGCGAAACGTCCGCCATCGGTGACGACGAATACGTGGTCGGCTACGCCCGCGTTCCGAACACCGACTGGGTCGTCCTCGTCCACACGGACATCGATACCGCCTACGGCGTCGTCCGAAGCGTCGTCACACAGGGGCTGCTCGCCACGCTCGCGGGTGTCACGATCATCGGCGTCGTCGGTGCGGTGATCGGTCACAACACGTCTCGATCACTCGACCGGCTACGCGGAAAGGCCGAGACGATGCAGACTGGCGACCTCGACGTACAGATCGAGAGCGATCGAATCGACAGTATCGGCAATCTCTACGACGGTTTCGCGACGATGCGTGACTCGCTGCGCGAGCAGATCGACGAAGCCGAGCGCGCCCGTAAGGAGGCCGAAGTGGCGCGCACCGAGGCCATCGAGACCAACAACTATCTGGAAGGGAAAGCGCAGGCGTACTCTGTCGTCATGGATCGGGCCACGGCCGGCGACCTGACCCAGCGCATGGAGACCGACGGCGAGAACGACGCGATGGACGCCATCGCAAACGACTTCAACGCGATGATCGCGGAACTGGAAAAGACGATCGGCCAGTTAGAGACCTTCGCCGATCAGGTCGAAGAGTCTGGCACTGTCGTCGAGACCAGCGCCGAGAGTGTCCGCATCGCTGCCGAACAGGTCGCCACGTCGATCCAGACGATCTCCGACGACACCAACGAGCAACGCGAGAAGGTCCGTCGCGCCGCCGAAGCCGTCGACGAAGCGATCGATGCACTCGACGCGGGTGACCTCGAAGCGGGCCACCGGGCACTCGACACCGTCGCGACACGGCTCGATACCGTTGCACAGCACACCGACGAGACGCTCTCGGAGGCGGAAACGGTCGCCGGTGCCGCCGAAGAACAGGCCGCAGAACTCAACGAGGTGTCCAAACAGGCCGACAAACTGGTACACTACGTCCAGCCACTCGCCGACGTGATCGGGCGCTTCGAGACCGACGAACAACACGAGTTCGTCTTCACGCAAGGCCCGACTCGCGTCGAAGACACCGACGACTGATCGGCGGTCGGTGTGAGGCAGGTGAGCGAAACCCAAAATTCGCAGTCGGTCGCCGATTTACTCGTCGACGAGCAATCGGTCGACGACCGCCTCGGGATCGAACCGTTCGAGGTCGTCGTAGTCCTGCCCGGTCCCCAGAAAGAGGATCGGCTTCCCGGTGACGTGGGCGATCGAGATGGCCGCGCCACCCTGTGGATCGGCGTCGGCCTTCGTCAGTACTGCGCCGTCGATCTCGGCTGCCTCGTCGAACTCGCGAGCGCGGTTGACCGCGTCCTGTCCGGCGACGGCCTCGTCGACGAAGATGGTCATATCCGGGTCGATCACCCGGTCGATCTTCTCCAGTTGGGCCATCAGGTCGTCGGAGGTGTGGAGTCGCCCGGCCGTATCGCCGAGTACCACGTCCGTGTCGTGGGCCTCGGCGTACTCGACGGCGTCGTAGATGACAGCCGCGGGGTCCGATCCCTGCTCGTGGGAGATGAGCGTCCGGTCGAGGTTGTCGGCGTGTTTCTGGAGTTGCTCGTTCGCACCAGCACGGTAGGTGTCCCCGTTGGCGAGCACGGTCGACAGCCCCTGCCCTTCGAGGCGTTCGGAGAGTTTCGCGATGGTCGTCGTCTTTCCGACGCCGTTGACGCCGGTGAAGATGATGACGACGGGCTTGTCGGCCTCGCGGATGCGCTGCTCGAAGTCGAACTGGCCGACGCTGATCACGTCGTACAGCGCCTCACGAAGGGCGTCACGGACGAGGTTGCCCGTACTGGAGAGGCGGCGACGGGTCTCGCCGACGAGGTTCTCCCTGACGCCATCGAGGATCTCGCCGGCGACGCCCATCTCCACGTCGCTGGACAGCAGGGCCAGTTCCAGATCGTCGAGATGCCCCTCCAGATCGTCCTCGTCGATGATCGACTTGCCCGTGGCGAGAATCTTGGCCTTCTCTGTCAGGCCGCGGTCGTCGGCAGCGTCGTCCGCTTCGTCGGCAGCGTCGGGCGAGTCACCGGCCTCGTCGAGGTCGGCGTCGTCGGTCGACGCGGCGGCTTCTTCGGGCTCGCTCTCGACGGCAGCGTCGTCACTCTCTGTCTCCGCCTCTGCCTCGGCGGCTTCCTGTGCCTCCTCGTCGACGTCCTCTTCGACATCGGAGGTGAAGCTGCCGAGCTTGTCTTTCAGTCCGTCGAACATCGGCTCCTACCTTACTCGTCGTCGCCTTCTTCCTGCTGCTGTTGCATCATCTGCTGCATCTGCTGTTGTTGCATCTGCTGGGCCTGCTGTTGCATCTGCTCGGCCTCGGCTTCGAGTTCGGAGATGTCGCCCTGCAGGTCCTCGATGCGGTCGTCGATGGTGTCTTTCTTCGTTTCGAGGCTGGCGATAGCGCCGTCCTCGTCACGCTCTGCGGCATAGCCGCCACCCAGCGAGACGATGACCTCGTCGATGTCCTGAATCTCGGCACGGAGGTAGGCGTCGCCGCCCAGCGGAACCTGCACCGTGTCGCCGCTGTCGAGCGTCTCGACGGCCTCGATGGCCTCGTCGATCTCGGTCTGCTCGGTACGGAGGCTCTCGATCTCCTCCTCGATAGCTTCCTGTTCCTGCTCGATCTGTTCGATCTCCTGCTGGATCTGCTGCATCTGGCCGCCGCCACCGCCGCCACCGCCCATCATTGTGCCACCTCACTGATGTCGACCTGTGTGCGCTTGAGACCGTGCTCGGAACCGAAAGCAGCGAAGGCTCGGTCGCGCGCGACGTTCTCGTTCGGTGCCTCGATAGACTTCTCGAACTCCTGTGGGCCGTCGCGGGACTCGAACGTTCCCGTGACCGTGAACTCACTCATGCCTCTGGATGTGGCGGGGACAGGGAAGTATCTTCTCCTTGCGATACGCGTGACAGCGGCCCACAGCGACCGTCGTCGCCATCCGTCGACGGAGTAGCCGCTGGCTACGGGAACGGTATCGACGCCATTGCAAAGCCGGTGTGACCACGACCAGACGACGATGGCGAGCGAGCGCACGATTCGACGACGACGGGTGCTGGCGCTTGCCGGGAGTGGGCTGGCGGGTCTCGCCGGCTGTCCCGGTCGGAACGACACGGAGGAATCGACGGCGACGACCATCGAGACGGCGACCACGACCGAACGAGAGGGGGCATCCACGGCGGGCAGCGAGACAGGGGCCACGGCACGGTCGGCTGGCTTCAGCGACGACTTCGCTGGCGGTCGACTCGGGCAGTACCGCCCGATCACCGGCTCACACGAATCGTGGTCGGTGACGGCTGGGATCGACGGCAACAGTGCGCTCGTGGACACGGTCGACACTGGCGCTGAAGCGCTGCTCGCACCGCCGGCCGGTGCGCTTCGGTGGCCCGGTGGTGGGACGATCAGCGTCGACTTCCGGTTTGGCTCCGACCCACAGTTTCGCGACTGCACGGTCGGCATCGGCGACGTGCCGGACGGAGCCAGTACGTACGTGCAGGTGCGCCCACAACAGCTGGTCGTCAGCGGACCCACCGGCGGGTTCCGGCAGCGATTCCCCGAGATCGGTGCCGAGGGGACCCACCGGCTCGAAATCGAACTGACAGACGAACGGATCACCGCCGCTGTCGACGGCGATCATCGGGTCGAACTGGCCGTCGGCGAGTCCCTGCCGGCGGGGACGGTCGCGTTCGGAATCGAAGAAAGCCCAAACGGAGCGGGCGGAAAGACGTGGTTCGACGATCTGACGATCAGTCCGACAGAATGAGCAGCGAGTCGGCAGGCTAGTCGATGTAGCCCAGTGCGTCCTCGATGCGACCCAGTTCCGGGCCGCTCGTGTCCTGTCCGACGACGTAGCCGTTCTCGTTGGCGAGCAGGCCAGAGCCGACCAGCGGCCCACCGTAGTTGATCGTCCCGATGTCGGCCGGCACGTCGAGGAGTGCTTCGAGGGCGTCGAGTTCCGGGTCGGTCGCTTTCGGGTGACAGAGGACGCCGCGGTTCGTGGCGACGGCGGCGGTGCCGACCGTCTCGACATCCGCGAGCGTGCCGCGTTCGACTGGGACGTCGAGTGCGTCCTCGACGGCGGCGACGGCCTCGTCCGAGAGGGTGGCGTGGACGTAGGCACCGCTGTCGTTACAGAGGACCACGTTGCCGGCGGCGTTGATTCGACCCGGCAGTTCGTGGACCGGCAGGTCGACGGCCTCGGTGATCCGGTCGATTTCGAGGTCGCTGACGCGACTGGAGACGAGCAGCCCGTTCTCGTTCCCGGTCGCGAGCGCGCCGACGGTCCCGGAGCCACCGACCGTCGTCGGGACGACCGGCACACCAAGCTCTGCACCGAGGTCGTCCTGCAACGACTCCTCGATGTCGGGGCGAACTAGCAGACAGTCGTCCGTCGTCCGGGCGAAGACACCGATGTACGACGAACCCGAGAAAGCCGCGCGGAGCAAGATTTACTCTGCAGTCTCGGCTTCCACGACGCTCTCGCCCTCTTCGTCGAAGCGGGCGGCACGCACGCGGAGTTTACTCGGCGGGTTCGACCGGCCGCGCTCCCAGATCGCTTCGTTGATCGAGGGGTCGAGGCGGACGGTGTCCTCGTCGACGGCGAAGTGCTTCGCGAGGTGCTCGCGGATCAGCGTCATCGCCTTGTCTGCTTTCTTGTGGTTCGCTTCGGCGTCGGCGTCACGAAGCGGGACGGTGACGACCCGCTCTTCGAAGTCGTTGGCGCTCATTATTCGTCAGTGTTGCTCCGTCGCCAGTTGCGGCGCTTGTGATTTCGCTGGACCTCGCGGTCGGTCTTGAGCATGACCCACGCGGGAATCCGACTGTTCTGTCGGTCGAGCTTCGCCAGTCGCTTCTTCTGGGCTTTGGATTTCCGGCTCATGATGTGCGTCCTTTCCGCGCCGTAGCTTAAATGTGTGTTCTTTTCGACCAACGTGGCGCACCGTCGTCTCGAACGCCGACAACGAGCGGCGTTATCACCGATAGAAACTGGGCAGTTACGATTAAGCGGTTGAAAACTGGATAGTATCATAGATGAAAAGAAGGGGTTTCCTGCAGGCGATCGGCGCTGGAGCGTCACTGGGAACCGCCGGTTGTCTTGGACTGGGTGGGGAAGCGATCGTGAGCGTCCAGAAGAGTGTTCGCGTCGAACCCGGCAGTGGCTGGGTCGAGGAGATTCCCGACATCTCGGACACCGGCGGTGCGATCTCCTACACGGTCCGGTCGGACGACCGGCGCTTCGACGTGTACTTTTTCGCCGGCGAGGACGAGTACGAACACTACGAGGCGTACATCAAAGGCCGAGAGCCGGACCGTACGCCGGCCGGATACGAAGCGTTCAGCAAAGTTGCTCTTCCGCGGGACGGCGACGGATCGACGTACGAAGCCGCGACACAGGACGGCGGGGCAAGGGAGTCGATCGACGTGGGTGGTCCCTACTACTTCGTCGTCGACCACTCCAGTTACCGGATGGAGAACCGCGTCGACGAGTTCGCGGAACCGCTCGCAGCGTTCGTCGATCTGGAAGTCGTGAAGAATCGGTTCTGACTACACGAACGCCAGTGGCACCATCAGTAACACGCCGGTGAGCGCGCCCGTCACGAGTTCCCGTTTCCCGCCGCCCGGAAGTCCCTTGCCGTAGTCCAGTGCCTCGGGAACGAACTCCGTCGCGACGAGATAGATCATCGCGCCGGCCGCAAAGCCAAAGCCGAAGGGGAGAAACTCCCGGGCCAGACGGACAGAGGCGAAAGCGATGACCGCGCCGATGGGCTGGGGCAGCGACGAGAAGACGGCCCACCACACCATCTTCCACTCGCTGATCTCCATCGAGCGCAGTGGAATCGAGATGGCGACCCCTTCCGGGACGTTGTGGATGGATATGGCGATGGTCATAAACACCGCAAGCACCGGGATCGCGACGCCGAACACGCCGATGGTCTCCGCACTGGCGAACCCCAGTTCGGCGAACGAGACGCCGATAGCGACGCCCTCGGGGAAACTGTGGATCGTCAGCACGCCCAGAATCAACACGAGTTTCTTGAAATCCGCGGCTTCGAACTGTTTGGGGTGGTGATCGAAAGAGTCGACCACGCTGTGCCCGGCGACGACCAGCACGACGCCGGCAAGCAGACCGGGCACGAGCAAGAGTGCTGACCCGTACGCGAGTCCTTCCCGCACGAGACCGAAGAGTGATGCCGAGACCATGATCCCCGAGGCGACACCCCAGAGCGCGACGTTCCACCGGTCGCTGAAGTCCTCGACCAGAAAGAAGGGGATCGCTCCAAGCCCCGTCGCCAGCGCAGTTATCAAACCAGCGACAAACACGAGAGCGAGGTTCTCGACGAGTGCCATACCGGTGCTTGCCCGTGGACGGTAATAAGACCTATCACCAATATGACTATTTTTCGGGAGACCTAAACTGCCGACTGCGCCCACCCAGTCCTAGAACACCTATAATTCTGCCGAGAGACCCCACATCCTTGGACGATACCGGATACATTATCAGACATAGCACCACCTACCGCCACCTTGAAGCAAACATTTATACAATAATTCGCAGTAACCGAGTGTATGTCAACCACGAAGTCGACCAGCAGTGAACGATCGTTCGCTATCGAAGAGCCAGTCGGGCCGGACGGCGCGCTCACCGTCCGCGAGACGACGACCGACGAGGTGTATCACGTCGTCGATTACGCCGATCGGATGGTCAAAGAGAAGCTGGCCGCACGCCCGGTCGGGAGCACCGTCCGACTCGAACTGGCCCCTGCCGACCCCGAGGGACTCGACTGGGTCGTAACTCGGGTCAAGCCCGGTGCGCCGCTGGCTCCCGGTCTCTAATCGAGCGGGATCGATTCGACCGTCGAGTACGTCGGGCCGTCGTTCCCAAGGACGCTCTCTGTCAATCGAATCTCCTCGACGCGTCGCTCACCCACTACTGGCTCGCGCTCGCGGACGACGTTTTGGACACGTTCCTTGCCGCCAGCGTGTTGCAATCGCCCGAGCGTGACGTGTGGCGTGAAGTCGTGGTCGTCCGGTTCGAATCCCATCGCCGTCGTCCGCTGCTCGATTGCCTCGTGGAGGGCGGTCAGTGCCGCGCTGCCCGCGCCGACGCCCAGCCAGACGACGCTGATGTAGTCGAGACTCGGAAAGACGCCCAGTCCCTCGAACGAGGCGGTGAAGGGTGCCACACCACTGTCCGTGACGGCCCGTTCGAGTTGGGCGACGAGGTCGTCGACGCGCGCGGGGTCGGTGTCACCGAGGAATTTCAGCGTGACGTGGGCCTGAGCTGGGTCGACGAGCGTGAGGCCACTCGCGTCCGCCAAGGGTTCCTGTGCTGTGGCGACCGCCTCGGTCAGTCCGTCGAGGTCGACGCTGACGAACAGTCGCTTTCCCATACCGGGAGATCGGTCGCCGTCGACTTGAGCGTTGCAGGACACCACCACTAAGACCGTCGCCACCGGACGGAGGCGTATGGACGACGTTGCCCTCCTCCGCCGGACCGTCCGTCGCTGTACCGCCCTCCTGATCTTCGTGATCGGTGCCGCCCTCGAAGCGGGGACGGCACGCCCGACCCCGATCGCTGCGATCTTAGTGGTCGGGAGCGGACTGTACCTGCTCGTGAGCGTCCTCTTCGTCGGCCGGTCGGCCGACAGACGCAGGGCCGCCGACGGGAAATGAGATGCTGACCCGGTGACGTAGCCCTTAACCCTCCTGACCGCCAACCCGGGACTATGACTGATCGAGAGCGCGACGACCACGAGTTCTCCTCCGGGCAGGGCTTTGGCGACCCCTACGAGGGGTTCGACATCGATCCGCCGGAACTCTCCGTCGACACGGACAAGGTCGACCCAGTCGACTCCCGTGTCCTCACGGACATGCTCGACGAGGGCAACATGCCCGCCGACGACGTCGACGCCGAGCAACTGCTTGAAGTCGGCGTCTCCTACGTCCACATCAATCGCCACGAGCAGGCCGCCGAAACCTTCGAGCGGGCCGCTCGGTTCACCGACGACGACCGGATCGAACAAGAGGCGTGGACGAACAAGGGCGCGGCCCACGCCGAACTCGAAGAGTGGGACGCTGCCATCGGCGCGTACAAAGAGGCCCTCGACGTGCTCGAAGATTCCGAGCACGCCGCGACGGCGGAGACGAACCTCGCCTACGCACTGTGGGAGTCGGGCCGGACCGAGCAGGCACTGGAACACGCCGAACGCGCCGTCGAGATCGATCCCCGCTTCGCCGAAGCCTGGTACAACCGCGGCTTCTTCCTGCTCGAACGTGGGCTGGCCGAGGACGCCGTCAACGCCTTCGACAACGCAACCCGACTCGGCTTCCGTAACCCCGACATCCTCGAAGAGAAGGCCCGCGCGCTCGAAGAGATGGAGGAGTTCGAACGCGCCGAAGACCTCGTCGAAGAGGCCGAAGAACTGCGCGAGCAGGCCGAACAGGAACTCGTCGACGAACGAACCGGATGATACTCAACGAACGCGACACCGACGAGGGGACGCTCGTCTCGGTCTGTGACCCCGACGTGCTCGGCGAGACCTTCGAGAACGGCCAGGTCTCGCTGACCGTCGACGAGGGGTTCTACGACGGCGAGGAAGTCGACGAACAGGCCGTCGTCGACAGCCTCGCGCGCTGCTCGGTCGCCAACCTCGTCGGCACCGACGCCGTCTCACTCGCGATCGAACACGGTTTCGTCGACGAGGAGAACGTGCTCGACCTCGACGGGACGCTGCACGCCCAGTTGCTCTGGCTGTGACCGAATCCGGGCCGTCGCCCCCAGGTGCTGGCACAACTCTAAATGTTTCGAGATCGAACATTCTTCCAGTATGAATTATCGGCAGGCCAGTCGGCGGTCCGACGACGAGAACGGACAGGTATCGTCGGGCGGAGAGGACGACCGCCCGGTACGTGAGCGACTCCGGGCAGGCGCGCGCCGAGGCGTGAAGTCGGGCCTCGTCGCGGGCGTCGCCGGCGGTGCAATAGCGCTGCGGGGACTGGACTCGCTCCGCCGTCGTCGGTGGGGACGTGCAACCCTCCAGTTGTTCGCAGGCGGTCTGTTACTGGCCGTCGCACGGGCACAGCGGGCCAGCACGGGCGGCCGAGACAGCGAGCAGACGACAGTCGACGCGTTCGCCGAGACACAGGACACTGGCTCGGCCGACGCCGTCCCCGGGTCCAAGGAGGAAGTCGACGAACGAGGAGACACCGGCGCGACGGCACAGACTGGTGCGGAGAGCGAGGAACCCCCGAAGTACGCAGACGAGGTCGGAAGCGGTGCCGAGTCGGTCGATGCGACCGACGCAGGGACCGCGATCGGCGAGACATACGAACGACTCGGCGAGGCGGCCTTCGACGAGTACCGCAACGAGGTTCCAGCACCCCAGCAGGCCTTCGACCGACAGTTCCTCACGCTCGGGAGTGAAGTCGCGTGGGGAATCCGCGAGGCCGACGACGTCGTACTGGTCTCGAACGACTACGACGCGATCACGACGCGTGAGGGCGTCCGCTACGTCGCGAGTAGTCGGATCGACGACGAGCGGACGGTCTCGATCCCGGACAGCGTCGTGAACCACTGGGACGAGATGGCCGCCACGGACGCGGGCGTCGTCGGCGGCGATGACCTGCATTTTGGCGTCACTGACAGTCTGGCGGCCGACCGCGTCCTGGTCGTCGTTCCCGAGGAGTGGCGCGACGACCTCGATTGGGAGACGTAACGCCGTCCGTCGGACACACCACTTGAAGGGGGTCGCGGGCGAGCGGTCGGGCGATGGACTCGCGCGATCACGCCGTCCTCTCCGTCGTCGTCGCCGTCGGTGCCGTCCTCGTACTCGATCTGCTCGTCGGCTGGCCGGTGGCGCTCGTCGTCGCACTCCTCGCAGGGGTCGGCATCGACGTCGATCACTTCCTCGTCGCTCGCCTGACGACCGGCGAGTGGCAGGCGCTCCGGCGGTGTCTGGCGAATCCACGGCTCGTCTTCCTCGGGCAGGACCGGATCTTCGACTCGGGATCGATCTGGCCGCTGCAGCGTCTCCTCATACTGTCGGCTGTAAATCTGTGAAGAATTTTGCGACCCCGGGTCGCAAATATCTTGAAACAGTTACAGCCGACAGTATCAGTCACGTCCTGATCGTGGGCGTGGTCGTCCCCGCACTCGCGCTGTGGGATCTTTCGATGACCGCCTTCGTCGCTGCGGTCCTGTACGTCCACCTGCTCGCCGACCTCGTCTGGGACGTGTCTCGACTGGACGAGTACCACCGTCAGATACGGGCGTCGACGGGACCAGAGCGCGAGTGACACTGTCCAGCGGGTCGGGGAACCGAAGGAAAGTTGCCCGTCGAGACCCTCTTGTGAGGTAATGAGCCACACCGACGCCGAGGCGCTCGATGTCGAGGGAATCCGCGCGGACTTCCCGATCCTCGAACGGGAGTTCGACGGGACGCCGCTGGTGTATCTGGACAACGCAGCGACGAGCCAGACGCCCGAGCAGGTGATCGACTCGATCAGTCACTACTACCGCCACTACAACGCCAACGTCCACCGCGGACTCCACCAGCTCAGTCAGGAAGCCTCCATCGCCTACGAGGAGGCCCACGACCGCGTCGCCGAGTTCATCGGTGCCAGCGGCGGCCGGAAAGAGGTCGTCTTCACGAAGAACACGACGGAGTCGATGAACACCGTCGCCTACGCCTGGGGGCTGGCCGAACTGGGCGAGGGTGACGAGATCGTCCTCACGGAGATGGAACACCACGCCGCGCTCGTGACGTGGCAACAGATCGCAAAGAAGACCGGCGCGACGGTGAAGTACATCGCGGTCGACGAGGACGGCTACCTCGACATGGACCACGCCCGCGAGCTGATCACCGATGACACTGCGATGGTCAGCGTCGTCCACGTCTCGAACACGCTGGGGACGATCAACCCCGTCGGAGAGCTTGCCGACATCGCCCACGATCACGACTCGTTGATCTTCGTCGACGGTGCCCAGTCGGTCCCGCACATGCCCGTCGACGTGGAGGCGATCGACGCCGACTTCTTTGCCTTCTCGGGCCACAAGATGTGCGGTCCCACGGGCGTCGGCGTCCTCTACGGGAAAGAGCACCTGCTGGAGGCGATGCAGCCGTATCTCTACGGTGGCATGATGATCGAGAAGGTCACCTTCGAGGACTCGACGTGGCACGAACTCCCCTGGAAGTTCGAGGCCGGCACGCCCCCGATCAGCGAAGGGATCGCGCTAGCCGAGGCCTGTGACTACCTCGATTCGATCGGCATGGACCGAGTCGAACGCCACGGCGAAGAGATGGCCGAGTACGCCTACGACCGCCTGCAGGAGTTCGACGACATCGACATCCTCGGCCCCGCTGGCGACGACCGCGCCGCACTCGTCTCGTTCAATCTCGACACGGTCCACGCACACGACGTGTCCGAGATCTTGAATGCCAACGGCGTCGCGGTGCGAGCGGGTGATCACTGTACGCAGCCACTCCACGACAAACTCGGCGTCCCCGCCTCGGCGCGTGCTTCGTTCTACATTTACAACACGCGCGAGGAAGTGGACGCGCTCGTCGAGTCGCTGGAGCAGGCCCGGGAACTGTTCGCCTGACGGTCGAACGCGCGGCTCCGCCGAGCGAACCGACTCGTCTCGCTCGCCTTACGAGTCGTCGTCGACGCGTAGCGGCGGCCGGTAGCGTTCCTCGGCGACGAAAGCCCACTCGTCGCGGCCCACGTCGTCGGTCCCGTCGGAGTAGGTCAGTTGGTCGTACAGGCCATTGTAGTTCATCACGCTGTCGTACTCCTGAGTCGAGTGGGTCTCTGCATCGATCCCCGTGGCACCGGCGTCCAGACCGAAGGCGTGGCCCAGTTCGTGCATGAACAGCGAGGCGGTCAGTGTCGGCGAGTCGAAGGTCTGCATGACGACGACGCCGGGGCGGCCGGCACCGACGTAGCGAGCGTCCCCGTTGTACGCCGCGTCGTCGGTCACGAGGACGTAGTAGTAGCCCGCGCCGCGGGCGTCGAACGTCGCGTCCCGGAAGTCGTAGATGTCGTCGCGCGGGCCGGGCCGGTCGCGCGAGTACACCGTCGCGTTGCTCGATAGGCCGCGGTCGTCGACGAGGACGTGGGCGTCGATCCCACGGCTGCCGTCGGGATTCTCGACCGGGGCGTCGGCGAAGGCCTCTTCGACCTGTGCGATTGCCCGCGTGCCGAGTCGACGGTCACCGGTCGCGTCGACCTCGATGTAGATGTCGTGTTCGAGTGGATCGGCGTCGGGATAGAGATCCGGGCGAGTCACTTCGTGCCCGTCGAGCAGCCCGTCGCCGTCCGTGTCGGGGTTCTCCGGGTCGGTCCCGTGGCGTCGCTCGACGGCGTCGGCGAGTCCGTCACCGTCGCTGTCGGTGGCGTTGGGCGACAGCGAGGCGTCGAAGGACTGGTCGGGACCGAACACGGAGCGGACACCACGCTGTGGGGCGACAGCGTGATAGGATTCGAACAGCGTCGTCGTGACGAGACCGTTATCAGCCGTCGCTCCGCCCGCTGGGCTGACTACGGTGTCGTCGTCGCTGACCGAGACTGCGAGCGCCCCGCTCGCGAGCGCGGCGAGGACGAGCAACGACGCGACGACGTGCACCGGGCCGATGCTGATCGGTGGACTGGCGCCGGTGATCGTTCGGCGGACGGCAGCCAGTGGACCCCTACGCATCGTGACCACTCCGCAAGTAATCAGCATTGATATTGATACAGACCGGAGAGTGTGCAAGAAGAGAGATAGTAAGCGGCACACTGCCGGCACTCATATGGTCCTAGCTCTGTCTGAACTGCGCTATAATCGTTCGCCCACAGTTATCAAAACTAATAGTGAATGTGTCAGTGGGTCGTTGGCTGGCGGTCAGTACCCGTGCCACGCTATCTTTTTGCGTCGCCTCGCCCAGCAGGGGGTATGGGCATCGGAGACGCCGTCAAACGGAGTTTCGTGGCCGGACTGATCCTCGTCGCACCGCTGGTCGTGACCGTCTACGTCATCAAGGTCCTGTCGAACTGGCTCTTGGGGTTTATCGATCCGATCGTCGAGGAGACCGGACTCACCACGTACACCGCCAACGAACCGCTCGCGGCCCAGCTGTTGGCGATCGTCGCCGTCCTCACCGCGGTCGTCGTCCTCGGCTACCTCGCACAGCGCAACGTCGGGCGACAGGTGTTTGGTAACGTCGGCCGGGTCGTCAACGTCATCCCGCTCGTCAACACGATCTACGGCAGCGTCCGGCAGGTCGCGAACTCGCTGGTCGACCGCGACGAGGCCTACGAGAGCGTCGTCCTCGTCGAGTATCCCCGTGACGGCATCTTCTCTATCGGTCTCGTCACCGGTGACAGTCCCGTCGAGGTCGACGCCTTCGATGGAGAACCCGTCTACAACGTCTACTTCCCGAACAGTCCGAACCCGACGGGTGGACGGCTGGCGCTGGTCCCCGAGAGCGACCTCCACCAGACGGACATGACCGTCCGCGCTGGCATGCGTCTACTCGTGACGACGGGCGTCACCGAGAACGGCAAGCCCAAGGAGATTCCCGCGGCAGCCATCGACGAGGGCGTCTTCGCGGAGCACGACGCCGACCTCGGTGGACCCTCGGAACGATAGGCGACCGAACGAGGCGTCGGGACACGACCGGCCAGTCGACTGTGACAGTCTCGCGGCTCCGTCGTCGCCTTCCGACGACGTGACAGCCGACTGTCTCAGGCCGACTCGGCGTCGTCGAACCGCCGAGTCAGGCGCATCAGACCGTAGAACAGTCCCGAGACCACGAGCACGGCAAGCCCACCGTAAGCGGCCATGTTCAGCGGCGTCGGCCGGAACGCCAAGAAGGGGAGTCCGACCGAGATGGCGGCGTCGTTACTGATGACGACACCGACGAAGTAGCCAAAGGCGATGCCAAGCGCCAGCGCGACGACGAACACCCAACCGACGACGCGGCGGCCGGACGTAGTCGATTCCGTCTCGTTCATACGTTGGTGTGCCGCCGGTCGGCGGCGTTGTGCGTCGATAGTGACCGAATAGACAAGTGGCTGCCGGCATGGATCGCGTGCCGTCGTCTTCCAACGGGACACCCGTTCGAAACCGTTCCATATACGTGACGGATGCCACATTCGTTATTCTTATCGGCAGATAGTCCTAACTCCGGATATGGCAGAGACAACGCAGGCCGTCGGTCACGACGAACTGGCCACGCTGAAGCTGCTGGCCCTCGACGGCGCGATCGAGGGTGAGCGAAAGGTCTCCTGTGCGGCGCTGGCCGACCGGCTCGACGCCTCCAATCAGACCGCGTCCCGGCGACTCCAGCGCCTCGAAGAAGCGGCGCTCGTCGAGCGAGACATCGTCGGCGACGGACAGCTCATTCGCATCACCGAAGCCGGCGAACAGTCCCTCCAGCGGGAGTACGCCGACTATCGACGGATCTTCGAACGTGCCGTCGGTGTCGATCTGACGGGCATCGTCACCTCCGGCATGGGCGAGGGACGCCACTACATCACGCTGCCGGGCTACATGGAGCAGTTCATCGACAAACTCGACTACGAGCCGTTCGCGGGGACGCTCAACGTCGAACTCGTCGACGAGAGCGTCCGCAAGCGCGCCCGTCTGAGCGCGTTCGAGCCGATCACCATCGAGGGCTGGGAAGACGACGAGCGTACCTACGGCCCGGCCTACTGCTACCCGGCCTCCGTCGTCGCCGGCGACAGCGAGTACGAACCGGCCCACGTCATCGCGCCCGAGCGCACCCACCACGGCGAGAGCCAACTCGAAGTGATCGCGCCCGAAAAGCTGCGTGACGTGCTCGAACTGGGCGACGGCGACGAGGTGAGCATCCATGTCTCGGAGCAGTGAACAGTCCGTGAGCACCGCCGAGGACGCCATCACCGCGTTCGCCCGCGGCCAGCCGGTCCTGATCCACGACGCCGCCGACCGCGAGGGCGAGGTCGATCTGGTGTATCCGGCAGGTGCCGTCACATCCGACGCCGTCGCTCGCCTGCGCAACGACGCCGGCGGACTGGTCTGTGTCGCCCTCTCCGATGGCGTCGCCGAGTCGTTCGGCCTCCCCTTCATGCAGGAGTCGCTCGATCACCCCAGTGCGGCCGACCACGAACTGGGCTACGACGAGCGGTCGTCGTTCTCGCTGACGGTCAATCACCGGGATACCCACACCGGCATCACCGACGACGACCGGGCGCTGACGATCACCGAACTGGCCGCCGCCGCGAGCGATCCCGACAGCGTCGACTTTGCCGAGCAGTTCCGATCACCGGGCCACGTGACCTTGCTGCGTGGCGCGCCCGGCCTCCTTTCGGATCGGCTCGGCCACACGGAACTCGGGCTTGCCGTGGCCGAAGCCGCGGAGCAGCCCCCAGCGGTCGTCGTCTGTGAGATGCTCGACGACGAGACCGGTGGTGCACTCTCCCCCGGAGCAGCCAAGGCCTACGCCGACCGCGAGGGACTGGCTTACGTCGAGGGCAGCGCGCTGGTCGAACGGCTCGATTGAGCGCCAGTGACGACTGCCGGCAGCGCGATCACACGAGGGAAGGGACTAATCGGGTCCAGCATATACTCGCTGCATGGACCTGCCAGCGTCAGCGTATCAGACACTCTTCGATGAGGACCCGGACGGACTCGTCCTCGTCGATCCAACGGGAGGGCACGTTCGAGAGTGTAATCGACGATTCTGTGAACTGACCGGTCGCGACCGCGAGCAGATACTCGACAGCGACCTCGCGTCGCTGGTCGCCGACGCATCGGACTGTCCCGTCGAGTCTGTACTCGAACAGCGGGAAGCGAAGATGGAGACAGTCGACCTGAGCGCCGGCACGGACGGGTCGACGACCCCGGTCAGGGTCCGCAGTTCGACAGTCCGACTCGACGGCGACACGGTTCGGCTGCTGCGTCTGACCGAACTGTCCCAGAAAGACCGGAATCTGAAACTGGCGAATCACCTCTTGGAGACGGTCCCAAGCGGCGTGTTTCGGACCGAAACGGACGACGACGGGAGCTTCGAGTACGCCAATCCAGCACTCGCGTCACTCCTCGGGGTGGCGTCGGTCGCGGAACTCCAATCGTATCCAGTCGCCGACTTCTACGCCGACCCGAGCGAACGGGCGGCACTCGTCGACGCCCTCTACGAGACCGATGCCGAGCAGATTCAGCGAGAGGTCACGCTCACGACCGTCGACGGCGACACCAAGGACGTGGTCGTCACCGCCGCCCTGTGTGAGGAAGCATCGGGGACCGAGTACATCCACAAGGTCGTTCAGGAGATCACCGACCGAAAAGAGCGCGAACAGGCGCTGGAACGCTACGAACGGCTGGTCGAGAGCCTCCCGATCGGCGTCTTCCAGAACACCCCCGGTCCCGACGGACGATTTACCTTCGTCAACGAGGCGATGGTCGAGATGTTCGACGGGACTTCGAAAGCACACCTCCGAGACCACTCCGTCCGGGACCTGTACGTGGACCCGGACGAGCGCGAAGACTTCAGCCAGCAACTGCTCGACGAGGGCGTCGTCACCGAGCGCGAACTCGAACTCACGACGCTCGACGGGGCGGAACTCTGGGGTGCAGTCACGGCGATCGCCAGAGAGGTCGATGGCGAAACCATGTTCGACGGCGTCGTACAGGACATCACGGCGCGAAAGCAGTACGAACAGCGGCTCAAAGAGCAACGTGACGACCTCGACATCCTGAATCGGATGCTCCGGCACGACATCCGAAACGATCTCCAGTTGGTGCTCGCCTACACAGACTTCCTCACCGACCACGTCGACGACGAGGGACGGGAGTACGTCGATTCGATCCGGGAGAGTACAGATCACGCCGTCGAGATCACCCAGACCGCACGCGACATGGCCGACGTGATGCTCTCGACCGAAGAGACGCTTCGACCGGTCGCACTCCGAAACGCCCTCGAAGGAGAACTCGACGCGATTCGGTCGAAGTACTCGAACGTGATCGTCACTGTCGACGGCCAGATTCCGGAGACGAGAGTCGTCGCCAACGAGATGTTGGATTCCGTCCTGCGAAATCTACTGAAAAACGCCGTCCAGCACAACGACAACGAGATTCCCGAAGTCAGAGTGAGCGTCACGGAACGCGACGAGACGACCGTCGTTCGAATCGCGGACAACGGCCCGGGCGTCCCCGACGACCAGAAAGACGCGGTCTTCGGACGGGGAGAGAAGCGACTGGACAGCGAAGGGACCGGTATCGGACTCTACCTCGTGGAGACGCTCGTCGAAAGTTACGATGGAACGATCCGAATCGAGGACAACGACCCTCGAGGCGCGGTCTTCGTCGTCGAACTGCGGAACGCGACGTGATCGTCACCTCGACGGACAGGTGTTTTTACCGGGTGTTGTAACAAGAGCCGGTATTACGAAGATATATCCGGGGGACTCACCAACTGGCGAGGCGAAATGGCTGCTGACGGGACTGGGAGTGACCGACATGTCCTCGTCGTCACGACCGACGACGATTTCGCTGCCGCCCTCGACCGACACCTTACGTCGAGCGACGAGACCACCGTTACGGTCACACAGACCGTCAGCGACGCACTCGCCACCCTCGCCGACGAACCGGTCGACTGCGTCGTCAGCGACCACGACCTGCCCGACGCCGACGTGATCGCGTTTCTGGCGATCGTTCGTACGTGGTCGCCCGCGATACCGTTCCTGCTCGTCACGGACGACGAGGCTGTCGTTCCCGACGCCGTCAGCGCCGGCGTCACGGACTCGTTCGTCAGATCGGACCTCACCGACCGGTGGGACCAGTTCGTCTCGCTCGTACACAGCGCCATCGACTACCACCGAACACAGCGCGGCGTCGCCGACACAGCCACACAGCGACGCACACACCTCGATGCGATCCCCGACGTGGTCGCCGTCGTCCGCGACGGCCGGATCGAACATCTCAACGAAGCCGGTCGCACGCACCTGGCTGTCGAGACACCGGCGGCGATCATGGACCGATCTGTCGCGGACAGCGTGACTGTCGCGGGGGACGCGTCACTCCCGGACGTACTCGCGACCGTCGACGGCGGTGGAGAGACGCTCGTCCGTACGACCGGAACGCTCGCTCGCGCCGACGACGAGCTGTGTTCGGTCACGCTCACGATCGGCCACATCGAACGGGCGGACGGGGCGGCAGCCGTCCTCGTGATTCGCGGACGACGTGACGGGAGCGAGTGGAGTGGTGGACGCTCTCTCGGGACCCGCGTGTTCGACGAAGCGCCGCTCGGGATCACCATCGCCGACGCGACCGCGGACGACACCCCACTCGTCTACGCCAACGAGCAGTTCCAGCAGGTGACCGGCTACGACGGAGCAGAGATTCGAGGGCACAACGCGCGCTTCTTGCAGGGTGACGGGACCGACCCGGACCACGTCCGAGAGCTGCGCGACGGACTCGAACGGGAGGAGTCGGTGACCACGGAACTACAGAACTACCGGAAAGACGGGAGCGAGTTCTGGAACCGCGTCACCATCGCGCCACTCACCAACGACGCCGGCGACGTGACCAACTACGTCGGCTTTCAGGAAGATATCACGGCGCAGAAAGCGGACGAAGATCTGTTACGACGGTTCCGGCGAGCGGTCGAGGCGGCCGGCCACGGGATCTACATGACCGACCCGGAGGGAACGATCACCTACGTCAATCCGTCGTTCGAACGGATCACCGGCTACGACGCCGAGACCGTGATCGGGCAGACGCCGGCGATCCTCAAGTCTGGTGAGATGCCCGACGAGTACTACGAGTCCCTGTGGGAGACGATCAGCGGAGGCGATGTCTGGGCCGAAGAGATCCGCGACCGGCGCGCGTCGGGCGAACTGTACTACGCAGAGCAGACGATCGCTCCGCTGACCGACGACGACGGCGAGATCGAGGCGTACGTCGCCATCCAGACGGATATCACCGACCGGAAAGAACGCGAAGCCCAGTTGCGCCAGTACGAACGCGCCATTCAGGGAGCGCGCGAATCGATCGCCGCGATCGACGAGGACTACCAGTTCCTCTTTGCGAACCAGTCTTACCGGGAGTTTCACGACCTCGACGAAGCGACTGTCACCGGCCGAACGCTCCCCGAGGTGATCGGCTCGAAAGCATTCGAGACGGTCGAGCCGTACGTCGAACGGGCGTTCAACGGCCACACCGTGCAGTACCGGATGACCCGAACGCGGCCGGATCGGAGCGACCGCACGTTCGACATCCGGTACTATCCGCTGGAAGACAATGAGGGAGAAGTGTGGGGCGTCGTCGCGACGATGCGCGATCTGACCGAGCAGATCGAGCGCGAACGTCAGTTAGCGTCGCTCGACCGGATGCTGCGTCACAACATCTACAACGAACTCACCGTCATCGACGGCCGGGCCGACATCCTGCTCG
Source organism: Halomicrobium sp. HArcht3-1 (assembly GCF_058933345.1). NCBI lineage: Archaea > Methanobacteriati > Methanobacteriota > Halobacteria > Halobacteriales > Haloarculaceae > Halomicrobium > Halomicrobium sp. HArcht3-1. Next base: position 104,822 of record NZ_JBZYDM010000001.1, on the reverse strand, counting down.
AACGAGCGTCCGACGAACTCGGCGAGATCGCGCGTCCGATCCGGGAGTCGGTCGAACGGATTCTCGATCAGGCCGACAAACATCGCGAGGTCGTCGATCTGCTCTCGGAGCCGGCCGAACTGATGTCGATCGATCTCGACAGCGTGGTGGCGGCCGTCGTGGATCGCGTCACGACTGCCGACCCGGCGGCTGACATCACGGTCGAGGTGCCGTCGATCCGGCTCACGACGATCCCGTCGATCGAGCGAGCACTGGAGGAGGTCATCGAGAACGCGGTGCGCCACAACGACAACGAGTCGCCGACAGTGACCGTCTCCGCGGCGTTCGACGAGGAGACTGTCTCGATCAGCGTCGCCGACGACGGCGACGGCATCCCGGAGAACGAACGGCGGATGTTCACCGAGGAGACGGGGATCGATCCGCTGTCACACAGCAGCGGGATGGGGCTGTGGCTGGTCAAGCGGATCGTGACGAGAGCAAACGGCACACTCCAGTTCACGGAACGCGACCCACACGGGTCGATCGTCACGCTCGTCTTGCCCCGTGGCGGCCACACCGACCTAGAGACCGTCCGATAGCGGCGCTCGTTGCCGTCGGGTCCGTGTGAGTCGGACCCAGACATCGTCAAGACTCTTAACGATGGCCTTCAATTGCCGGGTATGTACTTCGACGACACTGTTTGCGGACAGTGCAGTGAATACCACACGACACACGGGGGGTGGGACCGATGAGCGAGCGCCCGGAGATGTTCGAGGGCGTCGACACGATCTGGCAGGACGGCGAATTCGTCGACTTCGAGGACGCGCAGGTCCACGTCCTGACCCACGCGCTGCACTACGGAACGGGCGTCTTCGAGGGCGTCCGGTGCTACGACACTGACGACGGCCCGGCGATCTTCCGCTGGGAAGAGCACCTCGACCGCCTCTACGAGTCTGCGAAGGTCTACGACATCGAGATTCCCTACGATCCCGAGGAACTCACCGAGGCGACGGTCGAACTGATCCGCCGTGAGGGCCTCGATTCGTGTTACATCCGCCCGATCGCGTTCTACGGCTACGGCCCGCTGGGACTGAACCCCGGAAAGTCGCCCGTCGAGACCGCCATCGGTGCGTGGCCGTGGGGCGCGTACCTCGGCGAGGAAGCCCTCGAAGAGGGAATCGACACCGCCATCTCCTCGTGGCGCAAGTACTCCTCCAGCCAGATCCCGACGAACGCAAAGACCACCGGCACCTACGTCAACAGCGTCCTCGCATCGCTGGAAGCGAAGGGCAACGACTACGGCGAAGCCATCGTCCTCAACAAGGAGGGCAACGTCGCCGAAGGGCCGGGCGAGAACATCTTCCTCGTCCGTGACGGCGAGATCTACACCACCGGCCTCGCCGAGTCGATCCTCGACGGCATCACCCGCCGCAGCGTCATCACGCTCGCCGAAGACCTGGGCTACACCGTCCACGACGACGCCACCATCTCCCGGGGCGAACTGTACACCGCCGACGAACTGTTCTTCACCGGCACCGCCGCCGAAGTGACACCGATCCGATCGGTCGACGACAACGAGATCGGTGCTGGCACCAAAGGCCCGGTCACCGACGAAATCCAGACGCGGTTCTTCGACGTGCTGGAGGAAGCGCCCGCGGAGTACGACGACTGGTTCCACTACGTCTGAGGACTGGATCGGGTCCGAGGCTATCGCAGAGGGTCGTTCCGGTTGTTTCAGATTATGCCAGTTTGAAAGATCAGAGTGGAACTGGAGTGCGTTTTGACTGCGTATCTGTTTATCGTATTGGAAATTACGGAAACATAGACCTGACGATTCTAAGGATGGAGATGCTTAATAAATACCACAGACCGCACCAAATTTTTAAATAATAAGTTATTGTTGATGCTTTTCCACATATACACCTACACTCATTAGAGGTAGTGATACCAACACTAATTTACCAAATGGTAACTATTATATCATTATGGGGTCAGATGTCCGTCAGTTCATTTATCTCGACTCGCAAGCAGTTAACAGCCTGCTTGCCTCAATGTCGATGGCGGTACCTGAACGTGTGAGAGAGGTCGTAGAGGAAACTGAGGAAAAGGGTGAAGAAGCGAGTGGCGAAGCGAAATTCAACCTCCCTTCGTTCGTTACCTTGGGTGGTGGCGGAAAGGCTACACAGAGCGAGGGATCCCGCGATCTGTCTGAAATTGAACGGTACGTTACCAGTCAATACCGCTATGACATTCTGGAAAAGGCATTGCAGGATGGAGATACGACAGACATTCATAAATTTGAAAACACGGATAATTTTTCCGATCTAAATACCGGTGAGATAGTCAAAATACGAGGTACCTGTACAACAGATCCTCTTTATCCAGTACTTGGTGCATTAGAACACATCACCGAAGCAACAAGCGATGCTCCAAGTGGAAACGGATTAATAGCACAATTGGCTCAAAGCCAATCTGATTTCGGACAAGTACAACAATTCTATCAACTATTATACGGGGGATGGGTCGGATTGGAACTGACACCAAACACTGACGAGCATAACTTTGGGCTTGCTATCAATGAGGAGGTTACCACAGTGGATTGTTATCGTGAGTTCCGGGGACTAAACGAATATACAGTACTTGCGAGAGTGCAGGATCAGATTCAAGAAGGTGAAAGATGGGACCTGATTGAAGCGCTACGAGTCATCGCTGGAATTAGTCCAGACGTGGATATTGATCAAATCAGAGCGGAAATCATTGGTAGAATTCTGAAAGAGATTGATGAACAAGATAACGATGGATTCGAATTTCCCGAATTGAATCCTGACGAGATGTTTGTGAATGGTCCAGCAACAATCCTGAATCCAATTGCACTTTATTGGTAGCTCTTGGGCAAACATGATACAGCGCTTATCTCAACAGACCATCCAAAAATGAGCATCCGGGCGACCGAGCGGTCCGTCAGGACCCGGTAGGTCGCGCGGTTCACTCGATCGAGCGAAGTGAGATCGAGCCTTTTTCACCCATGTTTTTGCGCGAGGGTTCCCGCAGCGAGCCACAGGCTCGCGAGGAAACCCGAAGCGGAAAAAGATGGTCAGTCATCCTCGGCTTCGACCAGTCCCGCGGGGACCTGCTGGCGGTTCTCTTCGGCGTCGCCGAAGCCGGCCGAGAGGATCCGCGTGAGTGCGTCCTCGACGCGTTCGTCGGTCTCCTCGTACTCCTCGGGGTACACCTCGATGACGAAGCCGGTCGTGATGTTGGGTGCCGTCGGCAAGAAGAGTACGTCGCGGCCGTCGTCGGTCTGCTGGCCGGTCTTGAACGCCGTCATCCGCAGGCCGTCCCACACCTCCAGTTTGACCGGCGTTTGCAGTTCGTCGGCCCCCGAGACCGCCGTTTCGACCGCCATCTTCGAGGCGTTGTACACCACTCGGAGACCGGGGACCTGATTCATCACGTCGTCAAGGGCCTGTTCGACGACGTCGCCGAAGGCCGTCCGCATGAGATAGCCAATCGAGAAGACGAGCAAGACGAACACCGCCAGTGTCGTGACGACGCGGACGAACGTCAGCAACTGCGTGATGTAGTTGTAGTCGCGAGGGACACCGAGTACCGCCAGCGTATCCTCAGTGATCACCGAGGCGAAGGGCATCGCCGCGAGGATGCCATAGAGGTAGGCGAGGACGTAGACCGTCACTAACACCGGCAAGAGAATGATGAGCCCGCTCGCGAAGTCACGCTTCCACGTCGCCGAGGCCATGTAGAGTGCCTGGCCCTCCCCAGTTATGAGCGCTTCCCTTTCCGATTGTCAGCCGACCGTAACTTACGACAGGAGCGCCCGCAGTGCGAACAGTGCGTTTTCCTTCCGCTCTGCCACGCGTCGATAAAAGTACGCCAGCCACTCGCCGCCGTAGGGGGCGTACTGCCACACCGGACAGTCGTCGGTCAGTGCCCGCTGTGCGTCCTCGCGGACCCCCATCAGCATCTGGACTTCGTAGTCGGTGCCGAACTCGTCGTGTAACGTCGCCGCCAGATCGATCATCTCGGGGTCGTGGCTCCCGACGGCGACGCCGCCGTCGAAGTGTTCGAACATGTATCGTAGTTGCTCGCGGTAGGCCCGGTTGATCGCGTCCTTCCCGTCGAGTGCGACCGAGGGCGGCGGGTCGTAGGCACCCTTGACCAGTCGAACCTTGCCGGGCAGGTCGGCGAGTCGTTCGAGGTCGTCTGGCGTGCGCCTGAGATTGGCCTGGAGGCAGACCCCGACACCACCGTCGGTCTCGCGAGTGCGGCGTTCGAAGGCCGACAGCGTCGCGTCGGTGGTCGTGTGATCTTCCATGTCGATCCAGACGAACACGTCCCGGGGAGCGGCATGCGAGACGACCCGTTCGAGGTTCTGCTCGAACACGTCCGCGCTCACAGACAGCCCCAGTTGCGAGGGCTTGATCGAGATGCACGCCCGGAGGTCGGCGGCCGCGATCTCCTCGACCAGCCCCTGATAGGTCGTCGCAGCCTCGTCGGCCGGCCCCCGCGTCTCGTAGTGTTCCCCGAGTCGGTTCAGGATGACACCGATACCCTCCTCGTTGCGCTGTCGCGCGTGCTCCAGCGCTTCGGCGGCCGTCTCACCCGCGACGAACCGCCGCGCCAGTGGCGGAATCATCTAATCGTACTACGGAAGCCCCACGTATGAGGTTTGTCGCCCCACTGGGTGTCGACCGAGAGTCGCCGACGTTAAGCCCCGGCGCAAACAGCACCGCGACATGGACGTACTCGCGATCGTTGCGACGGCGATCTGGGCGATGTTGCCGGCCTACGTGCCCAACAACGCGGCGGTACTGGCCGGCGGCGGTCGTCCCATCGATGGCGGCCGTACGTGGGGCGGCCGTCGCGTACTTGGCGACGGGAAGACGTGGCGCGGGACCGCCGCCGGCACGCTCGCCGGGACGGCGCTGGCACTCGTCCTCAACGCCGTCCACGATCCCGTGGCTGCCGCTCTGGGCGTCACCGCCGACCCGTTCCCTCTCCTCGCCGGGGCCGGTCTCGCACTGGGTGCGATGGTCGGCGACATCGGTGCGTCGTTCCTGAAACGCCGTACCGGCCGCGAACGCGGTGCCGCCTTCCCCGGTCTGGACCAGCTTGACTTTGTCGTCGGCGCACTCCTCGTCTCGGGCCTGCTCGCATCGTCGTGGACGCTCGCGACGTTCGATCTGCCCGTCCTCGTCGCGGTGCTCGTCGTCACCCCGCTCTTGCACGTCGTCACCAACGCCATCGCCTACGCGCTCGGGCTGAAATCCGAACCCTGGTGACGAGCAAAACGGACGCCTGTGTCTGGCCGCTGTGTGGCGAAGCGTAGCAGTTCTACTATCGAAACGGCCGAGGTCGCCAACGTTGTCCGCATGCACCCGTCGACGACTCCCACTGCCGTTGCTAGTCGCGAAAGTGGAGGGCTTTTCTACGCTGGCCGACGACCAACGAGTATGACTACCGAATCGACGGTGCGACTGGCGACGCGAGGGTCGGATCTGGCCCTGCGTCAGGCGGCGGCCGTCAAAGACGCGCTCACGGATCGGGGCTATGCGGTCGAACTCGTGGAGGTCGAGACCACTGGCGATCAGGTGCGCGACGAACTGATCCACCGGCTCGGCAAGACCGGGGCGTTCGTCCGCAGCCTCGACGAGAAGGTCATGGACGGTGAGGTCGACGCCGCCGTCCACTCGATGAAGGACGTGCCGACCGACCAGCCCGAGGAACTGGTCGTCGCGGGCGTGCCAGAGCGCAAGCGTCCCGACGACGTGCTGGTGACGACCGACGGGGCGACCGTCGCGGATCTACCGGAGGGGGCGACCGTCGGCACGTCGAGTCTGCGCCGGAAGGCCCAGTTGCTCGCCGAGCGCGAGGATCTGGACGTACAGCCACTGCGGGGCAACGTCGACACGCGCATCCAGAAACTGCTCGCGCCCGCGCTGCAGGCCGAACACGAGGAACGCAGCGAGGCCGAAAAGGAACGCAAGGAGAAGGTCAACGACGAGGACTACGAGTTCCCCTACGACCAGACCGTAGAGGAGTGGTTCGACGGGATCAGCGAGATCAAACGGCAGGCGCTGGGCCGCGAGGTCGAGACCGAGTACGACGCCATCGTGCTCGCCCGGGCCGGTCTGGAGCGGGCCGGCCTGCTCCACCACGTCGAGTACCAGAGCCTCCCGACGACGACGTTCGTCCCCGCGCCGGGGCAGGGCGCGCTGGCGATCACCGCCGTCGACAGCGAGTTCGCGGTCGAACTGAGCGAGACTCTCGATCACCCGCGGTCGCGGGCCGAGACGACCGTCGAGCGCACCATCCTCGCCGAACTCGGCGGTGGCTGTGTCGCGCCGCTGGGCGTCCACGCCGTCCTGCAGGGCAGCGTCATCCGGACGACGGCCCGCGTGCTGGACCGTGACGGCGACGAAGAGATCATGGCGACGCGCGATCTCGACGCACAGCGCCACATCGACGAGGCGCGGGCCTTCGCAGCCGATCTGGCCGATCAGGGTGCCGACGACCTGATCGCACAGGCCAAGCGCGAGGGGGGCAACGACGACGCCGCGACGGCACAGGGGGCGACGGAGGAATGACCGGGCCGGACGCCGACAGGGACACAGCCACCGACGGGACGACAGCATCGGCGGACGCCGAGACTGGAACGGTCTACCTCGTCGGCTCCGGTCCCGGCGACCCCGAACTGCTGACGATCAAGGCGAAACGACTGCTCGAATCGGCCGACGTAGTGTTGCACGACAAACTGCCCGGCCCGGAGATCATCGGCATGATCCCCGAGGAAAAGCGCGAGGACGTGGGCAAGCGTGCCGGCGGCGAGTGGACGCCACAGGAGTACACCAACCGCCGCCTCGTCGAACTCGCCCGCGAGGGCAAGGACGTGGTGCGGCTCAAGGGCGGCGATCCGACCGTCTTCGGCCGCGGCGGCGAGGAACTCGTCCACCTCGCCGACAACGAGGTGCCCGTCGAGATCGTGCCAGGCATCACCTCGGCGGTCGCCGGCCCGGAAGTCGCCGGCATCCCCGTCACCCACCGCGATCACGCCTCGTCGGTCTCCTTTGTCACCGGCCACGAGGATCCCACGAAGGCGGAGTCGGCCATCGACTGGGACGCGCTGGCCGCGACCGGCGGCACCATCGTCGTCCTGATGGGCGTCGGCAAACTCCCCGACTACACCGCCGCACTGCGCGAGGGCGGCATGGCCGCCGAGACGCCGGTCGCGCTGATCGAACGAGCGACCTGGCCCGACCAGCGTGTCGCAACGGGGACGCTCGACACCATCGTCGGCGTGCGCGACGAGGTGGGCATCGAACCGCCGGCGATCACCGTCATCGGCGACGTGGCTGGGACCCGCGAGCGCGTCCTCGATTTCCTCGTCGGCGCGGGCGACGACGGCGACAGCACCGCGGACGAGACCGCCGACGGAGGCGACGATGCGTGAGGAACCCCGCCTCCGGGTCGCCTTCTTCCGCCCCGACGACGAGCGCGCGACCGATGCCGCCGAACTCGTCGAGTCACTCGGCGGAGACCCCGTCTCGGATCCGATGCTCGCCGTCGAACCGACCGGGTCGACGCCCCGCTCGGACGCCGATTTCGTGATCCTCACGAGCAAGACCGGCGTCGAACTCGCCGCCGACGCGGGCTGGGACCCCGACGGCGCGACCGTCTGTGCCATCGGTCGGCCGACCGCCGACGCACTGGAAGCGGCGGGCTACGCGGTCGATCTGATCCCCGAAGAGTTCTCCTCGACCGGGCTGGTCGCGGCCCTCGAAGACGAAGTCGAGGGCGACCGCGTCGAGGTCGCCCGCTCGGACCACGGCTCGGCGGTCCTGACCGACGGACTCGAAGCCGCCGGCGCGTACGTCCACGAGACCATCCTCTATCGCCTCGTCCGACCCGACGGTGCCGGCGACTCGGCCGAACTGGCCGCCAGCGGCGATCTCGACGTGGCACTCTTTACCTCGTCGCTCACGGTCACACACTTCCTCGCGGCCGCGGACGAACGCGGGGTCCGCCGAGCGGCGATCGACGGTCTGAACGACGCCGTCGTCGGCACCATCGGCGAACCGACCCGAGAGACCGCCGAAGACGCCGGCATCGCCGTCGACGTGGTGCCCGACACCGCCGACTTCGAGGTGCTGGCCGCGACCGCGATCGAAGACGCTGCACCCAGCTATCACGAGTAGCCGCTCGACGAAACGTGTAGCAGGCGTGGTGTTCAGATAAGAGATCAAGAGTAGTCGGAACAAGGCACCGAAAGCCCTCGTGCAGTTGCGGTCCCGCGACTCGCTGCGCGCCGTGGGTGCTTGCCGAGAGGGACTCCGCGAGTCCCTCTGGCCGTGCGAACGGGCGCTTCGCGCCCGTGAGCAGACTTCGCCGGGGTTCCCGCAACTGCACTCGCCCTTTCATCCGCCAGGGTTCAGACTGCTCAACAGCCGAATCCTGGCGTCTGTGTGAACAAAGTGAACGCAGGCTCAGGCTAGCGTGCTGAGGGCTTTCGGTGTCCTCATCTCTCCAAAGACGGCTGCTTATCTGAACACGACCGAGCACGTGGACCGGAGCTTTAAATTCAAGCAGGTACCAACGTCGCTCAGATGGGACCAGTTCCCGACCTCGACGAGACCGCGGCAGCCTGCGCAGCGCGGCTCTGTGACGCGGATCGCGTGCTGCTAGCTTCGCACATCGACGCCGACGGCCTGACCAGTGCCGCGGTCGCGTCGCTGGCGCTGGAACGGGCCGACATTCCGTTCGAGGTCGTCTTCAAGAAGCAACTCGACGAGACCGAGATCGCATCGATCGCGGCTCGCGAGTACGACACGGTCCTCTTTACCGACTTCGGGAGCGGCCAGCTAGACGTGATCAGCGCCCACGAACAGGCCGGCGACTTTCAGCCGGTGATCGCCGACCACCACCAGCCGGCCGACGCGGAGACGGCGTACCACCTCAATCCGCTCCTGTTCGGGATCAACGGGGCCTCGGAGCTGTCGGGTGCGGGCGCGAGCTACGTCCTCGCGCGGGCGCTTGCCGCGGAAGCCAAACCGGATCCGCCGGCCGAAAACCGTGATCTGGCCGCGCTCGCGGTCGTCGGTGCCGTGGGAGACATGCAGGCCGTCGACGGCGAACTCGTCGGTGCGAACGCCGGCATCGTCGCCGAGGGCGTCGAAGCGGGCGTCCTCGACGAGGGGACCGATCTGACGCTGTACGGCAAGCAGACCCGGCCCCTGCCGAAGCTACTGGAGTATGCCACCGAGGTGCCGATCCCCGGTATCTCCAACGACGAAGCGGGCGCGATCCAGTTCCTCGAATCGCTCGGGCTGGAGCTGAAACGGGCGGGCGAGTGGCGCACGTGGGCGGACCTCGACGGCGACGAGCGCCAGACCGTCGCCAGCGCGCTCGTCCAGCGGGCGGTCGAGCGTGGCGTCCCCGCCGACAAGATCCAGACGCTGATCGGGACGACCTACACCCTGACCGACGAACCGGCCGGGACGGAACTGCGTGACGCAAGCGAGTTCTCGACGCTGTTGAACGCGACCGCACGCTACGAACGGGCCGACGTGGGACTGGCCGTCTGCCGGGGCAACCGTGACGGCGCGCTCGACCGCGCTCAGACGCTGCTGGCGAACCACCGGCGGAACCTCTCTGAAGGCCTGAATCTCGTGCAGGAACGGGGCGTCACGCAGGAAGGTCACGTCCAGTGGTTCGACGCGGGCGAAGCGATCCGCGAGACCATCGTCGGTATCGTCGCCGGGATGGCACTGGGGACCGCCGGCATCGACTCCGACAAACCGATCTTCGCGTTCGCCAGCAAGAACGACGAGGAGACCAAGGTCTCGGCGCGCGGGACCGGCCCGCTCGTGGGCCGCGGGCTGGACCTCTCGGCGGTGATGCGCGAGGCGTCCCGGGCCGTCGGCGGTGACGGCGGCGGGCACGACATCGCCGCCGGTGCGACCGTCCCCGCGGGCGAGGAACAGGCGTTCGTCGACGCCGCCGACGACATCGTCGCCGAGCAACTCGGGTAAGAGCTAACTACCTGCCCCCGAGAGTGGACGCCAATGGACCAGCGAGACATCTTCGATCTGTTACTCGCGCTCGCGGCCGTGACCGCCGCGTACGTTCAGCTCTACGGGATCGAGGACCCCCGGCCAAAGCTCGACGAAGTCGTGACCGTCCTGCTGGGACTCGACGTTCGGATCTACCTCGTGCTTGGCGGCGTCAGCGGCGTCTGTTTCGTCGCCTATCTCGTCGTCTATCTCCCCAAGAAGGACGCCAGCCGGTCGGCCCGTCGGTCGTAGCTCGACTCACGTTCTCACGACGAGCGCCGATACAGCACGACGAGGACGGCGATCAGTGCGACCTGTACCACTTTGTCTGCGATCCCGATGACGCCCAGATCGGGCCAGTTGGCCGCGAGCCACAGCGGGATCTGCCCGGCGGTAAAGGGCAGACCGAGCAGATAGAGCAGGCGGCGGCGAACGTCCAAGAGGACGGCGACGATGGCACCGAGGAAGACGACACCGGCGAACAGGAACGCCGGCCCCATCGGCGAGGCGGCGAACTGCACGCCGAGCCAGAGGTGGATCACGCCCGTGATCGCCGAGAGCACGATACCGAGCCAGTGCAGCGGGGTGAGCGAGGCGGTCGCGAGACCAGTGGTGGCCTGTGCGTCGGCGGTCTGTGAGCTCATGGCAGGGTGTTCTATCGGGTCGAACTTGAGTCTACAGCCTACTGACTGGACGGTGTTCAGATAGGAGACCGTGATAACAACCCTCGAAGCACCGAAAGCCCTCGCGCAGTTACGGTCCCGCGACTCGCTGCGCGCGCTCCGCGTGCTTGCCGCGAGGGACTCCGTCCCTCGGCCCGTGCGAACGGCTGCGCCGTTCGCAGACGTCGCCGGGGTTCCCGTAACTGCGCTCGCCCTTTCATCCGCCAGGGTTCAGAGGGATGAACAGCCGAATCCTGGCGGATGAAAGGGCGAGGCTCGGTCCGGGGTTCTGCGGCGGCACTATCCGAACGAAGTGAGGATATCCGCCACAGAACCCCGGAGCGTGCCGAGGGCTTTCGGTGTCTCAATCTCTACGGTTGCTGCTGCTTATCTGAACACTACCACTGACGGGGGTGGCGAGCCAGTCGTTCGGTGACGTGGTGGCGGATCTGCTCGTGGAAACGCTGGCTGTCGAATCGATCGGGCGAGCGTGACGGACGGTCGTCGCGCTCGATCGCTCGCGCGATCCGGTCGGCCGCGTCGGCCCGCGAGTCGAACAGCCGTGACGGATCGCCGACCACGTCGCGCTGGCCCCCGTCGTCCGGCGCGAACGTGAGCATACCGGCGGCCACACACTCGGCCAGCGCCATCCCGAAGTGCTCGCGACGTTTCGTGTTGAGACCGTAGCGGTGCGTCGCCAGCACGTGTTCCAGACGCTCGCGGGACACGTCGCGTTCGAGCGTGACGTACGGGCGCTCGCTCGCGGCCGATTCGATGCGCTCGACGTACTGCCGATAGGCCGGCGCGGCCGAGCCGACGACGTGGAGATGACAGTCGTACCCGCGCTCGCGGACCCCATCGACGACCTCGATCGCAGCGAGCGTCCGCTTGTCGGGGGCCAGTCGGCCGACCGTGACGATCCCCTGCTCGCGCTCGGCCCACGGTCGGGCCTCGATGGGATCGACGGGCGGGTGACAGACGGTGGGGCGACGGTCGTAGGTGGCTTCGACCACGTCCGCGGTCCACGCCGAGTTCGCCAGCACGGTCGCGTCCGCCGGAAGACGGCGATCACGCGGCCCCGCGAGGCGAGACCACAGCGGGTTCGCGCGGTCGAAGCCGCCGGCCGGACAGTGGTACTGGTCGAACTGCGGGAAGTGGACGTACTGGACCGAGGGAAGCGGGAGTGCGACCTCGTTTGCGGTGCTGACCGCGAGGTCGAACGCGGCGGCCCGGCGGCGGAAGTACGAGACGAGGAGGACGGTCCGCAGCGGGAGTTGCGGGCCGAGCCACGGCGTCCCGGCGGCAAAGGCGTCGGCGAGCAGTCGCCCCAGCGGCGGCCGCTCGACGGCCACGTCGACACTGGTCCCGAAGAGGTCGTTGAGTTCGGCCAGCGTGGACCGCGAGAGGGTAAACAGCGTCACGTCGTGGTCGGTCTGGAGGGCCTGACAGACGTGGAGACAGACGGCATCGGCCCCGCCACGGAGGTCGAGCGTGTTGTGCAGGACGGCGATACGTGCCACGTCTCCGACAACGAGCGCGACGCTGAAAGCCCTATCGCGAGGGCGTCGGCGACCGGCCGAGCGCACGGCGGACGGCCCCGACGAGTCGCTCGCGAAGGGGGCGAACGACCGAGTTCGGCGCGACGGCGAGATACGTCGGCTGTGACTCGAACGATCCAGCCGACGACAGCGCGCGGGCGACCGCGCGGTGGTTCCCGTCGGCGACGGTCCAGGGAGCGTGACCGCGCCGGGTGTGAGCGACGAGCGGTTCAGCAGCCCCGGTTTCTTCGGCCAGCGAGGTGATGTAGTTCACGTCGACGCCGCTCTCGGCCGCCAGCCGGTCGGGTTCGGCCCTCGTGATCCGGTCGGCGGCACCGCCGACAGTTCCGTCCGGAGAGAGCGCTCGCCAGAGGGTCTGCTCGGGACAGGCGATCAGTCTGAGCCTGCGCAGTTGCGCCTCGTCGAGTGTCGTCCAGTACCAGCGAAGCGAGGGGGCGGTGACGATGAAACGAGACGCGCCGGGTTTCAGATCGAGCAAGGCGACCAGCCGCTCTCTGTCGGTCATCGACGCGATGTCGTCGTCGAACGCCGTCGATGGGTTGGCGGCCTCCCGGCGGAGCCACGCCCGAACGACCGCAGCCTGTCGAACGCGTTGCATCCTTTTGTCGTGAATTGGACCACCAGCCACTTGCGCTTTGTCCGCCGTGGTTAGGTTCGTGGTTTTTGTTTGACGAACACCATCCGAGAGTATGCGCTGTCTACTCGTCGGTGCGGGGGCCGTCGCCCCGCAATACGTTGCTGGGCTGGCCGACGCCGCCATCGAGGTCGTCGCCGTCTGTGACCGCAAACGAGACCGCGCCGACGACCTCGCCGACGCGGTCGACGCGGCGGCGTACGCCGAACTGGGAACCGCACTCGCGGCGACGGACGCCGAACTGGTGGTGAACCTGACCGGCCACGCCGCCCACGCCGACGTCACCGAGCAGGCCCTGCGGGCGGATCGCCACGTCTACAGCGAGAAGCCACTCGCGATGGACGGTGACCGGGCACGCAGTCTCGTCGATCTGGCGGCCGACCGCGGGCGTGGGCTTGGCTGTGCGCCGACGAACGACCGCGGCGTCGGACAGCGCCACGCCGCGACGGTCCTCGGGGACGGTCGGCTCGGCTCGGTCAGGCTGGGCTACGCCCACGCCCACGTCGGCCGGGTCACCGAGTGGCACGACGATCCCACCTCCTTCCTCTCGGTCGGGCCGCTGTACGACGGCGCGGTCTACCCGCTGTCGTTGCTCGTCGCGTGGTTCGGCCCGGTCGAGCGGGTCCGGGTCGCCGACGCGTTCGACCCGTGGCCGGCCGACGCGAGCGCGGCTCCCGAGGGACCGAGCCACGTCGAGGCGACCCTGTCCTTCGACGGCCCGACAGTGCGTCTGACCGCCAGTTTCTACGCGCCCCACCGGAGCCGGGAGTTCTACGGGCTCGAACTCCACGGCGACGACGGATCGCTCTATCTCGACGACGCCGGGGCGCTGGTCGCCGCGGACGACAGCGTTCGCTTCGGTGGTCGCGGGCGGGAGTACGTCCCGATGGCACCGCCGACGCCCGACCGCGAGCGCCACCACATCGACGGCCCGGACCGGCTGGCACGGGCAATTCGACGGGGTCGGATCGACTACGACGACGCGCGACGGGGCGCCCACGTCGTCGCCGTGTGTAACGCCATCGAGGCCGCCGCGCAGTCGGGTGCCCCGCAGTCGGTGCCCGACTGTGGCGCGACGGCGAGAGCGCCGGCACCGCCGACGGTTCGACCACCCGAACCCGGCGGATCGAACCGGTCGAGCGCTATCGCCGACGACACCGCGTCACTGCGGCTCCCACCGATCGGCTTTGGCTGCTCGCGCTACCGCGACGGCGAGTACGTCGACCGGATCGGCTCGATCGCGACGGCGCTGGACGCCGGCTATCGGCTCCTCGACTCGGCGGAACTGTACGGCAACGAGCACCGGATCGGCGATCTGCTGGCGTCGCCGGGGTCGCCCGACCGCGATGGCCTGTTCGTGCTGGGGAAAGTCTGGAACACGAACCACGAGCACGTCCGGGAGGCCTGTCGGGGATCGCTGTCGGAACTGGGCATCGACGCCTTCGACTGCTACGCACTCCACTGGCCCGACGCGTGGGCCTATCAGGGACCGCTCGAACGGCTGGCCGACCGACCCGTGGCCCAGCAGGAGCGACTGGCCTTCCCCGAGCGGGACGGCGAGCGGGCCACCGCAGACGTGTCACTCGAATCGACGTGGCGGCGCATGGAGGCACTCGTCGACGACGGCCTGACCCGGACCCTCGGGCTGTGTAACGTCTCCCGGGCGGCGGTGGCGCGCGTGTGGGAGCAGGCGCGCTACCGACCCGCAGTCGTGCAGATCGAATCCCATCCCTACCAGCCCCGGACCGATCTCGTCGAGTGGTGTCACGAGCGCGGGGTTCGGGTGATCGCCCACTCGCCGCTGTCGGCACCGGGACTCCTCGACGAACCCGTACTGGCCGAACTCGGCGAACAGTACAACTGTTCGCCGGCCGGCGTGGTACTGTCGTGGCAGATCGGTCGCGGGGTCGTCCCGATCCCGGCGAGCAACGACCGGAGCCACATCGCCGCGAACCTCGCAGCGGCGGGGCGGCGACTGGCACCCGAGGATGCGGCCCGCATCACGGCCCTCGTCGACCCGGAGTTCGAGCGATGAGCGGCGTACACAGCGACGTGCCAAAGGCGCTGGTGTGGCGCTTTGCCGGCGGAGCGGCGCTGGCTTGCGTCGCGCTGGTCTCGGGGACGGCGGCGCTTGGATCCGTGACGCCAACCACGACGACGTGGGGCTGGACGCTCGGCGCGGCCGCGGCGCTGTGTTTCCAGTTTGGCTTTGGGTATTATCACCTCGACGCGAACCGCACGGAGGGAGAGCGGCCGTTCACCACGATGGGGGCGGCCAACGCCGTCACGTTCGTTCGGGGCGGCCTGCTGGCCGTCGTCGCCGGCTGTGCCCTGATCGATCCCGACCCGTTCGCGCCACTGGCGTGGCTCCCGGCGCTCGCATACGGTGCCAGCGCCGCCCTCGATGCCCTCGACGGCATCGTCGCCCGCGCGACGGACCGCGTAACGGTGCTCGGGACGCGACTGGACATGGCCTTCGACACCTTCGGCTTCCTGATCGCCCCGGTCGTCGGCGTCCTCTGGGGACAGCTTCCGGTGTGGTATCTGTCGCTGTCTGTCGCGCGCTACCTGTTCAAGGCCGGTCGTGGTCTCCGGCGATATCGCGGCCTGCCCGTCTCGGCCCTCCCGGAGAGCCGCCTTCGACGCCCGCTCGCTGGCCTGCAGATGGCCTTTATTGCGGTCGCGTTAGCACCGGTCGTCCCGTTCTCGGTGGCTCGCGTCGCCGCCGTGGTCGTGCTCGTGCCCTCGCTGGCCGTCTTCGCTCGGGATTACCTCGCGATCAGTGGTCGTTGGCACAACAGTCAAACGTGATCGTGCCGAAATATAAACGTGTCATCACCAGTCGACCCCACCATCCAGATGTCGCTGGTCCAGTTGGACGACTACGGCCCATGGACCGTGACGCCCTCTCCCCGCCGAGAAACGGACCTGCAGGCGTTGCAAGCACGGCTGTTCGCCGATCTCGCAGATTTCGTGGGTGATCGGGACGGCTACGTCTTCTTCAATCGGTTCGACAACATGATCGCCGTGACAAACGGGATCGACCGGGGCGCACACGAGCGGTTTCAACAGCGGGTGCGAAACCGCTACCCGATCACCGCCAGCGTCGGGATCGGTCGAGGGACGACGCCGGCGGCAGCGCTCGGGACCGCGAGCGCGGTGCTGCAGGACGCGGGCAGCGCGCAGGACCCCGACCGCCGGGAAGTGCTCGGCGTCGCTGGCGAGACCGCCGGCCCGGAAGCGATCACGATCGCACACTTCGACGTGGTCGACGCGACCGGCACCTACACCGACACGCACAACGCCATCGACGCGAACCTCGCCGTCCAGCGAGCGACGACGGAACTCTCCACGTACCTCCGATCAGAACACGACGCCGTCACCCAGTTCGTCGGGGGCGACAACATGATCGCCGCCTGTCCGCCCCTCGACCGCTCGGCCTTCGACGAGACGCTCGCACACGTCCGCGAGACCGCGGATGTCGCTCTACAGGTCGGCGTCGGCCACGCCGAGACCGCCTACGACGCCGGCCAGCAGGCGAAACACGCCCTGGAGACCTGCCGGGAGACGGGCACCCGCATCCGGCGGGCGGCGGCCGACGACTGATGGGCCGGCGCACGCTGTTTTTCACGGGCGAGCGCGAGGCGGCGATCCGCGAGCGGTCGGACCCCCAGCCAGCCCCTGACGAGGTCCACGTCGAGACGGTCGCCTCGGCGATCAGCCCCGGCACGGAACTGCTCCTGTACCGCGGCGAGGCACCCACCGAGATGCCAGCCGACGAGACGCTGCCGGCACTCGACGGCGACCTGTCCTATCCGCTGGCCTACGGCTACGCCGCCGTCGGGCGCGTCACGGACTGTGGCGCGTCGGTGGCAGAGCAGTGGCGCGGGCGCACCGTCTTCGCGTTCAACCCCCACGAGACGGCCTTTACCGCCGCGCCGTCTGATCTCGTGGTCGTCCCCGACGGACTCGCTCCCGAGCGGGCGACGCTCCTGCCCAGCGTCGAGACGGCCGTCAACTTCGCTCTCGACGGGCAGCCCCGGATCGGCGAGCGCGTCGCCGTCCTCGGCGCGGGCCTGATCGGTCTCTGTACGACGGCCGTGCTCTCGACGTTCCCGCTCGCCGAACTGGTCGTCGCAGACCCCGTCCCAGAGCGGCGGGAAGCGGCCCAGCGACTCGGCGCGGATCGGGTCGTCTCGTCGGCCCCGACAGTCGCGCCCGAGGGCGACCCCGACGGGGCCGATCTGGTGTACGAACTGTCGGGCAACCCCGACGCGCTGGACGACGCCGTCGACGCCGTCGGCTACGACGGCCGGATCGTCGTCGGGTCGTGGTACGGCACCAAACGGGCGAACGTCGATCTGGGCGGGCGCTTCCACCGGGACCGGATCACCGTCGAATCCAGTCAGGTCAGCACCATCGACCCGACGCTGCGAGGGCGCTGGACGACCGACCGTCGGCTGGCCGTGGCGCTCGATCACCTTCGGACGTGTGACGAACGACTCGTCGACGACCGCGTCCCGTTCGAGGACGCCCCGGACGCATACGACCGGCTCGACGAACACCGTCCGCCCGGCGGACTGGTCCTGACATACGAGCGATAAACGACCACACGAAACACCACCCATGACAGACACCTACCGCGTCGCGGTCGAGCGCGATCTGATCGCACAGCACTACCTGACCGTCCCGGATCCCGGTCCAGAGGGCGAGGTCCACAGCCACCACTTCAGGGTCTCGCTCCGACTGTCGGGACCAGAGCTAAACGAGTACGGCTATCTCGCCGATATCGACGCCGTCCATGCCGCACTCGACGAGATCGAAGACCGGTACGCCGACACGCTGCTCAACGACCTACCAGAGTTCGAGGGACTGAACCCCAGCGTCGAGCACTTCGCGCGACTCGTCGGCGACCAGATCGCACCCACGTTCGCCGACGGCCCGGCAACGACCCTGACCGTACGGATCGCGGAAGACGAACAGGCGTGGGCGAGCCACGAGCGCCGCCTCGATGCGCGATGACGCTGCCAGCCAGATGAATCACGCACGAGCGCGGTACCTCCACGCGAAGGAATCGGTCGACGAGCGGGCCCGCTCGCGACGGGTGCGCGGCCGCCTGCTTTCGACACTGCCCGACGCGCCACGGATCGTCGAAGCCGGCTGTGGCACCGGTGTGACCGTCTCCCGCCTGCTCGACTGGGGTGTCGAGGACGGCCAGTATCGCGGGATCGACACCGATCCGGGCATCGTCGCACACGCCCGTCGCGTCCGGCCCGCGATCTGTCGCCGGCAGGGGCGGGCGGTGGACGCGACCGCTGAGGGCTGGCGCGTCGACGGTCTCGACTGTCGCGTCCGCGTCGGCGACGCGCTGGCCCGCGCAGGCGAACAGTTCGACGGCGGGGCCGACGTGGTGGTCGCACAGGCCTTCCTCGATCTGGTCGATCTCGACGGCGCACTGGCTGCATTCGAGGACGCACTGGCCCCCGACGGCCTGCTGTACGCGCCGATTACCTTCGATGGAGTCAGCAGTTTCCAGCCGGACCACCCGGCGGACGCAGCCGTCGAGCGCGCCTACCACAGGGCGATCGACGCCCAGTCGGGCCGGGACAGCCACGCCGGTCGCCACCTGCTGGATCGTCTCTGCGACGACCTCCTCGCGGTCGCTAGCTCGGACTGGATCGTTCGACCCCGCGAAGGCGCGTACCACGCCGACGAGCGCTACTTTCTGGGTCACATCCTCGATTTCGTCGCGGACGCGCTGGCCGACGCCGACGTACCCGAGGCCGACGACTGGCTTCGGACCCGCCGCGAGCAACTGGCCGCCGGACGACTCACGTACGTGGCCCACCAATACGATCTGTTGGCACGACTATGATGGTCCTCACCCACGTCGCGGTCGGTCTCTTGCTCGCGGTCCCCATCGCGCTGACCGCACCGGGGTTCGCACTCCCGGCGGCCGTCGGCGGCGTCGTGGGCGGGGTCGTCCCCGACCTCGACCTGCTGTGGGGAACGCATCGGAAGACGCTGCACTTCCCCGTGCTCGGGGTCGTCCCGGCGCTCCTCGGTGTCGCCAGTGCGCTCGTCGTCCCCGACCCGATCACCGTCGGGGCTGGGGTCGCCGGCGTCGCCTTCCTCGTCCACGCCGCCAGCGACGCGCTAGGGGCTGGCGAGGAGTTACGCCCGTGGGAACGGACCAACCCCGACGCCGTCTACGATCACGTCCGCGGACGCTGGCTCAGAGCGCGCTATCTCGTGCCCTACGACGGCCACCCGCGAGACCTCGCCGTCACCGCCGTCGCCGCGACGCCCGTCCTCGTGGTGTACGACGGCCCGGTCCGCTGGCTCACCGTCGGCCTGCTCGTCGTCGCCGCGGCCTACACGACAGTCAGAAAGCGCGTCCCGAAGTACGTCGCCCCGCTCGTCGAGTGAGTTCGGCCATCGAATATTAATACTAGCAGCAGTATATAATTATAGTTACTTATGGACGATCCGCTGCTCTCCGACAAGGACCGACTGCTGTTCGGTGCGGGCTTTGCCTTCGGCGCGACCTGTGTGCTGGTCTTGCTGGCGATCGTCGTCGCCACGGTCGGTGGGCCGTCGTTCTCGACCAAGACGCCGGTGTTCATTTCGATCGCGGGCAGTGTCGTCTTCTCGGGGATCGTCGGTGCGTCGCTGTACCTGCTCGCGTTCCCCGAGAATCGACTGCTCCTGCCGATCGGCGACACGAGCGAGGAGCCAATCGAAGACGACGAGTCCGTCTGATCACTCGTCGACCACAGAGTGCAGTGGCTGTGGTTCTCGCAGGCGGCCGGCGCTGTTTCGATGCCGACTAGTACGTGCCGCTGTCACCAACGGATATGACCGACTTCGATCCCGAGAAGTTCGAAGACAAGTACGCACACTACTTCACCGAACTCCAGAAGGCCTACAAACAGGCCTTCGAGGTGATGAACGACCGCTACGACTCGGAACTGATCCACGCCATCGACCAGCAGATCCTCAACGAGTCCGAACCGGTCTACGACGGCGACGGCCAGTTCTCCATCTCGCTGCCCGAGAACCCGACCGACCGCCTGACGGCGATCATCGTCGACGACGAGAAACTGGAGACGGTGCTGGAACGCTACGTCGAGGAACTGGAAGCCCAGCATCGTTCCGTCTTCGGCTTTTCCGAGGAGTAGCGCGTCTCGCTGTTCACGGGTCACTTCGTTCCCCGCTCACGGTGTCGAGACCCCCTCGTCGCTGGCGCTCCTGGTTCGCCGTTCCGAGACCCGTCGCTCGCAACGTTCTCGTCGACCGCGCGCCTCGCCGCTCACGAGTCGCATGCGCTCCTCGTTCGCCGTTCCGAGACCCGTCGCTCGCTCCGCTCGCGACGCGTCTCGTATCCGTGTAATTGATACCCACCGCCGGCCAATCACGGAGTGATGGACGCGCCGCTGTGGACCGAGACCCACGCCCCGTCGCTCGACGACATCCCCCAGCCACAGGCCCGAGAGCACCTGCGGGGGGCCATCGAGGAGCCGATGAATCTGCTGGTCCACGGCCCGGTCGGTGCGGGCAAGACCGCGGCCGTGCGCGCACTCGCCGAAGAAGTCCACGAGAACCCCGACGCCGACCTCATCGAGATCAACGTCGCCGACGTGTTCGACCTGACCAAGAAGGAGGTCGCGAACGACCCGCGGTTCTCGCCGTTTATCGACTCGAAGCGTCGTCGTGAGTCCTCGAAGGCCGATCTGATCAACCACGTTCTCAAGGAGTCGGCCAGTTACTCGCCGATGTCGGGGTCGTACAAGACGATCCTCCTCGATAACGCCGAGGGGATGCGCGAGGACTTCCAGCAGGCGCTACGTCGCGTGATGGAACAGTATTACGAGGCCACACAGTTCGTCATCGCGACCCGCCAGCCCTCACAGTTGCTCCCGCCGATTCGCTCGCGCTGCTTCCCAGTCGTGATGCGCGCCCCGACCCACGACGAGACTGTCGGCGCGCTCGAACGGATCGTCGAGGCCGAGGCAGTCGAGTACGACGACGACGGACTGGAGTACGTCGCGGGCTACGCCGACGGCGATCTTCGACAGGCGGTGCTGGCCGCCCAGACCACCCACGAGCAGGAAGGCGAGATCACGATGAACACCGCCTACGAAGCACTCAACGCCGTCGAAGCGGACGATCAGGTCGAGTCGATGCTGGCGGCCGCCGAGGCCGGCGACTTCACCGACGCCCGGTCGACGCTCGACGACCTGCTCGTCGACGAGGGCCACAGCGGCGGGGACGTGCTCGAAGACCTGCTGGCGGTGGCACGGTCGCGGTATTCGGGCGACCGGGTCGCCGAGATCCACCGGCTGGCAGGGCAGATCGACGCCGACCTCGTCGAGGGGACGAGCGACCGCGTGCACATCTCGCACTTGCTCGCGGAGATCGGCGAGTTAGCGCGGGGTCGCGAATGAGCGACCGCGTGCACGTCTCGCACTTGCTCACGGAGATTGGCGAGTTAGCGCGGGGTCGCGAATGAGCGACCGCGTGCACGTCTCGCACTTGCTCGCGGAGATCGGCGAACTGGCCCGAACGGATCGGTGACGGATCGACGATGACGTACTGGGAACACGTACTGACTGTCGCGTTCGGTGTGACGCTATTCGTATTCGGGATCGATGGCAGTGGCTCGCTGGTCTTGCTGGCGCTGTTCGGCGGGGCGGCACTCGCTGCGTGGGGCCTGTTCGGCGGGATCGAAACGGCAGTCGAGCGTGGCTCTCCGGCGGCACACAACCGAGACACCGAGCAGTGAGGACGGAGACCGACCAGTAGCTGTCGCGCTGGCAGCCATACACGCTTGTCACGGCCAGAACTGGCGCAAGTATGACACTAGCAGCAAGAGTTTTCAATTGACTATCAGTAATAGCAGTCGATGAGTCAGGCTTCCACTGCGACGACATCCGTACAGCTCTGTCTGCGACGGTTCGCACCGGACACCGCACAGCAGCGCCAGCAGGACGTGCAGGCACGATTGCGCGACCTGTCCGAGCGCGGTTCGATCGATACCGTGTCCGAGGAGTGGTGGAGCACACGCGTCTGTACGCCCGGTGCCGAGACGGGCGCAGGGGACTCCTGCCCGGCGATCGTCGGCGAACTCCTCGACGCCGTCGAAGGAACCGACATCTCGTTGCAGCCAGCGTTTCGCCACGCGACTGGCCACGACTCGACGGACTCGGACGTGCTGTACCTGCCCGTCATCGCGCTGGTGATCCGGGCCGACGACGAGATCACGGGCGTGTACCCGGCGTGTGACGGTGACCAGCACCACCGTGTCGAGGATGCGCTGGATCGCATCGTGGCGGGCGAAGATCCGTCGAACCTCTAAATTGCGGGTCACAGCGGGTGGCGAGCGTCGGCTGTGTGGCCCAACATGGGAAGGTTCCTTAGGATCGAACCAGTAGCCCCAGCCATGAAACGAGAGCCGCCACAGACCGACGAGGGCTGGTACGTCCTGCACGATCTGCGACACGTCGACTGGGACGCCTGGCGCGAAGCGCCAGAGCGGGACCGCGAGCGCGCGCTCACCGACGGGATCGACTATCTGGAGTACTTCGAGGCCGTCGAGGACAGCACGGAGGGCCAGACGGCCGTCTACACCGTGCTCGGTGACAAGGCCGACATCATGATCCTCCATCTGCGGCCGACGCTGTCGGATCTGGACGCCGCCGAACGCCAGTTCGAGCAGACCGAGTTCGCCCGCTTCACCGAGCAGGCCACCTCGTACGTCTCCGTCACGGAGGCGTCGGGCTACACCGAGAAAGCGCGCGAGTACTTCGAGGGCGAGGTCGACGAGGACTCGGGGCTGGCCCAGTACATTCAGGCTCGGCTCCACCCCGAGGTTCCAGACGACGAGTTCGTCTGTTTCTACCCGATGAGCAAGCGCCGGGACCCGGATCAGAACTGGTACGACCTGCCCTTTGCCGAGCGCGCCGAGCACATCAAGCGCCACGCCGACATCGGGCGGGAGTACGGCGGCAAAGTCGAGCAGATGATCGCCGGCTCCATCGGCTTCGACGACCACGAGTGGGGGATCACGCTCTGGTCCGACGAGATGATCCACGTCAAGGACCTGCTGACCCAGATGCGTTTCGACCCCTCGACCTCGAAGTTCGCCGACTTCGGCAGCTTCTACGTCGGCCGGCGCTTCACACCGACGGACCTCCCGGCCGTGATGAACGGCCAGCGCGTCCCGACCGACGGCCAGCGCGAGCGAGCGCCAGCGGCCGCACACGGCCACGAAGAAGGCGGCCATACGGCCACGGCAGCGGGCCACGACGACGCCGAGCACGACACGGCGACCAGCGAGCACCCGGCCGGTGACGCCGGCTCTCACGGCGGTGTCCACCCCGGGAGCGCTGCAGAGGGGGACCATCCCCACGGCAACGAGGCTCCCGACGACGACGGCGACGACGTGGACGAATCGGACCATCCATCGAGCAGCGGGGGCCGCCCGTCGCCCGGCGACACCTCCTACGACGAGATCGACGACCTCCACCAGCGCATCGGGACGCTGGGGCTGTACGAGGGCGAGGACTACGACGCCGGCGACTACGGACTCCTCTTTTACTCGTCGAGCGACGCCGAGGAGTTGGCCGAGGAAGTCGGGGACCTCCGGGAGAGCTTCGACCACTACGACCGCCACGTCACGACGACAGTCCGGGCCGGCAGCGGACAGGCCGCCGTCGTGAGCATCTGGACCGCCAAAGAGGCCGCCGACACCGCCGCGGGCTTCCTCGGCGACGTATCCGGTGTCGAAGAGAAATACGGCGGCCACCTCGGCGACGGGGACGTAGCGACCGACGAGGGCGACGACACGGCCGCGAGTGAAGACGCAAGCGAGGAGATCCGCGAGCAGTTGGCCGAGATGGACATCTACGCCGGTCAGCCCCACGGAGAAGACGTGTTCGCGCTGGTGCTGTACTCCGAGACCGACCCCGAGGACCTCTCGACGGAAGTCGCGGACCTCCGGGAGAGTTTCGACCACTACGACACCCACGTCAAGACCGCGGTCTACGAGGCCAACGAGGCAGACACCACAGCCGTCGTCAGCCTCTGGGAGACCCAGAGCGCTGCCGACACCGCGAGTGGCTTCCTCACCGACCTGCCGGGCATCGTCGGCCGACCCGACGACGGCGACGGCTTCGGGACGATGGGGATGTTCTACACCGTCAAGCCCGACCACCGCGAGGAGTTCGTCGAGACCTTCGCCGAGGTCGGCGACCTGCTCGCCGAGATGGAGGGCCACCGCGAGACCACGCTGCTGGCCAACCGCGAGGACGAGAACGACATGTTCATCGCCAGCCAGTGGGACGCCAAAGAAAACGCCATGGCCTTCTTCCGGTCTGACGCCTTCTCCGAAACGGTCCAGTGGGGCCGGACGGTACTGGCGGACAAGCCTCGCCACGTTTTCCTGGCCTGAGGTCGTCCACACCGAGCGAAGCGAGGTGTGTTTTTCGCCCACGTTTTTGCACGAGGGTGCCCGCAGCGAAGCGAGGACACCCGACGTGGAAAAAGGTGGAGTCGGGGGCGAACGGTACTGGCGGACAAGCCTCGCCACGTTTTCCTGGCGTAGCGAAGGACACCGCGAGCGGTAGCTTTTGGAACTGCGAGCGGGAGCGACTGGCGAAGCGCTACGCGCCTCGGACAGCAGGAGCGACACGCGAGCAGCGAGGGGCGATTAGAGCGCCGGGCCGACGATAGCGAGGACGACGAGCGTGATGACGCCGACACTGGCCCCGTGCAGGGCAAGCCAGTGCGTCCGCGGGGTGAGATCGATCCCGGTCGTCCGGTCGAGGTGCGTGAGTGCGAGCGAGAGGACTCGCCCACCGTCGAGGGCGCTGATCGGCAGGGCATTGAGCAGCCCGAAGTTGGCGTTCAACAGTGCCAGCCAGAAGGCGACGTTGGTCAGCACGCCCAGTTCTGCGACGGTCGCGGCCGTCGGCGGGCCGCCGCCGATGACGGCCCAGCCGAAGTAGGCCATGAAGGCCGCTCGGGGCGTGGCCGTCAGGGGTACGAGCAGGAGCGCAACGGCGACGGCCGCGACCAGCAGATTGTGGAAGACACCGATCGAGTACACTCGCAACTGGGCGTGCATCGGTGCCGCATCGAGTTCGTCGCCCGGCAGGACGTAGCCTGCGAGTGGCAAGACGCCAAAGAGCAGTGCCAGTCCCCACTCCTCGACGCACACGTCGGCGGCCCGGCAGGCGACGGCGTGGCCGCCCTCGTGGACGACCGTGGCGACGACGAGGGCCAGCACGATGTAGGGCGTCGCCGCGAGTGGCATGAAGGCGTTCATCCCCGGCACGGCGATGGTGTTTACGGGGTCGTTGAGCGCAGTCGCGCGCTGCTGGCCCAGCGCCTGTGCGGCCGCCAGCGCGACGACGGCGATCCCGAGAATCTGGACCGTCACGAGCGCCGCAATCGCGGCGTCACTCCAGCGGTCCCACCACGGGTGGTCGGCGAGACGCTCGATGTGGTCGGACTGGCGGGTCGAGTACCAGTACAGCGTCAGCGCACCGATCTTGACGGGTCCCGGCAAGCGCTCGTTGATCCCCGCTTCCAGCCGATCGACCGCCGCGACGAGGCGCTGCATCTGGCCGACGTTCGTCGCGGCCGCTCATCACGTTTTGGGACCTGAAAACGGTAGTGTTCAGATAAGAGGTCGAAAGAAGTCAGAACAAGCCACCGAAAGCCCTCGCGTCGTTGCGGTCCCGCGACTCGCTGCGCGCGCTTCGCGTGCTTGCGTCGCCGGGGTTCCCGCAACGACGCTCGCCCTTCCATCCACCAGGGTGTAGACGGCTGAACAGCCGACTCCTGGTGGATGAAAGGGCGAGGCGCGATCCGGGGTTCTGCGGCAGCACTATCCGAGCGAAGTGAGGATATCTGCCACAGAACCCCGGAGCGTGCCGAGGGCTTTCGGTGTCTCAATCTCTACGGATGCTGCCGCTTATCTGAACACTGCGCTGAAAACAGTCTGCTGTGAAGAGCGCGTTACGCGGCGTCGTCTGGGGCGTCGGCGTCGTCGTCCTCGGTTTTGGTCTTGTCGACGTCGAGGTCACCGAAGTAGATGTCAGCGCCGTCCTGTGCGACTTTCTCTGCGAGCACGGCGCATTTGACCCGCATCGGTGAGATGTCGACGCCGAGCATGTCGACGATGTCGTCGCGGTCCATCGCGTCGAGGTCGTCGATCGCCATGCCGTGGAGTTGCTCCGAGAGCATCGACGCCGACGCCTGCGAGATGGCACAGCCGTCGCCGCGGAACGCCACCCGCTCGATCGTCTCCTCGTCCTCCGAGAGGACCACGTCCATCTCGATGGTGTCGCCACACATCGGGTTCTCCCCGACGTGGGTAAACGTCGGGTCCTCGATCTCCCCGTAGTTGCGGGGACTCTTGTAGTGGTCGAGGATCTGCTGTCGGTACATATCGGAGCCGCCAAGACCCATTGTTACCGATCGGTAGGTGAGTCCGGCGGAAAAGGGTTCCGGGGCGACCCGGGTGAACAACCCGCGTGAACGGACTCCCCATCGGAGTGGGTCCCGAAAATTACCAGAGAAACGTCGAGTACTCACGTTTGCGTGCATATTAGAACGCTTACCGAAGGTTATAATTACGCGAAGGTTGTCAATAGGTATCAAGGGACTTCGATGTTCGATCGTATTAGTGACCTATCGAATAAGTCGTTCACGAACGGCAGCGAGCCGTCGGGCGACGAACTCGATGGTGGGCCGGTGGCGGCACTGCTGGGCGACAGGGAATCGCTCCAGTACGTGCTCGCCGGGAGTGGTGGTATCGATCACACGACCAACGGGCGCTCGACCTCGATCGAGCCGAGCAACGGTCACGCCGCGTTCATGATCGTCACGAACCGACACGTCTACTTCGTCCTCGGAGACGATCCAGAGACGGCGGAAGTGACCTTCTCACACGCAGCAGTGACGACTGCAGAACTCAACAGTGGACTGCTCAACGCGACGCTGCTCGTCAAGACCGCCGACGGCTCCGTTCGTTTCAAGCCGGAGAACGCGGACGAAGCCGGCGAGGTCGCCGACTACATGGCACGGATGGCTATCGCGTGGGGAGAGTTCGACAGTGCGCTGACCGACGCCAGAGAGACCATCGAGGAGATCGAAGAGCGCCTCGCGAGCGGGAAAGAGACCTCACGCCTCGTACAGGGTGCCCGATCGTACATCTCGAACGCCCACCACGCCGCGACCCACGACGACGACGCGCCGACCGAGCTAATGGAGCGTCTGCTCGAACCCGTCGAGACGAAACTCGATCAACTCTGTGTCGCCATCGACACCGAACAGATCGAGACACTGCTCGACGACGCCCGCGAAGCCAAGGCCAGTGGCGACCACGAGACCGCCTTCGAGACGCTCGCACAGGCCCACTCGACCATCGCTGACGGACGCAAGGCCGTCACCGACGGCGGCGTCCTCGAAACGATCAACGAACTCGGCTCGACGTACGACGAACTGGTGACGATGACCTTCGAGGACGCCGAGTTCGCCTGCCACCGCGGGCAGACGGCCGACGACCCGGCCGAAGCCGTGACAGCCTGGCGGGAAGCCCGTGAGCGCTACCAGGCCGCCCTGTCGGCCGACTGGGACGGCGAGGCCAGCGTCAGCGCCGAGGCACTGCGCTTTCAGCTTACCTGGGTCACGCAGCGACTCGTCGACGCCCACGTCGAACACGCCGACGTACTCGAAGCCGAGGGCGACGAAGACGACGCCACCGACAGCTACGAACGCGCGAAACAACAGCTCACTCGCGCTCGCGAGCTAGCGAGCCAACACACCTACGCGACCGCATCGGTCTCGACCGAGCGGATCGAAGGACTCGACGAGAAGATCGAACTCGCCGAGTGGCAGTGGGGCGGTTCCGAGTAGCTGCCACGCCACGGAGTCCCGTCGCAAGCCGGTTTTTCTCACGACTCGTTTCCGTTCGATTCACCGTACCGATAGCTATAATTATGCGTGGTGTAAGCCTCGCACAGGGGGGTAGTGAATGTTCAATCGTCTCAGCGACTTATCGAAGGGGCCGTTTGGGGGGTCCGTACCGGCGGTGTCTGAAATCGGGACAGAACCGATCGAGTCACTGGTGGGGGGAGCAGAGACCGTCGAGTATGCACTGGCGAGCGCCAGTGAGATCGAACACACGACGAACGGGCGCACGACGATCGTCGAGCCGGGTGGCGATCACGCCGCCTACATCGTCGTGACCGATCAGCGGGTCTATGCCGTGCTCGGGGACGAGCCATCGACCGCGGCGATCACCGTCGACCTCGGCGACATCACGTGGACGGAACTCACCGACGGCCTGCTACGGACGACGCTCGTGCTCCGGACGGCCGACGAAACCGTCACCTTCGAACCGATCGACGCCGAGCAAGCCGCCATCGCCGAAGCCTACATCGACCGGATCGGGTCGTGCTGGCGCGACCTCGACAGCGCGCTGCACGAGGCCCGCGAAGCACTCGATGCCTTCGAGACGGCCATCCAGAACGGCGAGGGAACGGATCAGCGCCGCCAGCAGGCCCGTACACGCATCTCGAAGGCGTACCACTGTGCGACCCGCGTGGACGATGCCCCGACCGAGAAGATGCGAGCGTCGATCCGACCCATCGAGGACGAACTCGAACGACTCGCACGCGTCTCCCAGACTGATCAGATAGAGACGCACCTCGAAACGGCCCACGAGGCGGCCAATGTCGACGAGTACGGGACTGCAGCCGAGGCACTGGCCGCGGCCACCGACGAAATTACGGCCGCCCGTGCGGTCGTCGGCGACGAGGACGTGCTGGCCGACATCGACGACCTAGAGACCGACTGTACAGGCCTCGTCGCGACCTATCTCGACGACGCCGAGGCGGCCTGTCACGACGCACTCGACGCCGAGACGACGACCGAGGCAGTCGTCCACTGGGACGACGCACTGGATCGATACCGGGCCGCAGTCACCGCCGACTGGGACGGTGTCGGTGGTGTCAGCGCCGACGCACTGCGCTTTCAGCGCGTCTGGGTCGTCCAGCACCTCGTCGACGCACTCGCCGCTGACGCAACGCGACTGGAAAACGAGGGCGACGACCTCGGCGAGGGCCACGACGACACCGCCGACCACTACGCGGACGCCATCGAGCGACTCCAGCGTGCACAGACGCTGATCGCAGACCACCCACACGTCGCTGACGAAGGCTTCGACGAGCGTCTCGACACCCTCGAACAGAAGGCCGAACGCGCCCAGTGGCAGTGGGGCGGCGCGGACTGAGACGACCGCTGTGAACGGCTCCGAGAGCCGTCCTGTCGGACAGCCAGTCAGTCGTCGTCGGTCGGTGGAAACGCTTTTCCGGGGGACCGTCGCATCGACGCGTATCCACCATGCCGCGTATCACCGACTACGAACTGTTCGAAGTGCCACCGCGGTGGCTGTTCCTCAGACTCGAAACCGACGACGGGACCGTCGGCTGGGGTGAACCGGTCGTCGAAGGTCGCGCCCACAGCGTCCGGGCGGCCGTCGAGGAGTTGCTGGACAACTACCTGCTGGGTGAAGATCCTGCACCGATCGAGGACCACTGGCAGACGATGTACCGCGGCGGCTTCTATCGGGGCGGGCCGATCCTGATGAGCGCTATCGCCGGGATCGATCAGGCCCTGTGGGACATCAAGGGCAAACAGTTCGGTGCCCCGGTCCACGAACTGCTGGGCGGCGCGGCCCGAGACCGCGTCCGTGTCTACCAGTGGATCGGCGGCGACCGGCCCAGCGAAGTCGCCGACGAGGCCCGCCAGCGGGTCGACGCCGGCCTGACGGCCGTCAAGATGAACGGGACGGCCGAACTCGAACGGATCGACAACCCCGCCGCAGTCGAGGCGGCCGCAACTCGACTCCGCGAGGTGCGCGAGGCGGTCGGCGACGAGGTCGACATCGGCGTCGACTTCCACGGCCGCGTCGCCAAGTCGATGGCGAAACGCCTCGCCAAGGCGCTCGAACCCTACGAGCCGATGTTCATCGAGGAGCCAGTTCTGCCCGAGCACAACGACGCGCTCCCGGAGATCGCTCAGCACACGACGATCCCAATCGCCACCGGCGAGCGGATGTACTCCCGGTGGGACTTCAAGGAGGTCTTCGAGGACGGTGCCGTCGACGTAATCCAGCCCGACCTCTCACACGCCGGCGGGATCACCGAGGTCAAGAAGATCGCCGCGATGGCCGAAGCCTACGACGTGGCGCTGGCCCCCCACTGCCCACTGGGTCCGATCGCACTGGCCTCGTGCCTGCAGGTCGACACCTGCTCGCACAACGCGCTCATTCAGGAACAGAGTCTCAACATCCACTACAACGAGGGCAGCGACGTGCTCGACTATCTGGTCGATCCCGACACCTTCGACTACGCCGACGGCTCCGTCGCCATCCCCGACCAGCCCGGACTGGGCATCGAAATCGACGAAGACCACGTCCGCGAGCAGGCCGAACAAGACGTGAACTGGCACAACCCGGTCTGGCGACACGACGACGGGAGTGTGGCCGAGTGGTGAGTAGCGAGGGGCGCGACCGCAGGGAGCGGCCCTCGTTATTGCGAGCGGCGACTGTCAGGAGCCGTGAGCAGGCGGGGTCTCTGAAAGTACGAGCGGGTACTCAATAGGAGACGACCGGGTCGCGCTCCCGAGACCACCTTTTTCGCCTCGTCGCTACACTCCAACGGCCAAAAACGTGGGCGAAAAAACAGCTACTCAATAACTCACGACCGGGTCGCGCTCCCAGAAGTCGCTGGATTTCTCCAGTTTCGGCACCCACGTCTGCTCGTCTTTCGCCAGCAGCGTGACGTGTGATTCTTCGACCTCTTTGAGCACGTCGTGGTCGGGGAGGAACTCGCCCACCTCTTCGGTGAATGCACGGACCTCGTCGTGGCTGGGCATCGAGTCGCGGTCGAGACGCCCACGGGAGTGGCCGACGTGCATGTACGCCTTCATCTCGACGTAGTCGACATCAGCGCGCTGGCACATCGCGGCGTACCACGCCGGGCTGTGCATGTTGTGGCCCTTCACGAGCGTCGTCCTGATCACGGTCCGGGTGTCGTCTTTGTCGGCGAGCACGTCCAGCGTGTCGATCAGGGACTCCCACGCACCGTCCTCGACGGCCTTGACCGTGTCGTCGAAGGTCTGGCGGTCGGGCGCGTCGACGGAGACGTACAGCTGTGTGGGGTCACAGCGCTCTAGCATCTCGGGGTTGGTGCCGTTCGAGACGAGGAACGTCGTGATGTCCCGTTCGTGGAACTCCTCGATGAGTTCCGGCAGGTACGGATACAGGGAGGGTTCGCCGTCCAGCGAGATGGCGACGTGGCGCGGTTCCATCGCCTCCTCGAAGCGTTCTCGCGGGACCTTGTCGTTCCCGCCGAAGCCAGAGAGCAGCTTTTTCTGGAGTTCCAGCGACGCATCGGCGACCGCAGCGGGGTCGTCCCACTCCACGTCGCCCAGTTCGTAGGCGTGGCCCGCGTGGTCCCGCCAGCAAAAGACACAGCGCTCGTTACACTTCACGACGGGCGTCATCTGGATGCAGCGGTGGGACTCGATGCCATAGAAAATGTACTTGTAGCACTTCCCCTCGCCGCGCAGGGCGTTCGCGGTCCAGCCACACGTCTGAGCGGCCGTGTGATTTTCGCTGTGGTAGTCCGGGTCGTCGACCTGCTTTGGCCCGTCCGATTCGCTCATTACCTGTGTCGATGGAGACGAAGCCACAAACATCCTTCCGTCCGACCCGACGACGGCCCGCGACGAACGGAACGGCACGGACCGGGCGCAGACCGACGAAGGCAACACCGGACAGCGAGGGCGACGGATCGGATCGCTCGTTCGGCCCATCACTTGCACCCGCCGCTCGCGCCCGTGCCACAGTTAGATTGTGCTGGGGCGTAAGGTCCACACATGGAGTACGTCGAAGCCGGCGGCGCACGCATTCCGAAACTGGGACTGGGAACGTGGCAAAACACCGGACCGACCTGCACTGAGACCGTTCGGACGGCGCTCGACATGGGGTATCGGCACATCGACACCGCACAGGTCTACGACAACGAGGCCGCGGTCGGCGAGGGGATCGCCGCCGCCGACGTCGACCGCGACGACATCTTCCTGACGACGAAGGTGTGGCGGTCGGACCTTCACCACGAGGACGTGATCGACTCCGTCGAGGAGAGCCTCGACGATCTGGGCGTCGACTCCGTCGACCTCCTGTTGATCCACTGGCCCCATCCGCGGGTCCCCGTCACGGAGACGCTGGGAGCGATGGCACAGTTGCGCGACCGCGGGCTCGTCGAGCACCTCGGAGTCAGTAACTTCACCCGCTCGCAACTGGACGCGGCCCGCGCGGCCGTCGACGCCCCAATCGTGGCCGATCAGATGCTCTATCATCCCTACAAGGACCAGTCCGGGCTCCGAGAGTACTGCACCCGCGAGGGAGTCGCGCTAACGGCGTACAGCCCGCTCGCGCGCGGACGGGCGCTCGACGACGAAGTGCTCGTCGAGATCGGTGCGCGCCACGACAAGAGCGCCCCGCAGGTGGCGCTGCGCTGGCTGGTCCAACAGGAGGGCGTCGTCGCTATCCCGAAAGCGACCAGCCGCGAGCACCTACAGGCGAACCGCGCGGTGTTCGACTTCGAACTGAGCGACGCGGAGATGGCGCAGATCGATGCGCTGGACGGTGATCTGGGTACCCGACTGCGCAATCGCCTGCCTGGGCTGATGCGCCGACTGCCGATCTGAGACTGGCGACTTCGAGGGTCAGCGGTCGTAGAGCCGTTCGGCGAGCGCGTCGATGTCGTCGCTGACGGCCGACAGTGACCGATCCCCGTCGGCCGCCGGCGGGTCGAAGTCGGCGACCGGGTCGTCGATATCGTGGTCCCGAGCACGGATCGCGATGGCCTCGTCGACCAGCGACTCCATCCGGGCACGCTGGTCGTCGGTCGGGACGACGATCGGTACCACGCGCATGTCCTGAATCTGCGTGTTGACCGTCCCGTTGACGAACGTGTCGAGGATGTGCTGGACCGGCGCGGCGTTGAGCAGTCCGTTGAGGTACTTTGCCGAGACCCGATCGAACGTCGGGATGTACTTCCCACCGGAGCTATCGACGGCCGCGGGCGGGGCGTACCGGACGACCGGGCGACCCGTCCCGCCCCGGGAGACGAAGATACCCTCGCGGAAGTAGTACCGGCGATTCCGTATCAGACCGTCCGATCTGATGCCGTCGAGGCCGGTCTTCGACCAGTCGACGTACTGCGTGATCGGGGCGTAGTAGGGATCGCCTTTCCCCTTGATGATGGGCACCCACGTCCGGGCTGCTCCGGGGTCGATGCCAGAGCGGGCCTGTTCCTCCGTGAGGTCGGCCACGTCGACGATGTCGGTCGGTCGGACGACGCGACTCAGCCAGCGGTAGGTCTCGTCGTTCGTCGTTCCATAGGCGAAATCGTCGTTGCGCGCCCTGATCTCGGCGGCTCCGGGCGTCCCGTCGAGATAGGCCAGATACTGCTCGTTGTCACCGGTCGCGAGGCCCTGCCCGCCGACGGTCAGCAAGCCGAGGATCGACACGTCGCCCGGTTCGAGCGTGTCGAGGTGGTCTTCCCTGATCGCCGCTCGATGCCCGTCGAGCGTCGTCGAATCGCGGATCGCCCCCGCCCATTCGGTCGCCAGTCGCTGTGCGTCGGTGACGACGGCGTCGGCCAGCGCGATGTTTCGGTCGGTCGGCTCGAAAAAGGAGCGGCGCAGCGAGCGCCGGTAGCGGTCGATCCCGACGCGGTAGCCACGCGCGGCCCCCGGCACTGAGAGCCGGTCCGGGCGGTCGCTGTCGGTCCAGTCACCATCAGTCCGGTCGCCGTCGGCCCGGTCGTCGAGTCGCTCGCGCTCCAGCAGCGACCGGTACTGGCGGTGGTCGACCCCGGTGGCGTCGACGTAGTCGAACCGGTAGCTCGCGTCGTCTGCCTCAGTGCGCCCCAGCGTGAAAATGGCAGGCTCGACGGCCACATCGAAGGCGTCCGGGTCCACACGGAGCAGTTCGCGCAGCCGATTTTCCTGCAGGAGTCGCCGGGTCGTCAGCTTCGACCCGATAGTGAGGAAGGTGCTACTGGTGAGATACGAGAGGGTCCCGCCGGGTCGGGTCAGTTCCCAGCCCCGGACGACGAACTGCTGGTAGAGGTCGTGGCGCATCCGCGGGATCGACTCGTAGCAGTCGTAGTGCTCGTCGTACCACTGGGCCAGTTCGCCGACGTAGGGCTGCTGTGAGCCGCCCTCGTACGGTGGGTTCCCGATCACCACGTCGAATCCCCCGTCGGAGAGCACGTCCGGGACGTGAGTGGCCCACGCGAACGGCGCGTCGGCCGCCGCGGCCACGTCGGTCATCCAGCGGTCGTCGACCACCGTGTCGAAACAGGTCGCGAGCGTCTCCCCGAGTTCGGCGAGACGGGCGTCGAGTTCGGCTTTCCGCTCGCCACAGGCGGTGCGGGCCACGGACCGGACGCTGACGAACTCGTCGAGGGTCGCTTCGAGGTCGTCGGGGACGGAATCGGCTCGCCCGGGTCGGGCCGGGTCGTGGTCGCCGACGAGGCTGTTGCCCACGAAGAACGACCAGTCGAGGTTCGGGAGCGCCGGGCCGTCGGCCGCTCGGCCCACGTCGTCGGCATCGCAGTCCTGCAACAGGTGGAGCCACACCCGGAGCCGACAGCATTCGATCCCGCCGGGGTCCACGTCGACGCCGTACAGCGACTCGGCGACGATGTCGCGTTTTCGCCGGGACGGTGACTGTTCGCTGCCCCGCGCGGCGTCGACTGTCTCGCGAGCGTCGGCCAGCGTTTCGAGCATCGCGACGACGAACGCACCGCTGCCGACGGCCGGATCGAGGACCGTCACCGACCGAAGCGAGCGAGAGATGGCTTCGAGCTGGGTCGCAGACAGGGCGTCGGGGACCGTCCGGTCGGCGACGAGTGTGACGGCCTGCGCGCGCGTGATCCCGGTCGTCGCTCGCAGATGTTCGACGAGCGCGGACCGGGCCATGTAGGTCGTGATCGACGTGGGCGTGTAGAACGCGCCGACGGCGGACCGAACATCGTCGTTCATGGACCGTTCGAACAGTCGGCCGACGGCTTCCGGGCCGACGACGTGGTCGCGCTCGTCCGGCCCGGACGCTGTCAGCCTGATCTCGTAGCGCCGGAACAGCCCCTGCGGTGCGCCGGATTCGTCGGGGTCGCCCGCCAGCAGAGCGTCGAAGAAGGCCGGATCGACGGATACCTCGGCGGCGTCGTCCCGGCACTCGAACAGTCCCTCGGTCAGGAACGGTACGTCGCCGAGGAACGCGTCGGCCGGTGCATCGGGGTCGGAAAGCGCCGTAAACAGCGGCGCGAAACAGTCAGCGAAGGGGTCGCGGTCGGGGGCCGCCCGGGCACGCTCGTAGCGGTGCTCGACGTACCGTTCGTCGCCGTCGAGCCAGCCCGTTTGCTGGACGAACAGGACGAACAGGACCCTGATCGCGAGCAGTCGCGCATAGGCGCCGCGCTCGTCGGCGTCGTCGAATCCGTGGACCGCGTCCTGTAACGTCTCGTGAAACACCGTCTCGAAAGAGTCGTAAAACCGGTCTGCGCGCGTACTCGCGGCCATCTCGTTCCGCGACCGTTCGTGGGACCGTTATTTATACCCTTGGCAGTACTCGCATCAGGCACGGTACTGATAGTGGCCGGGTGCGAACCCGGTGTACAACGAATGAACCCGACGGACATCGACCTGTCGACGACGCAGGTACACCTCCTGACCGCGCTCTGTAACGAACACGATGTCGAGGACGCGCCAGTGACCAGCGGGACGGTCGCAGCGGTACTCGACCGTAGCCCGGGGACGATCCAGAATCAGTTGACGAACCTCCTGTCGCTGGGGCTGGTCGAGAGCGTACAGGGTCCGACTGGCGGGTATCGACCGACCGAGGCCGCCTACGAAGTGCTGGATCGTGAGTCACTGGACGACGCCGAGACGGTGACCGTCTCACAGGCGTTCGAGCGGGTCGACGCGACCGTCGAGACGATCGACCTGACGAACGTCCATCACCCGACCGAGTGCACCGCACACATCCACTTTCAGGCGTCGTTGCCGGCGATTTCGATCGGCGACCCGATCGTCGTCGGACCGACGCCGTCCAGCGCGCTCGTCGTTGCCGGGGAAGTCACGGCGGTCACCGAGACCGCAGACGAAGTCGTACTGGACGTGCGCCGGATGGACGCGCCGGTAACCGAGGAGTGAGACGGACCGTTGCTGATCTGTCCCGGATCGACCGCACACCGTCGTGCAGTCGACCGGGGAAACGGCGACACCATTCCGTACGAGGGAACGAGCGGAGAGAAGCGCGGTCGATCAGACCGGAGCGACGCTGATCGTCACGGTACCGACGCCGGGGACGGTAAGCTGTCGCGGCGAGGTGGCGATCCGACGGGCGAGGGTCGCGAGGGTGAACTGAGCGAGTTTGCTACCGATCACGAGCATCGACAGCGCCGCGAGCGACGCCATCGGATAGCTCACAGCGGCGAGGAGGGCGACGAGCACCAGGGGGAACCCCAGCACTGTCACGAGTGACACCGGTTCGACTGTTGGACCACGCTCGGATCGCGTTCGGGAATGGGATGTGTGTAACGACATGGGGGAACTCCTGGCGACGATCGGTCGTGACCGAGCGCCACAGTTGTGTAGAATAACTCCGAGTACAAAAAGTTTCAGATAGTCGATTAGTTTTGAGAGACGTTACCATAGACCATCCATAGACAAAGTATTTCAGGGGGTCGAAAGCCCCTGTAACGATTAACACGGTATGACTCATCACAAATCAGATTTTGTATACAATGGTCGAGATCGGCACCCCAACCGGAATCGGCAGCACTCTCGACGCTCCGAACGGTGGCGTGGGTACCGACGCACCGTCGTGGGGATCAGTCGTCGGCCAGTTCCGTCTCGGCGAGGTCGTCCTGTTGGTGGGTCTCGCGTCGCTCGACCGTACACCTGTAGAGCAAGCTCTGCCGAGCACAGTCTCACTCCGTTCGACTGTACGCTGGTGAACGCCGCTGGCGTCCACCAAGCCCTGCGCTCACGGTGTTCGCGCAGAACGCCGTTCGAAATCCTTTTACGCGCTTCAGGGGCAATGTAGGGACAACGAACCATGGAAATCGACATCATCGAGGAAGACGACAATCCGATGTTGCACCGGACCGACGTTCGGTTCGAGGTGCGCCACGACGAGGCAACGCCCTCGCGACTGTCCGTCCGCGACTCGCTCGCGGCGAAACTGAACAAGGACGCCGAAGAAGTCGTCGTCCACGAACTCGACACGAAGTTCGGCATGCGAAAGACCATCGGCTACGCGAAGGTCTACGACGCACCCGAGTTCGCCCGCGAGGTCGAGCAGGACCACATGCTCGAACGCAACAAGATCGTCGCCGACGGTGAAGGCGAAGAGGGTGAGGAAGCATAATGGCCCGAAACGAATACTACGACGACGGCGAAGCACAGCGCGAGCAGTGTCCCCGGTGTGGCGACACCTTCCTCGCCGAGCACGACGACCGCAAGCACTGCGGCAAGTGCGGTTACACCGAGTGGGAATAACGCTCTCGTAGCGGCTTCACAATGCGTATTCTCGGCATCGAAGGAACGGCCTGGGCAGCCAGTGCTGCAGTCTTCGAGGCACACGCGGGCGAAGGAAGCGAGCCGTCGGTCGCCAGTGACGACGATCACGTCTTCATCGAGACCGACGCCTACCAGCCCGAGAGCGGGGGTATTCACCCGCGAGAGGCCGCAGAACACATGAGCGAAGCGATGCCCGAAGTCGTCGAGACGGCACTGACACACGCTCGCAAGCGGGCCGACGAGGCCGGCGAGGACCCGACGACACCGATCGACGCTGTCGCGTTCTCGCGCGGGCCGGGACTTGGTCCCTGCTTGCGCATCGTCGCGACCGCTGCCCGCGCGGTCACCCAGCGCTTCGACGTGCCCCTCGTGGGCGTCAACCACATGGTCGCCCATCTCGAAGTCGGACGCTACTTTTCGGGCTTTTCCGCACCGGTCTGTCTGAACGCATCGGGGGCCAACGCCCACGTGCTCGGCTATCGCTCGGGGCGCTATCGAGTGCTAGGCGAGACGATGGACACCGGTGTCGGCAACGCCATCGACAAATTCACCCGTCATCTGGACTGGTCCCATCCCGGCGGCCCGAAGGTCGAGGAGCACGCCCGCAACGGCGAGTACGTCGACCTGCCCTACGTCGTCAAGGGGATGGACTTCTCCTTTTCGGGGATCATGTCCGCCGCGAAGCAGGCCGTCGACGAAGGTGAAAGCGTCGACGACGTGTG
This sequence comes from Halomicrobium sp. HArcht3-1, assembly GCF_058933345.1. Taxonomy (NCBI): domain Archaea; kingdom Methanobacteriati; phylum Methanobacteriota; class Halobacteria; order Halobacteriales; family Haloarculaceae; genus Halomicrobium; species Halomicrobium sp. HArcht3-1. Next base: position 66,524 of record NZ_JBZYDM010000001.1, on the reverse strand, counting down.
TCGCGGTCTCGAAGAGACCATCTTCGCAATGCTCGCGGAAGTGGCCGAGCGCGCCCTCTCGCTGACCGACGCCGACGAACTCGTGCTTGGCGGTGGTGTCGGCCAGAATCAGCGACTGCAGTCGATGCTCGCCGAGATGTGTGCCCAGCGTGGAGCCGACTTCTACGCGCCCGATCCCCGATTCCTTCGGGACAACGCCGGAATGATCGCAATTCTGGGGGCGCGGATGTACGCCGCCGGTGACACCATCCCCGTCGAGCACTCCGGGATCGACTCGGACTTTCGCCCCGATCAGGTCGACGTGACGTGGGACGCCGGTGAACCGGTCGCTCGGGCAGTTCACGACGACGACCAGATACAGGGGGCCGAAGCCATCGTGACGATCGAACCCGACCGCGTGATCAAGGAACGACGACCGCGATCCTACCGCCATCCCGCGCTCGACGAACGCCTGCGGACCGAGCGCACGCGACAGGAGGCCCGCCTCACGAGCGAGGCCCGACGCCACGGCGTCCCGACGCCCGTGATCCGCGATGTCGACCTCGCCGAGAGTCGGATCGTCTTCCAGCACGTCGGCGAGACCGAACTGCGCGACGACCTGACCGAGCGCCACGTCCGTGCGGTCGGGCGACACCTCGCGACGATCCACGACGCCGGCTTCGTCCACGGCGATCCGACGACGCGCAACGTCCGCGTTGGGCCGGGCGGCGATGCTCCGGAGACGTTTCTCATCGACTTCGGACTGGGCTACTACACCCGTGACGAGGAGGACCACGCGATGGATCTGCACGTGCTCGAACAGTCACTGGCCGGGACGACCGACGACGCCGCCGCGCTACGGGCGGCGCTTGCCGACGCCTACCGAGCGGCCAGCGAGCGCGACGACGCCGTCCTCGATCAGCTGACGGCGATCGAAGGCCGTGGCCGCTACCAGTGAGAGTTAAGTACGCGCCGGTAAAGAGAGTATAATATGGAAGACGCACTCGTCGTCCTCGAAAACGACGACAACGGTCGCGAACTGCTGGTCGAAGCGGGCGAACTCGCCGCCGGTGTCGACGCGAAACTCCACGTCCTTTCGTTGCTCTCCCACGAGGCGTTCGAGGAGAAGCGCGAAACCCTCGATGCGATGGCCGAGGAAGAACACACCAGCTACGACCAAAGCGTCCTCATGGACAACGTCAGACAGGACGCCGAAGAAGTCGTCAGCGAGGTGTTCGACGATATCGACGTGCAGTGGGACGTGATCGCTGGACACGTCGGGAAAGCCGAGAGCGAGGCCGACCGCGTCCTCGAAGCGGCCACGGACAACGACATCGACCACGTGTTCATCACGGGCACCCAGCGCTCGCCGACGGGCAAGGCCGTCTTCGGCGACCGCGCACAGGCAGTGATGCTCAACTTCGATGGACCCGTCACGGCTCGACTCGCCTGACTTCGAGGAAAAACGACTTAACGCGGCGCTCCGTATCCCGTCCCATGGCTGACAGACCACAGTCCGGCGAACTGTTCGGAGTCCCCTACAACTTCGAGCGGCCAAGCGTCCGGCGGATGCTTGCTTCCTACTGGCAACCCGGCGAGAAGATGCTCGTCGAGAAACCCTTCGGCATCGGGTACACGCTCAACCTCGCCAACTGGCGGTCGTGGATCGCGCTGGCCGTCGTCGGCGTCCTCCTGTGGCAGGAGAATCGCAGCGGGGTCGAGGAAGCGGCCGCCGAAGACGAACCGGTCGAAGTCGTCGTCGACTGATCGATATCGGCGACCGGGTGACCGCCAACATCGACGGCTATTTTCCGCTGCTCTCCCGACCAGCGGTATGCTCAAGTTCGTCACGACTAACCCCGGGAAAATCCACGAAGCTCAGGACTACCTCGGGTCGGCGACCGTCGAGCAGTTCGACTTCGACTACACCGAGGTCCAGGCCGACGACCTGGCGACCGTCGCCGCCCACGGCGCACGCGAGGCCTACCGGGCGACCGGCGAACCGGTGATCGTCGACGATTCGGGCCTGTTCATCGACGCCTTCGACGGCTTCCCCGGTCCCTACTCGTCCTACGTCGAGGACCGACTGGGCATCGAACGGGTGTGGCAACTCACCGAACCCGAGGACGACCACAGCGGCGCCTTCGAGACGGTCATCGCCTACTGTGATGGCGAGGGATTCGAAGCCGCACCCGACCCGGGCGGGGTCTCGGGGCCGCCGAACGAGCGAACGGGCGACGGCCGTGAGTCCGTTGACCGGGACGAGCGTCGCGGGCAGGACCTCGCGGCCGACGACCGTGGGGCGGCGACCACCGACGAACAGGTCGCTGGCGACGACCTGCCGGTCAAACTGTTCTTCGGTCGCGTTCCGGGGACCATCGTCGCGCCGCGTGGCGACGGCGGCTTCGGCTTCGATCCGATCTTCGAACACGACGGGACCACCTTCGCGGAGATGGACACCGAACAGAAGAACGCCGTCAGCCACCGTGGTCGGGCGCTGGCGACGTTCGCGGAATGGGCGGAGACGACCGGTCGGCTGGAATGAGTGACGCGACGCTGATCACCGGTGCCAGCGCCGGCATCGGTACCGCACTGGCTCGTGAGTTCGCTCGCCACGGCCACGACCTCGTGCTGGTCGCCCGCCGCGAAGAGCGTCTCACCGCACTGGCCACGGACCTCGAACACCACGGAATCGAGACCCACATCGTCGCGATGGATCTGACCACAGAGGGCGCGCCAGAACGACTCTGGACCGAACTCGACGAGCGCGACATCACCGTCGAGACGCTCGTCAACAACGCTGGTATCGGCACGTACGGACCATTCGCCGAAAGCGACTGTGAAGAAGAACGAACGCAACTCCGGCTCAACGTCGCCGTTGTGGTCGCACTCTCACGGCGCTTCCTCGACGACCGCGAGTCCGGCGGTCTCCTCAACGTCGGCTCCGTCGCCGGCTTCACGCCGGGGCCGTACATGGCGGGCTACTACGCCAGCAAGGCCTACGTCAACAGCTTCACGCAGGCACTCGCGGCCGAACACCACGACAGCGAGATCGATGTGACGGTGCTCTGTCCCGGACCGACCGAGACGGAGTTTCAGGAGCGGGCGGGGATGGGCGACTCTGCCGTCGGTCAGTCCCTGTGCTACACCCCCGAGCAAGTGGCGCGGGCAGGCTACCGCGGCCTACAGCGAGGCGAAACGGTCGTGATCCCCGGACTGGCGATGACGGTCCTCGCGACACTCCTTCGGTTCGTTCCGGGCTCGCTCCAGCGGTGGGGCGGACGCCTCGTCAACGGCGATCGGTAAGCCAACGAGCGGCGACGACTACGCACGTGGGTCCCGGTCCGGACCCGGATACGCGCCGTCGTGGGTCGCCTCGTACAGCGCTTCGGGATCGAACAGGCGCGCAAAGGCGTCCGGCGGCCGAACGCTGAGGTCGGCGTGGGGCTGGATCGACAGGCCGGTCCTGGCCGAGCGCAGTGACTCGTCGTAGGTGAGCAGGTGGGCCGCCTCGCCGCGGTAGGCCGACGCCAGTCCGGGGTGATCCTCCGGGGGGTGTTCGACGATGTCGCATTCGTCTTCGATCCGGTCGCGCCACGCTGCGGCGAGGTCGTCGTCTGCGAGTCTCGCGATCACGGCCCGGGCGTCGTCGAGCAACTGTTCGCTCGCGACGAGGGTCAGCCAGTCGTGCCGGCGGACGTGATCGAGAGCGTCACGCGCGTCGCCACCGACCAACAGATCGGCCGCGAGCACGTCGGCATCGGCCACGACTCGCGTCGACTCACCCGCCATCCCGGCGCTCCCGTAACGCGTCGCGGACGGCCGACAGGCTGGTCTCGTACTCGCTCGCCCGCTCAAACAGGTCGCCCCAGGTCATGGCTGTGCAGACGAGCGGAAGTGGCAAAAACCCACGGACGACACCGGTGTCGCACGGGCGTCTGACGGGTTTTTAAGTACTGCCCTGCGGATCACCCGCCACGGGCGCGCATACTGACGACCACTCAGTATCCCATCCTCCCGAGCGCGCCCGGACACCGCAACCCACCCCTCTCTTTGAACCGCGATCCAGCACCGCACAGTGATATCGTCGGCGGGCGTGATCAGGTCCCCTTGAGCGTGGCCCGAACGTCGTCGAGCGTCTCCGGACTCGCCATCACGGCGACCGTGTCACCAGCCGCGAGCGTCGTCCGAGGCAATGGAATCGTCATCGGCTCACGATCGCTCCCGTGAGCGTAGATCCGGGCGTCCCCGGGCAGTTCCAGTGCGATGACGCGCTCACCGATCACGGGTGACTCGTCGGGGACGGTGACGCTGGCGACCGAAAGCTGTTCGGTCAGATCCGCGAGGACGTTGAAGTTCCCGCCCAGCAACGCGGTCTTTGCGCCCGCCGCACCCAGTCGTTCGGGATAGATGATCTCGTCGACGTCGGCGGCATAGGTCTGGTAGATCTCCTCGCGGTAGTCGGAATCGATGCGCAACACGGTCCGACAGCCGTACTCCTTGCCGACCATGCAGGCCGCGAAGTTGGTGTTGAGATCACCGGTCAGCCCACCGATCGCGTCGGCATCGTCGAGTCCCGCGGCTTCGAGGACTGACTCGTCGTTACCGTCGCCGTGGACCGTCTCGAATCCCTCTTGCTCGCTCCGCTGTGCCTTGTCGTGGTCGCGTTCGACGACGATGACCGTGTGACCCTCGTTGTCGAGGATGCGCGCCGTCCGCGTCCCGACTCGTCCGTAACCGACGATGACGAACTTCATACCGCGTGGTACGTCACCACCCCACAAAACGATACTGCCGTCACACCGGTATCGGCGGCGATTCCACGGACGTGATTCGGTCCCACGACTCGAACCCCCCTGCTTCGACTAGAGATCGACTCCCCTCGTGCGATTCGAGTGACTGATATTCACTTTCACTCCGGCGCGTCAGACGCTCGACAGACGCCAGACGTGAGTGGGTTGGAGAGGAAACGGAGGGGTCGGCCGGGGACGACAGCGAGCGAAAAACGATTCGTCGCAGCAACTCGCTTACCGAAGCGAATCCACTGGTGCGTGTGAGTCCACTCCTCGTCGGCCTTACTCGTCCATCAGGCCGCCTCCTTCGACGCGCATGACCGCTTCCCCGTCCGGGAGATTCGGTGCGTCGACGAGTTTGACGATCCGCTTGTTCCCCTTGGATTTGCGGAGATAGAGTCGGAACGTCGAGGTGTGGCCGAGGATGTTCCCACCGATGGGCTGAGTCGGGTCACCGAAGAATGAATCGGGGTTCGACGCGACCTGATTCGTGACGACGACGGCCGTATTGTTGAGGTCGCCCACGCGCATCAGATCGTGGAGGTGCTTGTTGAGCTTCTGCTGGCGTTCTGCGAGTTCGCCACGACCGACGTACTCCGCACGGAAGTGGGAAGTCAGCGAGTCGACACAGAGCAGGCGGACGGGGAACTCGCCGTCCTGACTTTCGCCGGCGATCTCCTGGGCCTTCTCGGCCAGCAGAATCTGGTGGTTGGAGTTGAACGCCTTGGCGACGTGGATCTTGTCCAGTACGGACTCGACCAGTGCATCGAGCAGTTCCTCGTCACCCGCGTCGGCGTCGTCCTCGTCCTCGACGAGACCGTGCAGGACCATCGTATCTTCCAGTACGTCGTCTTCGAGGCCATTGACCATCTGCTCGATTCGCTCGGGACGGAACGTGTCCTCGGAGTCGATGAAGATCGCACTTCCCTCCAGCCCGCCGTGTTCGGCCGGGAGCTGGACTGTCACCGAAATCTGATGGGTGACCTGTGACTTGCCGGCCCCGAACTCACCGTACACCTCGGTGATCGACTGGGTCTCGATCCCGCCGCCGAGCAGTTCGTCGACCTCGTCGACGGACCAGGTGAGCTTGCCGATCTGTTCACGGCGCTCCAGCACTGTCGCCCCGGTTTCGAAGCCACCGATGTCGGCTGCCTCGCGAGCGGCCTGGATGATGTCGGCGGCGGACGACTCGCCGATGTCGGCCGTGTTCGAGAGTTCGCCGGGGGAAGCGACGGCGATTCCCTGATACCCGTCGAAGCCGTTCTCTTTGAGTTTCTCTGCTGTGGCCGGACCGACACCCGGCAGCTCTTCGAGGTCTTCTGATGCAGACATACACGTCGCTTGTGCGTCGGGGGTAATAAATCTCCGTTAACAGGGGAGTGAAAGTGAAACTGAAGGGCGGCGGGGGGACATTCATCAGTCGAGACGAAGGTTGAAACGGTGAGACGAGCAGCCCAGACCGTCAGAACAGGTCGGTACCGAGTGCGGCCACCACGAGACTGCCGAGGAACACCGCGAGACCGAACACCCAGTCCGGTCCCGAAATGAACTGGTCGCCAACGACACCGACAGCGACGACAACACCCGCGACAATCGACGATAGCGGTCGAGCGGCCAGCGACCGATAAAACACGCGCATCTGCCACCAGAAGCTGTCGGTCAGGTTCGTGATCCCAGCCACGACAGACCGATGCCCGTCGGGGTTCGCCGCTGGCTCGAACGCCGACAGGCGTGCGCGCTCCACGCGCAGGAGGTCACCGGTGTGGCGACGGCGGCCGTCAGGGTCGGTTACGCGCAGGAGCGTGACGGTCTCACCCTCGGTCCCGACGACGCGATAGACGCCACGTGTCGCATTAGGAAACGCCGATTCGGCATCCGCGTCGAGACTGACGTGATCGTACGTCGAGAGTGGGGTATCGGATGGGGTCACTCCCACGGGTGATCACCGGGCCGGTCGGGCCACATCGGATACCAGAACTCCTTGTTCGCCTCGATCGCCAGTTCGCCATCGAGGTTCGAGTCCAGTTTGAACTCCGCGCTGGTGTCGCGCTCGTGGTCGTCGTCGGCACTGGGAGCGAAGGGGTAGTACGCACCCCGTCGAAACGAATACACCCAGTAGACGAGCTGACCGTCACGTTCACGCTCGAAGGCGAACAGGGCAGCCAGTAGCCGCGACCCGTATCGGGCCTCGATGAGCGTATCGGCCGCGAAGTGGATGGAGGTAACGAGATCCTCGAACTCGTCGTCGTGGAGGACGATCCAGTCGTACCCGTGCTCGTCGGTCGTGAAGTCGGCCGTCGTGCCGGTCTCGACTTCACCCGCTTCGAGGATCGCTTCGACCTCAGCGATAGCGTCCCGAAAGTCGGTGTTGTCCACGTCAGCGAAACAGAGCGCGGCGTCACCCGTTGGCCGATAGCCGAGGTCGGCCTCCATCGTGATGTACGCCGTCGACATGCCAAAGAGGTCGTCAGGGTTCGCATCCCGGGTCGCGTCGGTTTCGGCTTTCGTCCCGAGGATGCTCTTGAGTCCGTCCAACAGTCCCATACATGAACTGTCTCACTGGGCCTTCTTCAGTGTCTCCCTCGACAGAGACGCTGGATCAAACCACAGAACACGACAGAGCGGATCGAAGGGACGGGTCAGAAGTGACAGATCCGAGTGTATTTGTATGTCTGTCAACTATGGTTAAGCAGAACCATAGAGTGATTGTCCAGATAACAGAGGAAATAGTAATCGATAGTGAGAAAAATCGCTATAGAGAGAAACAGTCAATATATATTCACACGTTCACTTGAAAACGAATAACGACGTGCGTAGCACCAGTATAACTATCAAAATTATTTTAATGACAGAGTTGGAGTTGATCCGTGTGCTGGGACCCGTAGAGAGTCACGTCACTGGTCGCCACGTGTAACCTAAGAGACCACAGGACTTTCAGAACAGAACAGCCACGAGGAACCGTAGTATCGATGCTATATCAAAAGTACTCCCGTTATCTATCATTATTTTGTTTTACATAAGTGGACGTGCACGACGAAAACGTCGCCAGGAATCGACGTTCAGTACGATAGACTAACAACGACCATCGACTGGCACGGCCGGGCCACAGGAGCACACAGACGACCGCCGATAGTCGAGGAATCACACGGTAGAGGACGTATCTACCGACACCACAGCGAGGACCGCCCGCCGGAGCGGAAAGGATACAGAGAACATCGTCAGCAGAACAAAGAGAATCTCGATTGTTCGAGAAGTAGACAGTAGTTCGGGCTTCGGTCTCGTGGTCGACACGTGGTGGCGTTTGATCGTCGAGATCGGATCGCCGTGGCGATGTAGTACCGCAGTCCTCACGGAAATCCGTGTGTCGCGCGGGCCGATGGAACTCTGCTGGACAGACCCAGAGGCGGGAGTCGATGGTGCTCGGCCCCAAGAGTCCCGGGATCGAGGGAAAGATCGTTCACCGATGTTGAACCGCCGTCGTGGACCCCGAGACGACGATGGAGAGACCAGTTTAGCCCCGCGTAACGGCGATAATCGGGCCGAGACGACCCGAAAAGAACGATCGTCAGCGTTGAAGTACCTATTCTGCTACTAACACTAGTCAACGTACCGGTAATCTACCGGCAAGGTGGTGTGAGAGCCTCCGAACAAGACGAACAGTGAGGCGAGAGTAGATGTTGATCGACCACATATAGAAATTAACGACAAGTAGCACACGAAGACTGCAAAAAAACACTAATTCGAAACAGCGGGCTGGAGTGTAGTGGCCCGACAATGTGACCAGTGGGAACGCGACTGGTAACTTCAGGAATATTCAAAAGCTTTATTATTCAAGAAAAGAGCGGGTAAAGGTGGATATGGCAGACGAATCCAACGACTATCGAGACATCGTGAGCCGCCGGCGGTTTGTTCAACTGACCGGCGTTGCAGGTGCGGCCGCGCTCGCTGGCTGTCAGAGCGAAGACGGTTCCACCGAGACCAGCGACGGGACCGACAGCAGTGGCGAAGACACCGAGGACTCGACCGATTCGGGCGGAGACGGTGGCATGGAAGTCGCGGACGTCACCCACCTCAGTGGGACTGACGTCTCGCCCGCGAACATCCAGTTCAACCCCCAGGGACCCAATCCGTCCTCGATCGGCTGGGAAGTGATCTTCGACCCGTTCGCGGAGTTCAATTACGCCGACGGTGAGTTCAAGCCGGGCATCATCAGCGAATGGGAGCTGACCGACAGTGCCTTCGAAATGAAGATTCAGGAAGGCGCAACGTGGCACAACGGCGATTCGGTGACAGCCGACGACCTCGTGGCACGCCTCGAAATCGAGAAGGCCCTCGAAACGTCGGTCTTCGACTGGGGCGGCGAAATCGAGAAGCGCGACGAACGGACGGTCGCAGTGACCGTCGAAGACGACATCAACCCGTCGCTGATCGAGTTCACCATCCTCGACAAGCGCCTGTTCTCCAAGCAGTCGCGATACGGCGACGTCGTCTCGAAAATCAGCCCGGGCGACACGAAAGCCCTCTCCGACTTCAGTGACGATCAGCCGGTCGGTAACGGCCCATTCAAGTTCGCCGAATCTGGCGATCAGGTCCTGCTCACCGAGCGCCACTCGGGTCACCCGAACGCAAGTAACATCAACTTCAAGGAGTACGCCTTCAAGTTCCTGGACGGCAACACGGCACGGCACCAGGCACTACTCTCGGGTAACATCGAGAGCCAGTTCACCGTCTACGCGCCGGCAAACGTCGTCGCTGACCTGCCGGACAGCGTCGAGGAATACCAGACGCCGCGTAACGGTGGGGCTGGACTGATCCCGAACCACGGCCACAAGGACCTGGGCAAGCGAGAGGTCCGACAGGCGATCATGTACCTCCTCGACCGTGAGACGGTCGCGGCCAACTCCGACCCGCGAACGAAGGTCTCACCGCGCATCCCGACGGCCCTGCCGGACGCCCAGCTCGAGAACTGGCTCGGCGACTCGATGGACAAGTTCGAGACCTACGGCCGAGGCAAGAAGATGACCAGCAAGGCTTCGAGTGTTCTCAAGGACGCCGGCTACAGCAAGAACGGCGACGGTATGTGGGAAGACGAGAACGGAGAGCTGCTCTCCTTCGAGATCATCGCTCCCGCTGGCTGGTCCGACTGGGTCACCGGCATGGAGACCATCAAAGACCAGCTCAGCGCGGCCGGGATGGACGTTACGTTCAACACGGTTCCCCCGGGAGAGCTGACTGGTCCCGAAGGTCGATGGGCATCCGGCGAGTTCGACGCGACCGCCGAGTACTGGACTGCAGCATTCGCCCGTGCAGCCCACCCGTACCACAACCTCCGACACCAGATGGTCGACCCCGGTGCGACGCTTCGTGCCAGCGGGTACAACTATCCGGGCGCTGTCGAAGCACGTGGCGGTTCCAAGGCCGACATCACCGTGCCCGCGCTCGAAGGGTCGGGCGAACTGACGGTCAACCCGTCCGAGGACGTCTCGACGCTCGGATCCACCGCCGACAGTGAAAAGGAAGCCCAGCTCGCACTCGAACTGCTGTGGGTCGCCAACCAGGATCTGCCGATGATCCCGATCCAGGAAGGGCTGGACCAGACGTTCATCAACTCCAAGCGCTTCGACGTGCCTGCCGAGGACGCTGCTGTCGCACAGGTCAAGTACGCCAACACCTGGCTCCCACGTCAGGGCGAGATGCAGTACAACGGTAACTAACGCCGTTTCTGTCCGTTTCCCCCATCAGGGAAACTGACTCTCACGGCGGCCACCGATCATCGGTCCCCACGCTGTATTTGCCTCTCTTCTCTCTCGTACCCATTATCCGTCCACGCGCACCGTGGTCTGCGCGACGACAGCCTTCGAAGCCGAGTCGCGACCGAATGGTCAGAACGAACTGGACCTCGTGACGGTCGACGTTCTGTGGGCTCCGGATCGACATATGTGTCGAAATTCTGTACTTTTGAGAGTATCTGAAATCAAACGGCCATGAATCGTAACCGCAATTCATATTTACGAGAAGCATTAGAATTCGTGTATGCGATACTATGTGGAACGACTAGCCCGATCCGTGTTAACGGTGTGGGCTGCGGTCACACTAACATTTGGCATGCTCAGGCTGATGCCAGGTGGACCGCTGGCGCAACTGGAAGCGAGATTGGCACAGCAAGGGTTGGACCAGGCAACGATCGATGCACGGCTCGAATCGTACAGAGATCGTCTCGGTCTCGTTGACGCGCCGCTCCACGAACAATACATCAACTACATCGGCAATCTGGCACAGGGGGATCTCGGTATGTCACTGCAACAGGCTGAGCCAGTCAGCAGTCTGATTGCCGAGGCACTGCCGTGGACGGTGTTCGTCATGGGGACTGCGACCATCCTGTTGATGTCACTCGCCATCATCTGGGGGGCAGTGGCAGCGTATCTCGAAGGCAGTCTGTTCGACAAGGTTTCGTCGGTGGTAGGTGTAGCACTGGGATCGATCCCGTTCTACGTCTTCGCGTTCGTCCTCCTGATGTTCCTGGCGTATCAGAACAGGATCTTCCCGGCCACCGGTCGGCTACCGCCGCTGACCGACCCTCGCCTGGAGTTTAGCTTCCTCGTGGATGTCCTCTATCACGCAGCACTGCCGATCATCTCGGTCGTCGTCACTCAGACCGGCCTGAACATGCTGTCGATGCGTGGGAACAGTATTCAGGTGCTGGGTGAAGACTACGTCCGCGTCGCCAGGCTTCGGGGCCTCTCTGACTTACGCATCTCGACGCGCTACGTCGGTCGAAACGCGGTCCTGCCGATGTACACTGGCTTCCTGACGCTGATCGGTTTCAACATCGGGAACTCGGTCGTCCTCGAACAGGTGTTTAGCTACCGGGGAATTGGATTCCTCATGTACGAGGCCCTAGAGGTGCAAGACTACTCGGTGCTGATGGGTGTGTTCCTCGTGTTTACGATCATGCTGGTGATCGCTGTACTGATCGCCGACCTGACCTACTCACTGGTCGATCCGCGGGTTCAATCGGGTGATGCAAGTGAAGCCTACTGATTCAGAGACAGACCACGGTGAAGAGTTCATCTTCGAAACACAGACCTCGACGGTAGAGGTCTCGACGAGCGAACGGCTCCGGGACTTCTACGAGGAGTTTATCTACAAGCCGGGGCTGGTCGCGATCGACGACTCGCGAACGCTGATCGGTGGGGCGCTGCTGTTCGTCTTCATCTTCATCGCGCTGGTCGGTACCCGGCTGTATCCCGCTCCGGTGACGAACCAGGTCGACCGGCGGCTCAAGCCGTTCGAGACGATGGATGCCCCGCTGGGATCGAACCCCTCGGGAACGGACCTGCTGTCGCAGGTGATCCACGCGACGCCGTCGATGCTGCTACTGGTCACTGCCGGTGCAGTGTTCGCGACCTTCGTGGCAGTGATCACTGGCACACTCGCTGGCTACAAGGGTGGCACGACCGACCGCGTCATTACGACGGTTACCGACATCGCGATGTCGATCCCCGGTCTCCCGCTCGTCATGGTGCTAGCCGTGACGATCAATCCGAGTAACCCGGCGGTCGTGGGCGTTCTGCTGACGATCAACTACTGGTCCGGGCTGGGTCGTGCGATCCGGTCACAGGTGCTCACCCTCCGCGAGGAGTCCTACGTCGAAGCCTCACGGACGATGGGCGTGAGTACGCGACGGATCCTGACCAAAGACATCATTCCGAACCTGATGCCGTACATTCTGGTCAACTTCGCCTTCGCAGCCAGATACTGCATCTTCTCGGCAGTCGCCCTGTACTACCTCGGCGTGTTGCCGTCCAATCTGGCGAACTGGGGTCTCCAGCTCGACCAGGCGTACAACAACTACAGCGCACTCGTCGGGAGTGGCTCGGAGTACCTCGTCATCGTGCCGATGATCCCGATCGCGCTGCTGTCGCTGTCGATGGTGTTGCTCGCACAGGGACTCGATCGAATCTTCAATCCCCGCGTCCGGACTCGGATGGCCGGCGAATCCGAGTCTGTCGAAGCGGAAGACGAATCCGTCACACAGAGTGGAGGTATCTAGATGGCACAAGCAGTATCTACCGAAACACGAGAGCCGGACGCAGACGATCCAGTCGTCGAGATCAGAAACGCATCAGTCACGTACGACGACGGGGACTCCTACGTCCTCGATCACGTCTCGCTCGACGTCCACCGACACGAAGTCATCGGCGTCATCGGCGAGAGCGGATCCGGCAAATCCATGCTCGCCGAGTCGATGCTCGACTCGATCCCCGACCCGGGCGTGCTGCGCGGGCAGGTCACGTACAATCCGAGTAACGGCGAACCGATCGACGTGCTCGACCTGAGCAAAGAAGAGCTACGGAAGCTCCGCTGGGAAGAGATTTCGATGGTGTTCCAGGGAGCGATGAGTTCGTTCAATCCGACGATGCGTGTCGGCGGGCACTTCAAGGAGACTCTCTCGGCCCACGATGCCAACGTCGAGGAGGGGATGGCGTTCGCTCGCCAGCTCCTCGAAGACCTGTATCTCGAACCGGACCGGGTGCTGAACTCCTATCCGCACGAACTCTCCGGTGGGATGCAACAGCGTGCGTTGATCGCACTGTCGCTGGTGCTCGAACCGGAAGTGCTGGTGATGGACGAGCCGACGGCGGCACTGGACCTGCTGATGCAGCGCTCGATCCTTCGGCTGCTTCGTGAGCTCAAAGAGAAGTACGATCTGACGATGGTCTTTATCACGCACGACCTCCCGCTGATCGCGGCGCTTGCAGATCGGCTCGCGATCATGTACGCCTTCCATCCCATCGAGATCGGGAAGACCGAGGAGATCGTCGAGCGGGCGGCCCACCCCTACACGCGGGCGTTGCTCAACTCGACGCCGAACCTCGACGCACCGATCGAGGAGATGGTGCCGATCCCCGGGTCACAGCCGGCACCGATCAACGTCCCGGACGGCTGTGCGTACCATCCACGATGTCCGCTGGCCGACGAGCAGTGTCGGTCCGTCGAGCCTGACGGCTATACGGTCAGTGAGCATCACGACTCGGCGTGTCACCACTGGGAAGAAGCCCGCGAAGAGATCACGCTCAACTACTCCGAGAATCTCGGTGACGCCGCGCGATCGGGAGGTGAGAACTGATGCCGGGCGACGAAGTCGTCCTCAGTCTCGAAGACGTCGAAGTGCACTTCGAGAACAAACCGTCGCTGCTCGATTTCGGCGCTGAGACGGAAGTCGTCAGAGCAGTCGACGGCGTCTCACTGGACATCCACGAGCGCGACGTGATCGCGCTCGTCGGCGAGTCGGGCTGTGGGAAGACCACGCTCGGAAAGACCTCGATCGGGCTGCAGCGGCCGACCAGTGGCTCAGTCAAGTATCGCGGGCACGACATCTGGGACATCCGCGACGGGAAAGCCAATACCGATCTGTCGTGGGACGACATCCGTACGTCCCTGCAGATCATCCATCAGGACCCCGGGGCAGCACTGAACCCGAACCGACGGCTCATCTCGATCCTCTCTGAGCCGCTGCGACAGGTCAGTCCCGACCTTGCGAAACAGGAAAAGCGCGAACGTATCTACGCGCTACTTGAGCGGGTCGGAATGACGCCGGCGGCCGACTTCGCAGAGCGGTACCCTCATCAGCTATCGGGCGGGGAACAACAGCGCGTGGCGCTGTGTCGTGCCCTGTTGATGAACCCGGACGTGATCCTCGCCGACGAGGCGATCAGCGCGCTGGACGTGAGTCTACGCGTCGAGATGATGGATCTGATGCTCGAACTCCAGGACGAGTTCGACACCTCGTACGTGTTCATCAGTCACGACCTCTCGAACGCACGCTACTTCACCGCCCACAGCGGTGGGCGTATCGGCGTGATGTATCTCGGTCAGCTTGCAGAGATCGGCTACGCGGACGCCATCGTGCAGGATCCACGCCACCCTTACACGAACGTGCTCCGATGGGCGACCCCGGACCTCTCGATGCAGGATGCGGGTGATCTCCCGATGCGTAAGATCGACATCCCGGACCCGGTCGATCCGCCGGCAGGCTGTAACTTCCACACCCGCTGTCCAGAAGCCCGAGAGGCCTGTAAACAGACGGACCCACAGACGTACGACACCGGCAGCCAGCGCGTCAAGTGCTTCCGTGAGGAAGACGACCACGCCTACTGGGAGAGCGCGGAACTCACCGACTGACGAGCGTCGAGAGCGGTCCGACACGGATCGGGCGCGACTGCGCTGACGGTAGATTCGATTGCCGTTGATACTTCGGTCGGACGGCGTTCACGTCAAAGCAAGACTCTTGTCGGTCCAGTTGCATCGATTGATATGGCGCGTCTCGAATCGTTCTGGAAGGTCATCTGTGCCTACCGATCTCATATTTGGCTCCTCGTGATGGTGCACATCTTCTTGCTCTTGCTCGCACTCGTCGGTCTCGTCGCCGGTCAGCCGGGGACGTCGTCGTATCTCATCTCGATGATCAACGTCGCAGTGCTCGGGGTGTCGGGTAGCATCGCGTTCTTTGGTTTTTACACGTGTACGCGCCGGGAGAACGAGACGTACTGAGACGGTTTATTGTCGTTGCGTACCGGTGTTCGTCTACCTCGTGGCAACGATCACCGGTACATCGCTACAATAAGCCGTATGAGACGAGTGTCGTCCCATCTCGTGGCGAGACGGCGGCGAGCACCGAAATGAGAGCGGCTCGGCCGTCCGTCGGTGAACTGATCGACACGGAGCAACGAGCGAAAAGACGATCGGCTGGCCGGCGCTACTCGGAAGTCTGCTGTTCGATGAACGTGGCGGTCTCGGCTGCCAGATCGCGCAGGTCTTCATCCCGGTCGTCGTCGTCGGCGAGCGCCCGTAGCGGTTCGATGGCGGCCGGGTCTTCGATGAAGCCAAGCGCCGTCACGGCGGTTGCGACGGTCGGTTGGTCGTAGTGTCCGAGAACCGCGATCAGCGGATCGACAGTGTCCGCGGCCAGTTCAGCATCGTGTTCGGCGACACTGGTGAGGATGTTTGCAACGGTCGTCGTGAGGCCAACGTTGTCGCTGTCGGGATCAAGCACGGTGGCGAGGTCGTCGACGTACGGTGCGACGGCGGTCGGTTCGACAGTCGCCAGTTCGGCGATCATGTTCGCTGCGACGAGACGCGTCGCCCACTGGCGCTTCCCTTCGTCTTCGTTGACATCCTGCATGAGCTCCTGGCGGGTCTCGTCCCCGGCCGAATCGATGGCTTCCTCGGGAACGACTTCGTCCGATTCCTGGAGCGTCCGCTCGACGAGCTGGTCGACGTGTGAGACGAAGGTCTCCGGTGCCTCCGTGATCGACATGCGTACGAACTGGCTTGCAGCGGTCTGGATGATCGGCGGGTCTTCATCGAGCAGGTCGACGATCGGACCGACGGCCTCGGCGGCCTTGTCGGGGGCCGTCTCGACGAGACTAGCGAGCGTGAGCGCGCTGTGGACGACGACGTTCGTCCGCTCGTGATCGAGGCTCTCGATGAGCAACGACGTGTGTTCGGCGACCAGTGCGGGGTCCTCGTCGACGATGGCGGCAGCGACTCGCGATCCGCGTGTGCGGACGAGGTTCTCCTCGTGGCCGAGTGCCGACCGAAGCGTCTCCGACGACACTTGTTCGGGCGACACCGTCTCGGGATCGGTCGACATGATCTCGTGTGCGTACGGGTCACTCATTAGCAAACGTCTGGAGAGTGTCCCAGTTAACGATGGCGATACGCCAGATAAGCCGGTCACGAGAACGGAGACCATATCGAAACCGTGGCGATAGATGTACAGCAGAGGGAAAGGTGGGGACAGATAATGCAGCCAGATGTGTAAACAAGGCCATTAATACCTCTATTTAGAGTTTTCGACCGAGGATATTGCTATAAGATCACATTTATGGTCCGATTGTAGCTTTAATAGACCTATCTATAGACTTCTGAGGAAATCGAGTTGCAGAAGACATGGATTGCATCTCTATTCATTCGGGCGTGGGCGAGACAACGTATTATTCCGCTGCCATCGACTTGAGTCGGCGGATCCGCTCGGCCGTCGGTGGGTGTACCGACAGCGGAAGCAGCGACGTGGCGGGCGGGACGATGGCGAACGCAGAGAGGCCGGCGATCCGGCGCAGGTCGGTCTCGGGTGGTCGGTCGGCCTCGTGGATCGTCCCAAGCGCGAGTGCGAGTGTCGTCGGGTCACCAGTCAGTGCCGCACCGGCACGGTCGGCCGCGTATTCACGGGACCGCGAGAGGACGACCGTCCCGGGGAGACTCACGAGCAGGAGCGGCAGGGCGAGCACGGCGAGATACAGCGGCACGAACAGGAAGCCAAGCAAGAACGCCTTCAAGCCGAAGGCCCGCCGTGACACCGAGAACAACACGGCCCCGACTGTCGCCGGGAAGCTAGCGACGGTCATCACCGCCGAGTCGCCGTTGGCGATGTGGGCGACCTCGTGGGCGAGCACGGCTTCGAGTTCGTCGTCGTCGAGGCGTTTCAGTAGCCCGAGCGTCACACAGACGACGGCGCGGTCGCCCCGACCGGCCGTGACGGCGTTGGGTTCGTCAGTCGGGATCACAGCCAGCGCGGGCGTGGTGATGCCGATCTGCTGGGCGAGGCGATGCAACGTCCGGTAGGCCGTGGGATGCTGGTCGTGATCGATCGAGACGGCGTCTGTCAGGACGTAGGCGAGTCGGTCGGCCTCGTGGACCATAACGACGAGGGCGGCGGCAAGCACACAGCCGACGAGCACCGCCAACTGGTCGGGCAGGACCCACACGACGATCCAGACGAGGGCACCGTATCCCAGCACGGAGAGCGCGAGGGCGGCCACCATGCGGGCCCGGAGGGAATCAGGGCGGACCATACTGGAACGTCGGCCGGACGTGTAAAATAATCAATGGTCGTACGGATCGTCTCCGCCTCGTCTAGTCCGCCAGTTGGGTCCGAACGGCGGTCAGTTTCGCGGGGAACTGCCGGGTCGCGAGGAGAAACGCCACGTAGAGTGCGACCGTTCCGATGATGGCCGCCCAGAGACCGATCTTCAGATCGCCACTCTGTGCCGTCGCGAGCGCGAACTGCTCGATGAGCGCCCCGACGACCGTCAGAACGACGCTACTCACGGCGAAAAAGGCGAGTTCGAGGAGTTCCGGTGCCAGTTCGAGCAGAGATGACTTCATCAGCAGCGATAGATCGGTCACCGATGAATCCTTTACGGTTGCACGGTGGGTGGTCGCACGTCCGACGGCTGGGGCGATCCCCGTCTAGAGACCTTCGAGTTCCCGTTCGAGGTCCTGCAGTCGTTCGATGCGTTTCTCGGTCGAGGGGTGCGTGCTGAACAGCTTCCCGATGAACCCCGAGCGGATCGGGATGATGAAGAAGGCGTTCATCTCGGCCTGATCGCGCATGTCCTCCTTGGGGACCTTGTCCATCCGGCCGTCGATCTTCATCAGCGCCGTCGCGAGCGCCGAGGGCTTGCCCGTGATCGACGCGCCCCCGCGGTCGGCCGCGAACTCGCGGTAGCGGCTGAGCGCCCGGATCAACAGGAACGAGACGATCCAGACGACCAGCGAGACGAGGATCGCGACGATGACGGGCGCACCGCCGTTCCCGCCACGATCCCGGCCACCCGAGAACAGCCAGCCCCAGCGGACGACGAGGAAGGCGATCGTCGAGAGGAACGAGGCGATGGTCATCACCATCACGTCGCGGTTCTTGATGTGAGCGAGTTCGTGGGCCAGTACGCCCTCCAGTTCCTCCTGATCGAGTGTCTGGAGGAGGCCCGTCGTGACGGCGACGGCCGAGCTTTTCTTCGAGCGTCCGGTCGCGAAGGCATTCGGAACCCGGGAGTCCGCGACGGCGACCTTCGGTTTGGGGAGGTCGGCCTGCTGGGAGAGCCGATCCAGCGACCGATGGAGATCGGGGTACTCGTCGGGGCTGACCTCTTTGGCCCCCATCGAGTACAGCGCGAGCTTGTCGCTGAAGAAGAACTGCGCGAGCAAGAACACGCCCATCCCCAGGATCGCGACGCCGAAGAAGCGAGTCTGGGTCATCACGGCGACGAAGACGATGTACAGCGCGAAGAGGAGGAACATCGTCAGGATCATGCGGCCGCGCAGGCCCCAGTCTGTTTTCCACTGCATGAGCGATCGTATGAGCCTGGCGAGTAAAAGGGTTGTTCGACTGCCCGCAGCGTGGTGACACGCCACACGAACGGAACACTGGAGTCGGAGTCGGGTGCCGGCTTTATCACGGGCGAGGAACAACGGCAGGTGTATGTCTCGCATTCTCGTTACCGGTGGCTTCGGCCGCTCGGGTCGCTGGATCGTCGATCGTCTCGCGGCCGACGGCCACGACATCCTGTGTGTGGATCAGGCGGTCAGCGACGTGGACGACCCCGCGATCGACGCCCGGCAGGCCGACCTGACCGAGAAGGGCGACGTGTTCGACCTCGTTCACGAGTTCGGTCCCGACAAGGTGGTCCACTGGGGCGCGATCCCGCACCCGCTGGACCACGCCGGCGGCCACGTCTTCGAGAACAACGTCATGGGCGCATACAACGTCATAGACGCCGCTGGCCGGGTCGGCGCGGACGTGGTCTGGGCCTCATCCGAAAGCGCCTACGGCCTCCCCTTCGCCGACGAGACGCCCCTACCCGACTTCCTGCCTATCGACGAGACCCACCCGATGCGCCCGGAGGACCCCTACGGCACCTCCAAGGTCGTCGGCGAGGAGATCGCGAAGATGGTCACGCGACGGGACGGCATCGACGTGGCCTCGATCCGCCCCTCGTGGATCCAGTACCCCGGCGAGTACCTGTGTCAGGAGCAGGACCCGACCGAGCACGGCGATGGCAACCTCTGGAGCTACGTCGACGTGCGTGACATCGTCGACAGCGTCGTCGCCGCCATGGACGCCGATCTCGGTGGTCACGAACCGTTCCTGATCGCCGCCGCCGACAACTGGGCCGGCCAGCCGACTGTCGAACTGGTCGAAGCGTGGTTCGGCGAGGTACCCGACGACTGTACGCTGGAAGGCGAGCAAACGGCCATGTCCAGCGCCAAAGCCCAGTCGATGCTCGACTGGGAGCCCACCCACTCCTGGCGCGAGGCCGCCGAGGAGGACGTTGCCGGGCCGGACTTCGCTCTGGGTGCCGGGTCGGCGCAGTAGGCCCACCGGAGCAGTCCGGGCGAACCGGCACAACCGCTTTGCACCTGTCGCTCGTACGATCGGTATGTCCCTCGCCGACGCCACACCCGATGGCTTCGACCGCCGCGACCTCCTGCGAGTGCTCGGTCTGATCGTCCTCGTGAACCTCCTCGGCGGTCTCCCGGCGGTGCTGGGCGGTCCCGATTCGGCGTGGTTCGACGCCCTCGTCAAGCCCGCTATCTACCCGCCGACGTGGGCGTTTGGCGTCGTCTGGACGCTTCTCTTTACGCTGCTGGGCGTGGCCGTCTTTCTGGTGGCGCGGGAAGGACTCGACGACCGGCGAGTGCAGGTCGCGCTGGGACTGTTCGGGCTACAGTTCGTCTTCAACATCGCGTGGACGCCGACGTTTTTTACACTGCAGATGCCGCTGGCCGCACTGGTCGTGATCGCCATCCTCGTGGTCGTACTGGTGCCGACCATCTGGGCCTTCGACCGGGTGGACCGTCGGGCCGCGGCCTTGCTGGTCCCCTATCTCGCGTGGGTGCTCTTTGCGACGGTGCTGAACTATCGGTTCGTCGTGCTGAATTAGCGTCTGGTGATTGTGTCGACTGTCACTGAACGCCCTCGATCCGCTCCCGAAACGTATCCTCCACTCACAACTGAACGCCCTCGATCCGCTGGCCGGTTCTGTGCAAGATATTCTCGCTCCCTGCGGTCGTTCGAATAGTGCCCGCGCAGAACCGGCCAGACGGCTCTCGCCCGTTCACTCCACCAGGACAGCATAGTGGTGCTCGCGCGACGGAGCGCGCTCGCGAACGTACCCCCACCCCTCCCCGGATTCGCCCTGTCGGGCGAATCACGCTTCCTGACCGCACCACCGTGGCCGGGAGCGCGGTTCAGCGCGCGACCTGGGGGAGGGCAGGGCCGCGGTTGCGGTTCAGTCCCTGGCGGACTGAAAGGGCGAGCCACGATCGCGCCGAAGGGGAGTCGCTGGGCGGCCACTATCTGAGCGAAGCGAAGGTATGCCGCCCAGCGGCCGCGAGCGAGGGGAGGGCTTTCAGTACTCGAAGTCACGGGTGTTTGCTGTGTCGGCAACTGCTGGCGAGCGAGGCGGGGGCTTTCAGCTATCGTTCGGATCAGCGGTTCTGTTCGCGACTGCTAGCGAGTGGAGAACACAAGCGATAACCACGGCACCGTCGTAGGAGCGTCCAATGAGTCGTTCTGGAGCCTTCTGTCCGCGCTGTGGTGACGAGATTCCGGACCACGAGCGCGAGCGGCCGGGAGTCGACGGGCAGCACGACCCCGACAGCGTGCTCTGTGACGCCTGCTACTTCGACGAGTTCGACCTCGTCGACGCGCCCGACCGCATCGAAGTCCGCGTCTGCGCCCAGTGTGGTGCGGTCCACCGGGGCAATCGGTGGGTCGACGTTGGCGCGGAGGATTACACCGACATCGCCGTCGACGAAGTAAGCGAGGCGCTCGGCATCCACGTCGACGCCCACTCGATCGCGTGGCAGGTCGCACCCGAGCAGGTCGACAAGAACAACATTCGAATGCACGCGGAGTTCTCCGGGGTCATCCGGGAGACACCCGTCACCGAGGAAGTGGTCGTGCCGGTCAAGATCAGCCGCCAGACCTGCACGCGCTGTGGGAAGATCGCTGGGGGGTCCTACGCCTCGACGGTGCAGGTCCGGGCCGACGAGCGCACCCCCACGGACGAGGAGGCCGAGCGGGCGAAAGCAATCGCCCACGAAGTCGTCGATGCGATGGAAGCGACCGGCGACCGCGAGGCGTTCGTCACGGAGATCACCGAACCCGAAGAGGGCGTGAACATCAAGGTCTCGACCAACAAGATCGGGATGAAAGTCTCGCGCCAGATCACCACCGAACTCGGCGGGTCGTTCACCGACAACGAGACGCTCGTCACGGAGGATTCCGACGGCAACGAAGTGTACCGGGTCACCTACGCGATCCGTCTGCCCCGCTACCGGCCGGGCGAGATCATCGATCCCGAGGACGGCGACGGCCCCGTCCTCGTTCGGTCCGTACAGGGCAACCTCAAGGGGACACGTCTCGCCACTGGCGAGGACTTCGAGGCCTCCTTCGAGGACGCCGACGCACCCGATGCGCGACGACTGGGTGCCCGCGAAGACGCCGCGGAGACGACGCTCGTCGCGGTCGAAGACGAGAACGCGGTACAGGTGCTCGATCCCGAAACCTACGAGTCAAAGACCGTTCCCCGGCCCGACTACGTCGACCCCGACGCCGACGAGCTACCGGTGCTCAAACACCGCGAAGGGCTGCACGTCCTGCCCGACGAGAGCGATGAGTGAGGAACAGTCGGTGACCGACGACGACCAGCGACTCGGCGTCGTCGTCGATCAGTCCCGCGCCCAGACGGTCATCGACCGATTACAGGCTGCGGGTGCCTACGACGACAGCCGGACCGTCCAGCCGTGGGACGAGGACAGCGTCGCCGTCCCAGTCACCAGCGTCCCTGCCGACCTCTCGGTACGGGATGTCGTCCGGCAGGTCGGCGAACCGAGACTTCGCGAGCTAGACGACTACCTCCACGAGATGGGGTGGACCGACGCGGAACTGGACCGGGCACCGTCGTCGTGGGCCGTCATCGGCAGCGTCGTCCTCGTCGACATAGGCGACGCGCCCCGGCCCGAAGAGGTAGGTGAGGCGCTCTTGCAGGTCCACGGCGGGGCCGACACCGTCCTCGCTCGCGGGCCGATCACGGGCGACCACCGCGAGCCCGAAGTGGAGGTACTGGCCGGCACCGGCGATACGGAAACCATCCACCACGAACACGGGACGGCGTACGCACTCGACCTGTCGCAAGTGATGTTCTCGCCGGGGAACAAGGCCGAGCGGGCGCGGATGGGCGAGATCGTGCGCGAGGCGCGCGACGAGCGAAGCGAGACGGGGGCCTCGGAGGGGCGAGCGGGAGCGACGCGACACGCGAGCGAGGGTGAGCGCGTGCTGGATATGTTCGCCGGCATCGGCTACTTCACGCTCCCGATGGCCCGCGCTGGCGCACACGTCACCGCCGTCGAACGCAACCCCGACTCCTTTCGCTACCTGATCGAGAACGTCCGCCTCAACGACGTCGACGACCGGGTCCACCCCTATCGGGCAGACTGCCGGGACGTTGCCCCGGAACTGGCCGACGACCCCGTCGACCGGGTCGTGATGGGCTACTACGAGGCCCACGACTACCTCGACGCGGCACTCGTGGCGCTGCGGGCGGGCGGGACGATCCATCTCCACGAAGCGACCCCCGAGGCGCTGGTCTTCGACCGACCGATCAGCCGTCTCGAAGGCGCCGCTGGCGCTGCCGGCCGCTCCGTCGACGTGCTCGACACCCGCCGGGTCAAGGGCTACAGCGAAGGCGTCGCCCACGTCGTCGTCGACGCCCGGATCGAGTGAGCGGGCGACCACAAAATATTCACCGGGTCTCGAACGTCGATCAGTATGCGCCGCCGTACTTTCCTCGCGACCGCCGCGACCGCCCTCCCCATCGCGCTCGCCGGCTGTGCCCACCCCACGAACGGGACGCTCACGATGGGCGAAATGACGACCGACGCCGCCATCGCAGACCGGTACGCCGCCGAAACCGAAGGATTACCGCCCGAGAGAAAAGCACTGCTCGACGCCGCCATCGCCGGCGAATCCCCGACCCGGGAAGGGACGCGTCCACCGTACGACCGCGACCGACCAGTCGAGTACGAGGGCGCGTACTACCGGATCACCCACGAAGTCGTCGACAGCCACACCGAGACGCTGTACGACGTTCGGATCGACTACGACCCGGCGGAACCGCCGTCGTCGGTGATCGACTACGCGGACCTGCCCGAGGCCGACCGGAACGCGATTGGCGGACTCATTCCGCCAGAAGAGGACGTGCCCGACAACGACGGGGTCGATATAGGACGGACATACCGATACCCGGAGGACGCCGAGAGCGTCCTCATCGACGGGCAGTACGACGGCGTCAGGCACGACAGCGCGGTCTATCGCCTCGAAGTCGAGGCGAATCGCGAGGTGACGGTCAACACCTACGAGTACAGCGCCGAGCAGGTCGCCGAAAGCGCCGCCGATCTGGGCGCGCAACTCCGCGAGACCCATCTGTTCACACTCTCGGGACTCTCGGACGCGGAGCGTGACATCGTCGAGACGGCCATCGAAGAGAACTACTATCCCGACGAGACGACCGACGCCTTCCGGTCGCTGATCGATCGATTCCGCGCTCACGACGCGGTCGATAGCGACGAGTACGGTGGCGACTGGCTCACACGCTACGACGGCACGGTATACTGGGTCGATCTACAGTACCCACCGGACCTGTCGGAGTGAGCGCTCGAAACGCCTATCCCACCGGCCGAACAATGGCTGGTATGGATCGACAGCAGATCATCGCGATCATCTTCGTGGTGCTGATGATCGGCTCACCGATCGCACTCGCGGTCGGGTCAGCACTCTAACGAGGTCACGGACGAGTAGCGCCGGGGGTTCGGGACCCGTCTCTCCACCGTCCCTTCTCCGACCCGTCTCACTTCGAGTCGCATCACTCCGTGTCCCACACGTCGGCCATCGGACTCGTCCCCGAAGAGCGCCGGCCAGAGCGGGACCGCCGAGAGCGCGACCGGGAGCGGTTGCCACTGTCGCCGTCGTCGGTCGCACTGCCCGCACTCCCGCCACCGAGCGCCGCCGACGGGTCGAACGTCGGCAGATCGGGCGGTCCCATCCGGTCGACCTGCTCGGCGAACCAGTCGGGCATGTCGACGCGAGCGCGTTCGAACAGGTCCAGCAGCGACGAGTCGGCCAGATAGGTCGCGCCGTGGTCGTCCGGCGCCCGGATCACTCGGCCACAGGCCTGAATGACCGTCCGCAGGGCGGTCCGGTAGTACCAGCCCCACTGGCCGTCTTCGAGGCGCTGGGCGACGCGAGAGTCCCGGGTGTTGGGATACGGCGCTTTGCAGATGACCTGCCAGCGGCAGAGATCTCCCTCCAGATCCAGTGCCTCCTCCATCTTCACCGAGAGAAATACGTCGGGATCGTCGGTGCGCTTCCACGCCGTCAGTTGGCCGTCCCGGTCCTCACTCTCGTGGCTGCGCAGGCGCTGGCCGACGCCGAAGTCGACGAGCAGTTCCTCTAGCTGCTCGGCGATGGCGTAGGAGTGACAGTGGATCAGTCCTTTCTCGTCGGGGTGGGCCTGCATCGCTCGGACGACGATCCGAGCGATCTTCGGCAGCGTCTCCTCGCGGTGCTCGTAGGTCATCTTCCCCTGTGTCACGTCGTACAGCGGGCGATTCTCGACGGGGAACGTGTGGCCGACCTCGACCAAAGCGACGTTGTTCGGATCGAGACCGACGTTGGCACAGAAGGCCTCCTTGTTGAGGATCGTCGCCGACAGCAGGGCGTGGCGATGGCCCCGATCCCAGACGGTGTGTTTGAGGTACTTTTCCGGGTCCAGCGGTTTGATCGTCACGCGCCCGCCCTCGCCTTCGGGCTGGTCGACGACCCACGTCGTCACGCTCTCGGGGTCCCGATAGTCCTCGACGAACCACTGGAGGTCCTGTCTGAGTTTGTTCAGTCGGTCACGCTCGGCGACTTCCTCGGCGGTCAGTTCCTCCTGCTGGCGCAGTTCCTGCACCCGGCGCTCGCCCACGTCGGCCAGCCGCTGGGCGTAGCCCGCCGCATCCTCCAGATCGTCGACCTGCTGGGGGCGCGTGTCGTCCCAGACGGGGACGGTGTCGGGACCGAGTTCGATCGTCGCGTACATCTCCGCCCAGTCGCCAAGCCCGTGAGCCTCGTCGATGACGACCACGTCGCGCGGCCCGAACACGTCCGAGCCAGCGGTCTGCATGAAATAGGCGAGCGTCATCGCGGCGATCCGGCGGTTCGAGGCGATGGCCCGGTCCGAGAAGTACGGACAGCGGTGTTTGACCTGACAGTCGAACTTTCGTTCGCGGGCACAGGGAGCCTGATTCACCGGCGTGTCGGTCTCGCCGGGCAGGATGCAGTCGTAGTTGTTCTTCCCCCGGATCACGTTGAGGTCTTCGAGCAGTGGGTCCTCGGCCACGTCGTCCAATTGCGAGACCTGTGGCGTCGTGTAGTAGGCGTCGATGACCTGCTCGGCACCAGCCTCGCCCGCTGTTCGGGCACAGCCAGCGATAGCGTGTGCGAGCAGGGACTTGCCGCTCCCGGTCGGCGCACGCACCAGCACCACGTCGTTGCCGGCCGCGAAGGCGTCGCGGATGTCCGCGAGCGCCTGCTTCTGGTTCCCCCGGTAGGAGGGAGCCGGGAACTCGTCGAAGATCCGGGCGGGGTCCACGACTGTTGGCAACCGGTCTGCGCTCGTAAAACTGCCGGTCACCGAGGATGGGTCCGTCGAGACCACGAAGTATTTCCCGCGGCGACGACGACCCCGGGTATGTATCAGACACGTCGTGCCCTCCTCCAGCGGACGGCCACAGTCGCCAGTGTCGGCGGGCTTGCCGGCTGTTCGGCCCTTTCAGGCGACGACTCGACCGAGACGAAATCGAACGGGAGAACGACCGACGAGACGACAGCTGACGGCGAGACCGACACGGCCACAGAGTCGGTCGACGAGGCCGGGACACCGGTCGGTCAGTGGCTCCCAGTGCCGTCGGTCGCCGGGCAGGACGACTACGCCTTCGTCACGCTGCGGCCGGCGGCGATGACCGAGTACAGCGACGCGCTGCCCGACGCCCGCACGGCGAACTTCGGGACGGAGATCGGACTCGCCGGCTTCGAGACGGTCGGGACGCTGCGGAGCCTCCACCAGACCGGGGTCGGTCTGACGGTGCTCGACGGTCCCTTCGACCGGTCGACGCTGGTCGAACAGCTGACGGGGGCGGGTTTCGGCGACGACGGCAGCTATCAGGGGTTTCAGGTGTACAGCGCCGACGCCGACCGCGTCGTCGGGATCGGCGACCAGCAGGTCGCACAGGTCGACCTTCGTCAGGTGGACGTGTCGGTCGACAGCGGAGCCGTCCTGCAGGGCGCCATCGACGCCTACGCCGACGCCGGGGAGCGCTACGACGCCGTCGACGACGACGTGGCGACGCTGCTGTCCACGCTCGGGGACGGGCACGTCGTGACCTGCCAGCCGGGTTCGACCGCGCTCCAGACCGACAACGCTGTCGCACAGGGCGGACGCTGGCAGATCGGCAGTGACACGACCGCCGTCGCGACCGCGACCCTCTTCGAGACCGACGACACGGCCGACGTGGAGCGCGTCGAGTCGTGGGCCAGCGCCGCCGGTCCGTTCGGCGAGGTATCCCCCTCAGTGTCGGCTGAGGGCCGTGTCGTCACCGCCAGCGCGGACGTACCGACGGGCGACCTCGGCCGGTTCAGTATCTCGGCGACGGACGGGAATCAACCCGAGATCGCCCTCGACTTCGCGTTCGATGCGGACGCCGGGACGGTGACGATATCCCATCGGGGCGGGGACTCGGTGCCGGCCGACAACATCGAACTTCAGGGGCGGGGCTTCGCCGACCGCGCCGATGCCGACCAGACGAGCGCCGGCACGTGGGCCGGTACAGCCAGTGGCGACGGCAACACGGTCGTCGCCGGCGACAGCGTCGTCGTCGGTGCCACACCAGCGTACCGGCTGTTCGTCCTCTACTCGCCCGCAGCCGGGAGCGGCGTGACACTCGGCTCCGACACCGGCCCAGACGCGTAAGCCTACAGCGCGGCCACGTCGTCGGCGGTCACGTCCTCGTCGGGGAGCCGATCGATACAGTCGAAACAGAGGAAGTGTTCGGTGTCGTCCTGCAACTCCAGTGTGATCCCGCCGGTGGGTGTGTGCTCTTGGGTCCAGATGTTCGCGATCCCGCCGGCGATGGTGACCTCGCCGCCACACCCATCGCAGGGCTGCGTTGCCATACCGTCGCTTGGGAGCGTGGCGTGAAAAGTGCGACTCTCGTTGCAGGTCCGACCCTGTCGTTATCTCCCGCCGGTCCATACTGACCGGCATGAAGGTCGACTGCGAAGGGTGTGCTGGCTGTTGTCTCGACTGGCAGCCACTCACCGACGCCGACATCGACCACGAGCACCGCGGCGACCGCCAGCCACTCGACGGGACGGCCAATCTCGTCCCGCTGACTCGCGACGAAGTGCGGGCGTTCGTCGACGCCGGCCATGGCGACGCCCTGACGCCCCGGCTCTTTTCGGGCGACGACGGCGTCACCGTCGACGGCCACGCATTGGCGGCCATCGACGGCCGGCCCGTCTTCTACGTGGGCCTGCGCAAGCCACCCAAGCCGGTCGCGCCGTTCGACGCCGATCCGACGTGGCTCGACGCCTGCGTCTTCCTCGACCCCGTGACCCTGCAGTGTCGCATCCACGACACCGACCTGTATCCCGCGACCTGTGGGACGTATCCCGGCGAGAACCTCACACTCGACGTGACGACCGAGTGCGAGCGCGTCGAATCGCACGCACCGGGGCAGCGTGCGGGCCAGCGCTTGCTCGACGACGAGCCACCCGAGGACGCCACGCCGCTGCTCGGTCCGGCCGCTCTCGGTTCGAAGCTGTTCGCCCACCCGGATCCCGACCGGCTCTCGGGCGTCGTCGACAGACTGGTCGCCGACGAACTGACGACCGCCGACCGCGCGGAGTTCGTCGCCGTCGCGGCCGCCTCCGCGCCGGGGACGGGTGCCGTCAGCGACGACTGGTACGAGCGCTACGCGGACCGCACCCGCGACGCCGATTCGTGGGCCGGGCGAGCGATAGACCGGTGGGAGGAAATGGCCGACGACGCGGACCGGCCGGCACCCGATCCCGACCGTGCTCGCGCGGTCGAAGACGACGACGGCGCGCCATCGACACCGGGCTGGGACGCCATCCGATAGTCTGCCCCCTCACGGGACCGGCGGCCAGTCCGGCGCGACGCCGACTACGTCGGCGGTCCACGTCCAGAGACGCTCTGCCTCGCGCTCGTCAGTCGACTTCGCCTGTCGAGGCCGAGCGTTCGCGAAGTAGCCGCCGTGCTCGATGTCGTCGTCGGTCGTCGCCAGAGAGATCGATGTCTCGGCGGCCTCACGCTCTGAGTCGACCGGGCCGAAGGGGACGAGACTGCCGACGACGCCAAAGAGCTTCCAGCCAAGCCGCGAGAGACCGGCCGAGTCACGCGCCAGTCGGCTGGACGGGACGACACCGGGATGACAGCACGTGACGGTGACACCCGTCCCCTCGGCACGGCGGGCCAGTGTTCGCGTGAACGCGACGTTGGCGAGCTTCGAGTCGGCGTAGGCCTGCTGGCCGGTCGGACCGTCCGGGCCGACGAATCGATCAGTGTTGAGATCACCACGCCGGTGGAGGTCCGAGGCGACGGTGACGACTCGCCCGTCGACCGCGGCGAGCAGGGGCCACAGGTCGTGGGTGAGCAGGTAATGCGCGCAGTGATTGACTGCCATCGTCTTTTCGACGCCGGCACGCGTCCCCTCGGCTCGCTCGCCGGTCGCGTCGACGGGGACACGCTCGCCCGGCCACGTCCCGGCGTTGTTGACCAGCGCGTCGAGGTGGTCGGTCTCTGCGGCGACTCGCTCGGCAAGGTCCCTGACAGCGTCGAAATCGGCGAGATCGCCCTGCAGGAAGGTCGCCGTTCCGTCGGTCTCGGCGCGAATCCTCTCACAGACCGCTCTCCCCCGACCGGCGTCGCGGCCGTGGACGATGACCGTCCAGCCCTCGCGGGCCAGCCCCAGTACCGTCTCGCGTCCGATCCCGCTCGTCCCGCCGGTGACCAGTGCCACGTCGCTGTCGGTCATGGTGGGTGACTCGGCCGGCCCGTACAAGAGTCCGTGGCTCGTCCCGGGGCAGGAGTCGCCTCAGTGGTCCTCGATCGAGTGCTTGACCGTCAGGACGGTCACATGCCCCTCCTGTGTGATCCGGATGCGATAGCCAGCGTACGAGAAACTGATCTCCATCTGCGCTTCGGGTGCCGGGGGGTTCTCGAAGAGCATCTCGACGAAGTGTCCGACCTGTTCGTAGAACGACGGTAACGCCTCGATTTCCTCGTCTTGGAGGCCGGCAACGATCTCCAGTACCTCGTATTCGGCTGTTCCCGGGTCCGGGGAGATACGTCGGTTGATGATCTCGTCGTTCGCCTCCGGCGCAGCGCCATCTGACTCGGTCTGCTCCTCGACCATATCGGGGCTAACGGGAAGGACGATCATTGGTGTAGTTGCCAGTCTGTTGAACAGTAGTGGCGACACGGAGTGTTACAGTGACTCGTCGTCCGCCGTATGGAACTCGTCGGGGTTCGACCCGCGGTCGTCGTAGTACTTCCGGCCGATGTAGGCGTCGGGCAGTCGCGAGATGATGGTCTCGAACAGTTCCTCGGGCGTCTCGAAGCTGTCGTCCTCGACGTTGTCGACGATGGTCGTGATCGTCTCCGAGGCGTCGCTGTCGGGTGCGACGAGTGTCGCGTGTCCGATCTGCTCGCGGACCGATGACAGTGTCACCGGATAGGTCAGTTGCTCGTCGAGATACGGCCGGAGTTCGATGTGTTCGAGCAGGGTGTCTGTCGACATGGGAAGTGACGGGTGAAACCGTATCATCGCGTTTCCGGCGGAGCAATTGGTTATATACTGCTTTTTCCCGCCCGGCCAGCGATCAGGCCAGCTTACTGTTCGCCGTCGAGTTCCTCGACACCCCACGCAGCGCGCGTCGAGTCCATCGTCGCGTCGTCTCGCTGCCCGGACGAAAGCACGCACACCGAGCGCGAGCGGGCCTGTCACGACGCCGACCAACAGAATAACCAGACGGTACTGAGCGACCCGGCTTCTCCGAAGCGGGCGCATCTGTTACGGCGTCACGGGCAGACCGAAAACAGGGATCCGATGCTCGCCGTCTCGTGGTCGGTCCCGCTGGTCACGGCCCCATCGCTCGCGTGTCGCTAGCGCTCCCGTTCGCCGTTCCGAGGTCGTTCCCGTCGGTCACGGCCCCATCGCTCGCGTGTCGCTAGCGCTCCCGCTCGCCGTTCCGAGGACCGTTGCTCGCTTCGCTCGCAACGCCCCTCGGGCTACTCGTGCCCGTACACAGCCACCGGATGGTACGGCTCTTCGAGATACGCCATGTCCGAGGCGGAGAGGTCGATCTCAAGTGCCTCGACGGCCTCTTCGAGGTGTTCGATACTCGACGTTCCGAGGATCGGTGCGTCGGTGTACTCGTTCTCGAAGTGCCACGCCATGGCGATCTGGGCCATCGTGACGCCTTTGTCGGCGGCCAGTTCCTGCACGCGTTCGTTGATCTCCTCGCTGCCGGGCCCCTCGTGGTAGGGCACGCCCGCGTTGTCCTTCTCGTGCTCGCCGCGGGTCGTCTCGCTGAACTCCTCGTGGGGGCGAGTCAGGTAGCCCGCACCGAGGGGACTCCACGGGATGATGCCGACGTTCTCGCGGTCACAGATCGGATACATCTCGCGTTCCTCCTCGCGGTAGGTGAGGTGGTAGAGGTCCTGCATCGTCTCGAAACGCGCCAGTCCCTCGCGGTCGCTGACGTGGAGCGCACGCTGGAACTGGTGGGCGTACATCGAGGAGGCACCGATGTGTCGGACCTGCCCGCGCCGGACAGCATCGTCGAGTGCCCGCAGCGTGGTCTCGATGGGCGTGTCGTAGTCCCAGCGGTGGATCTGGTAGAGATCGACCGTCTCCATGTCCAGCCGATCCAGCGAGGCCGACAGTTCCTGCTCGATAGTCTTGCGGGAGAGACCCTGCTTGTTCGGGTCGTCGCCCATCTCACCGTACACCTTCGTCGCGACGACCTGCTCGTCGCGGTCGTACTCCGCCAGCACGTCGCCCAGAATCGCCTCGCTCTCGCCCGTCGAGTAGACGTTTGCGGTGTCGAAGAAGTTGATTCCCAGATCGATCGCCCGCTCGATCAACGCCTCGGATTCGTCGCGGTCGAGCATCCAGTCGTGGCTGCTGCCAAAGCTCATGCAGCCAAGACAGATCTTCGAGACCTCGATGCCGGTCGAGCCGAGTGTCGTGTACTCCATACGGACACGTGGAGGAGTGAGGACCTAAAGTAGCCACCGGCAATGTTCTGACAGGCTCGCTGTGAAAATTGTGCCCACCCGTCAAATAGCGGGGGACAGAAGACGGTACAGTGAACTACCGCCCGGATTAACGGTCGCCATGGACGTTGCACACGTCGCGCTGTGGGTTTCGGATATGGACAGAGCGGTCGACTTCTACACCGGACTGGGGCTGGAACGACAGTGGTCCTTTTCTCTCGATGGCGTCGAGAACGTCTACGTCGGCGGCGAGCACGGTGAACTCCAGTTACGCCACGATCCCGACCGGACGACACCGATCGCACCGAACCGCGCCGACGTTGACCACGTCGCGCTGACCGTCGACGACACGGACACGATGGTCGAGCGCGCGACCGAACGTGGGGCGACCGTCGTCACCGGCCCGACCGTCATCGAACCGGCCGACGCCTACGTCGCCTTCGTGGAGGACCCCGAGGGCTACGTGCTGGAGTTCGTCGAAGCGCTGGAGGAGTGACCGTTCGTCCAGTATGCGCCCCGACTCGGTGGGGTATTAGTCTCCGGAACCCTATCTTAGAGATACGATGGCAGAATCGACGACAGTCCGCCGGGCGAGTGACCCGCTGGATCTGACTCTCTCCGAGACGGAACTCGACGCGTACCGCGAGCACATCACCGACTTCATCAGCGAACAGGTCGCGGCCGCCGGCGTCGACAGCGCCGTGATCGGTCTCTCCGGTGGCATCGACAGCACGCTCACCTCGCATCTCGCCGTCGAAGCGCTGGGCGAGGACAACGTCTACGGGCTGGTGATGCCAAGCGAGGTCAACCGCGAGGCGAACATGAGCGACGCCGAGCGCGTCGCCAGCGAACTGCTCGGCATCG
This sequence comes from Halomicrobium sp. HArcht3-1, assembly GCF_058933345.1. Taxonomy (NCBI): domain Archaea; kingdom Methanobacteriati; phylum Methanobacteriota; class Halobacteria; order Halobacteriales; family Haloarculaceae; genus Halomicrobium; species Halomicrobium sp. HArcht3-1. The sequence goes on along the minus strand of NZ_JBZYDM010000001.1, from coordinate 33,697 downwards.
AGTACGACACGGTCGAGATCGAACCGATCGTCGAGGCGTTCCTCTCGGGCTTCCCCGCCGCCGAAGGCGATCAGCTCGCCGTCGGTAATCTCCGCGTGCGCTGTCGAGCCGTGCTGAACTACCTCGCGGCGAACCACCGCGGCGCACTCGTCCTCGGGACTGGTAACAAGAGCGAGGCGCTGGTGGGCTACTTCACCAAGTACGGCGACGGTGCTGTCGACTGTCACCCCATCGCGAATCTCTACAAAGGACAGGTCCGACAGCTCGCGAAACACGTCGGCGTCCCCGACGATCTCGCGGACAAAACTGCCAGCGCCGAGATGTGGGTCGGCCAGACCGACGAGGAGGAGATGGGGCTGGACTATCCGACGCTGGATTCGATCCTCGCACTCCACGTCGAGGGCGGTGTCTCGAAGTCCGCGACGGCAGCCGAGATCGGCGTCGACCAGAGTGCCGTCGAGCACGTCAGAGCCCTGTACGAAGGGAGCAAGCACAAGCGGGCCGCCCCGCCGGGACCGGACCCGCTGTACTGACCGCGAGGCGTTAGTTCGTCGGCCTGACGACGATCCGGACGTGATCGCCGTTCGCTCCGCTGTTGGCTTGGACCCCGTCGAGAACGTACGTCTCGGGGTCGACCGGCTCGCCGTTGACGGTGACTGTGACGTTGGCGTTCTCGCCGTCAGTGTACGTCGTCCCGTCGAACGTGACGCTGTCCTCGGTGACACCGATCCCAACCGTCGCCATGGCGTATTCGAGCGTGACGCCAGTCGCGTGGGCGTGCCAAGTGCGGCCGTCACCGCCCTCGAAGTGGAACTTGTTCGCAGCCAGTTGGTACTGGGACTGACTGAAGTCGATCCGCTGGCCGTCGATCGTGACGTTGATCGTTCCGTGGGTGTGAGCCGAACGAAGTTGTCCCGGCGTCTGTTCGACATCGAACCCGCTGATCGTCGCGGGGCCGTCTCCACCGCCGCCACCGCCACCCATGAACACGACGACGTAGACGACGATCGCCAGCGAGAAGCCGATGACGCCGACGAGGATCGCCGGCCCGAGCGGGATCGAACTGCCGCTGTCGCTCCCGCCGGTGTGTTCTTCGACACGACGCCGATCGATCGACCCCAGCTCCCCCTCGTGGGCCGTATCGAGATGATCGAGGTAGGCGTCCTCGTCGTCGAACGAGGCATCGCAGTAGTCACAGTCAACCATTATTGATTGCAGGGTGCTCGATGAATTCAATCTTTGCGCTTCGGTGCACGCGCTGCGACCAGTTCGGCGAAGGTCTCGCGCTCGCGTTCTTGCTGGCGGTCGTGTGCCGCCCGCTCGGCCAGCAGGCCCTTGATCGCCCGCACTGCGTCGGTGTCGTTCCCCGCAATCTCGTGGGCGACGGCCAGCGGATCGTCGACGACTCTGGAGACCAGTCCGATCCGTGCAGCCTCGTCGGCGTCGAGGACACGCCCCGACAGCGACAGGTCCATCGCCACGGTCGTGCCGACGGCGTCGACGAGCCTGCCGGTCCCGCCCCACGCACCGAAGAGACCGAGCGTCACGCCCGACTCGGCGAACGTCGACTGCGGGGTACACACGCGCACGTCACAGGCCAGCGCCAGCTCGACGCCACCACCGCGGGCCGCGCCATCGATCGCTGCCACCGTCGCGCCGTCGTAGGTCGCGAGGGCGTCCGCGACCGCCTGTCCCTGTCGGGCGAACTCGCGCGCCGTCTCGCTGTCGAGGGCATCGACGGTGTCCAGATCGGCCCCGGCACAGAACGCCGACCCGGCTCCATCGAGACAGAGCACCGGGGCGCTGGCGCTCTCGATCACACCGATCAGTTCGTCGAGTGCTCCGCTGGAGAGGGCGTTGCGCCGCTCGGGACGATCGAGCGTCACGACCCACACATCGCCCGTCTGGCGCGTCCGAATCGCGTCCATAGCCCACCGGACGTTTCCAAAGGTCTTTGCCCTTCCCGTCGCTAGGCGAAGGTAATGGAGGAAGCCGCTGCGGTCCAACGAGCCGCACTGGCGGCAGTCGACGACGTCGATCCCGCTCGTCTGCACGACCGTATCGAGGCCCGACTCGACACCGCCTCGATGACCCCCGGCGTCTGCACGCTCACAAGCGCTAGCGCCGCCGGCTGCGAGAACGACCGCGACGGCATCACCGACCGCGCCGCCGGTGTCCAGTTGATCTACGAAGGACTCCGACTCACACGGACGCTCGCCCACGACAACCCCTGGGTCGACGGCGACCGCGACGCCGCCGATCTGGACATCCTCATCGCCGACATTCTGGTCTCCCGAGGGTTCTACCTGCTCGCACGAACGGAAGCCGCCGACGCCGCCGTCGAGGTCGTCCGGGCCTTTGGCACCGACCAGACCGTCCGCCGAGAGACCGACGACCCCACCCTCGACCGGAACCTCGAAGCCGACGTGCTCGAACTCGCCGTCGTCGCCGGCATCACCGCCGCCGGCGCACACCCGACCCCGCGCCTGCGCGAGTACGCGACCGACCTCGTCGACGACTCGCTACCACCCGCTGAGACCTTCGACGACGACGAGGTCATCGAGACGCTCGTCTCGCTGGCCGCGACCGACGCGACGGCCACCGACGGCGTCCGCACCTCTGCCGATCACTGAGACGGATTCCCGTACCGGGGTTGAATCGAAACGCCTAAAGACAACTCCCGACTACCAGTGAATGCGTGCCTGGGTAGCTTAGCGGTAAAGCGCGTCCTTGGTAAGGACGAGACCCCGGATTCAAATTCCGGCCTAGGCTTTCTGCGACGAACGGACGTGAGGAGCGAAAGCTGTACCCGGAATTTGAATCGAAAGAAGACGCGCGCAGCGAACGCGAGCACGTCTTCGCGTTGTTCACATTCCGGCCGAGGCTTCTTCTCACGCCGCAACGACTGAGGAGCAACAGAGACGATATCACGACAGATCAATTCTCGGGCAGTGGTGACTGCCAGTGTTGCATCTCCTGTGAAGCGAATCCTTATAAGTCATACCGGGCCATTTTGCAGCATACATGGGAAAGGCGCTTCCGTTCCGGTGGTACGGCGGCAAATACAGTCACCTCGACTTTATTCTCGCTCAACTCCCGAAAACTGACCAATACATCGAGCCATTCGGTGGGAGTGCTGCTGTCCTCATCAACAGAGAACCCAGCCCTGTCGAGACGTACAACGACATCGACGGTGACGTAGTGACGTTCTTTAAAGTGCTACGCGAGAATCGGGACGAACTGCTCGAACAGATCGCACTCACGCCGTTTTCCCGTGAAGAACTGGCCCACGCAGTCGAACAGCAACACAACGACGACCTCAGCGAGATCGAACAAGCACGTCTGTTCTTCGTCCGAGCAGGGCAGACGAGAAGTGGTCTCGCCCAAGAGGCGACACCAGGACGGTGGGCGTACTGTAAGAGCACGTCACGTCGAGAGATGTCCGGTGCTGTCTCTCGGTGGCACGGCCGCCTCGAACAGCTCTACGACGTGGCAGATCGACTCCGCCGTGTCCAAATCGAGAACAAGGACGCGATCGAAGTCATCGACCGTCACGACGACGAAGATGCGTTGTTCTACTGTGATCCGCCGTACGTCCACGCTGCGCGTGGAGATACGAACTCGTACGGGCACGAGATGACAGACGATGAGCATCGAGAGCTCGCCGAAACCCTGCGAAACTGTGAAGGGAAAGTCGCAGTCTCGGGCTATCAGTGTGATCTGTACGAAGAGGTCTTCGAAGACCATGGATGGAACCGAGTCGACGACGAAGAGAAGACGATGCACACGACGAAAGACACTCGGGTCGAAAGTCTGTGGCTCAACTACGAACCGCCGAACCGAGAGGTCTCCCCCGGCATCGATAAAGATGCAGACCAAGCGACGCTATTCGAAGCGACCGACGAATAACACCCCAACAGTATAGCAATATTGCTATACGTGTGCTATTTGATTTATATGGCATTTGTATCACCTATCGTTGGTTACGATTGGTGTCTAATTTGGCAGAGAGTGTCGACAACTCAGCAGCCAAGAGGATTATAGAAGCAGAGTGGAATCAGGTGCGAAGTGACGACAGCGGAGAGGTGAATTATCTCAATAACAGATCTATTGCCAGTACGATCAGTGAAGTGCTGAACGCCTCACAGCTCACGTATAAATACATCCTCGTTACGAACGTGATCGCAAAAGCAGTCAACCCAGCGATCCACTACAGAGCGATGCAGGCGCAGTGGGATGATCCTGGTGCATACAACGCCCGTTCACTCGGTCATCAGGTCGTCGTGGAATGGGAAAAAGAACACGGGGAACGTCTCGGCGGCTCGAACGAACCGTTTTTGAACAAACCCGCTCGGTATCCCGCGTTTTCGATGGAGAATTCGTATCGGTCAGAGCAAGCGCACAAACGACTCTACGACCTTCTCGAACGTTTAGAAGAGAAGACGAACAGCGGCGAGATTGATCCAGAAGACGTGTTACGACAGACACTCTACGAGATTGCCCAACTCGAACCCCAAACGGTCGATTTTCGACCACCGAAGTCCGATGTTCCGTACAACAGCCTACAACAGAGGGTCAGCGAATTCATGGAGGTATCTGGTGGCGGTGAACGATTAGCGTCCGTAACAGCCGCCGTAATGAAGACATATTACACCAATAGAGATGGGACATTCAACATCGAAGCCGAACACGCAAATGTTCCCGACGAGTTCAGTAATGCTGCGGGCGACGTAGAAGTATGCTGTGACGAAGAACTGATTCGGGCGATAGAGGTGAAAGATAAGCCGACAGAACGGAGTGATCTACAACACGCCATTACGAAAGCCCGCGAAAACAGGCTCGCGGAGTATCTGTATGTGGTCGGCCAAGGCTTCAAAAACGAGGCGGAAAGGCAGGCCGCGATCGACGAGATCGACGAAACCAACGTCGAGATCATTCTCGTCTATCCAGACGATCTCCTGAGTATCCTGAAGTTCAGTGAAACAGCCGGCCGGAAACAATTCGTCACGGCTGTCGGGGAGTTCCTCAACGAGATGCGAGCAGCCGAGGAGAACAAAACAGCGTGGAAGAAGGCTGTGGAGTCGCTCGACTATAGTAACAATTGAAGCGATTTACACACCCATCGCAGTGCAATCGTGCACTTGGGTGTGTATTGACGTTCAATGGCTACTATAGCTAGCTTTCTTGCTATATATGCTATCTATGCTTTGTAAAGTAAAAATGAGTGACGGGGGAACAGAGTAAGCAGTGTCGCTAATCGGGGCAACGAAGATGGAGATACTGCGACGGCTCGACGATGCACCAAGCCACGGGTATCAGTTGCACAAAGATGTGGGTGTCTCAGCTCCTGTCGTGTACCGCCACCTGAACGACTTGGAGGAGGCTGGAATGGTAGAGTCGTTGGTGATGGAGAACGATAGTCGAAACAAGACCGAGTACCGGATAACGGATGACGGCCAACAGCTACTCGGATTACTTTCGAATGAGTGATACCTGAGTCTTCCAGAGGCACCTATTGACGGTATCACTCACAGCAGTCATGTGAAACACCACCAAATCCAGAGGAACCGTCATCCTACCGCGCAGGCTGTTCGAGAACGGTCTCTACGTCCAGATGCAGCGTCCCCTTGATGTAGCCTTCAGTGCGATCGTCGGGACGCATGCGAAAGACGACGGCGGGTTCGTGGCCCACGTCGGGGCGTTCGCCGAGGATGCGCGCCCAGTCGTCGTCGGGGAACGAGGTGCAGTCGACGAACAGGGCGGCGTTGCCGTGGATGGCAATCTGGTCGCGGGTCTTGGCGTCGCCGCTGGCTTTGAGCGCCCGGATCGGCGAGTCGATCTTTCTGCGGCGGGGGGGCTGGGCGCTCGTCGAAGAAGCACGCGACCGCGACGACCTCCGCGTCGTCGACGAACCGACACCCATCGAGTTCGACGACGGCGACTTTTCGACCTCGCTGTCGCACTGATCGTCCCGCCGTCCGTTTTTCAGTCGTTGGTCTGCAGGTCCTCAATTCGTGTACCGTCGAGCGACCGCACCAGCGACCCATCGCCGTCGAACACGTCGACGCCGTCGTCCGTCCACTCGACGGTCGGCGGCGAGGCCCACGCCTCGGGCACCGCCGTCGCACCGGGGACACCGAGCACGGCTGTGGCGAAGCGATGGGTCCCCGGTTCGAACGACCGGGACAGCACCGGCACGGCAGTGCGAGGGTGCTGGAGATTGGTGTTGGGCGACGGGCGGACCACGTCACCGTCCGTCGTGTCACCAGCCCCAGACGTGGAGAGCGCCTGCACGCCGCTGAAGTCACGGAATCGCACTGCTGCGCTGTGATCGTCAGTCACCTCGGTCACGTCTTCCGCGTGGCGCTCCTCGGTCGTCGGGAGTGCGAACCCACCCTCGGCACTCTCGATCCGTCGCTCCGTGTCGAGACGGTGGGCACGGACGTGCCACGGACCGGCGGGGACGACCCACGAGGCGATGGTCACGTCGTCGAGCGGCCGCCACTTCGAGGCGGCGACGCTGTCGTCCACGGTCGACCGGAGGTCGGCCGAGCGACCGCGGTAGTGCTCGCCGTCGGCGCTGACCACGAGCGTGCTGTCGACGCCGCAGGCTTCGAGACCCGCCATCCCGTCGTCGACGCCGAATCCGAAGTGAGTGGAGTAGGCGAACTTGTCGTACTTGTGGGGGTAGTTCGGGGCGTCGGTGCCGCCGGTGAGGGCGACGACGTGGTCCGCCTCCCGCCGGACGACGAGGTTCGCGTGGTCGAGCGTGCGCTGGCGGTCGAGGGCCGGCAGCGGACGCTCCTCGGCCGTCCAGAAGGGGTGGTCAGCATCGACGATCAATGGAAGGAACGCGCGAAAGGCCCAGTAAGGCGACGAGGCCGAATTGTACGGCTCGGTCATCTTCAGTGACGGATAGCGATAGCCAACCGTCAGCGTCCCGTCGGCGGCGAAGATCGGCTGGTCGAACCACCAGCGGAGGTTTCGCAGCCACAGCCCTCTCACCTCGCCCCACGGTAGATCGGCGTCGCGACCGGCGAGCGCGAGCGCACCCCAGAACGCCGCCTGTGCGAACCGGTAGGTCTGGCTGCGACCGTAGGGGATCGCCCGGCCACGCTCCTCGAAGAAGTAGCGATAGTCGTCGGCGAACTCGACCGCGCGCCGCCGGAAGCGCGCCGCCCGTTCCGGGTCGTCGTCAGTCAGCCACGCGTACAGTAACCCCTCGACGTGCATCGTCCACCCACAGTAGTAGTCGGCCGGCGCGTCCGGGCCGTCGGCGTACCAGCCGTCACCGAGCGCGAACTCGTCGAGTCGGTCGAGGTCCGTCTCGACCTGTTCCCGGTCGTACTCGGTACCCACGGACGCCAGTCCGGTGTTGGCGAGGACACGGAAGAAGCGCCAGTTGTTGTCCGGGATCCACTCGCCGTTGGCCGCCGTGAGCCACTGCTGAACGTTCGCCCGCTCGCCGTCGTCGAGTGGCTCCCAGAGGTGCTCGGGGACCAGTCCGAGCGCCATCCCGAGACAGGAACTCTCGACGACCTTCTGGTGGCCGTCCTCGATGGTGCCCCAGTACTCGGCGTGGTCGGGGTCGGTGCCGTTGATGAGGCCCGCGCGGTAGCGATCCCACCCGTCGAACGATCCGCCGCCAGCGTCGAGTGCGGCGAGTCCCCACAGCGACCGGGCGTACCCCTCGATGCCGGCCTCGTGGTTCGGGAACCACGCGCTGGTCTCGCCGGGCCGGATCAGTGCGCCCCCGGAACTCTGGTGGGCTTCGAGCGGGGCGACCAGTTGCCTGACCGCGCGCTGTACGTCCGAACGGCTCTGGAGCGGGTTCTGCGCCACTGGATTTGACATACGCCCACTTGCTCGGAGACCGTCTTGTAGCTTGGGACCCGCGAACGCAGAACCGATCTGGGGCCGAGACCTATCACTTCGCCAGACGGGAAACTCAAGGATTTATACGTGGTGATATCAAACTGAGGTCCCATGGGTCAGTCGAGCAGTGGCACCAGCCCATCGCTCGACTCGACACTGCGATAGCCCGCTCGCACAGCGGAGACTGATCGAACACATGAGCTACAACGCAGGCATCATCGGAACAGGCGGTATCGCCGGCATGGGTATCCTCGGGATGCACGACGAGGACGCCATCGGGAAACAGAAGATCGACGCCAGCCACGCTGGCGGCTACGCGGACACCGACGAGATCGAACTCGTCGCGGTCGCCGACGTCGACACCGAGAAACTCGATACGTTCGGTGAGGCGTGGGACATCCCCGAGTGGAATCGCTACGAGGGCCACGAAGAGATGCTCGAAACAGAAGACCTCGATGTCGTCTCGATCTGTACGCCCTCCTTTCTTCACCACGAGCACACCATCGACGCCGCACGCTCGGCGGCCGACCCGGACGTGATCTGGTGTGAGAAGCCCATCGCCTCCGAGGTCGCCGCGGCCCGGGAGATGGTCTCGGTGTGTGACGAGACCGACACCGAACTGGTGATCAACCACTCGTTTCGATTCACCGAGAAGCTCCAGCGCCTCCGGGACCTGATCCAGAACGAGAACATCCTCGGCGAGGTGAAGTCGGTCAGCACCCAGTACCGGATGGAACTGATGCGCAATTCGACGCACGTCCTGGACACGCTCGTCTACCTGCTCGATGCCGAACCCGAGCAGGTCAACGGCTACATCACGGGCGAGAACGAGGCCGTCGACTCGCTGGCGGTCGACGAGACCGTCGACGACGCCGGCGGCGGTGGCTACGTCGTCATGGACGACGGCACGTTCGTCACGGTCGACTGTACGATCCCGCGAGACGTGTCCTCGATGACGCTGAACTTCATCGGGACCGAGGGGAAACTGTACCTCAACAACGACGACGGGGAGTGGCGCTACTGGAGCCTCGAAGACGGCGAACACGTCGAGCGGGACCTCCGCGGGATCGACGGCGTCTGGACCTGGGACGAGGACTACAAGAACTCCTTCGCCAACGCCGCGAGACACGTACAGGACCTGCTCAACGGCGAGTGCGAGAACTACTCGCCCGGCACGGAAGCGACGAGTTCGCTGGAGATGATCGTCGGCTTCTATCTCTCACACTACACTGGCGGCGTGGTCGACGTGCCTCTCGAACGACCGCTTCGCGAGATCACGATCACCTCCTGGTGAGCCTGCGAACGGACGCGACAACCGAGCGACGACAGCCCGTTTTTCACTGACGACGGAATACCAGCGCCACCGCGCTGTGCGGTGAGTGGCGAGCGGAGGAAACGGCAGACGAACGAGTGACGGTGCGTCGACTTACAGCCACGGCGCGCCGTCGCGCTCGACGTACCGCTCGGTGCGCTCGATGGCGTCGATCCGCTCGATGTCCTCGGCGTCGAGTTCGAGATCGAGCGCGGCGAGGTTGTCGCGGATGTGAGCCTCGCTCGATGCCTTCGGAATCGCGTGGACGTTCTCTTTCGAACGGAGCCACGCGAGGCTGACCTGTGACTCGCTGACGCCGTGTTTGTCGGCGATCGCCTCGATTTCGGGAATCTCGAAGACGTTGCCCCGTGCCAGCGGCGAGTAGGCGACGAGGTTGTAGTCGTGGGCCTGTGCGTGGGCGAGCAGTTCGTCCTGCTGGAGCAGGGGGTGCATCTCGACTTGATGGGCGAACAGCGGGGATTCGAGGTGCTCGCGAGCCTCGTCGAGCAACTCGACGGAGAAGTTACTCAGGCCGACGTGATCGATCAGGCCCCGCTCGCGGAGTTCGTCGAACGCCGGCATCGTCTCGGCGGCGTCGTAGTTGCCCACCGGCCAGTGGACGTACAGCAGGTCGAGCGAGTCCAGTCCGAGGCGGTCGAGGCTGACTTCGAGTCCCTCGATGACCTCGTCGTGAGCGAGTCCGAACTTCTCGGCGTGGACCTTGGTCGCGACGAAGACGTCCTCGCGGGCTACGTCGGCCTCGGCGATCCCCTCGCCGACGAGTTCCTCGTTGCCGTAGTACTGTGCCGTGTCGATGTGGCGGTACCCGACTTCGAGCGCGGTGCGAACGCTTTCACGACAGGCGTCTGGATCGGTGTTCTGCCACGTGCCGAGTCCGATTGCTGGTAACTGTGACATACGAGAAGGCTTCCGGGCCACCCATATATTTGTTTGGAAGTTCGCGACACCCGCCAGCGACGCCGGATTCGGGCGTTCGTCCGTTACAGACATCGGTCCATCATTGGTGGATCAGATTTATTATGGCATGGTCGAAATGGGAGGGTATGCCACAGAAGCGGTCCAACGAGATTCAGTCAGTCCAGACAGCCTTCGAACTCCTCGAAGAACTAAAAGAGTGTAACGAGGCGACGCTGACGGATCTCACCGAGTCGTTCAGTCTCTCGAAGAGCAGCATCCACAACTATCTGAGCACCCTCGAACAGGCGGGCTACGTCGTCAAAGAGGACAACAGCTACCGACTCAGCCTCAAACACCTCGCACTGGGCGGGAAGGCTCGCCACCGAGAACAGATCTACGAGATCGCCAAAGAGGAGGTGACGAATCTGGCCGACGAGACCGGCGAACTGGCGAACCTCCTCGTTGAGGAGAACGGACGGGGTATCTATATTCATCGCGCGCACGGGGACGACGCAGTCAAGACCGACTCCTACATCGGCCAGCGGGTCAATCTGCACAGCACCGGACTCGGCAACGCCATCCTCGCGTACCTCCCCGAAGAGCGTGTCGACGAGATCATCGAACAACACGGCCTGCCCGAGATGACCGAGAACACGATCACCGACCGCGAGGAACTGTTCGAACGGCTCGAACAGGTCCGGGAGGACGGGGTCGCGTTCGACGACGAAGCACGCGTCAAGGGACTCCGATGTGTCGCCGTCCCGATCGTGAACAACGACAACGTCGTCGAGGGGGCGATCAGCGTCTCCGGGCCGACGAGTCGACTGCAGGGCGAGCGGTTCCGGTCCGAACTGCCGGCCAAACTCAAGAGCGTCGCGAACGTGATCGAACTGAACATCACCTACACGTGATCGGATGGCCGTCGGGAGCGCACGAACCGGTGATCGGGACGCGACTGTGCCGACGAGCGACAGGACAGTCGTGCCGACGAGACTTCGTCCAGCATTGCAGAACAATACTCCAGTACTAGTAGAAATGCACTTTGAAGGCCAGAGCGGCGAGAATCACGGCGTTCTCTCGTCCAGTGAGGTGGTGCTGATCGTCAACAGTAAATCTTGTTCCAGTAACGCACCGATAGAATCCTATATGAGACCTCATCTGTCCAGTACTACAGAATATTATTCAATATCAGCCAATACGATTCAGTCGTGGATTCGGGCGCCGACCCGTATCAGGTATCAATCACGGGATACAAAACGATCACTCCGGAGAAACGATGCACCAGTAGTCGTCGTCGATCCGTCTCGAAGCCGCCAGCCATTACAGCATTAATGCTGTAAAGGTAGGTCGCTGGAAACAGCACGTCGGCCGAGAACGTCACCGATGAGTAGCAGTGAGCAAAATCGAATTTCGATCCGCCTTTGCACACCTCGATTCAGCATTACTGGATACAGAAGATTCGATACGACAATGGTGACCGACCATCGTCCGATACTCCACGTGACGAGAATCGTTGTTCGATATCGAATCACCGGACAACAGCACCGAATCCCGTCTGGACGTTCGAGGGCGGTGGAGACGGTCCACTTCTGGACTACGCTGTCAAGGTCAGAGGCAATAATGATCTATATGAAACCATAATTGCTAATTCTTACTCTAATAGCTGCATTTGTACTCAAGCTGCAGCTAAAAGGCCCCACAGACACTAAAATAGGGACAGAAGATCGATTCTATTCAGAGATATTAGACTAGTAAAGGCAGATTTAGGCTGTCGAACCGTGGCGTGGCGTCTATGGACAGAGCAGGGCCGTTTCACTGGTCTCGATCGTCGTCGATGCTGATTCGGTCGCCAGGATCGACCTCGTCGGCCGTGCCGGCGGGAAGCTCGATCATCGTGTCCGCACGTGCGATCCCCGAGCCGGTCCACGGGGAGAGCGTTGCGGCCTTGGTGACCGTGCCGTCGTCGACCCAGACCACGTCGATGGGCATGGCGACGAACAGCATGTGAGCGTCCATCTTCGACCGATTGCTCGTCACCAGCGAGAGCGGAAACCCGGGTGCGTCCTTCTCGAACACGAGCGCGTAGTCCTCGGGAATCGAGCGCCGAAACATCAGCCCTCGCATCTGTTTGAGCGCCGTATCGGCCAGTTCGACGTTCGTCGCCAGGGTTCGGCGGTCGCCGTCTCGCTCGTGGACGATGCGCATACCAGACCCCTGCGTGGCGTCGGTCAAAAGCGTTCCTCGACTGCGGGCGCCGGTCCCGCAAACGTTCACGATAGACAACAAATTTACCCCGGTCTCGGTCGTAGTCGCCGTATGGTCGTCACACGAACCAGTCACCGCCGACGCATCGAGAGCGAGGGACGCTGATGGGACTCGTAGACCGCCTCTGGTTTACGATCCGTGCGTGGATCAACGGCATCCTGAACCGCGCGTCTGATCCCGTCGCCGAACTGGATTACTCCTACGAACAGTTGCGGGACGAACTGCAGGACATCAATCGCGGGATCGCCGATCTGACGACCCAGAAGAAGCGACTCGAACTGCACCGGGAACGGCTGCGGTCGACGGTCGAGAAGTACGACGGACAGATCAAAGAAGCGATCAAACAGGATCGAGAGGACCTCGCGCGACGGGCGCTGGAGAAAAAACACGCGACCGCGGATCAGCTGACCGACCTCGACGAACAGATCGAGCGCCTGCAGGCCACACAGGACCAGCTCGTCGAGCGGCAAGTCACGCTCCGCGGTCGCATCGAAGGGTTCAGAACTCACAAAGAGACCCTGAAGGCGCGCCACGAAGCCGCGCGCGCATCTGCACGCGTCGCCGAGGCGTTCACCGGCGTCAGCGGCGAATTCGCGGACGTATCTCGTGCGGTCGAACGTGCCGCCGAGCGGACCGAACAGATGGAAGCCCGGGCCGCCGCACTGGAGGAACTCGAAGAGAGCGGCGCTCTCGACGACGTCCTCGCCGAGGGCGACGAGATCGACCGTGAGCTTCGGCGGCGCTCGACTGAACGCCGCGTCGAGCAGGAACTCGAAGAACTGAAGACACAGTTCGGTCGTGCGGACGAACAGTCCGTCGAAGCAGACTCCGAGCAGCCAGCAGCGTGATTGCCGGCTGCCAGTCCGTGACCGATTTCGCCACTCGGGTTTCGAACCCGTTCGTGAAATGAGAGCCGACAGTACACGGACGGCGTCGACTTGACTCGCCTCGGCCGGCGATCCCGTGGAACAGATTCACGGTCGTCGCCCGCTGACTGGGTGTATGGAGAAGGCACCGGGCGGAACGAGCGTCGGCGTGGACGATCCGTACGCGCACGTCGACCGCTGTGACTTCGTGACCGACGAGGGCAAGTGCCGGTGGGCGGTCGAACACGGTCACCACGATCCCGAGTTTGCCGACGCCCGCAGCGCCGAGGAGTTCCAGTGCCCTGTGGTCGCCGACGCCGACGGCCACGACCCGAGCGCCTCGACTGGAGACGAACCGGCCGGTCCGTGGGACTGGGCCGACTGCCCGCATTTTCGCTGCCGAGAACACGACCGGGCCTGTGCGCGCTGTGGTCTCGAAGAACGGCGGATGGCCCACTCAGACGAGCGGCCACTGCTGGAGGAGCACCATCTCTCCTACCGCGTGGCGAGCGACGAAGACCTGTGCCACGAGATCACGCTCTATCTCTGTCGGTGGTGTCACGCCAAGGTCCACCAGTCGTGGGCGCGCATCGACGACGAAGTACGCCCCGACCCCGAAGCGATCGCCGAACGCGAGGGTCGTCGCACCCGTGAACAGTCCGAACTGGGCTTCGAATCGGCCGCCGACCGGTACGACGACGAGTGATCACCCGACCGAGTATCAGCACTGATACTCCGAAGACACGGTTAAGTCGTCGCTGAGCGAGGTCACGGCACAGACAGCGATGGAGGTCACCAAGCAGACGCTGGGACAGTCGTACGTCGTCGCAGCAGGCGTCACCTTGACGCTCGCGCTGCTCGGCCACGCCGTCGTCGTGTTCGAAGCCGGCTGGCTGGCCGGCATCCTGCTCGTGGGTGGGCTGGTCCCCTCGCTGACACTCGCGTGCGCACACTACTGGCTCCCGGCCAGTGGCATCGAGGGCGATCAGGTGTGGCGCGTCGCGAAGTGGAGTGGATTCGGGATCGGACTGCTGACGCTGTGTAACGTCGCTATTCTCGCGTACGGGCTTCCGCTGAGCAATCTCGTCCCAGTGTTGCTGGCGACGAGCATCGCGATCGGCGGCGTCGGCGGCGTCCTCGTCGGCACGGTGCTCGAACTCCATCACACGAACCACCGACTGCAACAGAGCAACCACGTACTCAACCGCGTGTTACGCCACAATCTTCGGAACGACCTGACGGTCATCCTCGGCCATCTCGGTGAACTCGAAGCGAACGTCTCGGGGCAGCAAGCAGACCGAGTGACACAACTGCAGGGAAAAGTCGACGAGATCGTGTCGACCACCGAGAAGGCACGCCAGATCGACGTCGCACTGGCCGCAGAACACCACAGCCAGCGCCCGCTCGACGTGGTGCCGTACGTTCGGGAACGAGTCGACGCCGTCGAGGCGGCCTATCCCGACGCGACGATCGAGACGGAGCTTCCCGACTCGGCGTGGGTGTACGGCGACTGGCTGGTCGGGACCGTCCTCGACAACGTCGTCGAGAACGTGATCGTGCACGCCGAGAACGACCCCTATCTCCGGGTCGGTATCGGGCGGAACGGCGACAGCGTTCGGGTGCACGTCGTGGACGACTGCCCCGAAATTCCCGACCACGAACGGTCGGTGTTCGAACGGGGCACGGAGACGACACTGAACCACTCGACCGGGGTCGGTCTCTGGCTGGTCCAGTCGATCATGGAGAGCTACGGCGGTGACATCGAACTCGACGCCAGCGACGTGGGCGGTAATCGGGTCGCACTCGTGTTCCCAGCAGCCCCGAACGGCGAGAGTGAAGGCCTCACAGAGCGACTCCGTCGAATCGATCGCTGAGTCGGTCGCGTGCGCGGACACCGCGACGGCACGCTCGAAGCGATCCCGGCCACGAGGACCGGGGCCGTGATCAAGAGATATATACGGAGCGATAGCGTCCCCTGTAGTAATGACTCGGATCGCCGTTATCGACAATCACGGCCAGTTTACGCACCTCGAACAGCGTGCGCTGCGTGACATGGGTGTCGACGTGGAACTCGTCGACAACGAAACACCACCGGCTGAGATCGACGCCGACGGTCTCGTCCTCTCGGGCGGGCCGGACATGGATCGCATCGGCAACTGCCCCGACTACCTCGACATGGACGTGCCGATCCTCGGCATCTGTCTCGGGATGCAACTGATGGCCGACCAGCTGGGCGGACGCGTCGGTGCCGGCGAGTACGGCGGCTACGCCGACGTGACCGTCCGAATCGACGACGAGGACGACCCGCTGGTCGGCTCGCTCGCACCCGAAACACGGGTCTGGGCCAGTCACGCCGACGAGGTCAAGGAAGTCCCCGAGGGCTTCGAGCGAACGGCGAGTTCGGACGTCTGCGGCGTCGAAGCGATGAGCAACGGGACCGATCGCTTCGGCGTCCAGTGGCACCCTGAGGTCGCCCACACCGAAGAGGGCGAAGCCGTCTTCGAGAACTTCCTCGCGGTCTGTGACGGTAACTGAGTGACGATCGAGCGACCGGCAAAACGAGTGACAGCGCCGCACACGGCGGACCACGACGAGTAGTTTTAAACTGTTCGATGGAGTTCCTGACAGTATGACAGCGACGCAAGGCAACCTCGCGGGTCTCTCGCGATTCATCTTTCGCGCCCCGCGATGGTACACGAGCGTGGCCTTTGCGCTGGTGTTCGCTGCCGTCACCGGCATCGCTGCCTTCGATTCGCGTTTCGTCCTCGAAGACGCCTGGCAGGGCGTGTTCTTCGTCGGCATCCCGACTGTCGTCGCGAGCGTCGGCACGTCCTACGTCGACAACCGACTGGGCGGCCAACTCACGCCCAACCGTGCCTCGTTGCTGGCGCTGTTCTGTGAACTGATCGTGATCGCGTTCCTCGTCGGCGCGGGGGCCATCTCGGTGCTGACGACGTTCGCACAGGAGTTCGTCCTCGACGCGTTGCTGGTCAGTCTCGCCGGCATCTTCGCGCTTCGCCTGCTGGTCGTGATGGCCGTCTCGCGCCACTCGCTACCGATCGCTGCGATCCCCGCCGGGATCCAGACCGCCGCTGCAGGCGTACTACTGTCGGTCTACACCGGGACGACCTCGGTCTTGCTCGACAATCCGACGCTGCGCACCTGGCTCTCTCGCCCCGAGAAAGCCCCGCCGGAACTCCAGTTCGTCGAACCGATCGACTTCGGACTGCTCGCGCTCATGTGCGTCCTCTACGCTGGTGCAGTGTGGCTGTTCCTCGTGCTGCTGGATCGCCCGTGGCGCTCCAGTCTGGGCGTCTCGGTGCTCGATTTCATTCAGGGCTTCATCGGCCACATTGCGGAAGGCACCCGCGAACTCGAAGATTTCTTCGAGGAACTGGGCGAGGAAGCGCTCGTCCCCGTCACCGTCCTCTCGGTGCGCCGGCCCGGCGGCGAGGAGAAGGCCCGGTTCGTCCTGCCGATGATCCACCCCGGCCCGATGGGTGAGATCGGCGGCGGCAATCTCCCCGAACGCGTCGCACAGGAAGCCGATGGGCTGGCGTTTCCCCCACACGCCACCGCCGGCCACGACTTCAACCTCGTCACCGAACGGGAGGTCGACACGATCCTCTCGGCCGCCCAGACGGCCTACCAGCGCCTCGACTACACCGATCAAGCGACGGCGGGCCGCCGGATCGAGGAAGGCGAGGCGTCACTGCTCGGACAGGCCGTCGGCGACGACGCCCTGATCGTCTCCACGTTCGCGCCGGGCTTCGCCGACGACGTGGCCTACGCCGTCGGTCTGTCCGCGGCATCGGAGGCCCGCGCCGGATCGCTCGACGACGTGCTCCTCGTGGACGCCCACAACAGCAACAACGGTCTCGAAGGCGAGGATCTGGGCCACGTCGTCCCCGGCAGCAAGCGCTCGTTCGACATGATCTACGGTGCAGGGGAACTCGGCGAAGCGCTCGCCGCTGCCGACCGGGGGCAACTGCACTGTGGCGTCGCGTGGGACGAGACCGACTGGGTCCCACAGCAAGGCATCGGCCCGCTTGGTATCCGCGTCGCCGTCTTCGAGGTCGACGGCGTGCGGACGGCCTACGTCCTGATCGACGGCAACAACATGGAACCGGGTCTGCGCGACGAGATCGTCGACGCGCTCGACGGTATCGACGACGCCGAAGTGATGACGACGGACACCCACATCGTCAACACCGTCGAAGCCGAGAATCAGGTCGGGCAGGCCATCCCCACGGACGACCTGATCGCCCTGATCGCCGACCTGACCGAACGGGCCACCGCCGACCTCGAACCCGTCGAAGCCGGCATGGCAAGCGAGAAGGCAAACGTCACCGTCTTCGGCAACGACCGCACCGAGACGCTCGCCTCGACGGCCAACGCCGTCGTCTCGCTCGGTGGGGCACTCGCCGTGACCTTCCTGCTGACGATCCTCACCGTCAGCGTCGGCATCTTCCTCGTTACGGGTGGATGAGAAGGTTTAATTGCAGGTAGTGTGACAGTTCGTGCAGGTACGGTCGAAGGATGACCCAGTAAACTCGTTTCTCGGCGTTCGCGCCACCTCCGAGCGATTCGTCTCGTCTGTCGTCTCTGACGAGCGACAGCGACTACACGCAGACGTTCACCGATAGATGTCACTACCCGACCATACAGACCGACCGTCCCGATACACCTGGGACACCGCACAGATCTACGAGACGCCGGCCGACTGGGTCGCCGCCCGCGAC
Organism: Halomicrobium sp. HArcht3-1; assembly: GCF_058933345.1. Lineage (NCBI taxonomy): Archaea > Methanobacteriati > Methanobacteriota > Halobacteria > Halobacteriales > Haloarculaceae > Halomicrobium > Halomicrobium sp. HArcht3-1. Next base: position 15,719 of record NZ_JBZYDM010000001.1, on the reverse strand, counting down.
GCCCTCCAGTCCGATCTCGACGGCGACGATCCACCGAGCGAACCCATCGAGTCCGCCACAGCGGCCCGGTCGCTCGTCGACACCGTCGCCGACTGGTACCGGCGCAGCCAGCGCCTCGAACTGTACGCCACGCTCCGAGACTGCATCAGCGACCGCGATGAAGCCAGCGACAGGATGGCCGCCAGCCGCGAGCTATCGAGCGCGGTCGAGACCGCCGTCGCACGCCGGATCGACCGCCTCCGGCGGACCGACGAGACGACGCTCGATGGGGTCGAAACAGCACTCGACGAACGCAGGCACTACTTCGCTTCACTCCGCCGGCAGGCGACGCACCGGCGCGAGCCAGCGGTCGAGACGGTCGTCGAACAGTTCGCCGAGCAGCGGTCGAGCGCCGACCGGATCGCCCGCGCGGTGAAAAACGAGGACTTCGACCCACCGACAGTCGAGACCCCGGCGGGGGAACGCCGGACGATCACACAGGGACGGTATCCGGGTGCACTGTCTCACGCCGACCGGTCCTACCGGCGACGGGTCTACGAGTCGTATCTCGACGCGCTCGCCGACTTCGAGGGGACGCTTGCGACCGCGTACCACGAAAAGCTCACCGCCGCCAGCGCACTCGCGGACGTGCGTGAGTACGACTCGATTCGAGAGCTACAACTGAGCGGCCGAAGCTACCCCGAGAGTGGTCTCGACTTTCAGTTCTCGTCCGAACTGCACGATACGATGATCGACGCCGTCGGTGACTGTATCGGTCCGCGAGAGCGTGCGCGTGACCTGCGAGCCGACCGACTGGGGATCGAAACCGTCCGGCCGTGGGACAGGACCGTCCCGCTTGCCGACCAGTCCGTCCCGGAGATTCCCTACGACGAGGCTATCGAGCACGTCGTCGCCGCACTCGCCCCACTGGGTGAGGCGTACCAGCAACGCGCCCGCGAATTCGTTTCGGATCGGCGCATCGACGTGTACGAGTGTGCGGACAAGCGCAGCGACATCCCCGCCTTCTGCCCGTCCTCGGCCGACGACGGCGCGTACATCCTCCTGAACTACCAGCACGACGTGCGCACACTGTACCACCTGTGCCACGAACTCGCCCACGCGCTCCACGTCGAACACTACCGCGAGGAGCCGACGATGTACGCGACCGGCCCACGCCCCGTCTCCGAGGTCCCAAGCCTCCTCCACGAGATGCTGCTGACTGAACACTTCGTCGAAGCCGGCGACCCGCTCGCCGCCCACGCACGGAATCGCCTGCAAAAGAGTCTCGACGGAATGCTCTACGGACAGGCGGCCAACGCCGCGTTCAAACGACGACTGGCGATGGCGGCCGACGACGGCGAGACGCTGTCGGCCGACCGGATCGCCGACGCCTACACCGACACGCAAGCCCGCTTCGACCCGACACTGCAACAGTGTGACCGCTCGCGTGCCGAGTGGCTCACCGGCGCACTGTATCGCGATGCCTTCCACCACTACCAGTACGTACTGGGTGCGGTGGGAGCACTCCACGTGCGCGAATCGCTCCGTGGTGGTGACCTCGATCCCGCGACCTACCGCGAGTTCCTGCGCTCGACCGGTCGCGAGGACCCGCTCGACCTGTTCGAACGGCTGGGACTGGACCTGCGAACGAGCGCACCCTACGAACGAGCGGCCGCGGCGTTCGACGGGTATCTCGACGAGTGGGCGTGAGCGAGTCCACTCACGCCGGAACCTCCACGAGGGTGTCACGGTTACCGCCGATCGGACAGTACGACGGCGGGACAGCGAGCGGTGTCACTCGGGTCCGACGACTTCGACCTTGATACCCTCGGGGTCCTCGCAGTAGAGCGCGTAGTAGCCGCCGGCATACGGATGTCGGTCCTCGTACAGGACCGTCGCGTCCGCCCGTTCGCGGACAGCGGCCGTGATACCGTCGACCTGTGCCCTGTCGGCGGCGTGGAATGCGAGGTGGTTCAGTCCCGCCGCTCGGCGGTCGAACGGCTGGTCTGGGGCCTCGGCCCGCACGAGGACGACGTACGTCGGCCCGTTGATCCACGAGCGGCCATCCTCCCACTGGTCCTTCGGTTCGTATCCGAGTTCCCCCAGCAACCAGTCCCAGAAGTCGACCGACGCCCCAAAGTCGTCTGCGTACAGTTCGACGTGATGGAGTTGCCCAGCGTGGTCCGGGTCAGCGTGGTCGTCGGTCATGCCACCAGATGGAGACACCAGTGGCAAGTACTTTCGGCCACCGGACGAGTTCACCGGGCAGGGCCTCTCGCGCTGTGACTCGCAAGAACGCCGAGAGGTATCGCTGCTCGTGCTTTCACTCACTTCGCTCGTGAAAACGCCGGAAAGCAGAGCTTTCCGAGCCGTTGCTCACTTCTCTCGCAACGACGCCGAGGGAGAGATTTGAACCGGAGGAAGACGGTCGGACTCGCTTCGCTCGTCCGCTGCGACTTCCAGGGTTCAAATCACTCAATGTGGCGTTTTGAGTTCACAGGTCGAGCGACACGCGAAGCGGTCGCTCGAAGGCAGTTGTTCACTCAAAAACGCCGAGGAGGAGATTTGAACCGGAATCAGACGTGCTCGCGTTGCTGCGCGCGACTGATAGGGTTCAAATCTCTTCGTACTGGTTTTCCGACTCGCAGACCGCTCGCTGCGCTCGCGGTGTGTTGTTCGTCGGAAAACGCCGAGGAGGAGATTTGAACTCCTGTGTCCTGAACGGACAGTTGCTCTCGAAGCAACCGCCTTGGCCGGGCTAGGCTACCTCGGCTCACCTAATCGTAGCGCGAAGGACTCTTTAGGGGTTTCGATTCGGTCGTGGAGAGAGCGGCGAGAGACAGCGACGAGGCACACCCTCCGATAGTAATATTGTGGGTGGATGACAGTAGAAAATATGGACGTAGCTGACGCCACCGACGCGTGTTCGACGGTACTGGACGAGATCGAGTCTGCGGTGATCGGCGAGCGGGAGTTCTTCGAGACGGTCCTGCTTGGCGTCGTCGGACGCGGGCACGTGCTGCTGGAGGACGTGCCGGGGACCGGGAAGACCCTCACCGCACAGACGATCGCCCAGACGCTCGGGCTGGAGTTCTCGCGCATCCAGTTCACACCGGACCTCCTGCCGGCGGACATCACCGGCACCCACGTGTTCAACGAAGGCGACCGCACCTTCGAGTTCAACGAGGGACCCATCTTCGCCAACGTCGTACTGGCCGACGAGATCAACCGCGCGCCGCCAAAGACCCAGTCGGCCCTGCTCGAAGCGATGGAGGAGGGACAGGTCACCGTCGACGGCGACACCTACGACCTCCCGACGCCATTCTTCGTCATCGCCACCCAGAACCCCGTCGAGATGGAGGGCACCTTCGAACTGCCCGAAGCGCAGGTCGACCGCTTCCTCGCCAAGACCTCGATCGGCTATCCCGACGACGACGGCGAGTTCGAACTCCTCCAGCGCCGTGCCGGACGCAGCGAGCAGAGTCCGTCTGTCGAGACCGTCCTCTCGCCCGAGGACGTCGCCGACCTCAGACAGCTCCCGGAGTCGGTCACCGTCGACGACGACGTGTTGCGGTACATCTCGAACGTCGCGCGTGCGACTCGCGAACACCGCCACGTCGACGTGGGGGTCTCGCCGCGTGGGACCCAGCGCCTGTTCGAAGCCGTCCGCGCCCGGGCGATCATCCGCGGGCGCGAGTTCGTCACCCCCGAGGACGTCAAGGCCGTCGCCCAGCCAGTCATGGCGCATCGGGTCGTCCTGACGCCGGAAGCCCGCGTCGAGAACGTCGAAGAGTCCTCGGTCGTCGAGAGCGTCCTCGACGAGATTGCGGTGCCGACGGTCGCCCGCCAGTAAGGGTCGTCACGACCGCCCCACGCAGCGGCTCGTTGTCGCCGTCTTCGATCAGTGAGCGACTCGAAAAGCGACCGCCCTAGCGGTCCAGCAGGAACGTAAAGAGCAGCGCCGCGAACACGAGCAGGACGACGGCGGTCGTCGGCTGGCCGGTGCGAGCGATCCGGTAGACGGCGTACCCGACAGCCCCGACCACGGTGGCGACGACCACGGTCGAACCGGTGTGGGCGAGCTGTGAGCGGCCCGTCGTCGCGGCCGTGCCCAGTTGCCGACCGAGGGAGAGACCGTGCTCACCGGCGTCCCAGGCGACGACGGCGGCCCCCGCGGCCACCAGCATCAGGACCGGCGACGTGCCGGCGACACCGGAGAGTAACACGCCTGAAAACAGCCCCGCCGAGCCGAGTCGGTGGAGCAGGCGAGAGCCACGCTGGACGCCGATCGGGAGCAAGACGAGTCCGAGGAAGGCCCCGGCAGCCGACGGGAGCGTGGTCGCGCTGGCGGCGACGGCGACGAGCGCAGGGACGACAGTCGCGACGACCGACATCCGGGTCGGGCGCGGCTCGAATGCGTCGGTCGTCGTACTCATTCACGACCCCCCTGCGAGCGAGCCAGCGCACGGTCGAAGTCCGTCTCGGTGTCCCAGTCGACGACCGGAAGCCCGCGCGTTCGCAGGTCCGCCAGTCGGTTCGCGCGCCGGACGCTGGCGAGTCGATGGCCGGCGGTGTCGTGGGCGGTCGGGTCCGGCGTCACGACGGTCGTCTTGTGGCCGTGTGCGTCGAGCCTGATCGCCGAATCGGCGACGAGGTCGTCGGTCAGCGGCGAGAACAGGACGATCTGTGCGTCGGCCGGCGCGCGCTGTTTGAGCCGCTGGACGGCGGCGTAGATGTTGGTATCCGCGTCCGGCGCAGACGGCGAGAGTGCGGGATGGGTCGCCAGCAGTTCTCGGGCCTGCACACGGTGGTCGTCGCCGTTCCCGGGGGCGAGCCAGCACTCCGTCGGCGAGAGCGTCGTGATTCCGACGTTGTGGCCCTCACCCGTCAGAGAGACGTAGGCGTGGCGGGCGGCGTCGATCGCCGCCTCGACGGCTGTCGGGGCGTCGGGTTCAGGTCCCGTGTAGGCCACGGCCCGGGCGTCGATCACGAGCAGGACAGAGACGCTGCGTTCGACCCGATACTGGACCGTGGTGAGGTCGCCGGTCCGGGCCGTTCGCTTCCAGTCGACCCGGCTCAGCGGGTCGCCGGTCTGGTACTCCCGGGTGGCGTAGAACTCGACGCCGGGACCCCCGGCGTCGGCGGGGAAGCGACCGGTGTGGCGAGTCGTCTGCGAGCGCAACGGGAACGGTATCGTCCGGGTCGGCAGCGACGGCTCGCAGTCGATCGCCGACGGCGACTCGACTGACCCCCGTCGCTCGGTCGCGCCGCTTGCATCACGCGTCAGGACGGTCGCTGGCTCGAACTCGTGGTGGCCCCGCCGCGTCCGAAGCGAGTACGAGAAGGTCGTCTCGCCGCCGGGACGAAGCGCCGTCGCGTGACGTGGCGAGCCGTCCTCGACCGTCAGCTTCGGCGGAACGCCGTCGAGCAGGCGCAGATCGGGCACGAACTGGTCGCTCGTGTTCGTGGCCGTCACGGTCACCTCGACGACACCGTCCGTACTCGGCGAGTGGTCACTGATCGTCCGCTCGACGTCGATGTCGACCGATGGTGGCGAGGTCAGTTGGCCGTACCCGGCAAAAGCGATGCCGAACGCACTCGTCAGGAGGAGTCCGGGCTGGCGGGTGAGCACACCGATCCCGAGCGCCAGCAGCGCGAAGACGGTGACGCCGTACCAGCGTCTCGTCTGGCGCTCCTCGACGGTCCCCGGTTCGACTGCGAACGCCGCCGTCTCCGCCGGGACCGTCTCGGTGGCTGCGTCCGTCTCCGGGGGTGAGCCAAAAGACATCAGTCCTCACCCCGGTGGCCGGCGATACGGTCGAGTTCTGCGGTGACGTGGCTGGCCCGGCGCTGGAAGGGACCGTCCCCCCAGAACGACCCAGTCACCGACTCGCGAAGCGACGATCCCGACCCACTGACAGAGGTGAAAAACTCCGCAGCGAGGCGGTCGTCGGTCCACGTGCCATCGTCGAGTCGCTCCCGAGCAGCCGATTCCGAGAGCCCGCGATGGCGAGTCAGGACCGCGATAGCGGCGTCTTCGAGGTCGTCACGGACCGCGAGTGCACGCCGGTTTCCGCTCGACGTGCCGACCGACGGCGTCCCAGCGAGCAACGAGTCGAAGTCGTCACCCGGAACCGGGATCGGACGCCCACGTTCCGGCGTGGGCAGCGTTCGATCGGCGTCGTCGCTACCGAACCACAGATAGGCCCTGTAACAGCCAGCAAGCACCGCGAAGCCGGCCAGTACGGCCACCAGCATCGTCGGGAGAGAGACGACAGCGGCAACGCCCGGAGCGAACGCGAGCACCAGACCGACCACGGCCGCGCCCATCGCGATGGCGAGCAAGACGAGCGAGCGGCGGTTCATCGGTGCTCACCCTCCGAGCGGAGTCGGTCGAGTGCCGACCGAGCGCGTGACTCGCGGTCGCTGGTGGCCGGACGCCCGCCGTACCGGACCTCCTCGAACAGGTCCGTGATCGTCCGCACGGCCTGTCGGTCGAAGCCGCGGTCGCTGGCACGGTCGGCGACCTCGGCCGGCGTATGGGTCCGAAGGTCGACGCCGTCGACCGCCGACGCAAAGTCCCGCCAGGCCCGGTACACGTCGTTGGTCGCGTCGACGTCGGCGATCGCGGTCTGTGTATCGACGTGGACCGGGCGCTCCAGGGATTGGTCGTCGGTCCCGGCCGGATCGGTCGTGACGGTGGACTCGTCGTCCTCGCTGTCGAGGGCGTACAGCAGCAGCGCGACGACGAGCACGAGCGCCACGAACGCACCGACGAGCACCAGTATCGAGGGGGTCTGGGTCGCGGTGTCGACGACTTCGGGATCGGTGGAACCGCCGCCCTGCTCGAACTCGGGTGCGACTGACCGCGACGGCTCACGGGCCGGCCCGCTCCCCCACTGGAGCACCTCTGGACCGAAGAACAGGAGGTAGGCGATCCCGGCCGGGAGCACCGTGGTGACCGCGTGGACGACGACCTGTCGGACCCCGTCGATGCCGTCACGCCAGATCTCACGGACAGCATAGAGGAGATACGCGAGTGCCCCAGCGGCAAACAACAGTCCGAGCGCCGGCCGGAGCCAGTTCCAGATGTCGAACGTATCGCCGCCTGAGAGGGCTGCCGACGGGTCAGCACTCAGTCCGGGTCCCGTCCCGTCACCAGCCCCCTCCCCCTCGCCCGACCCCGTCCCGGCCGTCGGCGTCTCGGGTGGGCCGTCCATACTCGCAGCGGTCGCGGAGATGGCGAGCACACCAAGCACGACGACCAGTGCGGGTCCGAGTCGATCGGTGTTCATGGTATTGTCTCGCGAATGCCAACCATGTAAAATTACAGTTCCGTGTCCACACCGTCTGGAGCGTCGACCGCTCCTAATCGCTCGACTGCGTCGCGTGCGCGCCGTTCGCGTTCGGCGGTGACGACCCCCGATCCGTAGCGTGTCTCGCGGAACACGGCCGTCAGTGTCGCGACGGCCTCGTCGTCGAACCCGTGATCGACCGCACGGGCCGCCACCTCGCTCGGTGTCTCGGTGTGGTCGGTGCCACCGACGGCGCGGACGAGCGAGAGCCAGGCCCAGTACACATCGTTGGTCGGCGCAACGTCGGCCGCGGGGCTTGGCGTCGGGGACGTGGTCGCCTGCGTCTCGGCGGCGGACCGGCTTTCGCTCCCGCGACCGCCCAGCACGGCGGCGACCGAACGCGTCGTGCCCGACCGGGTCGTGCGCGTCACGAGCGCGACGACGGCCAGCAGTCCACCTGCCAGCAACAGTACGACCGGGAGCGACGACGCCGAGAGCGAGCGCCACCCGTCACTGGCCCCGAGTGCACGCCCGGCGGCGGCGTTCGAACCGAACGCCCCACCGCCACCGTTGCCCAGCAACGACGACAGCAAGAGCAACAGTGCGACTAGACCGAGGAACACGGCCACGATAATCACGAGCCGTGTGGCCGCGTCCGCAAGCATCGCCCGGAGTCGCCCGAGACCGTCCTGCCAGACCACGACGGCCCCGTAGACGACCGGCACCGTCATCGAGAGCAGGACGACGAACCCCAGCACGTGCCCCACGAGAAAGGGCGGCAACAGCGAGATGGCGCGCCCTTCCGGCGACGACAGTCCGACGCCGCTGTCGTTGCCCGATCCGAGACCAGTGTCGGACCCGAAGCCGACACCCGACGCGGGACCGGCAGCACTGTCGCCGTCGCCGCTCGCTGCCCCATCTAGCCCGGCCGCTGCCGTCGCGACGACAAGCACCGCGAGGACGGCGGCGAGCGCGAACCGGGCGCTAACGCCCACCATACCCCGTTTTATGCAGTGTTCGTACTTAGTCTCACGGCCAACGAGAGCGTGGTGTCGGCAGCCGTCATCGCTCGCTGTCGGCGTCGCCGTAGCCACCGCCCCCGGGCGTCTCGACGCGGACGGTGGTACCAGCCGCGACCTGCCGGGTCAGTTTCGCACCGACGTGCTCGCCGTCGACGACGTTGTTGCCGACGGTCCCATCGCTGCCACCCGCGCGGCCGGCCGGCGGGGTGTGTCGGCGATCGGTCAGCAGCGACACGGTCGCATCGGTCTCGACGACGAGTTCGCGGACGAGACCGTCACCGCCGCGATGACGGCCCGCGCCGCCGCTGTCCGCCCGCAGTGCGTACTCGGTGACCCGTAGCGGATAGGCGGTCTCCAGCGCCTCGATGGGCGTGTTCTGCGTGTTCGTCATCCCGACCTGCACGCCCGACGGACCGTCGCCGTTCGGGGTCGCGCCACCGCCACCGCCGATGGTCTCGTAGTAGGTGAATGCCGGCCCGCCGACGACGAGGTTGTTCATCGTGCCCTGTCCCTCGGCCGGGACGCGTTCGGGCACAGCGTCCGCGAGCGCATCGAACACGACCTCGGTGACGCGCTGGCTGGTCTCGACGTTGCCACCGACGACCGCGGCCGGTGGCTCGGGGTCGACCAGTGATCCCGTCGGAGCCACGACCGAGATCGGGTCGTAACAGCCCTGATTCGGCGGTATCTCTGGGTCTGTGAGACAGCGTACGACGAAGTACACAGCACTCTCGGCGATCGCGAGCGGGGCATTGACGTTCCCCGGGACCTGCGAGGCGGTGCCCGCGAAGTCGACCGTGAGTGTCTCGTCTGCCACTGTGACCGTCACCTCGATGGGCACGTCGTCCTCGGTGATCCCGTCGCCTTCGATGGTCGTGGTCGCCGTGTACTCGCCGTCCGGAACGGCGGCGATTTCGGCGGCCATCCGCCGACGGGAGTAGTCGATCACGGCGTCGAACGCTCCGAGCAAGTCCTCACCGTGGTCGGCGAGCAGTTCACCGACGCGGCGTGCGCCACGCTCGTTGGCCGCTAGCTGGGCCTGCACGTCGGCGCGTCGCTCGGTCGGATTGCGGACGTTGGCGAGCAACAGGTCGAGCACGTCGGATCTGATCTCGCCGTCGGCGACGAGCCGGACCGGCGGAATCCGCAATCCCTCTTGCTGGATCTCGCGTGCGCCCGCGGGCATGCTCCCGGGAGCCATCCCGCCCACGTCGGCGTGGTGGGCGCGAGAGACCGCGTAGGCGAAGATGTCGTCACCGTCTTGCCCGTCTTTCGGGGCTACAGTGGCCTCGTGAACGCTGCCGACGATGGGCGAGACGAAGGTCACGTCCGGCAGGTGGGTCCCTCCGGTGAAGGGGTCGTTGAGCGCGAACACGTCGCCCGGAGCGGGGTCGCGGTCGATGATCGCGTCGACCGCCCGCGGCATCGCGCCGAGGTGGACCGGGATGTGCTCAGCCTGTGCGACCAGTCGCCCGTCGGCGTCGAACAGCGCCGTCGAGCAGTCCCGTCGCTCCGTGATGTTCGGCGAGTAGGCCCCACGGACGAGTACCTCGCCCATCTCCTCGGCGACGCTCTCCAACTGATTGCGCACGATCTCCAGTTCGACGGCGTCGAGACCGTCGTCGCGGTCGCTCACGAGACCACCTCCAGAGTCAGCGTGCCGGCGTCGTCGACGGCCAGTGTCCAGTCGGGCGGACAGACGACGGTGCTCTCGCCGCCGGTGACGATGGCTGATCCGTCGAGTGTCGTCCCCGGCGCGAGCGCACGCCAGTCGTAGCAGGGGGTCTCGACCGTCCTGTCGCCGAAGATGGCCGTTCGAGTGTCGGTCCGTGGCTCGCCGCTCCCCTCGAAGGAACTTTTCGGGACGCTCCCCTCGATCGTCGCCGTTGCCCGGCAGTTGACCAGTTCGACGGGTTCGTCGTCGAGTCGGTAACCCCGCGTCCGCTCGTGGGCGTCGTGGAACGTCGCCCGGACCGTCGCGGGATCGAACGGGGCGTCGATATCGACGGTCAGTTCGTGGCTCTGCCCGGCGTAGCGCAGATCGGCCTGACGCACACAGGTCGCGGCCGCCCGGTCGCTCGCGTCGTCGAGGACGGTCTCCCGGAGGTCGGCGTACACGGACTCGATCCGGTCGACCGCCGCGTCGGCGAGGGTCGTCCGGAACGTGCGGACGGCATCGTGGTGTTCGTCGGCCGCGAGCAGGCCAAACGCCGAGAGGACGCCGCTGGCCCGCGGGACGACCACGCGCTCGACGCCGAGGCGGTCGGCCAGTGCGGCGGCGTGCATCGGGCCGGCCCCGCCGAAAGCCACCAGCGCGAACCGGCGCGGGTCGTGGCCGCGTTCGGTCGTGACGCTCCTGATCGTCCGGGTCATCGTCGCGTTGGCGACCCGATAGACCCCGCGAGCGGCGGCCACCGGTCCGTCGAGATCGGCAGCTCTAGCGAGATCGGCCAGTGCCTCTTCGGCGGCGTCGGCGTCCAGTTCGAGGTCCTCGCCGAGTGTCGTCTCCGCGCCGAGATAGCCGAGCACCAGCGCCGCGTCGGTGACGGTCGCCTCGGTGCCGCCCTTCCCGTAGCAGGCCGGTCCCGGCACTGCCCCCGCCGACCGGGGACCCACGCGGAGCGCGCCGCCGTCGTCGACCCAGCCGATCGACCCGCCGCCGGCCCCGACCGTCTCCACGTCGACCATCGGCGTCCTGACCGGGTAACCACCCACGTCGGCCTCGGTCGTTCGCTCGGCCGCGCCGTCCCTGACCAGCGACACGTCACTGGAGGTCCCCCCCATGTCGAACGTGATCGCACCGGCGGCGTCGTCCGGTTCGAACGCACCCGCACCGACGACGCCCGCAGCGGGACCGGACATGACGGTCGTCACCGCGCGCTCCCGAACCGTCGCGGCGTCCGCGATCCCACCGTTGGCCTGCATGACGCGGGGCGCGGGCACGTCCCGCTCGCTCGCGCGCTCTGTGAGTCGGTCGAGGTAGTCGGCCACGACCGGCGTGAGCGTGGCGTCGGCGACGGTCGTCGCGGTCCGTTCGTACTCGCGGAACTGAGCCAGCACCTCGTGGCTTGCCGACACCGGCACGTCCAGTTCCTCGCGCAGGATCTCGGCGATCCGGCGCTCGTTGTCGGGGTGAGCGTAGGCGTGCAGCGTCGCGACCGCGACGGCCTCGGCGTCGATCCGCTCGGCCAGCGCCTCGATCTCGTCGGGATCGACGGCTCGCTCGATGCCCTCGGGCGTCGCTCGTTCGTCGACCTCGTACCGGCGCGCTGCCGGGACGAGCGGGTCTGGCTTGCGAGCATCGAGGTCGTACAGCGACGGCCGGTCTTGCCGGCCGATCGCGAGCACGTCGGCGAATCCCTCAGTCGTGACCAGCGCCGTCGCCGCGCCCGTTCCTTCGAGCATGGCGTTGACGGCGACGGTCGTCGCATGGCGGAAGCGGTCGACCGACGAGCGTTCGATCCCGGCGCGTTCACACGCCCGTTCGATCCCGCCGAGTACGCCCTCGCTCTGGTCGGCCGTCGTCGGTACTTTCGCCGTCGTCAGGTCGCCGTCGACCACGGCGACCACGTCGGTGAAGGTCCCGCCCACGTCGACGCCGAGCCATACCCCGTCGCCGGACTCGTCGCGATCCATACCGGACTCTGGGACGGCAGGGCCGTAAGCGTGGCTCGTCGTCGCCGTAATCCGCGACGGCTCCGCGCTGCCGACGGAATGCTTTCCGTCGCGACGGCCGGTGGGCGTCAGCGGCTCGAATCTCCGCGCAATCGACATCGACGCCGGCGAGATCACTTATAGTAGCAATTAAAATCAATGCACACCCGATCTCACGACTGAAGTACGATCGGTGTGTGAATCGTTTCAATTGTTACGATAGCAATTCAACACCGACCCTTCGGCGATCAGGGCACTGACCGATCGTGATGGCGACAGCCCGAGACGGCAGGACCGAGCTGCGAGCGGTTCGTGTTTTGACCACATGTGAATACGAATATTTAATTACAGCCATTGGGAAATTCAGAACACGAATCACGATGATACGACGCTGCCCTCCAGCACTCGTCCTCGCGGTCGTGCTAATCGGTGCTGCGATGGCGACCGGGATCACCGGTGCCACACAGACCGAAACCGCATCGTTCGTCTACGACGGCGACACACTCACGCTCGAATCGGCTCCCGGCCAGCAGATCCACGGCGAGACCTCCCTCCCGGAAGGAACGGAGGTGACGGTCCAGATTACATCGGGAGAGAACAGTCCATTCCTGGCAACACCGACGACCACAGTCGGCGAGAACGGTACGTTCACCGTAACAGAGAATCTCAGTCATCTCCAGTCCGGCTCGAAGATCGCCGTCGAAATCCGTTATCAGGGGACCGAACTGGCGAAGACGCAGGGCCAGATCGAGTGCACTGGACGCTGCGATGTGACGCCGACACCGCAACCGGAACGAGAATTAGTGCCCGCTGAGACGATCGTGCGTCCAGGTCAGGAGACGCGGATCACGATTCTGCTCGGTGACCACGACAACGGCGTCGTTCGAATCAGCGAAGTAAACGTCCTCGATCTCAACGTGACGGTGACTGACGGGAACGACGACGGTCGCGTCACCCTCGTCGTCGACACCACATCGACAAACGGTTCGGAGTCCACCATCGCCGCCGCCAACGACGAGGACGAGATCGACGTCAACGCCCAACTGGGATCGAAAAACGAGATCGGTCCGGGAGAGTACATTGTGCAACTCTCCCCGGACGAGAGCGGGTCGGCGGTCGAGAACGTTCACCTCTATGTCAGAGAGCCAGCACCCCCGACGGGAGAGATCGAGTTTATCGGTACTGGAGTCGTGGGAGTTCGTCGCGGGGAAACGGGTATTATCCCTGTTTCGGTCGGTGATCGCGAACGAGTCGCGCTGACGATCAGCCACGAGGATGTCAGCTATCGACTCAACGCGACACTCGTCGACGGCAACGGCGACGGACGTGTCATCGCCCGGTACCATCCCACGAAAGCCCAACAAGAGGCCAAGACGCTGACGGCAGGCGGTGACGACGATCGTGTGGTAATCGACTCCGAGACGACGCTCGGAGGGGAGCTGTCGACCGGAGGCTATCAGATGAATCTCTATCGAACCGACAGCCACGAGGAGTTTCTGGACTTTGGGACTATCGGGGTTGAAACGGCTTTGACCACGACGAGCGAGACACTGGATACCACGGCAACCGCGCAGGCCGACACGACGACCGTCGCTGACACCGCGGTCACGGCGTCCGACACGACGACCGACGCTCCCGAGTCGACGACGGCGGGCGAGGGTCCCGGCTTCGGCGTCGTCGGCGCGCTCGTCGGGGGCGCGCTCGCGCTCGGGGGCGGACTGTGTCGCGCGAACCGGGAATGATACCGATGACTGGAGCTTCGTAACGATATTCGCCACCTCGGGGTGACGAAATCGGTCACGGTTGCGACTGGGGCAGCGTTCGCGCGGTTCAAGCCACGTTTAAGCTACCGGGGTTGCTTAGATGGTCGCACTGACAGTCCCCACTATGCGAGTTACCACCGCTCTCACGGCGACAGTTGCCCTCCTCGTGCTCACGACGGCGACCACCGCCGGCGTGGGGACACAGACCGAGACGACGACGACCTCGGCACCGTCGGCGTCGTTCACCCACGACGGCGACACGCTCGTCGTCGAGTCGGCCCCCAGTCAACGCCTCGAAGGAACGACCTCGCTCCCAGCGGGCACGAGGGTCGCGCTTCGAATCGCTTCGACCGACGGCGGTTCGCCGTTTCTCACGCTACTGGAGACGACCGTAACGGACGACGGGACGTTCGCCACGACGTGGGACTTTAGCGACATCCCTCCCGAGACCGGCTTCGAGGTGGCTGTCCGGTACAACGGGACGGCCATCGCTCGAACGGACGGACGCGTCGTCGACTGCGTGCGTGACTGTACGGAGACCGACAGCGACACCGATCGACCGACCACGACGTATCCGGCCGACGAAGCGGGACTCGCCGACACCGTCGTGCAGGTCCGACAGGGCCGGACCGTCGAGATCCCGATCACGGTCGGTGACCGCGACCGCCGCCGGCTCGCGATCGGGAGCGATGACGCGAACTACGTGCTGAACGCGACGGTGGTCGACGAGAACGGCGACGGGCGTGTCATCGCCGTGTTCGATCCCGAAGCAGCGGGCACGGACGCCACGACGCTGTGGTCCGCCGATGACGGTGACCGGATCATGGTCGACTCGGAGTCGACACTCTCGGAGCCACTCGGGCCGTACGACTACGATCTCGTGTTGCGGACGACCGACGGCGAGGAAATCAACACCGGAACGATAGTCGTCATGGACGGACGGACCGCCACGCAGACGCCAGCGAACGGGGACCGGTCGGCCACCCCGACGGCACCGCTGGACGATACGACACCCGGACGGCCCGGCATCGACCCCGGGGGCGTCGGTGCACTCGGTGCCGGCCTGCTGCTCGGCGTCGTCGGGATCGGACTGTTGCTGGGGCTGCTCCGGCGCTAGCGCCGCGACGCGACGAGCGCCAGCGTCGCGACGAGCACCGCGCCGAAGAAAAAGAGCACGCCGGGTTCGACGACCTCGAAGACGAGCCACGCGAGCGACCCCTCAGGGGGTGCGAGGGTCGCGTCCGGACTCGCCGGCCCGACCGCGCTGGGCGGGCGTACCTGCTGGCGCATCAGCCGCTCGGCACCCCACTGGACGAACAGGGACCCCGCGGCGAGCACCCCGAGACCGCCGACGACTTCCGTCACCGATTGCTCGATCGCTGGCGTGCGCGTGTCGTCCCCGACCAGCACCAGCGGATCGCTAGCCGGCCCGTAGACGGTCATCTCGTTGCCTTTCTCCGAGTAGATCGTATCCACGGGTTCGATCAGCTCCGCAGCTTCGAGGTTCGAAACGTGATAGTGGACGTTCTGGACGGACGTATCGACCCGATCCGCGATCTCGGAGGGGGTTCGTGGCTCTTCGAACAGGGTCTGGAACGTCGCACGACCGGTCTCGGACGCGAGCGCGTCGAGGACCTCGTCTGCGTCCCCGTCGGTCATCTCGATGATCCGCGCCCGCTCGTCGGTCGTGGCGGTCCGTTCCTGCATCCGGTCGATGAGTCCCGACATGGCCTGGGTATCTGGACGATGAATCCCGACCTACTAAGCAGTGTGTGAAGGTTAAAACGAGATTGAACGGTTACAGCGGTAGCGAGGCGAAAGCCCACCCGTTTACGGGTGGGATGAAGCCGACAACTGGGAATCTCTCCACGCTCGTAGCCACGGCTGGGGTTGGATGCCTGTGTAACATCTTTAGGTGAGTAGTTTCTATATACTGACGATGCCTCGTGGGTTCGACAGGGAACGTACCAACGTCCACAAACTCCAGTACCACTTCATCTGGTGTC